>JBGSVD010000263.1:0-22329 GCA_041753135.1 Planctomycetaceae bacterium
TCCGGAGCGCGGGCGTCTCGCCCGCTGAACGTCCCTCAATTCACAAATGACACTTCACTACAGCTTTGTCAGACATGGATTTTGAAGTAGTGGACCTTGCTAAAGGTCCTGCAGTCAGAGGAACATTAGCAAGATCCACTACCTCGAACCCTCATTTAGTGCGACGATACACAGTAAAGATGCTTGTTCGAACGGATGAAGATTTGCCCGTTGCTGATGGCAGGTGTTGCACTGAAATCTTCGGACTCCGACGTCAACCGATTGGTTGCCAGCTTTTCAAACGTATCGCTTGCCTTCAGCACATGAACTTCGCCGCTGCGCGACACATAGAAGATCTTTCCATCGCCAAGCACTGGCGACGAATAGTCACTGCCGCGACCGCCACCAAATCCACCACGCCCGCCGCGACCACCGCCTGGCGGTTGACCCGGACCACCGCCTGGTCCCGGCGCGCCGCCGGGAGGGCCACCTGGTCGACCTCCGCCACCCTGTTCTGCGCCGGCTGCAGCGCCTTGAAGGCGAGCCTGAAAGATCTCTTTTCCATCGGCCGCGCTGATGCACTTTGCTGTGCTGCCGGAAATCAGATAGATCCGACCGTCGTAAACCAGCGGAGTTGAGAACCGATTGCTATCGTTGCCGGACCATGAGATGTTGGATGCAGTGACATCACCTTTGCCACCTGCTTTGACCGCAATCGACCCGCCTCCGCGACCTTCAACGGCGTAGATCATGTTGTCTGCAACAACAACGCTGGAGTTGAACTGATCCGTAGCCATTGCCGAACAGTACCACTTCAGTTTTCCAGTGGCTGGATTGATCGCCCAGATTTCATCCGGAGCACCGATCACAATATCAGTTCGCGTTTCGTCGACTTTGGACACTGCTGGAGTTCCCCAGACATTACCGAGTCCGTCGCTTTCTGATTTCCAGAGTTCCTTGCCAGTTGTCTTGTCAATTCCCACAACCGCGCGACTCTCGGGGCCGGCCGGAACAACCAGGACATTGTCGACAACAATCGGACTGGATGAAGAACCCCAGGATCGATCATCAGACTGCTTGCCAACGCTTGCGTTCCAAAGTTCTTTGCCATCAAGGTCGTATGCGAAGACACCGGACTTACCGAAGAACACATACACATTCGTTCCGTCGGACACTGGCGTGTGCGACGCGTAGCCGTGTTCGGGAACTCCCATACCAGAGTATTCGTCTTCTGGCAGAACGGCTTCAATAGTCTTTTCCCAGAGTGTCTTTCCTGTGGCTCGATCGACGCAAACCAGATGTCGCTTCAGATCTTTCATCGAACCGGGATCCTGGCGATCAACTCCGTATCCGGAGTAGCACGTCACGAAAACTTTGTCTCCAACAACGATCGGACACGACACGCCCGCGCCTGGCAGTTCAATCTTCCACTGAAGATTTTCTGTATCGCTGAATGTTGTCGGCAGAGGATCCGCATCAGGGCTGATTCCTGTTCCATTCGGACCACGAAAACGTGTCCAGTCGGATGCATTTAACGACGCAAAACTTGTTGCGCAAAACAAGCCAACGATCAGACTCTTCAGTGTTCTCTTATGGAACCGCAAGGTAGGCATCCGGACTCTTTCAATCTGCTTTACAAGATGGACAGGAGTTTGAAACATCAAATCACCACAAAACAAAAATCCTGCCTGAAGACGTTCAGGCAGGATTTAGAGAACTGGTCAGATCCATTCGAAGTCTGAAGCAACCATCGCCCCGTTCCCTGGAGCAACGTCTGTCTGAAGATTCTTCTCTTCTTCCTTCTTGCTCTCGTCAGCCTCGGATGGTAAATCCTTCGCTTTCTCTGGTTCACGTTCTGGACTTCGCTCGGGGGCACGCTGCTGCTGAATGCGTTCCCGAATTTCCGGCCGTGGGCCTTCGCCTCGAACTCCCGGTGCACGGTCGGGTTGACCACGGCGATCAGGGGCCAGCTTGCCGCGGATTTCGTCGAGCGACATCCCGGCCTGGAGTTCAACTCCGCGAGATTTCATCATGTCCTGAACAAAGCTCGGAATGCGAGCGATCTCTTCCTGCTCAAGCTTGCCGTTTCCATTTGGGTCCATACCGTCAGACATTCGACCAAAGAAGGCAGCGCCGGGCGCTTCCGGACGGCCCGTTGGCGGCCCAGCAAATCCGGGACGCTGAAATTGATCGGACGGAGGACCAACCCTGGGCCGGTTTAGGTCACTGAGATTTGCTGCTGGCCTTTCGGCATCAGGGCGTTTGAATTCAGGATGATCCATTGGGCGATCGGACGATCCGCCGCGCACACTTTCAGGTCCGTGTGGACGAGACAACTGCTGCGGTGGAGAATTGACGCGGGACTCCGGTCCATTTGCTGGTCGATCCATTGCTTGTCGATGCATGTCTGGCCCTGGACCCATCCCGGGCATTGGGTGGTTCTGGTTTCCCGAATGATGAGCATGATCCATCACTTCCGCCAGACGCTGAAATTCTTCACGGGACAAATTGCCATCATGGTTTCCATCCAACAGCCCAAAGAGCAACCCGGCCATCGGTGCATGTGAAGCAGGGCCACCCGGCATCGGACCATTCGGCGAAGGCCCGTGCAAATTTGGCCCGTGAGGCTTTGGCCCGGGTGTCATGTGCCCGAATCCCGCTGGACCGTTCTTCATGGGGCCACCCGGCATCATTCCCATTCCATGGCTTCCTTTCGGTCCGTTGAATGGACCACCGAACGATCGACCACCTCGAAACGGCGTGCCCTTAGCAAACGGCTTGTGCTGCAGTGGTGATCCTGGACCGCCGAAAGGACGACGAGTCATCCCAAATGGAGGACCGGAGTGCATGAATGGAGGACGAGGTCCTGGTCCGCGGTGACTCATTCGAGGCCCCATTGGCATACCGCTCTTGTGACCGCGAACGGCGTCTGGCTTGCCTGAATGTTTGTGTTTTCGTTTCGCCGATTTCTCGACGTCTTTCTTCTTGTCCTTCTTCTTTTTGTCTTGATGACGATCGTCATCATCTTCATCTTCGTGGTCATCATCATCATCGTCGTCGTCTTCGTGATCATCGTCTTTATCACCGCGAAGAACGGTCAGGCTTATAGAACGACCCAACAATGCACGATCGACAGGTGACGAATCGTGCTCACTTTCCGGCTCGACACCGGCAGAAGTGGACGGCAACGCAACAGACTCACTTAGGCGTGTGTCGTCCGCCTCAATGGCAAAGCCGACGGCAATCAGCCCTGTAACGTTTTCCAGGGAGGATGACTCCAAAGGAGTCGCTGCCGACAAGAACGGCGCAAGGCATAAGCAAAGTTGAAAGGACATCATAAAACTCTCCTGCACTGAAGTTAGGTGGGATTCTCAGCAGATCAACAATCCGTTGTTCACTGAATTTGCACGGCGCGTCGATTCGCTCCAATGGCGAACTGCGACGGGCGAAGAATTATCCGCGTCGGCTTTCTGGTTTTGAAATTCCTCCGCGAATCTTTCCGTCGTCGCCTTCGACTGGCGTATAGCCAAGCACGATTTCAAATCGAGCCGAAAGTTCGCCGATCTTCGAATGCGGAACCGGCTTGAATTCCACAAGCACAGTCTCCCGCAGCAGCGGATCCCGAATGCCCTTTAGAACTCCGTCCTGATCGTTATCGGGGTCACCTGCAACAAGCAACTGAGTTGTCAGCAGGCGATGGCCATTCAAACTGACCGCCACGTGAATATGTGGAGCACGATAATTTCCGCCACCGATTTCGTAACGAACCGGCTTGATCGTGCGGAAGTAGTATTCGCCTTTTGAGTCCGTCAGGAAGCGGCCGTATCCCTGGAAATTGGCATCGTTGCCTTTCGGGTTGCGACCGTTCTTGTGAAGGTACGATCCTGTCTGATCGACCTGCCAGATTTCGACAAAAGCATTCCGGATCGGCTCACCGGTCGCGGACACAATCTTGCCCGTCAGATGCGTCACTTCGCCAACGGCTGGAGTAATGGAATCGTTAAGAATCAGCAAATCATTGTCTGTATCAAGCGGCAGCTTGTCCGGATAAAACGGCCCTTCGGTCATCGCTGGCGTCAGCAACTCTTCGGCAAATAAACCGGGAACAGAAAAGAAAGCGGCCGCTCCAGCGCTGTATCGCAGGAATGAACGGCGAACAGAACGACTGTCAAAGGCATCGAGGGAAAACTCGCGCATCGTGATGAACCCTTTATGAGGCAGACTCAAACTAATGAAAGGAGCCGATTCGTGTTCGTCAATTCCATCGAGTCGGCAGAGGACGTAACCCCTCAAACAGGATGTAGTTTCGCCGCGAGCGACGATTTTAGCCAGAATTCTTTATGTTCTCGTGCTTGTGTGATTTCTGCCAAGTGATGACGTCGGCGCCGCACAGGATGATGGCAGCTCAGAGAATTGCTGAATAGCACACTTCGAAGCTGAGTTGGTGATGTGGGCTAAACGGCACTGGCCAAAGGCTTCGGGATGTCTGCGATGCTTCGCTTCTGAAAATTGCATGTGGTGCCATAAGTGTTTTCTATCAAAGGAGTTACAGTGGATTGTCTAAAAACAATCGCGATTGACGGTGAACGGCGGTTGACCGTACACTTCGCGGGCATTCGCGAAGCATCAGATTACTGATTCGCCGCCAGGATTGCGGAGCGAAGCATGGTTCTGTCAGGGAAGACAACATGACGCCAACTACAGCACCGCGCGCGGTCATCTCCTTTGGAGATGCAGAACAGCTGCGCGAAGCGCGAAGAATTATTCGGCAAGAAGCAGAAACTCTGAGCCGACTTGCGGAATCACTGGATCCCTGTTTTTGCGAAGCAATCCGACTGATTCGAAGCACTTCAGGTTGTGTCATCGTCACTGGTGTCGGCAAGGCAGGACTGATCGGTCAGAAGGTTGTGGCAACATTGGCCAGCACCGGAACTCGTGCTCACTTCATGCACCCGACAGAAGCACGACATGGCGACCTGGGCTGTCTTAGTTCTAACGATGTCGTGTTGGCATTTTCGAACAGTGGCGAATCCGAAGAGCTGATTGGTCTTATCCCAACGCTTCGTCACTTGCAGATTCCACTCATTGCCTTGACGCGTGATAACGAAAATACGCTGGCAAAGTATGCAGACGTGGTCGTCAGTTTTGGAAAACACGCGGAGGCTGGGGAACTGTCTCTGGCACCGTCCTGCTCGACGACTGCGATGCTGGCTTTGGGTGATGCATTGGCACTGGTGTTATGTCAGCTTCGAGGATTCACTGCAAGCGATTTCGCTCGATTGCATCCGGCCGGAAGCCTGGGACGTCAGCTTTGCCCGGTCCGTGATGTCATGCGCTCCGGCGACCAGTTACGAATCGCAAGCGAAAACGAAACGGTTCGCGAAGTGATGATTCATCACAGCCGACCCGGCCGACGAACTGGGGCCGTGATTCTGACAAACTCGGCGGGACGACTGACCGGTATTTTCACGGACAGCGATCTTGCTCGTCTGTTTGAAAATCGCCAGGACGAACAACTCGATCAGGCCATTCGGATCGTCATGACTCCCAACCCGATCACTGTCGGCCCCGACATCCTGTTGCCGGAGGCTATTCATCTGATGTCGGAACGCAAGTTGTCCGAAGTGCCCGTGATCGATAAGGATCGACAGCCGATTGGGATGCTCGACATCACTGATGTTCTGCAAAGAGTCGAAACTGCGGATCGCTTGTTGAGGAACTCAGCCGATTCTGTTTCATCGCAGCAACCGGTTGTTCGTTCCGCATGATTTTACACCTTCTGTTTTAGTATCAAGAGTTAGCATTCAGAGTTTGTTAATGTCACGTTCTTCGATATCCAGAGGACCTCGCACCGTGCTGATTGGCATTGGTCTGTTCGCTGTTTATCTGGTGTATACGCGGCTGACCTCTCCCTGGCTTGTCGTTGAAAGAGCACAGACGACTTTGCCAAAAGCATCCAGGCCGCAGGAGCGATCCACGGTTTACGGCGAGCAGTCTCGCAAGTGGTTTGCGAAAGACCCGTGGGTTCAGAAAGCGAATGCTCGCTTTCGTGACGGTGACCGGCTGCTTTATTTCGACAAGCACAAGATTGACGACAATCATCGCACCATTTCCGTCAATCCGGTGGCCTTCCTGTGGCTTCAGGAAGACGGAAAAGATCCAATCACCGTCACTGCAGAATCAGCCAAACTGGAATCTTCATCGGAGTTCAGTTTTCAGGAAGCGAAGTTTGGCAAAATTGTTTTCGGATCGTTAAATGGGGACGTTCGAATCACGGGTCCCGACGGGCTCAGTATTGAAGGTCGAAATTTTCGCATCGCTGAAGATGCGATGAAAGTCTGGACGAATCAGCCGGTCAACTTTGCATGGGGAAGTCACTCGGGCCGCGCGGAATCTGGTGCTGAGATTGAACTGCTGCCTTCCAAAGATTCAGCGAAGTCTGGTCTGATGGCCGTCGATGACGTGCAGAAAATCCGACTGCTCGGACGCATTCACTGCAATCTGAATTTTGAAGACGACAACGAAGACGAATCGCTGCGAGACCCGCCAGTCCAGCTGAAAGTCAGCGCGGCGAATGGGTTCGAATTCTTTGTGCCAACCAAAGAAGCCACGTTCCTGGGTTTTATGGATGCCAAAGCCAATCTCGACAATCAGGTACTTGTTGAGCGTCCGACGGCCACGGGGACTCTTGACCGAATGCGATGCTCCAAGCTGGCCTTGAAGTTTCATCCGAAGATTGATGATTCAGGGCGAGGTGACGCACCAACAAAGCTGACACTGGACAGCATCGTAGCAGAAGGTCATCCGGTTGAATTCTGGACGATGAAGGACGACACCGAACAAGTTTATGCCAGCATGGGCGTGGTCCGATATCATCTTCGCACTCGACTGCTGGAACTGACCGATCGGCTTGTGGCAGCCTCAGGACAGCGAATCCCGCTCGAAGTTCATCAGGGAGGCACGCGACTTTCCACAGACTACGTTCTGCTGGGTTTAGATCCGCAGAATGAAGTGCACACGGTGGAGTGCCGTGGTGAAGGTAAGATCGGTCCATCATCTCGCATGGCTGCGCCGCCGGAGAAGAAAATTTTTGGTGCCGCGTGGAAGAAGTCCATGCTGTTTCGGCGAGGCGACGAACAGCGAATTACACTGACCGGAGAGGCACGCGTTGTCCAGGCCAGCATGCAACCTTCCGGAAAGCTGCAGTCTGAGTTTTCGCTTTCGAGCAACGTGATGGACTTGTACCTTGAGCCACCCGACAGCGAAACCGCAGATCAAGGGGTCTCTGCCGATGGGATGCAAGATCATTCGATCGGCCTGAACATGTCAAAGATTCGACCTCGTCAACTCATTGCCACCGGCAACGTTTCGATGTCGGCTCAGGAATTGTCCGGACAGGCACGAGAAAAGCTGGTCGCCGTCTTTCAAAAGAAGGCAGCCGGTGCACTTCCAAACGATGAAACACTTCCCACGGCGGACAGCAAGGCAGGCCGAGTCAGTACCGTCAGCCAATCGTCCGACAAATCGACAACTCGCGTTGCGGGCAAGAACACGTTTCTGTCCGATACGATCGAAGTGGTTGTCAACATGACGGAATCCGGTCAGCCGGAATTCCAGGACGTGTGGCTGAAGGGCGGCGTAGAGGTTTCTCACAAATCTCCGGACAGCAGTCGTTCACCCAACGAGTCGCGGGATTTCAGCGCAAGCGGAAATGCGTTGTTTGCCAAAGGCGGATTCAAGGAAAACACGGAAATAAAACTGTTCGGAACGCCCGCGACGATTCTGAATGAAAAAAATCGCATTGAAGGTCCGCGCATTGATCTCACGGAGCAAAAATCTGCGGCCGGGAAAAATGAACGAGAAGTTCTTGTCGAGGGTAGTGGCAGGATCCGCATCGTCAGCAACACAGGTCTGGACGGAAAGCCGCTGGCAAAACCGTCGCCGATTGATATCTACTGGGGCGACCACATGAGCTTCAGTGGTCGCACGGCTCATTTTGTTGGCAACATCCGTGCTGTCATGAATAACGAAATGGATCACGACATCGAGCTTACCTGTGCCGGATTAAAAGTGCATTTCGCAAAAGATGTGCAACTTGATCCAACCACAACAAAAGAAGATGAATTCGAATTCTCAACTCCGGACGATGCCATGGCACCGGCCGGTGGGATCGAAAGAATCGAATGCGAAAGTCGAGTCATCGTGAAGATCGATGTGATGGAAGCCGGCGTCGTGAAGGCTCACCACTATGCCGAGTTTGCTGATCTGCAGTTCAACCAGATCACGGGAGAATTCAACGCCACAGGTCCAGGCTTGATTGAGTCTGTCCAGCCAGAGACGGGCAAACGAAAATTAGCCACAACAAATCGTACAGTCGCGCGTTCAAATACTCCCGTTAAGACGTCCGAGGAAGCGTTTTACTTTATTCGCGCGGACTTTATCGGAGAAATGAACGGCAATGCTCAGAAGAGCTTCGTACGTCTGAAACAGCATATTCGAGGAGTCTTTGGCCCCGTCCGGCTTCTGACCGATCGCCTGAACATTGATGCATTGAGTACCGACGAACTGCCTGAGAATACCGGGGCTCTGGAATGCGAGAACCTGTCCATCTCCGCCATTCCAGGAACAACGGCCGACCAGAGCGAATCGTTTTCACTGGTGGCAGAATCCAATGCTTCAGGCACGAAGGCCGGGACTCGCAGTCCGTGTCGGTTCGAATCAAAATTGTTTGCCGGCCTTGCCGACAAAATCAAGTACGATCATTCCAAGCAGCAGTTCATTCTGCTCGCTGACGAAGGGCGACAGGCGACGGTGTCTTATCATCCTGACGGTGGCAAGCAACAAGTCCTGAACGGCGGACGGTTTGAGTATTACACCGATCGCAATCATCTCAACGCCAATCAGATCACCGGCGTTCAGAGTACCGGCGACCTGTCGGTGGAATAAGACCGCAGCATCGCGCAACCATGCCGGGTCGGTTCCAGCCAGGAAAGTGCGAGCATTTCGGCAGGTGGAAACCGCCGCAGCTTAACTCTTAGCGGCCGCTCGCCTTACAATGTGTCTCCCGAACGTACTGAGTTCAGCGAGCTGCGGTGATGGTTCCGACAACGGTACTCCTCTTGCAATTCACCATTCTGGCTGCCCAAGCGTTTCCAATGGAGTGATGTCGATGTGCTGCCCTTGTCGAAAACTGTGCTGCGTTTTGATGCTGAGCCTGCTGTGGTTCAGTTCTCTGGTCGTGCATGCGGCTGAATCAGAACTGGCAGTGAAGACTCGGCCGAATATTCTCGTCGTGTTTATTGACGACATGGGATGGTCGGATGTGTCGTGTTTCGGCGGAACCGTTAAGACTCAGCATATTGACCAACTGGCAGCCGAAGGGATTCGCTTCACCAATTTCTACGTGAACGCTCCCATCTGTTCGCCTTCGCGAGTCGCGTTGACGACCGGGCAGTATCCGCATCGCTGGCGGATCACGTCTTATCTGAATAATCGCCGTTCCAATAAGGAGCGAGGCGTCGCTCAATGGCTCGATCCGAAAGCTCCCGTGTTGGCTCGAGAATTGCAAAAGTCCGGCTACGCGACTGGTCACTTTGGTAAATGGCACATGGGAGGCCAGCGTGATGTCGATGATGCTCCGCCGATTTCCAACTATGGTTTCGACGACAGTCTGACGAACTTTGAAGGCATGGGTGCCAAGCTGCTGCCGTTGACTCTGGTGCCGGGGCAGGACCCCGCCAAACCAGGCCGAATCTGGGAAGATGCTGTTCGACTGGGGAAGCCCGTCACGTGGATGCAGCGTTCTGAGATTACCACAGGTTTTGTTGACGGTGCGTTGTCCTTTATCAAACAGGCGCAACAACAGCAAAAGCCTTTCTTCGTCAACGTTTGGCCTGATGATGTTCACGGCCCGCTGTTTCCTCCGCTGGCGAAGTGGGGCGAAAACAAGCGAGCCTTGTATCAAGGTGTTCTCGATGCGATGGATGAACAGTTGGCTCGACTGTTTGATCACATTCGCAGCGACGATGCATTGCGAAACAATACGCTGATCGTATTCTGTTCCGACAACGGTCACGAAGACGGAGCCGGAAAAAGTGATCCTCTGCGCGGAGCAAAAACCTGGTTGTACGAAGGCGGCATTCGATCGCCGCTGATCGTTTGGGGCCCCGGACTTTTGCACAAAGACGCAGCTGGAACGACGAACGACGAATCAATCTTTGCAGCGATCGACATCAATCGTTCGCTCTATACAATCGCCGGGATTCAGCCCACCGAACAACTGGACGGGGAAGACCTTTCAGCCACGTTGCTGGGGAAAGAGAAGTCGCGACGTGAAGCACCAATCTTCTGGCGACGTCCACCGGATCGCCCCGGCTTCGGTCATGGGTTGAACGAAGACAATCCAGATTTGGCCGTACGAGACGGGCAGTGGAAGTTTCTCGTTAATTACGACGACACCGATCCGCAATTATACGACCTCAATATCGACGCATCGGAGGCTCACAACGTTGCAGCTCAGCATCCCGATGTGACTGCTCGGCTTCACAAGGCTGTCAAAGCGTGGAATGCGGAACTGCCGGCCGACGCAGGCAGTCCTGATTTCGCGGCCGTTGGGGATTTGTCGGACGATCGGTTCGTGAATCCGATTGCTGAAGGTGCCGACCCGTGGGTCATTCGAGATCCCAACAACTCTCGCTACCTGTGGTGCTTTTCGCATGGCAATCGAGCCATCGCAATTCACACCAGCGATCGTCTGACATCGCTGGGGCAAAAGCATATCGTTTGGGAAGCACCAGAAAGCGGTCCATGTTCACAAGAAGTGTGGGCTCCTGAGCTGCATTATCTGAACGATCGCTGGATCGTGTACTTTGCTGCGTCTGATGGCAAGAACGAGAACCATCAAGCCTGGGCGTTGCAATCCAGATCGAGCGACCCGTTGGGCGAATACGAACTGCACGGTCCGCTGGCGACAGGAGATCAGCCCGACAAGAACATCTGGGCAATCGACATGACGCCTCTGCAGCACAACGGCAAGCTGTATACAATCTGGAGCGGCTGGGACGCTCCAGGGACAGACCGTCAGTATCTGTACATTGCGGAAATGAAGTCGCCTGTCGAAGTCGCTGGTTCTCGAGTTCGCATCTGCAGCAACGATCAGTTGCCGTGGGAGTTCACAGAAGAGAATCGCAAAGGGCGAGGCTTGAATGAGGGGCCTCAGGTTTTGCAGCATGATGGCCGCACGTTTGTCACATTCTCATGTGCAGCGTCCTGGCTGCCGACCTACAAACTTGGGCTGCTGGAACTGACCGGCGACAATCCGCTGGATCCAGAGTCATGGAAGAAATCTCCAACACCAGCATTTCGAAGTACGAAGTCAACTTTTGGTGTCGGGCATTCATGCTTTGTAAAATCACCGGATGACAGTGAATGGTGGCACATATTTCATGCGAAGCGAGATCGAGAGCCCGGGTGGCGGCGAGCTGTTTTTGCTCAACCGTTTGATTTTCGTCGCAACGGAGTTCCAGAGTTGGGTGAACCCGTCTCGGCGAATGATCCCATCGTGCGACCATCCGGAGAAACGCCGCTCGCAAAGATGCCTGTGCCATTTCACAGTGATCTGAAGTCAGGAGGATATTCGTACTACGGACACCATCAATTCTGTTCCGTTACTGACGCGGGTCTTCTGATGGGGCGTCCGGCGAATGCACTGATCAATGACTACCGCAGCGGAGAAAAGATCGTCTTCGATTGGCTCGCGCCGGATGCGTTCACCGCTTCGGTGACGCTCGACTTCGGCGGCAATTCCCAGGGTCATGGAGCTGGGCTGTTGTTTCGCGTCACGGCTCCATCTGTTGGTCACGATGCCCATCGAGGCTACTTTGTCGAAGTGAAGCCCGGCGAGAATGCCGTGCTGATCGGAAAAATGGACGGAGTTCATTGGAAGGAACTGAAACGCCAGTCTCTGCCTATCGACACAACAAAGCCCCAGCGGATGACGGTGACCGCAACGGGGCCACTCTTCGTCGTTTCCATCAACGGCCAGGAGGTTTTGTCACTTCAGGATGCAACATACGAACACGGTTCGATCGGTCTGAGAACCGTTGACATCCCGACGGTATTCAGCGACGTCACGGTGAACAGTGTACCCCGTCGCGAACAGTGAATTCACGCACCGGTGGAGAGGGCCACCGACAGTCCGAATAAGAGCCCCTTGCGACCCGTGCGATATCGAATGCCGCGTCAACAACTCGTGCGGCGATCGCCACTGTCCGCAGTGTGCCGGAACGAAACGTGCCGACTGGCTGGACTCGACGTCGAAGCTGCTGCTGCCACGTACCACGTATTTTCAAGTTGTGTTTACGATTCCCGACAACCTTTCGTCGCTGGCTCTGGGCAATCGCGAAGAGATCTATGATCTGCTGTTTCGCGCGGCGTGGACGACACTTCGTGATGTCATCACCGACGAACAGGGATTCGAAGCCGCCGCCGCGATGATGCTCCATACGTGGAACCAGAAACTGGATGCTCACGCGCATGCGCATGCACTGGTGCCCGGCGGAGGACCATCGCTGACCGTTGAATCGTTATGCGCAGTTCGCATCGTCCGCATTGGTATCGAGATGGATGAGCATCCGACAACAACGCGATTCGCCTTTCTTTCGTCCGGCCTTCTTTCTGCCGAACGGACTTCGTCCTGCTGCGCGCCACTCAACCGCGCGGAGCATTTCTGGTCTTCCGCCGATCGTGTCTGGTGTCTGCCCGATGAGGCTCAGCCCTGGGGGCACTTTGCCGCCCGCTGCAGTCGGCAACATCGTCACGATCGAAATTCTGTATGACCAGAATTCCATGGTGACAAACCGCCCGCCCACCGATAGACTCACTCCACCCGCCGAGTGCCCATGATTGCTTCCGCATTCTGCTCACCAAAGCCGAGTGCACCCAATCCACAAAGCGGAAAAGTTCAATGCACGATCTATACGTCGGCTAATCGCCCGACGCATAGATCGCAATTCGTTATTCGACAGATTCAATGAAGACACCCGCTGAGTTCATTTCGGAGTTTCATGATGCGGCGTGCGCACTAGCTCGTACGCTGCAGTTACCGGACAATCCAATTCCGACGAAGACGGCACTTGGCGAAGTATTTGATCTGTTTTTCGCTGCAAGCCTATTGTCCGATGAGCGCCGATTCACATCTGCAAGGATCGCGATCCGAACCAAACCATTGTTCTTCAAAAACGGCGAGGGCGTCCTGATCTTCAAGTCAGATGAGGTTACACCAACGGCAATCTCAAAACTGGCCGTGGCGACGGATCCGCGCTTTCAACGAATCATATTGAAACTTGATTCAGACGGTATGTCGATCGAGGGAATAGAGGACGTCATTCTTTGTGATCCAAAGGAACGGCATGTTTCGCTTTTCAGACACTTTCATATCCTTAATCTTCATGACTTCGAATTTCGGATCATCGGCCCTGGCGTACTCTCTGCAACATTCTGTGGATTGACTTATGAGTTCACGCAAGGCAAATGTCACAGACCCTCTCCTCTTTTCCAACTACCAATGGTATCTCAGTCAGCTCGGCAATTGCTCGGTTCTCTTAAAAACATGGCCATCCTAGAGGCACTCGGATCGATTGCCACATTGATTAGAAACGAGGGCCATGGCGGCGGATTCGTAATGGTTCCTAAGGGGATTCACTTGCCAACGCCACCAATCGAACCGAAGTTTCATGTCACAACGCATGGGTTGTCCTCAGAAGTTAACCGTCGAGAGAATCTTGAACGCTTGATAGTTAGAGCCCACATCGATGGGTCTGGGCCATCTGAAGATGGCACCCAACTCGCCAATCGGTTAATTGCGGACGAGTTCTTCTTCGATCGCAGGCTTCAATCCATCGCGAGACTTTGTTCCGTAGACGGGTATTTGGTGCTCGACCCGGATTTGAATGTCTTGACATTTGGGGCAAGAATATCTGTCCAGCCACGCGCGAATGATACGCAACTCGCCTTCGTTGATTCGCTTTCTGTCGTAGACGTTCCACAAACCGAGTCGCAATCTAAAATGACCGCTATGATCGATGCCAAAGTGACTCGAAAACCACTGAATTCGCTTGGTTTGCGACACCGCGCAGGATTCGAACTGGCGGACGCAATTGATTCCTGTCTCGTGTTCGTAGTTTCGCAAGACGGTGATTTACGGATTCTTGATCGAGAGGATGGAGAAGTGCGATGTTTCACATGTTTCAATCCGACAGTGATTAACACTAACACCTTGTCGCCGCAAATCGAATAACGAAAAAATGCACGTGCGGACTGGAAATGTTTTGATGCCAAGCGGGTGTGACTCCCGCGTGGGAAGCTCTTAGCCAGAGGCCCGGTATCGAGGGGTGCAAGGAATCTATAAGAAGTCGTGGAGCCGTAATGCTGGCGACGGCTTCGAAGTGGTTCGTTGAAGCGTCCCCAGAAAGGTAGTGAGGGTGAATCGACCGGGAGTGGCCTCTCGGCGGTGAACGACATGAGCTCCGAAATCTTGTATCTGTTGGATCCTGCCCAAGGCGTGTGGATGTTGGAAGGCAATATCTCTTACCACGATATGGCAAGCTGTAAGAGAAGACCCGGCCAGCGGTGCTGGGTTGTTTGGAGCTAACGCTCCGCCGTGCTCACCGGCGGCAGCTCGCAGAAAGCGGCCTTGCCACCCCGGAGTTGCTCGTCCGCTCGCGTTATACATGATGTCATCAAAGCGACCAGTGAGACCCTGTCGTTCTTGTTCGTGCTATGACACACCAGTCATGTTCGGACGAGTATGCCCGACAAGCCTAGTCAGCGAGGACGGCAAATGACGTTCAGGGAGTCGGATGGCCGCATAGTACCGTTGAAGTCCGGCCTCAAGCCGGATGGAATGAAGCCGAGTAATATCGGTGCAGGGAAGGCGGTTTTCGCCAACCGGGGCTTCTGGCCAGGCCAGTACATGATCCAGACCGAGCACCGTCCGTACTCAGAGACGGATCCTCGGTGAACTGTCTTCTTCAATGCTGACGCGGGCGGCTGGATCAGATCCATCCGCGAGCGGCGACGCAAAACGGTGGACAAGTAGAGGCCGGGAGCCGGATGCGTTAACAGCGCACGTCTGGATCTACGAGGGGGCGACCTCGATTGTGCATGGATGAAATATTGTGACACCGCCGCGGGAAACCGGGTGGCAAATAGGGAAAACCGGCCGTATCCTAAACACAAGAGAATAGCCCTACTCACCCGGAGTGGCGGAACAGGCTGAATTGAAATTGGAATATCGCTAGCCGCCGCCCGGTTAGCCTGGCGGTTCGAAAAAATCAGAAACGATGGTACTTCAATGCCTCATGGCTCCGTAACCGCAACCATTCCGGCGACCAGTGCTGAAGTGTTTCGCCTTCTTCACGATTACAGCCGCAGACTGGAGTGGGACACGCTGTTGCAGGATGCTCGCCTCTGTGGCGATTTGACTGAGGCGGGACTGCACGCGACTTCTGTCTGTACTGGTCGCTGGTATCTCGGCGGCATCGCATTGAAAACCGAATACGTCTCCTTCAACGCTCCGTATGTTGCTGCTGTAAAGATGCTGAACCGGCCGCCCTTCTTTGAAACGTTTGCCGCGACTATTCGGCATCATGATTTGGGTGATGGCTCGTCGTCTGTTGAATACAAATACAATTTCAGCGCTCGGCCGACATGGCTTCGATGGCTGCTCCATCCGGTGATGAGTTGCGTGTTTCGATGGGAGACGCGAAAAAGGCTGGGGGCATTGCGACGTTGGTTTTCGCAACCTCGTAGTGATAAAATGCGAGCGAACGCGGACGGTCTTACCGACCAGTCGCATGCACTTGAGCGGGAGGCCGGGCTGGTTTCCCATGGAAAGTCATTACCGCCGGCCCAGTGATGCTTGCCGTTAGCACTGGAAGACAAGTCCCTTCCCGATATCAGGCCGTTCACTGCGGGAATGCACACGGAGGGCTGACGCCCAACCGCTCGCCGGTGTTGAGTCGCGCGTGATGGGGCGGCTGTGTCATGGTGTGGCCGTTTGGCGCGATGAATCGCAAGCGGGTTGATGTCGAGTTCGGCTGAACCACCGAATGAGTCTGTGCGTTCTAATGAACCAGGAAAGTCGCGAAAAATCATTGCTTGTAAATTACTGCTTGTAGGCCGTCACCAGTGGCACATTTTCCGACCACTGAAGCCACTCGGCACCACGGGAATACACGTTGGCTTTGTCGAGATTCCTTGTTTCGCCGCCGCGCGTCTCACGGAGCAACGGTGCGGTGTGGCTCTGACTTCGCGAGTGCGAACGGAAAGCGCGAAAGGACGATTGAGGTCCAGCGGAGTGGGTTTGTGGCGACGAAGGTCATTCGAGCAAAAGCTCGATGGCGGTTGTCCACAAAAATGGTTCGCGATAACTAAGGCCGGTTCCTTCCGGCCATGTGCGTTCGATTCAGCCAGCTGCAACCCGTCCCGAAGATCAGACTAAGCCCAAATGGTTCACGCCATGCCGCTTGTCGAACGCATCGTCGTCACGCAAAGATCTGATCCACCACATGGCCTTCGACGTCGGTTAAGCGGAAGTCACGGCCGCCGTAGTGGAAGGTGAGGCGTTCGTGGTCGAGACCGAGGAGGTGCAGAATCGTCGCGTGCAGGTCGTGGACGTGGACTTTGTCGCGAGCCGCATAGAAGCCGAAGTCGTCCGATTCGCCGAAGCTGAATCCGGACTTTACTCCGCCGCCTGCCATCCAGTAAGTGAAGGCGTGCGGATTGTGATCGCGACCGTTGTTGCCCTGAGCCGTCGGCGTGCGACCAAACTCAGCGCCCCACATCAGCAGCGTGTCTTCCAGAAGTCCTCGCTGTTTCAGATCCTGCAGAAGCCCGGCAATCGGCTTGTCGACTTCTTTCGCCAGGCGAGCATGCTCTTCCTTCAGATCCGAATGCTGATCCCAGTACGCATGAGACACCTGCACGAATCGCACACCGGATTCAGACAATCGTCGCGCCAGCAGGCATTGCGTTCCAAAGTTGCTCGTCGGTTCTTCGTCGATGCCGTACAGCTTTTGGGTCGCCTCCGTTTCGCCGGATAAATCGAAGATCTCCGGGGCTTCGGTCTGCATACGAAAGGCCAGTTCAAACGAATCAATTCGCGCGTTGAGTTCTGAATCGACGACGGCCGTTAGTTCGGAACCCTGTTGCAGTCGATTGAGATCTTTCAGAAGCCCAAGCTGCAGTTGCTGAACATCGCGTTTCGACTGCGCGTGCGTCAGATTCTGAATCTGAGCCTTTGTCTTGCCGTCAGCGCGAGATGTCGCGATGCGAGTGGCCTGATGGATGGGTGGCAGGAACGCGGAGCCGAAGTTACGAACGCCTCCATGACCGAGAGTTGGATTGATCGTGACGAAGCTCGGCAGACTTTCGTTTTCTGTGCCCAGACCGTAACTGATCCACGCGCCCATGCTGGGTCGAACAAACGTGTCCGAGCCGGTGTTCATTTTCAGCAGCGCGCCGCCGTGAGCTTCGTTGGAGCCGTGGATGGATTTAATGAACGTGATGTCGTCTGCACATTGTCCGACATGCGGAAACAGATCGCTGGCCCACGCGCCGCATTGGCCATACTGTCGAAACTTCCACGGACTGCGCAACAGATTGCCGGTTTGAGCAAACTGGATCCGCGGCTTTTCAATGGGCAATGGTTTGCCGTCAAGCCGCTCGAGTTCCGGCTTGTAGTCGAATGTGTCGACATGCGACGGACCGCCGTGCATGAAGAGAAAGATGACTCGTTTGGCCCGCGCGGGAAAATGTCCCGGATGGCCGAGCAGTGGATTTTCAGTGGCAACGCCTGATTGATCGGCCGACGCTGTTCGCATCAGCAATTCATTCAACGCGAGCGAACCGAAGCCAGCACCGCAGTTGTGAAGCATTTGACGTCGGTTGAAGGGTTGGTGGATCATTGCGAGGCACTCCTTGAGTTGTTAAGCCGGTAGTTAAATCGTTTAACCCGTGGCCGACAGGCCAGGTCGTCGAAGAAGCCTGGCCTGTCGGGTTAATAAAGGTTGCGCATCTCTTCAGGGCTGGAAGCCCGGCACATCCTCTGCCGGTGGCGTGAGCCACCGGAACAAGAAACCAACAGTACTTCAGACCCGGAGGGCCGACACATTCGCCAGTGTGTCGGCCCTCCGGGCCTTAGATTTCTTACACTAACAAACCGGTGGCTCACGCCACCGGCATTGGGTGTGTCGGCCCTCCGGGCCTGAAATAGCACAAATTCAAAACCTGTCCTCCACGGATTAAACATAGCTGCATTCTCCGAGATCGTGGCACCAACCCGCGAAGGCACTGCAGATCACGAAAGGCAACTACTCCACATAGATAAACTCATTCCCTGCGATCAGTGTTCGGCACAACGCGGCCCACGCCTGAAGGCGACGTTCACGGAGATCCGTCACGTCCAGTAAAGCCGCTTCGGTCTGCTTGAGAAACTCAATCGCTCGACCGACTTCATTTTCGTTCGGCTTGCGAGCATAAAGACGTTCGAACAGATCCGACACCACGGAGCCCACATCGTCCAGCGGCACATCCCCCAGCGGCACAGCGGGATCACTCGTCGGAAGTTGTTCAATCAGTCGCCGAGATTGTTCGTGTACCGCGGAGTTATTCATCAGGTACAGCGCCTGATTGGGGACGGTTGTTGTGGGACGTTGTTCGATGTGGTTGGCCGTTTCGACATAGTCAAACGTGGAAAACATCTCGTACAACGCCGCGCGGTTGACCGGCAGATAGAGGGCTCGTCGATTTGCATTCACATCGCCACGGAACCACCGATGGTCAGATCCAGCCCGCCGCCGACGAACAGGACAGAATCCCGCACAGGCTCCGCTTCCAGACGCCGCCGATTCTGTCGCCACAGCAGCATGTTCTCCGGATCATGATCGGCATAGTCACTGCGAGCATGACTGCTCATTTGCCACGTCGATGACAACATGATCGTGCGATGCATGGCTTTCAGCGACCAGCCGTTTCGCATCAGTTCCTGAGCCAGCCAGTCGAGCAGTTTCGGATGAGTCGGCAGGTCAGCCTTGAGTCCCCAATTGGACGGACTTCGCATCAACGGTCTTCCGAAGTGCCACATCCAGATGCGATTCGCCATGACTCGCGCGGTCAATGGATTGTCTTTCGACACAAGTCACTCCGCCAGTTGCAGACGACCGCTTTGTTCCGGAGCGATCACGGGAGCTGGCGAGACGCGAGTCAGAATCGCGGGCATGCCGCGATCGATCTTGTCCGGCCCCGGTTTCAAATGATTGCCTCGAAGATGAATCGGCAGATTGTGGATTTCGCCTTCCTCAGTGGCCATCACATGATCGAATTTGGGGATATCCTTTTCGAGTTGTTCAATGGCCGCCTTTTTCTGCTTGATCGCCTCATCGTTTTCGGGCTGCAATTGCTCCAGTTCCGACTTTGCGGCATCGATCTTTTTCTGATGCTCGGCACGCTGCGCAGTGATGGCTTCTGACGGCAATGGCCGCTCCATCCAATTTGACACGAACGCGCGATCAGCCATCGTTTTGGTGCTGTAGAAGATGCCGGCCAGCGAGTAGTAATCTTTTGCGGCGATCGGATCGAACTTATGATCGTGACAGCGAGCACATCCGATCGTCAGACCAAGCATCGTGCGGCTGACCGTATCGATCTGTTCGTCCACGATATCGATCATCATTTTGTCTTTGTCCTGCTCAGCCAGCATCTTGGGGCCGATGACAAGCATGCCGGTCGCCGTCAAGAGGTCGCCGGCTTGTTGTTCGTCCGTCGGAGCAGGCAGCAGGTCGCCCGCCAGTTGCTGAATGATGAACTGATCGAGCGGCAGGTCCTGATTCATCATTCGCACGACCCAGTCACGATATCGCCATGAGTTAGGCAGCTCGTGATTTTCATCGGCTCCGTTGCTGGTCGCATAACGGACCAGATCGAGCCAGTGTCGGCCCCAGCGTTCGCCATAATGAGGCGATGCGAGCAGCCGGTCGACGACTTTCGCAAAGGCTTCAGAAGATTCGTCCGCAAGAAAGGCGTTGACGTCGTCGGTGGTCGGAGGCAGTCCGATGAGATCAAAGGTCGCTCGACGAATCAGCGTGCGTTTGTCGGCCGCGGCGGCAGGCTGCATGCCGGCTTGTTCCAGCTTCGACAACACAAACTGGTCAATCGGCGAAGCAGGCCAGTCCGTCGCTTGAACCTGTGGCGGTGCTGGATCTGAGATCTTCTGAAACGCCCAGTGAGATTGTGCGGCTTCGTAGTCGACCGGCGGCAACTTCGCAGGTCGAACTTCTTCACGAGGATCCACGGCACCATCGCGAATCCATGTTTCGAAATCGGCGATGACGTTATCGGGCAGTTTCGATTGAGGCGGCATTTCCAGCGATTCGTGTTTGATCGCGGAAAGCAGCAGGCTGTCGTCAGGATTGCCTGGCACGACCGAAGGACCGCTGTCGCCGCCCTGAAGTGTTGCTGCCTGACTGTCGAGCTGCAAACCGCCTCGCACAATTTTCGAATCCGCTGCATGGCACTCATAACAGTGCTGCACAAGGACCGGCCGAATCCGAGTTTCGAAGAATTCAATCTTCGCCGGCTCGTTCCCATCCTGCGCCACAAGTGGCAACGCTGCGATGAGAAAAACGCAAACGGTTAACACGTGTGTCAATGATCGGCTGATGAGGCGATGAAGTGAAAGCATAAGACTGTTCAAGGCGGGAGTTTGATTGCTGAACGGCTGGGTGCTGTTCGATTAACGCAGTGCTGGAAAGCACAGGTGCAGAAGTTTCTTCGTTTAACAGTCAGCCGCAGGCGTACTCGTTGTCTTGGTTTCGCGTACGCCTGCGGCTGACGGTCAAACGAGTTTTGTGAATGTACTTCTGCACCAATGCTTTGGATTCGGCGGGACTATGACGTTACCCAAGTCGCGCCGGAATCGCAATCGCCTTTTTCAGGGTTGAAACAGAGTTCTCGGAAAGGCACGGAAAGTCGAAAATGGTCCGGCTTGGTTTCGTTGGAAGGAGACGGATTTGTCGCCGTTGGCGGCTGCCCGGTTGGCCGCCGCTTGTGATAGGTTTTGAGTTTGGATAAGTTTCGGTTCCAGTTCCAGTTTTGAATATCCAAAATCCCATGAGGCCTGTTGCCTCAAACTGAGTTTGGGGTACTGGAATGTTATTCCGCTCATGCACTGAAACCTTTTGGTAGGCGGTGGCCTTGCGATACATTGACGTTCTAACCGCAGCGGCTACGACCCGTAGCATTGAGTCGTACGAGTCAACTCTTGAGTTGAACGTGAGTTCCAGTCGCGGTGGCTTGTGCTTCGAATCATCGCTGAAGCTTCGCGATCGGGTAATTTCCGCGTTAAGACAGTCGGGACTCTCTGATTCAGATATCCACGAAGGCGGTGGGAATGTCGCACTTCAGTTTTGGTCATCCACAAAATCTGTGTCTCACAGCATTCTTGTGCGGAATTCCGACATGGCCAAGCTGATGAACGGCATGGCTGCCGTTGAACAATTATTTGCGGCCAACAAGCGAGCATTCTTTTCGCCAATAAAGCAGACCTTCACCTTCCAATCACCTAAGCCTATCTACGCGCCATCGGACTCCGCAGAGAATGCGATAGCCAGTGCCATGCAGCGCGCTCGGGTGACTGCAGATTCAATTGCTTCTGCACACGGCGAAAGGATTGAGTTATTGGTAAGTGTGCACGAGATTTCAGCGGCATCGCAGCGGAGTATTCCGGGCCACGACGAAATTGACGGTGATTCTGACATGGCGATAGACTTTTGTGAAATTGAGGATGCGATTGGCTCAATCTCATATCCCTCTCTCGGAGAACCGAAAGGTCGTGGGACACGCCGATTCCGGGTTCGATTTGCACTAAAACTGAAGGACGCAGAATAACAAAGCGGTGGACGGGAGCCGCCGATGACGCGGGGTTAGAATCATATTTGTTTTGGCGGCGGCCCCGTTACCGCTGTCGTTACCTCACCGAGTGTTTCATGATTAAAGTCCCAAAGGCAGCCGCTGTTATTGTGGCGATCGGGGCGCTAGTCGTGGTTGCTTCCTGCCTCATGCTTTCACGCGAGCATTCCGGTCCGACGTCACAAATTCAAAATAAACACCGTGCGTATGTGATCGAGCGCTTTGAAGGGTTCGATAGTAGTGACGTAGCCGTCCATTTCTCCGTGAATCCCCATCGTCGTCGTTTTTGTTACGCGGGTTTGGGGAGTGGAATCAGGGTATTGAGCCGTGATTCGGTGGGCGGATCGAGGCCGCAGTTTTTCGCGAGTCGAGAGAACAGGCTTT
>JBGSVD010000264.1:0-203915 GCA_041753135.1 Planctomycetaceae bacterium
CAACCTCAGCACGCAATTCCACAACGATTGCTGCCAACTCCGCGTAACTCGGTCGTTTTGCTCTTCCGCCCATGAAACGCGGTGTATCACACATCACATTTCTACAATACCCCGGTTTTCACGGCAGAATGGACGGCTACACGTCAATGCACTTACGTTTGAAACAACTCCAGATAAAGTTGACGGGGACGGCGGTTATGTTCAACATAGCTTTACTGTCACCTTGCAGCCCGACCAATTCAATAAGGAAGCTTTTTCCCAGTTCACAGCGGTCAAGGCTGCGGAGGCACGCGTTCGTTTGCCCTGGATGGCGGGAAGTGGGGGAAAGGTTAACGAGGGAGATCGTGCAAAGCAGCTTATTAAAGGCAGTTGCATGCTTGAAGATGGGATGTGGCTTGAGGCGATCCAAAAGCTGGATCAAGAAGCATACCGTTTGGCTCTTAGCGGCGATTCCAAGAATGTTTTCGAAACAAACTGGCAAGAGTTTGATTCGGTCGCAGATCGGTGCAAGAAATTCCTTGGTGAACGAGAGAAGTCTGCAGACGGGGCGATAAAGCTGGAGAACAGTAAAGGTCAGGATGCAAAACAGAGTGAGATCGAAAGGCTAAGTGCTGATAAGGCAGAGATTCAGAAGCGAATAATGAAACTTGACGAGCTTTTGAAATTATACAGCGAGGATGTACATCAGAGTCGAAGACAGGCATATGCGGAATTCCGAAAATTGGATTCTTCACTAGTTATTGGTTATGAGGTTTATCTTGAATTGGATGAAGTGAATCACAATGGCGTTATGCATCCGGCCACTCAGATCTATCTCATCGAGACTTTTTTTCCAGAGGTCGAGCAATGAATTCTGAGTCCATCACGCAGTTGGTGCGGGCGATTCAGTCAGTGCTGCATAGTCGCTCAGCGCCGTCTGAAGAAGAACTGGTTGATCTGGCTAGTCAGCACGAAGAGCTGGTTGACGCGGTTCAGCTCAGACTGGAGAAGGTCGAACGGCTTCTTCATCAGGGCTTGCGGTCTGAGGCGATTGAACTGGCGGAGGTGGATCCGAACCTCAACGATCTTCTGACGGCTTTGGATTTTCCTGAGCTGGGGCCGTGGAACGAGCTGCTGGAAGCGAACGGTATTCAACCTGTAGCGCCGATTCCCGTGGAGGCAGCAGCCGAACTGAATGATGCTTATCTGGCAACAGGGTCCATCGAAAAACTCCTCCAGCACTATCGGACAATTTCCCTGGCAAGGGCTCCGTTGTCAAAGCGGATTGCCGCGTTGCGAAAGCTGGCCGAGAAGGATTCACAGAGTCCGGTCTGGAGTCAGGATCTGAAAGAGTTCGAACGCCATCGAATGAAGGAGATTAAGCAGGAACTCGATCTCGCCAGCAGGGCAGAGAATCTCAGCGCCGTCGCGGACATTGATGATGAACTGTCAGGGGCGGCATGGACCATCGAAGTTCCCGCAGCCATCCGACAACAAGCTCGCGCGGCTCATACAGCATTTCGCCGCAAGTCCGCACTAGCCGAACTGGAAACACTCAGCCATCAACTGTCTGATGCCTATGCAGACTTTGATCGTGATACCGCGCGGCGAGTTCAGCAACGATTTTTGGCTGTTCAGGGAATCGCGGGTGTCTCAGGAAATCATCCGCTGCTGGATATAGCAGGGCCGGCACTCGACTGGCTGGAGGAAGAATCGAAGAAGGAGTTTGAAGAGGCAGACTTCAAAACGGCCATCGAAGAAATAGAATTGGCGTTCGACCGCAAGACCTCCGTGGAAGAACTTGAAAAGCTTTATCATCGAGCGACTCGGCACGGAAAAACATTACCGCCGATGCTGGAAAGTAGACTGGCTGATCGCCGCGACCAATTGCTTTCGCATCAGAAACGCAAACAGATGCTGATGATTTCTGGAACGGTCGCTGGTTTGGGTGTAGTCATTGTGGCCATGGTTTTTCTTGTGCAGACCATGAGCTTCAATAAGTCCGTAGCTGGACACAATGAACAACTCGGTCTGCTGCTGGAGGCCGCAAAGAGCAGCGGAGAACTGACTCCGGTGTCCAACTACTTTCAGCAGATGGATTCTGAAAACCCGGCATTTGCTTCCGCGCCGGTCCTGCTGGGGCGAAAGCAGGAGTTTGAATTGCTTACTTCGGCGGAACAAGGCAGGTCCAGCCAATTGCAGCAGTTGTTGATCTCAGTCCAGAAGGTGATTGCCGGTAGTCCATCAATTCGCGATTTTGGCCCCGCGTTCTCAACCCTCGAACAGATGAAGAAAATCTCCAAAGGCGAGCAGGAGAGAGCCAAATTTCTGCAAACGGAACAACAGCTTGTCGACAAAAAAGGCGAGGTGCAGAAAGTCGTCGATGCTGAATTCAGCCAGAGCCTGACTGAAGTGTCTGAAACGATCCAGGCGTTGCCCGGAGACAGCGTCACCGGATATGACGCCGCTGCAGCAGAACTGCAGCTTCTTGCGGAACGCAATGATGTCTCGCAGCCGCTGAAACAGTCCGTCACGGCGCTTCAGTCGAAGGTTCAACAAGACCGGCAGATGGTGGCCAGCAATCTGCAAATGGCTGCGGGATTGAGAAAGATCACGGACTCTGTAGGTCAGTTGAATGCTTTTGAGCAACACGTTGTCCAGTATGCTCGCGATAATCCCGGAACGGAACGATCTGCGCAATTTGAATCGGTCGTTCAAACAGAGTCCGTGGTATGGAAGAGCGTCGGCACATGGCATTTACTTCGACGCAGACTCAAGCTGGTAGATTTGACAAAAGTAAGTCCAACCGAAGCAAGTCTGCTGGTCAGTGATTCAGAAACACTGCAGCGCAATTCAGGGCCGTTTGCAGAGGAATTACTGAAGAGTGATCTGATCGCGGCGCTACGAGCCATTGCCAGCAGAAGTCCTGATGGCAGAACGAACCCGATGGATGCTGTCAAAGCCGTTTTTGCACGCAGAACGATTTCCAAATCTTATATGCTCGAAACACGCGACGGTCAGCGGTATTACACGGCATTACCACCGAGCGACAACAACGGATCAACCTATTCTGTGGAGTACTTTACAACAACGACCGGAACCCAGACCTCAAAGGATACAATTGCGGCCAACAATGTTTTGAACAAGAAGGACCGTGACGAAGACTGGCTGTCACCACAAACCAGAATGTATCGTCGAATAGAAGAGCGTCTCAAAACGAACGCAGCCACAGACTACGACACGACGTTAGTGGGCGTGATCAAAGAAATCATCATTTCAGAGGATTCGGATGCTTTGATGCGATTGCTGCTGATTGATGAGCTGATGAAACTGGGTTCTGCGGGCAGCGAGGGCTTCCGCAGAAAATCTGAACCACTGCTTTCCGAAATCAGCGCTCGCGGAGTTTCGCGACTCACGAACTGGACGGTCCCTGGTGACAAGCAGGCCAATGAGGAACGAAACGATGCAAGAGGCTACTTGAAGGCCAATGGGGAGCGTGTATGGAAAGAACTGGAAATGGCTGTCGGAGTCACCAAAGCCATTCAGCAGACGGCGATTCCACCGGATCTGCAGTGGGTAGGTTGGATGCACCGGAATTCAAAATCGGAATGGATCGTCTCGCTGAAACCCGACATGTCGGTCACTGCCAGTCATTCAAAGCTCTGCATCCTGCAAATAGCTGCTGAGGCGAAGACAAAAGTCACGATGGCCGAAGTCGGAAGCCTGAAACCAGACTCAAAGATCTCCGTCCCGGCAGATGCAGTTGCCGATTCGGCCCTTGAGGGACGCCCCGTGTATTTGTTATTGGAAGATTCATCAGGGTAATCTCGCCAAATCTGGTCGTAATACATTCCCGCGCGGAAACTCACAGCATTCGATCCCTGTTTAAAAAAGTACAACATGTCAGAATCGTACTACTTGCGTGTTCGTGGCGAGGTGAAAGGGCCAGCAAGCTTCCCGCAGATTGTTGCTTTGGTCCGCAAAAAACGGCTGGGGCGACATCACGAAATCTCAGAAGATGGCCGCTACTGGATTCGAGTTGGCGATATGCCGGAACTCGCTGAATATTGGGTAGCAGACGTCAATATAAAAAGTAGGTCATCTCAATCGGCCGCGGGCAGTCCAGAAATGGGGAAGCCGGAGAACCAAACAGAATCTGAAGAGTGGTTCTACGCAAATGGTAGAACGCGTCTCGGTCCCGTGTCTGAATCTCAATTGCAATTACTCTTGCAGAGCAAAGCAATTTCGGGCGAAACACTGGTGTGGTGCGATAGTCTTGAAGACTGGGTTCCCGCGAGGTCGTTACCACAGTTCTCCTTCGTGTTGAATGAGACACCTTTGAAGAAGGAAGTCTCAAACCTGCAGATTGATCAAAAAAAGGAATATTGTACCAACTGTGGTGCAACGGTACCGCAGAAAGCAGTCGTTTGCATTAAGTGTGGCGTTCCTCCTCGATCGGAGAAAGAGTTCTGCTATAGCTGCGGCGTTGCAGTGAACCACAATCAAGTAATTTGTGTGCAGTGTGGCGTTGGCCTCACTCACTCTGAACAACCACGCAGTGCACCGTTTGCCAACGCTCGAAACAAAACCACGTCAGGGATTCTGGCACTAGTTCTTGGAGGTCTTGGTGCACATAAATTTTATCATGGCAGTTGGGGGTGGGGGATCGTCTACCTTTTAAGTGTTCTAACATTTATTCCGGCGATTGTGGCATTCGTTGAGGGAATTGTCCTCCTGACGATGGATCAGGGAAAGTACGACGTGACGTACAACATCTCCCCGCCCAGTGCATTTAAGTGGTGAGAGGACAATTGCCAAAGATCTTTTCAAATGGGAGGACTTCACATGATTAGTTCTGCCATCAACTGCGATGAAAGCCGTATTTTTCAGGCATCCACAACAATGATGAGATTTTCCGTTCACCCATTCAGTCCCTGGAATATCAATGTCACAACATAAGTCTTTTGGTGGGCTGCAAAGTGGACCACAGAAAATTTCCTGGCATCGACGCGACATTGAACAGCGGCTCTTCTTTAATGGCGGGCGGTTTACACAGGTTAATTCGCTGTTGTCTTTTTTATTGGCCGTTGTGATGACGGCGATCTTCTATGGCGCAATTCTTCCGTTCCCAAAATCGTGGCTGAACAGCAAGTTTATCGGACAGGGCATTATTCCCTACTCGATCGCCTTCTTCACGGCATGGTGTCTGGTGATTCTGTTTATCAAATGGAATAAGTTGCAGATGCAACGCAAATGCCTGGATTTGAAGATTGTCCCTGAGGAGGCATCTTTTGTGCTGTCCCCTTCGAACGTGGATGAGGTCATCGAACGCATGCATTCGCTGGTGGATGATCCAAGGCAGTTCGTCCTCTTTAATCGCATTTCCGTCGCACTGTCCAACCTCAGGAACATGGGGCGTGTCTCCGACGTGGATGAGATCATTCGAACGCAGGGCGAAAACGACGAGGCGATTTCGGAATCTTCTTACGTCATCATTAGTGGCTTTTTATGGGCCATTCCCATTCTGGGATTTATCGGCACGGTGCTTGGACTTTCCATCGCGATCGGCGAGTTTGGCAGTGTGATGGGTGCGGCGGGACAAGCGGATGCATTACTCCCTGCGCTGAAACAGGTGACCAGTGGACTGGGCCTTGCATTTGACACGACCCTTGAAGCTCTCGTCGCCGCGCTGGTGATTCAATTGCTGATCACTTTCCTGAGAAAGTCAGAACAGGAATTCCTCGACCACTGTGCGGAATACTGCACTCGACAGATAGTCAATAAGCTGCGACTACTGCCATTTCATGTGAGTGGAGACGACTGATGAGTTCTAACCGCTGGTTTTATGAACTCGACGGGCAGCAGTGCGGACCAGTCGCAACAGGTGAACTGAAGTTTCTCGCACAGTCGGGGACTCTCTCGCCCACAACAAAGGTTCGTGAGGAGTTCACATCCCAATGGCGATTGCTGAAAAATGCGGGGCTGCTGCAAGCTGTTGCAAAGAAGTCGATCTCAGAGGCCGACAAATTCAGCCCGGCCGCTCAGTTTGAACACTGGAAAAGAGCACCGCGTTCTGCCGAACAAACGGCTTTGAATGAAAGCTCTCTGGATCCCAGCGATCAGCTTCCTGCTCTGCCGGAGCGGACAGATGAAGATGCCTTACGTCGGAAAAAGATGATTGCTGGTGGCAGCGTCGCAGCATTTCTGCTGCTGCTCCTCCTCGTCTGGCTGTTTTGGCCCGATTCTTCTCCGGCCCCGGGATTGGCGAGTTCCGGAGACGGGGATGGCGCTGCAGTTCAGGGGACAGAGCAGTCGGCGAATGCCAGCATAGACAGCAATGCATCAACAAAAAGTGAGACCGCGGCCAACGAGGCTGCCGCCAGTCAGACTGCCCAGGCGACGGCATCAGGTGCGGATTCAAATTCTCCAGACTCCAGTCAGAAGTCTGCGTCGGTTGAGAATGCTGACTCCCACTCCAGCGACACGGCAGCCGATGCCGCTGCGTCCGCTGGCAACGGGGCTTCATCCAGCAGTGACACCAGTGCGAAAGCGAATGCCGGAGATGAAGGGACTGCCGAAGACGACATGGTCGCCGGTGTTGAAGCAGAGTCGTCAGAGAACGCCAGTAATGGTCTGACGGTAGGGGATTCAGAGGGCGAATCAAGGTTTTCTGTTTCAGCACCAGGCGAAACAACATTCTTTGGAATTCGCGGAACGGGGCGGCGATTCACCTACGTCGTGGATTGCTCAGGCAGCATGCAGGGTGAGCCCCTAAGCCGTGCCAAAAAAGAACTGATGGCGTCACTTGCGAAACTGCCATCGCATGTTGAGTTTCAGATCATCTTCTTCGACGATCTGACCTATGAGTTTGCCAGTGAAGGGTTTGTCATCGCGACAGACGAAGCTAAGGAAAGAGCGACGTCCTTTGTTTCCGGTATCGAAAACGGCGGTGGCACGAATGTCAAGCTGGGTATGGACAAGGCATTCTCGCCGAGAAAGAAACCAGATACCGTCTTCCTGCTGACAGACGGTTCATTCGAACAGGACACTCCGGAGTTTATTCGAAACCTCAACAAGTCTCGCAAAGTCCGAATCAACACGGTCGCGTTTGTCAGCAATACGGGAGAGCCATTACTGAAAGAGATTGCCGACAAAAATCGTGGTGATTATCGGTTCGTTCCATAAATGATATGCCGGACAATCAGCGACGGACTGGATTAATGAGTCGACGAAAGCGCAAATGCTCCACTCGGTTTTCTCTGTTTTCCTTTCAGGACATCATTACCTGTTTGATGGGTATCATGCTCCTGTTGACTCTGATGATCTGTCTGCAGGTGACAGACAAGCCAACACGTTCATCCGAGGAAGTGCAGAAGAGGAGTACTGAAATGCAGGCTGATGTGCTCAGTCTTCAGGCGGAGATGAGTGATCTGGAAAGACAAGTGTCCGAGAACACTGCTGTCCTGGAATCTGGCGCTTTATCAAATCAGACACTTCTGAGAGAAAAGCAGCAAGCCATCTCAGCCGCCCAAGCTGCGGCCGAACGGGAACTCCTTGTTATGTTGCAACAGAGCATGAATTCCGCAGAAACGCTCAACAGCACAAAATCGGCGGCGGAGACAAAACGTCAGTCGTCAGAGGCCAGTATCGCTCAACTGATTCAAGAAGCCAGCCGACAAGAGAAGTCCATTCAGCAAATGCTGGAAGGAAGGCGCGTTGTCTACAATCGCTATGTCGGAAGTGCGTCAGCATGCTGGATCATTGAAGTCACGTCCGACACAAACATTAAAGCGGCGCAGATTGGCAGGAAGCAGGTGCCTCTGACCTTCTCGTCTGTCAATGAGGTTTTGCAGTGGACTCGAGAGCGACATCGGGAAGGTTCCGAGTTTCTCCTTCTGCTGAAGCCAGGTGCTAGTCTCGCAATTGATCGCCTGCCTGGTACGCTTAGAGAAGAAGGCATTGCGCATGGATACGATCTGCTCGGCCAGGATCAGACGGCTCTGGATCCCGTGACAGGAGCAGACGTGTTATGAGTCGTCGTCCGTTTATCTCCGCAGATGACAGTCTCGAATTGCTGCTCGACACCATCTGCAATACTTTCGCAACCGTCATTTTCATCTCGATGCTGGCGTCCATTATGGCTCAGAAGTCAGCCACATCAACGGCCTCCGCAGATCAAACGGCTCAGGCGATCGAAGAGACATTCGCTCGCCAGCGCGAACTTTCAGGGCTGCAGCAGCGACAGGAGGTACTTCAGCAGCAGTTGGCGCAGCAGGCAGAACTTCTTCAACGTTTTGCAAGTACGGAATCTGTCGACCTTGCCATGCAGATTCATCAGGACTCCGAAAGTCAGGCTAAACTCGCATCGCAGAAGACAAAAACAGCCGAATCAATTGTTCTGACAGAACGTGAAAAACTGCTGCTTGAACAGAACCTGCGACAACTACTCGAGCAGGTTGAAGCGGAGCAGAGAAGCCAACAGCAGACCGAGAACAATCTTCGTGATCTGCAAACTAAGAACGGGCACACGGCCGAGGTTCGAAGAGTGCATGAAACATCGAAGTTTGGATTCACCTTTGCTCTTGATAACGGAAGACTCTATTCAGTCCACACGTCCGAGGATCCAAATTCGGACATGATGAATCTCATGCTGAATCGCGACGAATGCGAAATCGTTGAAATTGCCGGTAAGACCACCATTAAGCCCCAACCTGCGGCAGGGCTTCTGCTGCGAGGAAGCGTTTCGGCGAAGAACGATGCGAGGGTGAAGCTTAATCTTGTTAGCAAGAAGTACGTTGTTCGACTTTTTGTTGCCCGAGATTCATTCTCTGAGTTTTTGCCCGTCAAGGAAGCTCTCACAGAACTTGGACTTGAGTATGCTCTTGAAATCATGGCCGGCGACGATGTCGAATTGTTTCTGAGTGATAAGGTGCAGAGTCGAACATTCGTGCAGTAAGGACTCTTCGGTCGCGATGCAAAGATTTACTTTCGGAACGGGAGGAATGATGTTCGCACCCCTGTTCTGAATCCGCGAAGCAACGCCACGACAGTCCAGCTGAAACATTGACGTGATAGATCCGGCCTTACGTCGCTCCTCCGGAGCTTTGAATTTCATATTTTCACAAGCCTCGGGGGCCCCTCAGCCCGAACCTATCAAAACGCTGCTGTTCCGCAGCCAAACGCACGGGTTCGAGTAAACGATGCGACTGGGGAAATCAATTGTGTGTCCCCGGCTTTCCCCTCCATGCGAGATCGCACGTCCGCCCACATGACACCGCTGCTCCGCAGCTTGGGATGTTTGGGTCGCACGTGACCTGTGGCTGAAGCCACAGGCTATCATGACGCCGCTGCTCCGCAGCGAATCACAGAGGGTATGACGAGCCGTGCAGGAAGGTAGGCAAAAATATGACAGGGCAAAAAGATCTTCACACCTCAACTCTTTGCCCCGCCATTTTTTTCCCTCAACACAAGCCCGCCGCGATTCGTGCACCTAACACTGTCGGCTCACAACTGGAGGGATGTGGTGCAGCAACAGGTCTGAAAGTTTTTGAGCTTCCGTTGATGCTCGATGGTTCGATTTGACTCGGTCGCAACCGTGAGAAGCCATTGCGTTCAGCATCGGAACGGGAGTCTCAAGGCACTCCAGCATCGCTTTCATAAGATCCGTCACAGAACCCGGCACAACCAGCCAGCCATTCTTGTTAGGAACCACCAGTTCCGGAATGCCAGTGATGGCTGAACTGATCACGGTACGGCCGAGTGCAAAGGCTTCCATGATGGCAACCGGCAAGCCCTCGGCGAAACTTGGCAGCACCATGGCTCGAGATTCCTGCAACAGTTCGCGAACACGTTGCTCACCAATCCACCCGGTGATTTCAACGGAATCCGGGATCCCGTGAAACGCAATTCGCTGCTCGATCGCCTGACGCATTTCACCGTCGCCAGCAAGCACAAGCTTCAAACGGCAACCTTCGCGGATCAAGCTGGCGACAGCATCGACCAGCACCAACTGGCCCTTCTGCGCCGTCAGTCGACCGATGCAAACGAACTGCTGAGAATCTTCATCCAGCGGACGTTTCGCGGAAAGAAAATCATCGCTGATCGCACAGCGGACGATATACACCTTCGACCAGTGTTCGTAACTGGTCCAGCGCTGCAACTGAGCCTTCGCGTAGCTTGTAATCGCCGTCGTGAACAACGAATCGGCCACCTTGCCGCCCAGATCGAACGAGCGAGGCGCATCGAATTCGCCAGGGCCGTGAATCATCATGCTGTACGTCGGGCCGCCGAGTGTTCTCGCCAGACGAGCCACATCGACCGCGTTCTTTCCGAAATGCACATGCAGATGCTGAACGCCGCGTTGTTCCATCATTCGACAAAGAGTTGCCGCTTCGACAAGGTAAGCGACGTGCTTCACCAGACTGCGATCGCTCTTCTTCCATGTTGACCAAACCAGCTTCAACGCGTTCAGCATTCGCAGCGGCCGCGTGATTGTCATCATAAAACACGACACAAGATGCCGAACAAGCGGTTGCTTGAGCAGGTAAGTTGTCTTCGTGGCTTCCTGAATATCGGCTGGATCCGCCACCGGTCCGCCATCGCGCACGGAGAAGCGTTCGATTCGATGCCCCAATGCCTCCAACGCGATGATTTCACGACGGACAAACGTGTGGCTGGCCTTGGGATATTCGGTGGTCAGATACGCCACATTCAAGGTCCTGGCCGCCATTGCTGCGTCAGTCTCTGATGTGACTGCCGCAGAGTCGACGGCGCGTGCGGAGTTCGAAAGTACAGCAGACAGTTCAGGACGTTCAAGCAAAGCGTCGGCCACAGAGATGATCCTCGTAGAAATTCACTCTGCGATCGATTGATGACAGAGCTTCACTGTTGATTCAAATGCGTTTCACTTGTACTCAATGATTCGGCTGGAAATTCCTCGCCAGCGATTCAACGCAAACTTCAGCACTCCCTGCGCCTGAGCTGGCTTGCCGAGCACGACGAACGCTGCGTACAGCGAAGCATCCTGCGACGAATCGCCCTGCTGAATTCGGCCTTTGCGAATCTTAAGCCACAGTCGTAGATACCCAAGCGACATGATCAGTAGCGACAGGCCGAATGTCGGCCACGCCAGCACGAATGATAAGAGCGGTATAACGAAGCCCCACGTGAGGTTGGAGCGAACTTCTTTTCGTCGATACCGCTCTTTTGTTTGCCCGTGCATTGCGTAGCCTTCCGCATACGAATGCCCCGCGCGAACCGAACGTTTCCACCATTGTCCGAATCGGGACATCGCCGCGTCGTGTTGTGCCATGACGCTGGCAATGCCCCGAATGTTCCAGCCGGAATCGCGAAGCCGAAAACACAGCTCCGGTTCTTCGCCGGCGATCAGACCGGCATCAAAGCCATTGGCCTGATTGATGGCTGCAATTCGTCCCAGAAATATCCCGCCACAGCTTTCGAGCTTTCCAACAGGTCGACGCCATTCCAGTTGGCACAGTCTGTTGTAGATTGAAGCCTCCGGATGCCGTTCGCTGAGTGATCCGCAGACCACGGCACAGCGTTCATCACGCGAGATCTCTGTTTTCGCGGCAGTGAACCACCCGTCGGTCATTTCGCAGTCGCCATCCACGAACTGTACGAATTTCAGATCGGGATTTTGTGATGTCAACGCCTTCAGCCCTTCGTTGCGAGCACGAGCGGCAGTGAAAGGTTTGCTGAGATCCAGTTCCACGACTACCGCGCCGATTTCGCGAGCGAACTGCTGACTGCCGTCGGTGGAACCGGAGTCCACATAGACGACCGGCGCGTTGGTTCTGACCAGAGAGCGAAGGCACGTTTTGAGTCGTTCGCCTTCGTTGCGTCCAATGGCCACGATGCCGACATCCGTCAGATTAGCATCGATCAGCGGCGTCGAAGCCCGGCGATTGGGCTGGATCAGTTGCTCGTCAGTTCGCCCTTTCAAGTCCGACTGAGCAAACGTCGGGCTAAGTCCGATCAGCTTGCGAGTCAGCGTCTTCAGAAGCGTCAGTCCAAACTGAAACTCATTGCGACGCGACGGACGAACGATGCCGCGTCCCATGCATCGAAAGGCGTCCAGAAACTCCAGCGCCCACAAGCCGACACTTTCGGGCAACGAACGATGTCGCGCGAACCAATAGTGTCGACCAAACGTGTACCATTCGTGAAGACCGGGCTTGGCCGAGCAATTCGGACCACCGCCACTGGCACCGCCATAATGAATGATTGTTGCGTCATCCACAACGTCCAGCCGATAGCCGTGCTCTTTCAGGCGAGAGCACAAATCGGCATCTTCCCAGTAGATGAACAGTTTCGGTTCAAACAATCCGCCCGATGCTTCAACGGCCGATCGTTTCAGCAGCATGCAGGTGCCGGGAATCCAGAAATCCCCGCCGTTCGAAACCATCGGCCGACCGAAGACGAAGCGATCAAAGGTCTGTCGAAATGTGGGAACAGCATGCCGTGTGTTTTGTTCGATGCCATCAACGCCAATCAGCCGCGGAGTCACACCGGCCAGCGATTTGTCCTGAAGCAGGAACTCCGCGCAACGGCTGAGCGCGTTGTCCTGGAGAATCGTGTCGGAATTGAGCAGCACGATGACTTCGTGACTCGAAAACTTCATCGCCAGATTATTGGCTCGCCCGAAGCCAATGTTATGAGACAGCCTCAGCAGGCGAACCTCGGGAAACTCCTGTTCGATCATGTCGGCAGAGCCATCACGGCTCGCGTTATCGACAACGATCACTTCAGAATCGGCATGCCACTCGCGAAGAGACAGCAGGCAGGCACGAGTCAGGTCCTTTGTGTTGAAGCTGACGATCAAGATGCTGCAAAGAGTCCTGCGTTGCTTGGAGTTGGCATGCTGTTCAGTCCGCGACAGCGCCCGGTCGACGCCGACATTTATGAGGGCGACGATGTGATCGTCTGAGAGTTCCGCCGCACAGGTTGTGGCAGACAGGCCAGAGTTCATCGGTGATTACCCTTCAAGCCTGACATTAGAAAACTGTCCGTCGGAGCGACTTCAATCTTCAGGTTATCGGAAATTCCAAACGGTCCGCGGGTCACTGGCGTCGCAGGCCGTCTCTTGAGAAGCGATGCGCGTGAAGTCGAATGTGGATATTGTGCAGGAAGTTGACGAGTGACAATCGCGAGCACGAACAGGCCTTTCTGAGTTCAGCCAGATGGAGATGCAGCGAGTCGATTGCCGGGCTGCAACTGAACTTGAAGTGAACATCAAAAACCTGTCTTACGAAATCAACACTGTGGACTGCCATTTATCAAACTGGGTACTTCACCCTATAAAAAAATTTCGAAGCTCGCAGCCTGTTGCCGTTTTGCCACCTGCCTGTTGCCGTGGGTCAACACGGTTCCATTGTTTGTGTTGTCGGAATCAAACAATCAACGATTTCAGAACGGACAAGGACGATTGAGTGACCGTCTCTACTGCCGGGGAATGCAAACATCACTTCAGACTTCATCTAAACGCCGAAGAAAATGCGCGTCATGCTGATTTTCGGGAACTACTGTTGTGAAGAGTCTTCACATCCTGCGAATCGCCATTCATGTTCTACTTGTTTACCCTCATGTTGGTCGCCTATACGCTTCACGTGGCATCACGCGAGGGCGGCGGCGCTGCGCTGAGGAAGTCGTTCCTGATCGCGGCTCTGCTGGGGCCGACCTGGATGACCTACAATCTTCGATCGATCCGCCTGGACTTTCGCATCATTCAGGCCATTCTGGGTTGTGTTGTGCTGGTCGCATTTCCTCCAAAGCGAAAGATCGTCTTCCAGCCATGTCTTGCTGACGCTGTCGCTTTCGCACTATTCCTTTGCCTGTGCGTTTCGCAGTACCTTAACGGCGGACTTGCCCCGCTGACCGCTTTCGACATTGGCTTCACATGGTTGTCGACCTATGTGGTTGGTCGACTGTTCCTGCAGTCTCCGGAAGATTTGAAAGAGCTTGCTCCGCTGGCCGCTAAGCTCATTGCGATCGTCTGTGTTCTGGCACTGATAGAAGCACTGACGAAAATGAATCCCGTAAACACTCTTCTTGGAAAGCGTTTTGGCATTCTGGAATCTGGCGAAGGCTATCGCTGGGGAATGAAGCGAGCTCAGGGGAATGTTTCACATCCTATTTACAACGGCTTTCAGTTAATTCTCTTCCTGCCGCTGGCGCTGGAGTTGTTACGTGAAGGCCGATTGAGCGTCAAAAAGAACTGGCTTTACATGGTGACGCCGCTGGCTCTGGGAGCGGCGATTCTGGTCACCGTTTCCCGCGGCGCGCAACTGGGTTATCTCATCGTTTGTGGTATTGCCACATTCCTGATGATCCCCAAACTGCGGATTCCGCTGATCGCCACTGCGATCGCCGGGGGTGTAACTCTGTTTGCTGTTCGTGATGTGCTGATCGATTCGCTCGGAAAAATGGCGGGCGAAAACACAGAAGAAGTTCGCATGATCATGATTGACGGCGAAGAAGTGGAGTACACGGGAACGAAACACCGCATACTGCTGCTTCAGGTTTATCGCAGACCACTCGAACAGGCGGGCTTGTTTGGCTGGGGTGGTGCAATGTCCGGGGTTCAGATTGATCCGGATCTTGCGCAGCGCTTCGGTTCCATCGACAGTCACTACGTGCTCTTCCATCTGCAATACGGACAGCTGGGCAACGGACTTCTTGGCTTCCTGATGATTCTTGTTACGTGGTATTCGATACGTGCGGCGTGGAGTAATTCGTCGTGGCAGCCGGTCGCCGCTGGCCTTGCGGCGGGCTTTGTTTCGCTGGCCATCTCCATGACATCCGTCTGGTTCGCGCCTGACTATGCGGCAATCTGGATGTTTAACGCCGGACTGGCCTGCAATGTTCGTTCACTGTCAAAACGTCAATTTTCTGTCAATCAGATCATGAAAGACATCACACCCGAGCTGATGCCGCGCATTCGAGCGTTTCAGCGGCGACTGATCCCAGTGACTCATTTCGCGGGAGACCCTCGATGAGCGGTCATTCGCCAATTCAGTTGAAGCCGGCAGTGCCACCCAACAAATTGCTGCGCTACGCTGTGAAGTCAGCGATTCAGATGATTCGTTATTGGTGGGTCGTCAGTGCTGCTTTGGCAGTTTCGCTGACCGCTGGCATTATGCTCTCCAAACTATCATCCGAGACCACATGGACCGTGGAAGCCGGAATTGTTTATGGCCGCCTGCCGATCGATGGAGCGGCCGAGCGGCTTTATGTTCCGCCGGACCTGAGAACCGTGTCGTCACTTGTAAAGTCCGCAGCCGTCCTGGACAGCGCGATAGAAAAAGGTGGACTTGATTACTCAACACATGGACTTTCTTCGTCGTTGTCGGTGGAGGAACCTCGCGGCACGCAGAAAATCGGACTCTCCATTGTCACAACAGACGTCGACAAGGGAGCTCACATCCTTGGTTCGATCATTTTAGCATTCCAGGACCATGTGGCAGGCCTGCGCAGGTCACTGATCTCTCGAAACCTGGGCGACCTCCAGCAGTCGCAGGCTCGTAATGAAAGCCGCATGAGTAACATCCGTGCTCGATTAGCGGAATTCGCCGGAGTCCATCAGGTCAATGATGTCGACGCCGAAGTCCAGTCGCTCATCACCAACGAATCGTCCATGGCTTATCAGCTGAATTCTCAAAAGATTGAGGAACAGGGTCTGCGAGTTCAGCGAATCAGTGTTCAGCAGCAACTGGATCAGCAGAAGGAGGAAGAGGAACTTGAAAGCCAATCTGAAAAGGAAGCAGAGGCGGCAGAAGAATCACTGGCTGACAATCGCCGACGACAGGACCGACTGAATGAGCTGATCCGTGAAGAACGGAGGCTGAACGAAATTCGCGCGAAGCTGGACGCCAAGCAGAGTGAATACAATCGCAAGCTTATACTCTTTGAAAAAGGGTTCATCAGCAAGAACGATTTTGAAGCCATCAATGCCGAAGTGGAGGCGTTGAAGGCACAAATCCTTGAAGGAAAAAAGATTGACGAATGGAAGACAGAACTTGAACGCATTGACAAGATGGTCGTGCCCAAAGCAAAGTCCAAACGAGTTGGTTCGCCCATTGTTCACCAAACAATGTTTAAGCTCGTAGAGCTGGATTTGCATATTCTGGCATCTCAGGAATCTCAGCGACAACTGGGCCTGGTCATTGCCGAAAGCCGACAGCGACTTTCTCAGCTTGAGCTCTATAAGACCGAACAAGCGGGCCTTCTGGCTGAAATGAAATCGGTCTCTGACGAGCGTGATTCGCTGAATAATCAGATATCGGCATTGCAGGCACTGCATGAAATGGGGCCTGTTGAATTCTCCGTGGCTCAGCCTCCGTCATCCAATATGAAGCCTCCGTCATCCAATCGCAAGAAGATGTTTGTCATGATTTTCGGCGGGATCGCGGCGATGCTGATTTCGCCCATTTTGCTGTTGGCCGTAGCGACCGCGACTCGCCCGTCGCTGCTCGAATACTGTGAACAACTTGGCATGGCAGTCATCTCTCCTCAGAAGACTCTGATGGAACTTTTTCGCGACATGACTCCAGACGACATTGCGGTCGAGTCTGTCAACTGGTGTCGTCACATGTCGCTTCGCATGCAGCAGCTACAGCCGCGTTCTGGTGCCGTCATAACGTTTCTGCCATGCTCAAAAGCAAATCATGACACTGACACTCGCCTTCTCATCCGTATCGCCGAAACACTTGCACGCCGTGACGAAAATGTCCTGGTGGTTTCTCTTATGGGGAGTTCCCTGAATCCTGTTGCGTCAGATGAATGTGTTAAACCAGATTCGCAGACGTTGCGAAATCCTTTGCAGAAACTGGAGTTGTTCGATTTCATCAGCGATTCTGCTGTTGAATTTGAGTATCTGCTGAACGAACACAAGGATCGAATTCACTTCGTGACTGGGGGAAAATATGACCCCGAACAATTGTTCTCGAAGAGAATGGCGGAGTTTTTTGAACACGCCCGCAAGAATTATTCAATGATTGTCGTGCTGGGACCTTTCCTGGGCGAACAAACCGATGCGGAAATGATTGCTCGCTATTCCGACGGACTTTTGCTTCTGCACGATCGTAATGATGGCCTGACGAACGGCATGCAGAGAACGATTGAAAGTCTCTGCGAACTGCAGGCTCCAATCTGGGGACTGGCGACACGTGTTGGAATAACGCGGAAACCACGGATCCGATTTTCTTTTGGTCTTAAGTCCTCAAAAAAGGGCGATGAGGCAAAGCTCTCTCAAGATAAATCGGAAGAAGTAATGACGGCGGAAAAAAACGACATTCTGACACCCTTGAATGCGATCACTCCTTCGGAGAATTCAAAGACAACGATATGAACAGGATTGGATATCTGATTCCCGAGTTTCCCGGTCAGACGCACGCATTCTTCATGCGTGAACGTGAAGAACTCCGTCGTCGTGATGTTGAAGCTGTCTTGTACTCGACTCGACCACCAGCCAACGGAGCTGCCCGACATGACTGGGCGGAGTCTGCTCGAAAGCAAACAACATATCTGACACCCGTTGGTATTCGAAAGCTCCTGGCCGCTTTGCTGACAATTGTCGCCTGTGGCCCGATTGCATGGTTTCGATGTCTAAAAATCATTGCGACGGCAGACTGCGGCAGCTTCAAAGAACGACTTCGAATTGCTGCCATGGTTCCTGTTGCCGCGACGCTTGTTCGGATGGCAAATCGATCCGGATGGACGCACTTGCACATCCACAGTTGTGCCAATGCCGCCTGGGTGGGCGTATTCCTTCAGCAACTTTCGGGGCTCACTTATAGTCTCACACTGCATGGTCCGTTACATGATTACGGTTCAAACCAGCATCTGAAATGGCGTTTCGCTCACTTCGTTATCGTTATTACCAGGGAGCTGATTGAAAGCGCACAACAATCGCTGCCCGATGACTGCCTGTCGCGAATTTTGCTGGCCCCAATGGGCGTGGAGCCGTCGCGGTTCGTCCGCAGTCGACCTTACATGCCTGCAACGAAGGACGGAGTTGTTCGGCTGGTGTCCTGCGGTCGGATCAATCCGTGCAAGGGCCACGATGATCTGATTCGAGCGGTCCATCGGTTACGACAGCGAGGTGTTGCGGCGGAACTCACGATCTGCGGTGCAACCGATGGCCGACGACTGGACTATCTTGATCAATTGCATTCACTGATACAGGAATTCCATCTCGAACAATGCGTTCAGCTGACTGGCTCCGTATCGGAAGACCGAGTTCGTCAGGAACTGGAACGCGCTCACTTCTTCTGTCTTGCCAGCCACAAAGAACCACTTGGCGTTGCGACAATGGAAGCGATGGCAATGGAACTGCCGGTCATCGTCACCGAAAGTCCGGGCGTTGCGGAAATGGTCACTTCCGGAGTTAATGGCGTTCTGGTCCCAGCCTGTTCTCCAGATCTCATGGCCGACGCTGTGCTGGACCTTCTTAGACATCCAGACGACTGCAGCCGAATGGCCGTCAATGGTCGTCTGACAATCGAGCAGCGATTTCACAGCGGTGTCAGCGCGGAAGCGATTATCAATGGGATTGGATTGCCGCGTGAGACGCGCGTGTCGCACGAATCGCCAGCCAGTCGGCAGGCTTCAGCAGCAACTGCAGTTGGAGTTCTGACAAAATGATTACACGACGCTCCGCTCGAAATCTCCTGTATACAACAACAGCGTTTTACATAGCCTTTCTGGTGACATTGACGCATCTGCCGCTGGATCATGTGGTCGCAGAAAACATCCAGCAACAGACCCGCATGATGTGGGGAGACAAGGTTATTCACGGTGTCCTTTACACAATTCTGACGTTTCTGCTTCTATTGTGTTCAAGACCCGTTACGAACGACGAGGCCACGGGCGATCTGGTTATTCTGCCGGACAAATTTCTGGCGATGGCCATCATCGTGATGTTGATTGGCCTGCTGGACGAGATTACGCAGCCCTGGTTCGGACGCAATCTGGAATTACTCGACCTTGCCGCTGACTTCGTCGCCATTTTTCCTGGCGCATGTTTGTTTCTGTTAAGCCATATTCTTCGACAGTCCTTCGGTATTGCGAAATTTTAGAGAAGTTCTCGAAACTCCGGAGTACGTGCGTTTCTGTGCGTCAACCCGGAAACGTTTTCGAAAGCTGAATCTGTAAACGACCTTGCTCACGTTTTGCCGAATGACTTGAAAACTGTCTACTTCAATGGGAGTTCACGAGATTACATGAAAACGATTTTAGTCACCGGCGGTGCGGGATTTATCGGAAGCTGCTTCATTCGGCGAGCTGTCGCGTGGAAAGATTGTCGCATTCTGAATCTGGACAAGATGACTTATGCCGGCAATCAGGATTCCCTGCCTGCGGCTGATGATCCTCATCATCAATTGATCGTGGGAGATATTGGAAACAGCGAACTGGTCCGCGGTCTGCTGGAAGAACATCAGCCATCCGCGATCATTAACTTCGCCGCCGAATCGCACGTCGACCGATCGATTGATGGCCCGCTGGAGTTTGTAGAAACCAACGTGCTTGGGACCTGCCGACTGCTGGAAGAAACTCGCCGATACTTCGGCACTCTACAGGGCGAAGCTCGCAGTCACTTTCGATTTCTTCATGTGTCGACCGACGAAGTTTACGGATCACTTGGTGCGGAAGGCCTGTTCACCGAAACAACGCCGTATTCTCCAAACAGTCCGTACTCCGCATCAAAGGCCGCGTCTGATCACTTCGTCCGAGCTTACCTGCATACCTATGGGCTGCCCGTTCTGATCACGAACTGCAGCAACAATTACGGGCCATGTCAGTTTCCGGAAAAATTGATCCCTCTGGTGACGCTGAATGCTCTCGACGGACGACTGCTTCCTATCTACGGCGACGGCTTGAATGTGCGAGACTGGTTGTACGTTGAAGATCACTGCTCCGCCATCGAAACCGTTCTTTCTCGCGGTATTGTCGGAGAATGTTATAACGTCGGCGGAAACAACGAACGTACAAACATCGAAATCGTTCGCACAATCTGCGCGACGATTGATCGACTTCGACCTGGTCTTTCTCATTCGCCATGCGAATCGCTGATCACCTATGTCAAGGATCGTCCCGGTCACGATCGACGGTACGCCATCGACGCATCAAAGATTGAACGTGAGCTTGGCTGGAAGCCAGCGACAGATTTTGCCACCGGAATCGAACAAACTGTGCGATGGTATCTGGAAAATCCCGAGTGGGTCGAACGCGTGCAAAGCGGCAGCTATCGCAGAGAACGACTGGGACTCTCGGCCGCAAAATAATTGACTCGTGACTGATGACTGATGACTGATGACTGATGACTGATGACTGATGACTGATGACTGATCGGTCAACACAAGATTTCTGTTTTCTCTGTTTGTATCGAACTCATTGCTGCGCTGGACACATCTTATGACTCAGACTCGAAAGGGAATTATTCTTGCTGGCGGAACAGGCTCGCGTCTGTTCCCGCTGACTCTTGGTATCAGCAAGCAGATGGCACCGGTTTATGACAAACCGATGATCTACTATCCACTGTCTGTTCTGATGCTGGCAGGAATTCGAGAAGTTCTGATCATCAGCTCGCCACGCGATCTTGATGGTTTCCGAAAGCTGCTGGGTGATGGGACTTCCTGGGGCATGAAGTTTGAATACGTCGAACAGCCAAAACCAGAGGGGCTGGCTCAAGCCTTCATTCTTGGTGCAGATTTTATTGGCGACGACAACGTCGCTCTGGTTCTGGGGGACAACATCTTTTACGGTCGCGGTTTCCAGGACATGCTGGCGGTTGCATCCAATCGCACTGATGGCGCGACCATTTTCGGCTACGAAGTGCGTGACCCTCAAAGTTATGGCGTTGTTGAATTCGACAGCAAGGGGCAGGCGATTTCGCTCGAAGAAAAACCCAAGACGCCACGGTCGAATTTTGCGATCCCTGGACTGTATTTCTATGACAACGCGGTCGTGGAGATTGCTCGCAACATCAAGCCATCACCTCGCGGCGAACTCGAGATCACAGACGTAAATCGGGAATACCTGAACCGCGGTCAGCTGCACGTCGAACGACTGTCTCGAGGTTTTGCGTGGCTGGATACTGGCACCCACGATTCGCTTCTGGATGCTGGTAACTTTGTCGCTGCGATTGAGAAGCGAATGGGCCTGAAGATCTCATGTCCGGAAGAAATCGCCTTCCGCAAAGGTTTCATCACTCGCGAGCAACTTCTGACTCTCGCAAACCAGTTCCCCAACGAGTACGGCGTTTATCTCAAACATCAGGCTCGCTGAGACCAGCAGTGGTCGAATTGAAACCACTTCTGCGTCTGGTCGGAATATTCCCGGCAGACCAAAAACCAGATCCTACACTTTCAAAACACTTCTGATTTCTATTTATCGATGAGGACGTTGGCATGTTCATAATTCTTGGTGGAAAAGGTTATGTGGGCGAAGCATTTCAGAAGCACCTGGAACAGCGAGGGCTGGACTACGAAGTCGTGTCGCGTTCTCAGATCGACTACACCAACGAAACTTTGCTGACTCGATTCCTGAGGGACCAGCGGCCCGACTTTTTGATCAACGCGGCCGGGTACACCGGGCGTCCTAATGTCGATGCCTGCGAGTTGCATCGCACGGAATGCCTTCAGGGGAACGCGGTGCTTCCGGGGATCATTCGAGCCGCCTGCGAGAAAACTCAAACGCCCTGGGGCCATGTTTCATCGGGATGCATCTTTACGGGGACTCGCCCGAACGGTCGAGGATTTCGAGAAGTCGATGCGCCGAATTTTTCGTTCCGACAGAATAATTGCAGCTTCTATTCAGGCTGCAAGGCCCTGGGTGAAGAAGTGCTTGCCGGCGTGGAAAACTGCTTTGTCTGGCGATTGCGCATTCCGTTCAACGAAGTGGATGGCCCTCGAAACTACATCACCAAGATGATCCGTTATGACCGCCTGTTGAATGCAACCAACAGCCTCTCGCAGCTGGACGAGTTTGTCGCGGCCTGCGTTGACTGCTGGACGAAACGAGTTCCGTTCGGTACTTACAATCTGACAAATCCGGGTTCGATTACCACGAAGGACGTTGTGTTCCTGATTCGCCGTTATGGTTTGTCGAACAAGGACTTCAGCTTCTTCGAAACGGAAGAAGAGTTCATGCAGATTGCCGCGAAGACACCTCGTTCGAACTGCGTTCTGGACACGATCAAGGCCGAATCCGCAGGCATCACAATGCGATCTGTCGATGAGGCTCTCGAAATCGCAATGCGACGCTGGAGCGCTTTCGAACAATCCTCGACAGCCCGCTCGGTTGTGACAGCCAGCCTGTAACGCGCGAGGCAGAAAACCGTTTTCGAGCATTCCAGCACAACGCTGAGATGATGAGCTGAGCGATTCATTGGCCTGCGCTGCATGCTGGAATATTCTCAACGCCAGTGTGCCGAACGACCGGCCTGTTTCCTTCTCAGCTGCCGTTGAATACCGAACAGCGGGATCGGCGCAAGCCGTCCGGTGAGTCAGCATTTTGCGGGCACTCACCGGGCAGCTTTCACTGCACCGCCATTTTTTGAACGGTCTCGTCGCTACATGGGATTGAGCTGCCTTCTCCCATGCTTACGGACCGCGACATCGTCGCGACTTTGCCCTGCAAACGCATGAACGTGTTTCACGTTTTGATCGTCGACCAGGTCGTCAGGAACAATCCCGTGCTTTAAAAGATGCGGGCACGGCAGGTGAGAAAGCATCTCGGACGACAACTCCGAAAGAATCGTACCGAGCCCAGATCAAACGCCTCCTTCAATGATTTCTGACGACGGATCTGTTGCCCGCATAAAAGGCATTTCCGGGCGGATTTCAATTCAGGAAGTGTTTTTCTCGATCTGACCGGGCCCATCATAGGCATGTGGAGCGGTGAATTTCGAAAGCGGGCGACACCAGATCGTGCCACGATGCGCATGACAAAATATTTCAGGATGCAGACGAGTCATCTCATTGTTTCAGCGACAACTCGCGGTACCATGAAAACTTTGGAACGCCCTATACCCGCAGGCCGAGAATGGATACCAACACAAAAACGGCAATCGTCGCCGGAGCAGTTTCCGGAATTGGAGCCGCAATCGCCAGGCAACTTGCTGACGCAGGATTTCGAGTCATCTCGGTCGGCCGCAGACAGCCCGCATTCCGGAGCTGCTCATCGTCCCGACAACTCAGTCAATTTTCTGACACGTAATGCGCAGCCTTTGAGACTGCAACTAACCAGCTCACACAATCACAAGTACAAACAAGGCACATCACAGGCTGTCAGCCTGCACGACGGAAATAACCATGGATCTTACAATCACAATCCTCTCCTTTTTGTTCTTCACAGGGCTTGTCGCATTTCTTACGTGGCAATTCACGAAGAACGACGATCACGAAAGCAGTGGCGGCTATTTTCTTGCCGGACGATCACTGACATTTCCATTGATCGCCGGATCATTGCTGCTGACAAACCTGTCCACGGAACAAATGGTGGGGCTCAACGGTGCCGCTTTTACTGACGGCTTATGTGTCATGGTCTGGGAAGTCGTCTGCGTTGTCGCACTGGTTTTCATGGCGTGGTTTTTCCTGCCAAAGTTTCTCAAGAGCGGCGTCTCAACAGTCCCGCAATATCTGGAGATCCGCTTTGACCACCAGACGCAGGTGATTACGAACATCATTTTTCTGGTGGCGTATGTTGGCATCTTGCTGCCCATCATTCTCTATACCGGCGCGACGGGCATGATCGGGATTCTTGACGTTCCCTCGATGCTTGGTTCACTTCCCGAAACACTTGGCATGGAACCGTATTCTGTTGCCCTCTGGATGATTGTCTGGGTAGTCGGCATTCTTGGTTCGATCTACGCGTTGTTCGGCGGGTTGCGAACCGTTGCGGTTTCGGACACGCTCAACGGTGTCGGACTCTTCATCGGAGGCTTTATGATTGCGGCGTTCGGATTATCGCAACTCGGCGGAGACGGCGGTATTTCGGAAGGTACGAAGCTTCTGCTGGAGCAACAGAAGGAACGATTCAATTCGATCGGTGGCCCGAAATCTTCAGTGCCATTTGGCACGATTTTCTCCGGCATCTTCCTGTTGAATCTTTTCTACTGGACGACCAACCAGCAGATTATCCAGCGAACGTTTGGAGCAAGCAGTCTGGCTGAAGGTCAGAAAGGCGTTCTGCTCACTGGCGCCATGAAGCTACTCGGTCCACTTTATCTTGTAATCCCCGGAATGATCGCGTTTGCCATGTTCGCGGATCAGGGAATCGACAAAGACAAAGCGTATGGCATGCTGGTCAACAAGGTTTTACCAGCACCACTAACGGGCTTCTTCGCGGCAGCAATGATCGGCGCAATTCTTTCCAGCTTTAATTCGGCCTTGAATAGTTCATGTACGCTCTTCAGCATTGGCCTGTACAAGAACTTGCTGAAGAAAAACGCGACCGACGAGCAAGTCGTCAGATCAGGGAAAGTTTTCGGCTGGATCATCGCCATCAGCGCTATGGTGATCGCTCCGATGCTGGACCATCCGATCATCAAAGAAAAAGGAATCTTTGATTATCTGCAAAAGATGAACGGCATGTATTTCATTCCCATCTTTGCGGTCGTCCTGATCGGCATGCTGACCAAACGCGTGCCACCCATTGCCGCAAAGATCGGCCTGATCGCCGGCTTCGTGATCATCGCTACCGGATACTTCGTCTCACCGTTTGACAAAATTGTCGCGTCGATCCACGAGTTTCATTTTCTTGGGCTCGTATTCAGCTGGCTGCTTGTGCTGATGCTCGTGATCGGTGAAATCAAACCGCGTGAAACAGAGTTCGTGCAGGAAGATGTTGGGGCCGTCGACATGACCGCCTGGCGACTGGCCAAACCCGCGGGCATTGTGCTTATTATGATCGTCTTCGCAATCTACATCACTTTCGCCGACTTCTCGGTGCTTGCTCCGTAGCACAAATCGCCAGGCTGTGGAGCAAAACAGCGGCAGCCCCGATTTTTCATGAATTCGGCGACAACTCAACGAAGCCCGCGCTGCGTACAGATGCCACGAACCGTTCGGAAAAACTGATGTTTCAAGCATAGAGCGACAGAACGGTCTTTTCGAGGAAGCGAACTCCTGCACTCCGAAGGCCGATTGAATGTTGATTTCCTGCAACACACTGGGAAATTCCCGTAGTTCCCGAATTACAGCAACGGCACCATCGATCACGACATAAGTTTGACTGAGCGTCATTCTTTTCCTTGTCGTTGTTTGATGTTGCAGCTCAATGAAAATCCTACTCCTCGCAGAAGCTTGTAATCCCGAATGGACCAGCGTGCCGCTGGTTGGGTTCAACACTGTTCAAGCGCTGAGTGAACGCAGGGATCTGGATATTGTGCTGGCAACTCACATTCGTAATCGCGAAGCGCTGCAGAGGCGCGAGATTTCGAATCGGATTGAAATTGCCTACATCAACAACGAATGGCTTGCGAAGCCTCTGTATCACATGGGGCGAATGCTGCGCGGTGGTGGTTCGCTGGGCTGGACCACGAATATGGCGGTCAACTGGCCTGCCTATATTGCCTTTGAAAAACAACTGGGACGACGATTTTCGAAACGGCTGCGAAGCGGAGAATTCGATCTGATTCACCGCGTGACGCCCGTTTCGCCGACTCTGCCGAGTCCGCTGGCGTCGATGACGGACGTCCCGATGGTCATCGGTCCGCTGAACGGTGGATTGCCCTGGCCCAAACAATTCCCGTCGCTGCATAAGAATGAACGCGAATGGCTGTCGCCAATTCGCAACATCTATCAGCGATTACCCTGGTACAAGTCTTCCTATCGACGACTAACGGCAGTCATCAGCGGAAGTCGTCACACAGCCACAGAAGTGCCCGATTGTTTCAACGGGCAGCGATTCTATCTGCCCGAAAATGGAATTGACCCAAAACGTTTTGAAATCGCAAGCGGCTGGACAGCTCCGACGAAGGACTTTCAGTTCATTACCGTCGGCCGACTGGTGCCCTACAAAGGGTTTGACATGGTTTTGCAGGCGATGTCGGAATCACCTGTTTTGAAAGCATGCAAACTGCTGATCGTTGGAGATGGTCCGGAACGCCAGAACCTTGAAGAACTTTCATCGAGGCTTCAACTGACTGAACGAGTCAAGTTCGCAGGATGGCTGCCTCAGTCCGCGCTTTCGGTCGAGCTTCGAAATAGTCAGGCGTTCGTCTTTCCAAGTCTGCGTGAGTTTGGTGGCGGCGTTGTTCTGGAAGCGATGGCCAGCGGATTGCCGAGCATTGTGATGAACTACGGTGGCCCCGCCGAATTGATTGACGAATACACCGGAATTTTGCTGGAGATGGCTCCGCGTGAACAGATCATCGAACAGTTGATCCTGGCGATGGAGAAGCTGGCGATGAATGAAGGACTGTCACGCAGCCTTGCTGAAAATGCGATTCGCAAAGTTCACTTGCGTTTCACATGGGACCGAAAAGCCGATCAGCTTCGCACGATCTATGGAACAATTCTTCGTCCACCACGACGTGCTCGAAGAAGAGACGAAGACGACACCATTGAACTGACACCAGGCCCATTCGACGAGTTGCCATTCGACGCTAACGTCCTTTCACAGCGGAGCACTGCTGTGTTAACGGAGTCTGTCCTGGGGCACAGTTGAAGCTGGCTGATTGTACGAACAAAACTCAGTGAGTCCTTAGTATTTTTGTCGTGAAATTTCAGGAGCGATAACATGTCAGCACTTCCAAACTCCAGGATTCTTATCATCACACCGGCGAAGGATGAAGCTGAGTACATCGAAAAGACGATTCACAGCCTTGTCAATCAGACACATCGACCAGCCTGCTGGGTGATTGTCAATGACGGCAGCAGCGACCGAACAGGTGAGCTGGCTGACAAAGCGGCATCGGAGCACGATTGGATCAAAGTGATTCATCGCCCCGCGGGAACTCAGCGACGAGTCGGGCCTGGCGTCATCGAAGCATTCTATGTGGGTCTCGAATCGCAGAACATGGCCGACTTCGACTATGTCTGCAAGATGGATGCGGACATCGAACTGAAACCCGGTTACTTCCAGTTGCTCATGGAACGCTTCGCCCAGAATCCTCGACTTGGCACGATCAGCGGTAAATGCTGGGTGCCGGTGAATGGCAAGTTTGTATTGGAACGAACAGGCGACCAGTTTTCTCACGGAGTGGCAAAGCTGTTTCGTCGTGAGTGTTTCGAGCAGATCGGTGGCTTCGTTCGAGAAGTGATGTGGGATGGCATCGATTGTCATCGATGCCGGATGCTGAATTGGGAAGCAATCAGCGATCCTGATCCCGAACTGCAGATTATTCACCTGCGACTGATGGGCTCGTCATTCCGCAGTGTGTATCACGGTCGCCGCCGCTGGGGACGCGGTCAGTATTTCATGGGAACTCACCCGTTGTACCTTCTGGGCATTTCTGCATATCGCATGCTGGAGCGACCCTTCATTCTGGGTGGTCTCTGCATCCTGACCGGTTATGCTGGTGCGTGGATACGAAAAGCTCCGCAGTACGGCGATCAGCAATTCCGCAAGTTTCTGCATAAGTGGCAGCTGAGCAAACTGGGATTGCGTTCGCAATGAGCTTCCTTAAGAACCGTTTGTTAAACCGCTTCGGCAAAGAAACTCAGCGAGGCATCGCCGGACTTGGCTGGACCGCGATCTCGCAATTGGTCGGCATGGTGCTTCGACTGGGAAGCAACCTTGTGCTGACTCGCCTGCTGGCTCCGGAGTCATTCGGACTGATCGGCACCGCGCTGGCATTCCTGACAACGCTGGAATGGTTGTCAGATCTTGGCGTTGCCCCGGCCGTGATTCGACATCCGCGAGGCGACGACAAAGATGTACTCAGCAGCGGCTGGTGGCTGACTGTCTATCGCGGATTCGGACTTTCCGCTGTTGCGGCGATGACGGCATGGCCCGTAGCGTTATTCTATGATCAGCCACAACTGGCCGGCATCCTTGCCGTGCTCGCCATGCGCCCCGCTTTGATGAGCCTGCGCAGCCCAGGAATGCCCCGGTTGAAACGTGCAATGAATTATCGATCGGTGTTTATCGATGAATTCAGCATGACACTTGGAGGTACGCTGGTCAGTGTTCTTTGTGCATTCCTGTGGTCTTCTGTGTGGGCGATCGTGGCTGGGACGGTTGCTGGAGCCATCGCTGGCATTGCCGTTTCGTACGTGTTGTGCCCAGAACTTCCAGGCCGCCGCGATCCTGCGATCTGCCGTGAACTCTGGAAGTTTGGCGCTCAGGTGCTTGTGAATACGCTGGTCATGGCATTGTGGATGAACATTGATCGATTGCTGGGTCTGAAGCTATTGCCCGAAAAGGAGATGGGGCTTTATGCAGTCGCCTGGAATTTGGCGGCTGTAGCGGAAGTGATCATGATCCGAGCCTGTGACGTCCATTTCTCCATGCTGAGCCGACTGCCTGATGATGCCGCGAAACGTTTGACGCACGATTGCCTGATGCGACAACTCTCATTGTGGTTGGCACCAGCCGTCGCCATTGCAATCTGTGCAGCTCCGTGGGTGATCGGTGTGCTTTATGATGCTCGATACGTTGGCGCGAAGCCGCTGTTTCTGATTCTCATGTGTCGCGTCCTGATTCGCGGTGTTGGGCAGATGCAGTTTCAGTTGCTGCTGTCGCAAAACAAAATTCGAATTGGAACAATGGCCTATGTGGTGGCTTTGATTGTTCAGGCCGCGTCGATTGTACCTTTGACACAAGCTTTTGGCGTTCAGGGTCTGGCCATTTCCGTGTTGCTGTCAACAACGTGTGTTACTGTGACTCAGGCGATGCTCAGTGCTCGCTTTGCCGACTTTGGTTTGAGCCCCGTCTCCCGCAGTCTTGCATGGATGAATGTGCCGCTGTTGTTTCTTGCCTTCGCCTGAGGACGATGAAATCATCCTGCAAGCGAACTGCTGGTTGTCAGGCAACTCACTCGCGGTTCCAGCATCCGGCCGGAGACATCGACGCTTTTTGTCGCTCAATCTCAACCCCAGAGTTCACACCTCTTTTTGCCCCGCCATGTTTTTGCCCACACATGCGGTTTCGGTCGAGTCGGCAAAAAATGGCCAGGCAAAAAAATCTTACGTGACGCCGCGACTGAAGAGCAGACGAGGTCACTCGCATTCCCAACCTCAGGCCGGAGACATCGACGATTTTTGTCGCTCAATCTCTACGCAAGAGTTCACACCTCATTTTGCCCAGCCATATTTTTGCCCACACATGCGGTTTCGGTCGAGTCGGCAAAAAATGGCCAGGCAAAAAAATCTTACGTGATGCCGTCACTGAAGAGCAGCTGGAATCTTGCCGCTACCATCGGCTCTGCTGACCACTGTTTTCACTACGGATTTCTAAAACACCACGCGACTCCGCTTCGGACAGTTGAGGAATGAACTTCTCAGCCAGTTGCGGGATTTCGTGTTGTTCTAACAGCAAATGCAAGTCTTCCAGCAGAGCCGCATAAAGTCGAGGCTCCAAAGATCGAAGTGCCATCAAGCGGCGAACGTGGGCACGACAATCAACGCCAGCACGATCGAGTCGGTGTGGTGGTTCCAGCACCAGAACATCGTCCGGGCTGGAGTTTCGAAAATCTGTAGCGCTGGCAAAAGCCATGAAGTTCCCGCAAAATCCTGCGAACTCCGGATGACTACTAAAAACGGCAAGTGCATCGCGAGTCGCTCGAACCAGGTGTGTCGGACTGGTCACAATAATGACCTGATCGACTCCGGAGTTGATAAAGACTCTGGCCGCGTTCGTCACTTCTGAAACGGTATTAGTAGAATCGTTGTCGAGATGAATTCGTTCAAGAAGCCGTGTTCGAAAGGCTTGCCACTGATTGCTCGAAAGTGATTGCAGACCTGCACGCTGCCAGTCAGGGAAATCGCGGAGCTGATCCGCATGTATGTGCAGGAACTCGAACGAATACTCCGCCTCTGATAATCTCTTACCGGACAAAAGCGAGTCAGGATGCGAGAACGGTTTGAACGAGGCGCCGGTTCCCATCACGACAACAGAGGCATCAGACTTTACGGCCTGCAGAAGTCCAGCCGGAATCCGCCCCAACCCCGATTGTGGGCTTCCCCATGCGACGTGTATCCATTCTGCGACGTGAAGATGACAGCCGTGGATCAAGATACCCGTTGTCATTGTGTGTCGATTCATCTCGTCAGAAAATTAGACGTCCATTCCGCTTCTTACTTGTCCGAAGAAAACGAAATCACCTCAAAACCTAGCTTACCAACCTAAACACATGGCCGATTCAGCCGTTGTTTTGGCAGCGTTAGGGAAAATGCCCGTTTCGATTTTGAGGCCGTAGGACCTCATTCGGAATCGAGGATCGAGCAAAAATTCAACACACGTTTCTGGAACTCCACAGAAGTCGTTCAGCAACAAGATGCCGTGGATGAATTTGAAACAGTTCTCCCCGAAAACACGTTTTCGTGACCTATTTGTTAAAGAGCGATTTTATTTTGCTGTACTCGAATTCGTCCGTCTTCGGGCCATCAGCAATGAAACGCAGCTCGAGTGTATCGAACCCTCACCGTTCTTCCTTCAGATGAGTCAGCCGCCGAGTTTCCAACGTGTCGCAACCATTGACATCAAAATCTGCAGCCAGCCGAATCCAATTGGCCGATGTCTTTTATCGCCGTTATGGTGGTGGTGGTTCGTTTTCAGCTTACTTTCGATACTACCGAAAGAAGTATCTCTGGGCCGCCACCATTCAATGTTCTCTTGCATTGAAGCGGCTTGTCGACATCGCCGGAGCTCTAGTCGGCCTGGTGCTCCTGGCACCGCTGTTTTTCATCGTCGCACTTTGTATCAAGCTGACGGACCATGGACCCATCTTGTTCTGGCAGCAGCGAGTCGGGAAATGGGGTCGCGAGTTTCCTTTTCCTAAATTTCGTTCGATGGTCACAAATGCAGAGGCGCTCAAAGATCAACTGCTGGCGATCAACGACCACGGAAACAGCGGCGTCACCTTCAAGATGAAACGCGATCCGCGCGTTACATGGATCGGACGACTGATTCGCCGCGCGAGCATTGATGAGCTGCCACAGTTGTGGTGTGTTCTGCGAGGCGATATGTCGCTTGTGGGGCCACGACCTCCCGTTCCGCGTGAAGTGGCTCAATATACCCTTGCCGATCGTCGCCGTCTGGATGTAACGCCAGGACTGACGTGCATCTGGCAGGTAAGTGGTCGTGGAGAGATTCCTTTCGATCAGCAAGTCCAACTGGATATCGACTATATCGAAAGTCACAGTTTCTGGACCGACATTAAGCTACTGGCGAAGACTATTCCTGCCGTGGTTCTTGGTCGAGGTGCCTATTAGTTGCAAGTTGGCCCTTGCCGCGAAGTATTGAAATCAAATTTCTCGAATGTCCCGGAAAGATCAAAAGCGAAAATTCTGAATTCTCATGACGACACCGCAAACCAATTCGATCTTCACGTCGACACACGCCATCATCTTTGGTGTCTGTGCCGACGCGCATGTGATTGACGGTGAACTTCCTCTCTGCCAGCTCCCATTGGGACCCAAACCCATCGTTCAGCACGTGGTCGAATCGGCTGTCCGACTCGGCGCGAAGACAGTTGACGTCGTTATTTCAGAAGGCGCTCAGGAGATACGGCAACTTCTGGGCGACGGGCAACGCTTTGGCGTTCGATTACGAATCCACCTGATCGCCGATTCGCAGCATCCCTATTCCGTGTTTCGTTTTCTTTGCCGAAGCACAGATGAGGCAGCGGCGTCCCGGAAAATCCTTTTGCACACATCACACCTTGTCTTTCTGGAGAATCTGCAGGCTGCGGCCACAGTAGATTCCGGCGAAAGCATCGTACTGAAAGATGCGCATGGTGATTGGACTGGCGTTGCCGAAGTGTGTTTGCATAAGCTTCGAGCGCTCGCTGCGGCAGAGCTGACTTTCGAGACACTCGCGTCCGTGATTTGCGAAGCCGAAACCTCATGTATTGATGTGAGCGATGTTCTTCGTCTCGATACACCGGCGGCAATTCTCGATTCCCAGGCCCGCGTGCTGAATGATGAATTTCCAGAGCTGGTCGAAAACTATCGCAGCGCAGAAAAGGGAATCTGGATAGGTCGGAACGCGAAGATTCACCCGACGGCCACAATCATCGCTCCGGTGTTTGTCTCAGAGAACTGCGACATTGATGCCGGAGCAACGATTGGTCCCGGCGTCTGGCTGGGTGAACGAACAATAGTTGGGACAGGAGCTGTCATCAGTAACTCAATCGTACTTTCCATGAGCAGCGTTGGTGAAGAGCTGACGATTCAGGACTCAATCGTTTCTCGTTCGCATGTGTTGAATACACGAATCGGAATTTCGCTCAATATCGTGGACGATCTGCTGCTTGGGGACCTGACACACAAGACGCTGACCCAGTCCGCTCGACTGCTGGTGTCTCGACTGACAGGATTAGTCCTCTTTCTGATGACGATTCCTGTCCTGGGCGCTTACTGGCTGGTTGTCAGTCATCGTTGTCGGCTGCGACTGGTCACTCGGAAATATGTCAGAACGCCGGCGCCAACGGCCGACTTTCTCTGGAGAACGATTCGGCTTGCATCGCTGGCCATCGACTCAGAATCCAGATCAGAGGTCAGTCCGCGAAGACTGTTGTGGCGTGATCTTTGTACTCGAATCATTCCTTCTTTGTCGCAGGTCGCAATGGGGCATGTTCGATTGTTGGGAGTGACTCCCAGAACAGTCAGCGAAGCCGCCGACGTTCCTGAGTTCTGGAAGGCAATTCTTCTGACTGCGCCTTCGGGATTAATCACCGAATCGCTTGCTCAGGCGGGAGCAGACGTCACTGAAGAGCAACGCTGTTCGAGTGACGTATGGTTCGCAATGTCGCCTCGCAGGTTCAAAGCTCAATGGCTCTTTGCACGATACATTCGAGCTCTGATTCAGGGGCCGCCGGTCCGTAACATTGGCCAGTCGGCCGAGAAACAACGTGGCACGGCAGACGCCGCTGACTCGGAACACGCCGCTGGCTCGGAACACCATTCATTGGTTCAAACTTTTCTGGAGACTGAACATGCTGGGCATTAAGACCGGATTCGGAACAACTTCCGTCACGCCAGTCACTCATTCGACGCGAACACGCATGTCATTACCGATTGACCACTCCAGCCTTGCAGAAGTCCGGCACTTGATTCGACAGGTCTGCAGTCAGGCGGCGGGCCTGAGTCTTGACGATGACGATATCGTGAGTCGCATCTGCAACATGGAGCTTGCGGCCACAGAGCTCGTCAGCAATGTCATTCGCCATGGATTCCCCGATGACTCGCTGCTGGCATCTCCGGAAACGAGATGCCTCAATGTTGAAGTGTTCATGAATAGTTCGTCTCAACTGGTTTTCCAGTTGACTCATAACGGAGACTCCTTTGATGGAAACAACGTGGAGATCCGAGAAGTCATGGAACCGCAGGAAGGAAACATGGGACTTTTCCTGATCTCTCAATGTGTTGATCATGTCGCTTACGCAAGCCCCAGTCCAGGCCGAAATTTTGTCTGGCTGATTCGCAATCTTAAGAGTAACTCGTAAGGAGCTAACCAATGACTTCTGCCTCAGCAGTCAACCAACCGGTGATTTTCTCAGTATCATTTGATGCCATCGACGCTGGTAATGTTGCCATTTTCCGAACACAGCTCGAAGATCTGTTTTTGGATGGCGCTCGAGTTGTCCTTGACCTGTCACGCTGCGAATTTGTCGACAGCGCGGGCTTGGGAGCAATCGTCTGGGCTGTCCGCAGGCTGGCTGAACTCGGTGGCGAACTTTGCATCTGTGGAGTTCGTAAGCCGGTACAGGCACTGTTCGAACTGGTCCGAATGCACAAGCTGGTGGCCAGTTTCGAAAGTAAGCAGGAAGCCATAGATTCACTTGCTGGAGCTTCGTGCTGATATTCAGAAGAATCCCTGATCGCCTGTTGCCGAAAAAGTCCAACACAATAGTGTCCGTGTGATGAGGCTGAAGAAATGTTTAAGGGGACATTGACTTGTATCGCCGCGCTTCAAGGTTGAGTATCGACGCCATTGTGTCCTGCGCGCGGCTGCCTGCGATGTTGCCGAGTGCATTGCGCGTGATCGAATGCATCAGTGAACCCGAATGGTCGCTTTCTGAACTGTGTCAAATTGTCAGTGCGGATCCAGCGATCTCAATTTCCCTGATGAAAGCCGCACGGGCGGCGGCGAACAGGCGAAGCCGGCTGTGCGAAACGATCCCCGAAGCTGTCCTGCTTCTGGGCAAAGATGTGGTCGCTGGCCTATGCCTTCGTTCGGCGATGACAATGGACTCCCGAATGGTGTCATCCGCCTGCAACGATGCCTACACGCATTACTGGAAGCAATCGGTCATTCAGGCGATTACGGCGGAGTCACTGGGCTCTATTTCAAATGAAAAATCGGGCCTCTATTTTCTCGCAGGACTGATGGCCGACATTGGAATTCTGGGAATGCTGGTCGCCGACGAAGAGCGTTATTCAGCTCTGATGCGCAGGGCAACCACATCTGTCGAACGAAGAACCGTAATGGAAAGGGACACCTACGGCTTTGACCATGTCGAAGTCAGCTGTCGATTGGCTGCAGCCTGGGGCATCCCTGACCAAATCGTTCAGGCAATTCAATGGCAGCATGTTGTTGTAAGCCAACTGCTGCATTCGGAACAAGGGGACTGCACAAAACTGGCAGCCGCCTGTTTTCTTGGTTCTCAGGCGGCAGAACTTTACCTGCGGTATCATTCGGCAAATGCAGGACTACTGATAGAAAGCGTTGCAGCGCGGCATTTTGCGACATCATTCCATCAGCTGTTGACCGACACCAGTCTTCGTCTTGAGCAACTTGGGCCAATCCTGGATGTGGACCCAGCGGAACTGCCCACGGTTGACGCCATACTTGAATCTGCGGAAAGCCTGCTTTCACAATTGCTTGCCGGTCAATGCTACTCAGTTGTCTGATCGCTTTCATCGGGTAATAGAGTCTCGTCTGCAGGCACAGGGGGCACTTGCTCCGCTGGCAATGCCGTCGGAAATTCGATCTGCTGGTATGCCAGAATCGACCCCTTCGCATATTCCCAGGCAACGATTGCAGAATTGTACTCAGCAATCGCCTGACGCTGATCGGCGATCGACTGTTCCCAGGCGGACAGTGCTGACAGATAATCCTGCAGACTCATTTCTCCAAGAGCATGCATTTCTTTGCGTGCTTCGAGGACCTCTGTGGCAGCGTCCCGGCGATCGGCGGAAAGTCGCATCACTTCCCACGCGTTCGTAATTCTCTGATGCGCAGCGTGCAGCTCTTCGTACACGTCCTGCTCTGTCATTTCGAGCACTGCACGTTCGCGTGCCAATGACAGGCGAGACTGTTCGTGGACGGAACGAGCCGATCGCCCTCCAAGCTGTTTCTGGTACATGACACCAGTCCACCAGTTTTCGTATTGCGCGGATGTCATGGTCTGAAGAGAACTATTCAGACTGCTGCCGGTTCCACTGACGCCCCAGCCTGCGTACGCACGAATGTCTGGACGCAAGCCGTCGTGACTTGAAAAATGACGCAGCTGTGCCAGATGGAGTGAAGAATTCTGCAGCTGGATTTCCGGTCGACTGTGAGCAACCGCTTCCATGGCGGTCTGCCAGTCGAGCTCATGCAGATCCAGTACCGGCAACGTTACCGGTATGATCTTCCGACCATCCTCAAGTGGCGCTCCGATCAGTGTTCTCAAATCTCGCTCTGCATCTGCCACATCTCGCTGTGCCTGAGCCCTGCTGACACGAAACTGTTCCATTTGAGCACGCGCTGCGGCTACTTCCGGCTTTGAACTTTCTCCGAGTTCCAGCTTCTCGGTTTCCTGCAGAAAAATCACCTCGCCTTCGTTCACTCCTTTTTCGCGTGATGCGAGTCGAGCGCGAGCTCCGAACAGTTTCCAGTATGCCATCGCAGTGTGAGAGACCGTTTGCCGAACCTTGATTTCAAGGCGGAAGGTCCCCGCGGCATACGCATCCTCAGCCATGCGAATTCGAATCCGAGTCACATCGGTTCCAGCACCCTGAAACAGCGGATGAGTCACCTCGACTTGCGCCGTCGAGCGAAGCGATGGATTGAATAGCAGAAACGAACCACCCGGATCGGAAAACAGATAATTGCTGGTCATTCCGGCACTGACTTCGCCGCCGGTTTGCAGCTTGCGAGAGATTCGAGCCTGGTCTGATGCTCCCCTGGGCGGGCCGAACTGTGTTGTTGTCGCGGAAGTGACTCCAGAGCCGGGTCCCTGAGTCACATTGGTCACCTGGGACGTATTGTCTGACCATTGCCCGCCCAGGGAAATTGCCGGATCGAAAATTGATTCCTCAATGCAAATCTGCTGACGCTCCATGTGGGGCGAAAATTGTTCGACGATCAGATCACGATTGCAGGAAATCGCAAGAACAATGGCTTCTTCGATCGACAACGGCCACTCAGGCTGACGCTCACTGTAGGATGAAGTCGCAGATGGTTCGGGCAAAACGGACGGTGCGATTAGTCTGGCGGAGGACGCTGTTCGAAATCGGCCGAGCGATGAAGGTTCGTCAAAAGTGACTTCTGCCGTGGTGGATTCCGCATCAAGATCCACTACACGTTTTCCAGGAATCGATCGGCAGCCCGGACAATGGAGCAGCAACAGGCACCCGGTCACCAACCCGAGAAAGCGAGTGGTGAAGGTGAAGAGCTGAGCGATCCGTCGCTGACTTTCCATCGCCTTCAATCAATGTGCTAATGGTTGTCTGCGTCGAAAGACGCATTAACCCCAGGAATGAGTTTTCGATTTCCTCTGCAGCAGGTTTTCTGCAATCAATTTTGCCGCCGCCTCTTTCCCGGAATACTCAATCAGCAAAATCGATACGTCATCATCCGGGCGTCCTTCATTCCAGTCTCGGACGTGGGAGGTAAGGGCCGCCGTCATCATGGAAACATCCATTCCACGAATTTCCTCCGCCCAGGAACAGAGCCTGTCTGTTCCAATTCTTTCCCCGTCCTTTCTCTTCGACTCAACAAGGCCGTCACTGAACAGCAAAAGTCGGTCGCCAGGTTTCAACGCCACGGACTCTGAATCAAAGTCCGGTTTTACGTGTAATCCGATTGGCACACCCGTGCCAGGCAACGGTCGAATTCCCTCATTCTGAGGTATCAGAACAGGGGTTGGATGCCCAGCGGTGGAATACCGAAAAATACCCGTGTCGCCCTCCAGGACACCATAAAACATGGTGAAATATTGTCCCTGTTCGAGATCCATCGGGAATTGCCGATTCATCCTCGCCAGAACTTCCGATGGCGGAACGACTCGATTTCTTTCGTCGATGGCGTCATCACTCCAAAGCAGGGGCGTCGTGCGGTTTCTGGCATCGAGCACATGATGCAGAGACACCGCCAGAAGTGCGGGTTTTACCCCGTGGCCACAGACGTCCATCATCATCACGGCAAAGCGGTCGTCGGCGAGTCTCTGCACATCAAAAAGATCTCCACCAAGATCTGTCGATGGCTCGAACGACCAATTGAACTGAATCGGCTCTGTCGCAGGAAATGGTTTCGGAAGCAGCGATTTTTGCATGTTTGAAGCTGCGGCCAGTTCATCCTGCAAACGCGCATGGGTTTCGGCAAGGGAAGCCTGCGACCCGTTCAGCAACTCGATTTGATGATGCAGTCGATCTTCAAGCTCCAGAACACGCAGGCCAGCCTTGATTCGGAAGTGCAATTCATCCGGATCAAACGGCTTTTGAATGTAGTCGTCTGCTCCGGCAGCAAGTCCGCTGATGTTATTTGCGTTTGCCGTCAGCATGATGATATAGGTGTACGAACCATCGGATGCTTCCCGAATGCGACGGCAAAGTTCGAGGCCGGAAATCCCGGGCATCCTCCAGTCCGTGATAACGATCCGAAACGCATCGCGTTGAAATTCAACCCAGGCATCGTCACCACTCTCCGCGCAAGTGACTTCGAATCCCTTGCCTCGCAGGAAAGATGCAACGATCGTTTGAGAGACACAATCATCTTCGGCGAACAGAATTTTCATATTCGTAATTACTTAGATGCTGGTTTCAGTAAAGGACGATGGGAATCAGAATGGAATTGGAAGGGCTCAAAAAAAACGTTTGCACAGGTCTCGTGTAAGTGCTCGACAAAGAAAGCTTGCATTCCTGAGATATCTCAAACCCAGTCGACGCGGTTCGCAATAAAATCGCCACGCCCATTCCATCCCCATGGCAGCGACCCAGCTCGGCGAACGTTGAATCTGACCTGTCACAAAGTTGAATGATCCGCCAAGTTGCACAGAAACAGGAACGTCCATTTGTTGATGCCATCTGGCGATCCATTGTTCACCGCGTGGCTGACCAAGAGCAACAAGCAGAATGTCTGGCCTGGCATTACGGATTCGCAGGGCAAGTTCTGCATCTTCGTGAGGCATCAAAGGCCGAAACGGCGGCTCTTCTGTTCCCGCAACCACGAGTCCGGGGTACAACTGAGCAAGTATGGCTGCGGCACGCGCGGCCACACCATCTGCCCCACCCAGAAAGAATACGCGATAGCTTTTTTTTGCTGCAAGTTCGGCGATTGCATAGATCAGATCCGATCCTGCGATGCGTTCGGGCAATGGCTCTGATGATATCCTCGATCGCCAGACAATTGGCATTCCGTCCGCCAGAATAAAGGCGGCCTGGTTGTTCAGTTCGAGCATATCCGAGTGCTCATCACTCAGCATCGCATAATGAACATTCGCCGTGATGAAATAGCTGGGCGTTCCCTTCTGTACGAGCGTGTCGATTTGCTCAACCGCTTCTCCAAATGAAAAGCGAGCGAATGGCACACCCCAAATCATTGAGGTGGGAATCTTCTCTGCCGACGTACGTTCTGTCTGCTGAACCGGTTGCAGGGTACGCTGTGGCACCAGCGAATGTGGATCTTTTGTAGATTGCGGGTCGACGGCGATCATCGGAAATCTCAAACCAACAGCATCTCAGTGAATATCAGAGCTTCACAAGAAGCATTGCTCACGCGCCGCTCTGTGCCATCCAAAACATTCCAAAGAAAGAAAGTTGTGAGCACGATGCGGGATTTCATCACGGGTACTACCCCGCATCAATTGTCTTCTTTTCGCAACGATGTGCTGTTGATCCGGTTCGTCGGCAATTTCAGCGTTCACGAACGAGAACGACCGTTCCTCTTTTGCATCATCGTCCCCCGTCTATAGGGGTTTCTGCTAATGGTCTCCATGCTGAATACGCAAGCTCACGAATCAGGGATACAGGATTTTGAGAAGAAAAATTCTGATACGGCGGCAACATGGTCGTTTTGCGAGTGATATTTGACGGTAACTCTTCAGTGTGCTTATGCTGACGACTTGGCAGTTCAGCTTTTTAAGATGGCTTTATGAAAAGGCGAAAGGCAGACCAATGAAGGGAATCATCTTCACGGAGTTTATCGAGCTGGTGGAGCAAACCTTTTCAATTGACACAGCAGAGGAAATGATCGAGCAGTCGAATCTGCCTTCAGGCGGCGCCTACACATCGGTTGGAACCTATAGCCATGAAGAGTTGCTGGCACTGATTGGCAATCTGAGCCGATTGACAGGCATACCGGTTCCTGATCTTGTGATGACCTTCGGAGAATACCTGTTCCGGCGATTCTCTGAGATGTATCCAATGATGTTTCGAGAGATCACTGATCCACTGAATCTGCTTTCAATCGTTGAAGGACATATTCACGTCGAAGTCAAAAAGTTGTATCCAGATGCGAAACTGCCGTCCGTCGTCGCCGTACGAAAAACGGACAAGTCAATGGAGTTGCAGTACCAGTCAGAGCGTCCGCTGGCGATTGTGGCCGAGGCACTGATTAGAGGATGTTTCAAGTTCTTTGGAAAAGAACTCCGTCTTGAGCGTATTGATGAGGCAGGCAGAAACGGTTGTGCTGCGCTGTTTCGCATCGAAGTTTTGAACTGAGGAAGATTCAATGCTGGATGCAGAAAAAGCATTAAGACGCGCGGAACGAGAACGCGCAGCGAGAAAAATTGCCGAACAGCTTCTTGAAGAAAAAAGCTCAGCCCTGTTTCTTGCCAACGAGCAACTGGAAAAATCTCGCGCCGATCTTGAGCGTCGTGTTTTGCAGCGTACGGCTGAACTTGCGGTTGCCACAGAACTTCTTCGCGGCGCAGCCGAACAGTCACAACTTGCTAACAAGGCGAAAAGTGATTTTCTGGCACGAATGAGCCATGAAATTCGAACCCCGATGAATGGCATCGTCGGATTGACGGAATTACTTCTCGGGACTTCACTAAGCCAGGTGCAGAATGACTATCTGAACATGATCCAGACGTCAGCCAACGCACTCCTGGAAATCATCAATGACATTCTGGATTTTTCTCGTATCGAAGCTGGAAAAATGGAGATCTCCTCCACCGAGTTCAGCCTGCGTGAAACTCTTATTCAGGTTTCTCGGTCACTGGCGGTCAGAGCGGAACAAAAGGGACTGGAATTTCTCTTGAAGGTGGAGTCGGATGTTCCGGCCATCGTCAGCGGAGATCCACAACGACTGTCTCAGATTCTGATCAATCTTATTGGCAACGCGATCAAGTTTACGCCATCGGGGAACGTCGGTCTGTGCGTCAGTGTTGACGAATTTCTGAACGACTTCTGCGTCGTCCGAATGAGCGTTTCTGACACGGGAATCGGAATTCCCCTGGAGAAACAACAGCTCATTTTTGAACCGTTTGACCAGGCGGATGGTACAACAAGCCGTCATTTCGGAGGATCAGGGCTCGGCCTTTCGATCTCGAAACAACTTGTGGAAATTATGGGTGGCACTCTTTCTGTGTCCAGCATGATGCATCACGGCTCCACATTTACGGTAACAATCAGCCTGAAAGTTGTTCGACGATTCGAGACCATTGACTCCGCGAAGCTGAACGCTCTTCGGGGCAAACGATGCCTGATTGTCGATGCCAATCGTGAGCAGCGAACTGCGGTCCAGAAGATTGTCGACAGCTGGAAGTGCAGAAGCACAGTAGCTGGAAGTGCTGTCGAAGCAAAGCTTTGCATGCATGAGGCAACTCGAAAGGGCCAGCCTTTTGACATCGTGTTCATTTCTACAAGACTTCCAGACGCATCAGCAGCCGCTCTTATTTCAGCAATGGATCAATATGAGAAATCCCCGCGGGCTATTCTGATCCGAACAGGGTCAGACGCTGCTCTGGCGGAATATCAATTTGGCAACAGTTTTCAGAATTCTGTTCAATTCAGCATCGCCCGTCCATTCCTTCCCCACGAACTGCTGGATGTCGCCTTTCGCGCAATGACCGGACATTCGTCGGCGGCGTTCGTTCAGAAAAATGCTCCCCAGCAACCAGAGCCGGACAAGCAGAGATTTCGCATTCTTCTGGTTGATGACATGCCGGTGAATCGTGCGGTTGCTCATGGCATGCTGACAAAATTCGGCCATCAGGTTCAGTGCGCGGAAGATGGACTTGAAGCGGTTCGCCTTGCGCAGGAAGTGCCGTTTGATCTGGTCTTCATGGACATTCAAATGCCCGAGATGGACGGCATTGCGGCGGCTTCAATTATCAGACAACTTGAAGACCTGACAGTCCCACGGCTGCCATTGATTGCCTTGACAGCAAATGCCTTTGCGGACGATCGACAAAAGTATCTTGCGGCGGGGTTTGATGACTACCTTTCCAAACCATTCGTGCAGGATCAGCTTCTGGAAATGGTTCATCGCTGGGGCCATCAAAAGCGGTCAGCATTATCCGCTGTGATCATTCCAATTCCCGATTCGACGCCATCTGTCAGCTTTGTGGCCCCGAAAAATCAAAGCGGTTCAGGAAGCTTCGAACCCAGCGAATCGGTCAAGGTGCAGCCATCAAACAGCGACACCCTTATGCGTTTCGACAGTGCGTTCGTCATGCGACAGGTTGGAGATAGTCTGGAATTGCTGCAGCAAATTGCCGTTATCTACGAAACTTCGCTGGCTGAAAGATCGGAGGTCCTGCATAAGGCGATTGTAGTCGAAGATTCAGCCGCCATTGAATCCGTGTCGCACGCGTTGAAAGGGACGCTGGGCAGCCTGGGCGGTGTCAAGGCGGCTCAATCCGCTCGATTGCTTGAAGCGGCAGCGAAAGAAAAGCGGACGAAAGAATTTGAAACGCTTGCAGCGACACTTCTGGAAGATGCTGAAATCCTGAAGAGCGAGCTGAATGCGTTTTTGCAATCACACTGCGATGTCTCAATCGCAAGTCGAGAAGACTGAGGTGCGATGATGACAATACAGGTGCTGATTGTTGACGAAGATAATCTGAAGGGAACGATGCTCGCGTCCGCGCTGACATCGTGGGGATACAGTCCGACGATCGCCAACTCTGAGGATGACGCAAAGCGTCAGCTTCTTGATAGCCGTTCGATTCAACTGGTGATCCTGGACGGAGAAATGCCAGGCATCGACGTGCGGTCGTTCTGCAAATCTCTGCGAAAAACAGACTATACTTCTGTTGCTTACATCGTCGTTCTGACATCCCGCGACTCTCTTGAAGACAATTTGCGCGGCTTCGAAGATAGTGTGGACGATATCGTTGTCAGCCCTTTTCATTCCAGCGAACTGAGAATGCGACTGCGGACTGGCGCAAGAATTCTGAGACTGCAGGATCAGATGGAACGATCCAGCACGTCCCCGGATCGCAAGAGCTCACGAGACAGCCTGACCGGCGTCGGCAATCGAGAATCGATTCTCAATACTCTTAACCGAGAGATCGCTCGACAAAAACGGCACAAGTACCACTTAAGCGTGCTGAGCCTGGATCTGGATAACTTTACAAGCGTCAATGAGACACTCGGGAATGCGATTGGCGACTTTGTTCTTCGCGAAGCAGGAAATCGAATTTCCACATGTGTTCGTGCACATGACTCGTGCGGTCGCACTGGCGCGGACGAATTTCTGATTTTGCTCCCGGCAACAACCCCCGACCAGGCCCTGCTGGCCGCACGTCGTCTTTACCACCAGCTTTGTTCGACGCCCATTCAACTGGACGACCGAAGTCTTCAGATTTCCTGCAGTATCGGAATCACGACAATTGAAGCTGAGACACCAGAAACGCCGCAAGTGATTTTGGAAACTGTCGAAAATGCCATGTACAGCGCGAAGCAATCGGGAGGCAGTCAAATCCAGTTTCAGAGCACAGCAATTCTGGATGGCGTCAGGAGTTCATCCCTTCGGCAAGTTGTGTGTTCGCAATTTCAGAGTGAGTTTTGAAGCGATCTCTGGTAATTTTCGGGTCAGCACAACCAAACATGATCAGTGGAGAGAATCGAAAGTCAGCAATGGACATGCACGGAAGAAACCCAGTCTATGTGATTGGCCACAAAAACCCGGATACTGACGCATCTGCCTCCGCAGTCGCCTATGCGGAATTTCTGAATTTGACCCAGCGTTATTCGGGACAGGCAGTTCCCGTTGTCGCGGGCTGTCTATTGCCGCAGGCGCAGTTTGTCTTCGATCACGCTGGCATTGCCGTTCCGCAGCGAGTCGCATCGCTGGCACCGAAGGTCATTGATGTCTGCAACACCGCCGTCGATTTTCTGGGTAACAGGGAAAGACTGGGAGTCGCGATTGACAGGCTGATTCGAAGCGGGCACAGCATGTTGCCCATCATCAATAATGATGGGCGACTTTGTGGCGTCTTCAGCAATCGTGAAGACATCAGCAGAATTCTGATGCGGTTTGATGTTGTGCCACTGACCAGTTCCCTGTTGCGATGGGAAGATGTTTTCGAGCTTCCCGGAACAGTCGTTCATGGCCAATTGCCGCCGGATTCTGAATGCGGGACTCTGTACCTTGCCATGGAAGGGGATTCCTCCTGGCGAGAGTTGATTACTCGTGATGATATTCTGATCGGTGTGAGTACGAACATTCTGCGCGAACTTCCGTTGGAACGATGGCCCGCTCGTTTTGTTCTGGCTAGCGACAAGCAGCCATCAAAGAAGACTCTGCCGGACGACATAACCAATAGAATTTGCGTGCTGCATTTCTCCGGAGGCGTCTCTGACCTGTTACGGCTGCTGAGTTTGCAGGTTCGCCTCGAATGCCTGGAGTTTGGGATTGGTCCCTGTCTTGGCGATAACGACCTGCTGGAGGATGTTCGAGGACTGATTGAAGAAAACCGCCGAGCACTTCCGGTAGTCAGCGATTCCGGAAAACTGGTTGGTGTGATTGCCCGATCAGATCTGCAAAAAAAGACGTCTCGCCGCGCGATTCTGATCGATCACTTTGAAGCTCAGCAGGCAGTACCTGGCATAGAACATCTGGAGATTTTGGAAATCATCGATCACCATCGTATTGGTGATATTCAAACCGCGTCTCCGATTCGAGTCGATTGCCGACCGATCGGCAGCTCCTGTACTATCGTCGCACTGAATTACTTCGAAGCAGGGCTAATACCTTCTCCCGGAATTGCCACGCTGATGCTTGGAGGTTTGTGTTCGGATACACTGGCGTTGACAAGTCCGACAACAACGGCGGTTGACCATAAAATAGCCAGTCGACTTGCGGAAATCGCGGGCCTGGAGTTGACTTCTTTCGCGTCCCAGCTCTTCAAGGCAGGCGACGACCTTCGCACTGCAGATCCACGAAAGATCTGGAATCGAGATCAAAAATTCTTCAGTATTCGAAACCATCGTTTTGCGGTGGCTCAACTGGAAACCGTCAGTGTTGACGACCTGTCAAAGGAACTTCTCGAGACACTTCGGGACGAGTTGCATCGCGACTTTCGTGCCAGCGGTTGTCTTTGCAGCCTGCTGGTGCTGACGGATGTGATCCGATCCTGCAGCCTGATCGCATCGTTCGAATTGCCCGCCGTCGCTCATTCGACTGAGCGGGCATTTCAAACTGAGGCGAATGAAAGTGGCTGGATGCTGGTGCCGGGACTGGTCTCGCGAAAGAAGCAAATCATCCCAGCCCTGATGGGTGTTCTTGCGGAGCTCAAGTCACTGGAAAGCTGACGGAGCAGAATTCGGTATTCCGATCCCTCGCTCGCGTTCTCACGCTTCGGGTTGTGAAGAACATGATTCCTCTCGCGCTGTCCGGCGACTCATGCCTAATCGCACTTGTTTTCACGTAGCCGTCACTCTCCGAGTGACGAAATGCGATTCACCCAGTCCTGGTGACCTCATCATATCGAAAAATCGCAATCCATCACTCGGAGAGTGATGCCTACTGTCTTCGAAAACAAGTGCCATTGGGCTCACGCCGACCGGCATTGGATGTGTCAGCCCGCACGGCCTGAATCGCAGGCAAAACACGTCGCGGAGATTCGCACAGAATCAGATTCCGCCAGTTGCCAATTCGCAATGCGTTGCCTCTCCGCCCCGTTCGTTGACACTTAACATCGTGCTCGTGTTGGCGAAAGCTTTCTCAGTGTCGCACGCTTCCTGATGAAGAGAAGTTCGCTCCTCGAAGGCTGGGGAGTAACCCGGAAATTCGAATTTCCCAATGAGTCGCTACAACAAAGTTTCACAGTCTGAATTCGTGTGACCTAAATTTTTAATCCCTCCTTATCAATTCTGCCCATGGACAAATCTCGCCTTTTCAACTCACCACAATCGGAATGCAGAAACAGGATTATCGCCATGAAGCATTTGAAGCGGTTCCTTCTTAGCCTTGCGTTTCTAGCGTGTTGTTCGAGTGTGTCTATCGCTCAGACCGAGTCTCGAATTCAATCCACCGCGCGTCCGTTTGGTCTAGAGATTGTCGACACAGTAATGATCGGTGGCTCTGATAGTCGATCGGCGGAATTCAACAGCACAGGTTTGCCTTACTTCCAGAATCTGATCAACACCAATTTGTCAGAAACCAAGTCGCTGCCGAACGTTGCATCGATGGCGCTGGATCCTTCCAAACTTCTGCTGGCCACCGATTATGATGTGCGAGTCTACTTCGTTGGAGAAGGCGCGGGGTATCGAAACACTCTGGGATTCAGCCTGGATGGCCCGAGTACAACGTCTCCTTCAGCACAACTGATCTTCCCGGACGTTTCTTCGTCGCAGTCGTATTATGACCCCGCAACAGGCCGTGACACTCGCACTCAGACAGCACCGTTGCTGGCGGGCGACTTTGTTGATCTCGGGACCATCAATGCGGGCAGCCAGTTGGACTTCTTCCTGATTGCCAACGGCGTGAATGGCGGTAAGAACGTCTGGACGGCAGACGCATCAAAGAACCCCGACAAAATGCGACACGTCGTCGCGTTCGCTCAGCCCGGAACATCGTACCTGCTGATCGGGTTTGAAGATCTCTACGGCGGCGGAGACCTTGACTACAACGACGCACTCATTGTCGTGGACATCGGAAGTAATAACATCAACCGCCTGACCGGATCTCCAGAACCATCCACTATGCTGTCCGCAGGTTTGATGAGCGGTATCGGTGCCTGGTTCGCTCGCCGCCGAAAGCAGAAAGTTGGATTGGCTGGCTGACATGTGCTTTCGCGTGCTTTGGTCGACCGGATGGAACAGAAACCTATCCGATGGTTTAACCCCAATACCGTTCAATTAAGCAAAGTAGTAGGCACGTTCCATGTGCCGCAACCCTCAAAAAGCAGGGCTTTTTGAGAACTCAGCGGACGGCACACGGAGTGTGCCTGCTACTTTTTCAACGGTATTGCGTTTAACCCGTTGCCGACGGGCCAGGCCCGGAGAGCCGACACACTGGTGAATGTGTCGGCCCTCCGGGCCTGAAGTACTGTCCTTTCCTTGTTCCACTGGCTCACGCCACCGACAGAAGGATGTGCCGGGCTTCCAGCCCTGACGAAATGCGGAATGAAGAATGAAAAATGAAGAATGCCAATCCACTGACAACAACATTTATGAGCTGAACGAGTCCCCCCGATGTTCCGAAAACGTAGTCGACTTTTCTTGTTGCTGATTCCAGTGCTCGCAGTCTCTGGTGTTGCTGGCTGGAATCTTCAGCAGAAAGGTCGACATCGAGCGACGCTGACGGAGAAACTTAGCAAAACGGCGGAACTGCTGGAAACGGCCAACTTCGAACAGGCATGGGCCGAACTGCAATCGATTGAACCCAAAGTGATCCAGTCGGCCTCTCCCGAACAAGTCAAACAAATCAACGAAGCCTTTGTCGCCACATTGACAGCTCGGAACGATTTTGTCCGACTGCGAGACCAATTCGATAAGGCTCCGGAAGTTTTTGAAAAGGACGAAGCCGCGGCGTTACTGCTGGCACGTCTGCTTCTGGAAGAAGACAACCAGCCGAAGCTCAAGGCGTTGATGAAAGAGTGGTCACAGCACCGAAAAGATATCGCCGGCTGGTTTCTTCTGGACGTTGACGTTCTGCTAAAACAAAAACGCCCGGATGAAGCTCTGGCCTTGCTGGAAACACAGTCTTTTGTCGGCGACGCCGAAAGCAACAGACTCGCTCGCCTTGCGCTGCTGAAAGCCGGGACAAATCTTAACGAGGCGTGGTCGCTGCTGGAACAAGCGTTCAAGCAGAATCCCCGAAACACCGACATCCGCAGTTTTCGGGCTCAGATTCTGGAGGCCGTTGGTCAGATGCCTGCGGCTCGAGTGGAATACGTCGCCGCTGTCGTGTCGGCTCCGCAGAATCCTATTCTCAGCCTGCAACTTGGTGATTTCTATCAGCGACAGTTTCAGTACGAAATGGCCTTGGAATCGTGGAAGACACGCCTGCAAACTCCGTCGCTGGGAATCATCTGGCTTCGTTCACTATTCTGGAGTCGCGTGACTCGATCCAACGTCGTCAAGGAATATCCCACGCAGGTGCCCGATGGCGAGCTCATGGAGCTGGTTGTTTTTCTTCAGACGTTACCAGCCAATGTGTTCTGGGATGACGCTCGTTTCAACAACGTGCCGCAGTGTGATGTGTATCGTAACGAACGCGAAGAAGTGGCCTGGCTGCGAATTCTTGAATCCTTGCGAACACAGGATCTCGCGAAAGCGTCTGAGATCCTGAGCAAATGGTCGGGCAAATTGCGGATGAATCCTGAGCTTGCGGTTGGCCTGCATCGAGTCGTCGATCTGAAGCTGGGCAATCCTGTGTCTCAGCCGTTGTCGTTCGCCGAATCCACCAGCAGCAACGCACATCCGTTTTTTCAGTTGGTCAATCTGATCATCAAGGAGAATGAGATTCGCGTCAAAGACCGTGAATTGATTTTGACAGAGCAACAGACGGATCTTCAGAATCCGGTAAGCTTTCTTAGTCGAAACGAAGTGTTTGCCGCTGCCTGTCTTGCTGGCGGATGGTGCGAATCGGCGTTGAAATTCCACGATACGGCGGTGATTGAAGCGACAGAAGGTCCATCCGCAGATCTTCCCGAATGGTGGAGCTTCGGAATAGCTCAGTGCCTGAAATACAATCGGTCAGCGGCAGATACGATTGCTTTCATCGATCTGCAGTCGAAGTCTTCGTCGACACTTAAAACGTTGAAGGCCGAATGCCTGCTGTCACAGAATGATCGACCTGCGGCGATTGAAATTCTAAAGACCGCCGCGGCCCGTCCCGATGCTGGCGGTTACCGAGCTGCCTGGATGTGTTCGACGCTGTTGCTGGAAGATCAGGACTTCGTCAGTGCGGAAGCGGTCGTTCGCAGTCAGCCGTTGTTGGCAGAAAAGTCGAGCGGTAAAGAAATTCTCGCTCGCATTCGATTGGCCGCTGGCGATGCGACTGGTGCGCTGGCGATTTACGAGACGCTTGGCCAGGAATCCGTCGAAGCAATGGCCTATCGAGCTCGCATTGCCTTCGAAAAAAAGGAATTCGCTAAGGCTCGAACGCTGACAAACGAACTCATTCGACAGATGCCGGGTGAGCTGCAGCTCATGGCAAATCTCAAAGCAATCGATGCTGCAGAAAAAGGGCTGGAGCCGACGCTATGATCGTCTCACGATCTGCCGCCGTGCTTCTGCTCGCCGGCTCGTTTCTGTATCTGTGGCTGCGCGACCTGACGTGGCTGAAAGGACTGGACGAATCTGTTGTCCTGATGTGCGGCGCACCTTTGTTTGTGTGGCTGGCTTCGCCGTGGAAGCTGAAAGAATCGACGTGGATTCCTCCGTCGGCTGGTTCACTGGTTGTCCTTGCATCTCTTATCGGACTGGCGTGCGACAGCAGCTTGATGCTTGTCGTCACCTGGACAACTCTGCTTGCGTACTGGTTGCGAAAGAATGAGCCGGAGCGTTCTGGTCGCTGGCGGCGTGTAATTCTGCTGCCTCTGTTTGGAGTTCCGTGGCTGACGCACGAAGGCCAGGCAATCGGTTGGTACTTTCGGCTTTCCGCCGCGTGGGTTTCGGAGAAGCTGTTTTCCATCGGCAACCTGCAAGTGGTCCGCAGCGGGACTCAGCTTTGGATCAACGGTACCGGTGTTGATGTCGAAGCGGCATGCAGCGGGCTGAATAACCTGCAGTTGATGATGATCGCCGGAACCGCAGCAATGGCTTGTCTGACCACCGCGAAGTTTCGCATCGCATCGCAACTTTTCGCTTTGACGGCGATTGCGTGGTTCAGCAATACCATGCGAGTGATCCTGATCGCCGCGCTGGCGTGCGGCGTTTCGCCAAACTTCGCAGAAGGCTGGGCGCATGATGCTGTTGGCTTTCTGACGGCGGCTTTGGCGTTCGGCTCTGTGCTTCTGATAATGAGATATGCAGAGCATTCGCAACTGCAGCGGCGAGGTGCCGAATGCGGTTGAAAATACCTGAGCCGATTCCGTGTGCAATCGTGTTGTGGTGCGGATGGAAATCGCGTGGACTACTGCGATCGTGGATTGAAACACCATTCGACGAACTGGCGTGGCTGGCCTTTCTGATCTGGGCTCTGGCTCCATTGACCAGCAGAGGCTTATCAAGTATACCCGCCGCCGATCACAACAAACCGACCTGCGACAGGCCGCTACTTTACGGGGCGGTTGTTCTCACCATCGTTGGCCAGCTTTCGGATCTTCGATTTTGTTTTCACCTGAGCCTTATGCTTGCCATCGCCGGGGCGTTACTGCCAACGGTGAATTTGCGATCGTTCATCTGGATTGCGTCGGCCGTGTGCTGGATGCCGGCATTTGGCTGGTTCTTCCGCCACATCGATGAACACGCCGTGACACTCATTCGCATGGCGATTGCGTCGACAGGATTGCTGGCGATTCACAGTCACCGATACACGCTTGGCAGACGGTCGAAGAAGGTGCTGCTATGAAAGCAAAGTCCGCCATGCTTCCGGGGTTGCTGCTGACAGCGATGGCCATCGGTGTTGTCTGGGACTGTTTTCCATTGTCCGATGCGTCTGAACGACTGAATCGCACGTCCAGCCGCGGTCCGGGATTTGTTCTGACAGACTTGCCATTGAATAAACTGGAGCAACAGTGGTATACCAATGTGTCTGTCAAGAAGTATCAGTTGCGAACAAAGCAGGACACAGTGCTGATGACTCTGGTGGACGGTTCTCACGATCGCCATGCGGTTCATGATCCGACGTATTGTCTTCGCGGTGATGGCTGGGTGATTCAGAATTCCACGACTCTGCAAATTGATGATTCTGCAGAGATCTCGCTGATTCGAGTCGCTCGCAACGGCGTGGTCAAGGAAGCCGTATTCTGGTTCAGTGACGGCGATCAGATCTTCTCCTCGATGACAGAATATTGGTGGCGTTGTTCGCTGCGACGAATGACCCTCGGGCAATCCGGGGATGAACCTATCTTCGTCATGCTGCAGCCAGCGACGGACACTCCAGTGCACTGGCGCCGGGTTCTCGAACGTGTCCCGGGTATTCTGAACCAATAGTGCTGAGCAAGAAATGTTCGGTAGAAAGAGTCTCATCAGCAGGCACCGCGAAGCCTGGGCCGTGAAGCATGTCATATCACAGGCGATCTGGCGTCATGTGCAATAAGCTTCAGTGTCAGCACAATCCACGGCAAAGCTGCGGGAGACGCTCGTACGCATGCAACGACTTTGCTTCAACTCTTCACGATACGATAGAGCCCGATTCCACCGTGCCTCAATCGTTGATCGATCGAGGCCAGATCGGGCACGGATCGCATACCGGATGAACCTGGCGTAACACACCGATTGTCAATCCGTGGCGGAGTAAAATCATGGGACTGAGAACTCGGATTTTGCACAACCAATCGATCAACAGGAAGAACAAGACCGCCACAAAAACAAATAACAGCAACGATCGCCAGAGCCTGAAGTGTCTACATAGAGTTCAGTCGCGGTCACGATTGAGTTGTTAAACCGTCAGCCGGAGGCGTACGCGGATGCGGCGACCAACGTACGCGTCCGGCTAACGATTAAACGAAAACATCTCCGGCGGCACCGTTTAAAGTATATCTTGCGCACGAAACGGTCTGTTGGCTTGAACGTTCGGGATTTGTTTCGCACGATTCCATTAATCCCGGAATGCTCTTCGTAATTTCGAATGACACCTGGGCAACGTCAAGGCTCGCCTCAGTGCGTTATTGCCGAAGAATGATTGGCATGATGATCGAACAATTCCTGAAGACTCTCACGCTTTGTGCAACGCTGGTCACTCCTCTTTTTGCACAAGACAATGCGCAAAAAGATGCCGTCACATCAGATCATCCCAACGTGCTCTTCATCGCCATGGATGATCTGAACGATTGGATCGGCTGCCTGGGCGGGCATCCACAAACGATCACGCCGAATCTGGATCGACTGGCGGCCAGTGGAGTTCTCTTCACCAACGCGCATTGCCCCGCGCCGGCGTGCAACCCGAGTCGTTCGGCGATCTTCTCCGGACGAGCTCCCAACAAGTCCGGTTTGTATGACAATCGCCAGCAGATGCGCGAGGTCATGCCGGACGACACAATCCTGCCTCAGTACCTTCGCAATCATGGATACCATGCGGCGGGCTCGGGCAAACTGCTGCATTACTTTATCGACGCCCAGTCATGGGATGAATACTTTCCCAAAGCCGAATCAGAGAACCCGTTTCCTCAGACGTTTTATCCGTCTGAACGCCCCGTCAATCTCAAACGCGGCGGACCGTGGCAATACGTCGAAACCGACTGGGCCGCCCTGGATGTCACGGACGAAGAGTTCGGAGGCGATTGGTCGGTCAGCAAATGGATCGGCGAACAACTAAGTCGCAAGCATGACAAACCGTTCTTCCTCGGATGCGGCCTCTATCGACCCCATGAACCATGGTTTGTTCCGAAGAAATATTTTGAGCCGTTTCCGCTCGAATCAATCCAACTTCCTCCCGGCTATCGAGAGAACGATCTGGACGATGTTCCCGCCGCGGGCCAACGGGCGGCTCGCAATCGCTACTTCGCCCATATTCAGGAGCAAGGTCAGTGGAAGCAGGGCATCCAGAGTTATCTGGCATCGATTCATTTTGCCGACGCGATGCTCGGTCGAGTGCTCGACGCGCTGGAATCCGGGCCCAATGCGAACAACACGATTGTCGTGCTGTGGTCCGATCACGGTTGGCAACTGGGCGAGAAAGAGCACTGGCAAAAGTACACGCCGTGGCGCGCGGTGACACGCGTTCCGCTGATGGTTCGCGTTCCCGACGGAGCCAGTGCAGCCTTACCCAGTGGAACTCAAGCCGGTGCGGTTTGCGATGCACCAGTGAATCTGCTGAGTCTCTTCCCAACTTTGCTGGATTTGTGCAAGCTTCCCGCGAAGCCAGACAACGATGGACCAAGTCTATTGCCATTGCTGAATGATCCAGCGGCCGCCGACTGGGCCCACGATTCGGTCACGTTTCTTGCTGAACCCAACAGCTATGCGATCAGCGGTCGTACGCATCGCTACATTCACTACGCCGATGGCAGCGAAGAGTTGTATGACATTCAAAACGATCCGTACGAATGGTCAAACCTCGCCACGCAGCCGGAGTCGCAGACGCAACCAGAATCGGAGACACAGTTGGAGTCGCAGGAGCAGTTGGCTGCGTTCAGAAAAGATGCGCCCCGCGAGTTCGTTCAGCGGACCGAGCCTTCCGTCCAGTCGCTCGCGAAGTTGACCTGGCATCCCGCCACCGACGGCGGCGCGCCCGCATCCAGGCCTGATGGCAATCCATTTCCCGTGCACTTCATCAACAAGCAACGCCAGGCGGTTGAATTGTTTTGGATGACTCCCCAAGGTCAACCCATGTCCTACGGCACGATCGCGTCCGGTGAAACGCAGACTCAGCAGACCCGTCCCGGTGCGGTGTGGTCGATCGGCAAGATCGACTCGGATCAGAAGCTCGGACATTTCGTCATCGGCGATCGAACGGCGCAGGCAGTGATTCCCGCGACGCAGCCGAATGTGATTGTGATTCTCACCGACGATCAAGGCTGGAGCGATCTCGGTTGCCAGGGCGAAAAGGACGATGTCCAGACGCCGCACATCGACGCGTTGGCCGCGCGGGGAGTTCGCTGCACGGCGGGTTACGTAACGGCACCGCAATGCAGTCCTTCGCGAGTCGGCTTGATGACCGGGCGGCATCAACAACGCTTCGGTATCGATACCATTCCCGACATGCCATTAACCAGCGAGGCGGTGACGATTGCCGAACGGTTGCAGCCGCTGGGCTACCGCACGGGCTTCGTCGGCAAGTGGCACCTGGAACCCAATGTTACGTGCGTTGACTGGATGCGACGTGAGCTGCCCGAAATGGCCAACAAGCCGCGAGCTCAAGTGCGAATTCCGTGGAACAAGATCCGCCCGTACTCGCCGGCGGCTCAGGGCTTCGACGAATATTTCTGGGGCGAACTTCGGAACTATCGGGTTAACTATGAACTCACAGACAGCGCTGACGGCGAGGGCCCCGTATTGAAACAGATGAAGCAAATTCAGAACAATGATTTTCGCATTGACGTGCAAACGGAAGCCGCCGTCAGCTTCATTGAACGCAATCATGCAGCGCCGTTTTATCTGCAACTCAACTACTACGGTCCGCACACGCCGCTCGAAGCGACGGAAAAATATCTCGAACGCTTTCCTGCCGACATGCCGATCCGCCGGCGATACGCATTAGCCATGATTGCCGCCATCGATGACGGTGTGGGGCGAGTCGTCGAGAAACTCACTGAACACGGGCTGCTCGACAACACGTTGATCGTCATGACCAGCGACAATGGTGCTCCGCTGAAGATGACCAAACCCGATTCGCCCATCAATGGTGACGCGGGCGGCTGGGACGGATCGCTCAATGAACCGTGGGTCGGCGAGAAAGGCATGCTCAGCGAAGGCGGCATTCGCGTGCCGATGATCTGGAGTCTTCCCAGTCAGTTGCCCAGCGGTAAAACCTACGACTGGCCCATCAGCACGCTCGACATCGCCCCCAGCGTGCTGCAACTCGCCGGAGGCAATCTTCAGGCAGCCATGCTCGACAAGGATCACCAGTTCGACGGCATTGATTTGATTCCGCGCATGAACGACATTCAAAACCCATCAACACGCACGCTTTACTTTCGATTCTGGGACCAAGCCGCGATCCGCCGTGGCAAGTGGAAATACATTTTCGTCGGCGATGGGCAGCGTTACCTGTTCGATCTCGAAAGTGATCAACACGAACACCAGAATCTGTTCGACAAACACCCTGAGCTCGCCGCCAGGTTGCACGAAGATTTGAAAACCTGGTGCGCTGATTTGCAACCTGCGGGACTGCCCACAGGCAAAAAAATGCGAGAGCGCAACTGGTATGACTTTTACTTTGGTGCCCCAGGTCAGTGACTGCCCTGCGAAATGACAGAGAGTTTCGCCATTTGCTTCGCCCTCTTCCATGATTCCGCGTCTGCTTTTGTAAATCGCTGGAATACGCGAGTGGGTTTACGGTGCGGGTTCAATTTGAAAGATCTTCAGAGCCTCCTGAAATTCGGGATGTTGCCGGAGATACGCGTTGCCTCGAAAGTCTTCCAGCAGTAGCCGAACCTGTTGATTAATCGCTGGCGGATTTTTCTTCGTGTCCTTCGCAAGTTGAAGGATCGCGGCGGCACCGTCGCCCAGGCTGGCGTCGCCGCTGGCCTCTGCGAGAATAGCGAAAATCAGTTCATCATCCATCCCACCAAGTTGATACCCGTTGAGAGATTCGCCGTTATTCGAAATCTGCCGCAACGCGCCCAGCAGCTCCGCAACGTTGGAAGGTTGATCAGGATGTCTCGCGTGCATACGGTATTCAGCGATCAACTGCCGTGCAGTCACCCATCCAAGTTCGAGGAATGATTCTTCCGTACGTTGCTGAATAGAGATTTTTCGAAAGATCGAGATCGCCTTCGGTCGCCATTCGATTTCCTCTTCAAGTTGATCGAAGTATTCGAACGCGTCGGCCATGTTTCCTAAGAGACGACCGTAGGTCATCCAGTATTCGACCGACTGTTCAGCTGAGGGAATTGTCTCCGCCAGCTCAATGCCCATGCCGAGACTAGTAACAGCTTGCTCCAGCGTTCCTCGCCCATTCGTCATTCGCAGGCCATGCGAATTGCAAATGTTCATCATGGCGATGGCTTGAGCAAAATCAGACACGGGCTGTTGCATGAGCCAGGCCCCAAAATCATCTGTAATCTCATTCAAATGTTGCTTCTTTTCGTCTAAGCTGAGCGACGCATGAATCAATGTTGGAAACTGCTCGTAAAGCCGAGGGAGAAGAATCGATGATGCTGGCAACTCTGTTCCAGTGACATCTGACAGTTTGCCATTCAGGCTTCCCTTATGCATTGACTTATGCAAAAGCCCTGCAAGCTGCAGATACTGCGCCGAACCTCTCTTTGCTGGAGGAAGAGTCTCGATTGCCGCCAGAAGAGAATCCGCTGCCAGACTCTTCTGATTCACGCCCTGCGCGAGTTTGTTGGCGGATCTTAGCATGGTTCCGAACAGATATTGCGTCTGGCCTTTTAGTTGATATGCATCCGCCATGATTTGTCGGGCCTCGAGATCGGACCGTTGAGGTTGAAGAAGCTCAATGGCTCTGTTGCACAACTGCAGTGGCGGGAAATCCATCGGCCGTTCCGTATAGTTCAACTGGCTGAAATGAATTTGTTCAAGTCGAGCCTGTGTTACATAAATGGCGGCGAGAAGTCGATCGCGCCGCAAGCCGTTTCGCTGCGACAGCCAGAAGGAGTGTTCCAGTTGCTCCAGCGCAATTCGACTGTTCAGGACCTGTGGTGCCAAGTCAAGATAATTCGAGGAAGCTGACTGATCGGTGCGAAGGATGTACTCTGTCTGAGACAGCGTCAGTTCCACAGCATTTGCGGCTCGCCAGAAAGCTGTCATGACAAGCAATGACATCGCAACTGAAGCAATGGCAACGACACGATTGAATGAGGGCAGCCGCTTGCGAAAGCCTCGGAAAGAACTTTGCGTTGCTGCAGACGGAGCAGCGACGTTGATGTCCTTCACCATTGTCGCAGAAGCACTTGTGATGGGGGCCTGCGCTGAAGAATCCAGCGTCGCGGAGGTTTGCTGAACAGAGCCTGTTGTCGCGGTGGTTGCATCTTCTGATGACTCATCGAGGGATGCAAAATCCCTGAGTTCAGGATGGTCCAGCAAAAACTGGCGGACCTGAGCGGCTCGTTGTGAGGTTAGCAGCCCTTCTGAAAACAAAGCCAGATCGACTTCGGTGATGGGAGGCATCGGGACAACATGTTTGTTCATAGCTCAATTCCCCATCCGATCAGAGCTTCACGGATTCGAGCGGAGCAAGTTGATGCTCTATCAAAGAAGACAGTGGGTTCGTGGCTCAGAAGCCACCGCAAGTCATCATGATCATACTGATTCAATAGTGGTCTCGGAACATCCAGATACCACAACGCATGAGTTAACGCATTAACCTGCCAGGTTTCAAAATGGTGGGCCCATTTGGAATGCTCCGGAGGACACGGGTCCATGGAACTGTTGCCATCCAGTGGATTGAATTTCGAGCACAATTCCATAGCGCAGACGGAATACAACAAGTAGTCCAGTGGCAGTGAACCACCTGGAGTAGCGGATTGATTCATTGTGAGCCAGGTCATGGAACTCGCCCAGTCCAGGAGAGGAGGCGCCGGTTCCTGAACGTTTCGAAGGACTCCAAATTTGTAGACAAAGTCGAGCGTCCAGCGGTCAAGTTCCTTCTTGAACCGATTTGTCCACTCCTTGCCTTTTCCAACATCAAATTTCTTGCGAAGGCCCTCGCGATCCTGATCTGTCAACACCACGTTGTTTTCGACGGATTGGAGTTCCGCCAGGTAATTTCGCACTCCTGCAAGGTGCAGGCTGTGCAGACGAAAGCAAAGTCTGGCTGCTTTTTCGCTGATTTCGTGCAATGCCATCGACAGCACCGGGCGATCTGGCTGCCTGAGTTTGTCTGGTGCAATTGTTGAGTCTGTTGTGTCGGTCAAGTCGGACTTGAGCGGAATCCGCTGCTGCCGAATAAACCACCAGTCGCCGGGAAGAATGTCCGTTGGCATTGTTGGGGTCGTGCCTGAGTTGGCTGAAGATTTGCAGCGAAATCCCTTGTCAGGTCAGAAGCCACGTTATCAAAGCACTTTGAAGGAAAAAACACAACGGTGCATAGAGATTCCGCACCGCCAGAACATTCACATTTGGGCGCCTGGCGCCCTCGGTCGCAGATTATTGACAATCACCCGACGCTTCAAGTTTGTTTCTGGTTTCTCCGGCGCTCTCTAATTCGTCCTGGTTGTGTTTTGAGAACATTCGAACAGCTCAAACGCAGCATCAATCTCCTCCGCGCTGCCGCGTGGCTTACCGAGAGAATTCCGGGAACTCACCAGAATGCCGAAAGTTTCACGTTTGAAGTCCCTGCTTTCACGAGTCTTTGGACAAAGTCTTGCGGAGATCACAGACCTGACGAATCGCCACAGCCATCGTCGATCTCCCGCTCGAAGATCCCGCCGTGCCAGATGCAGGATCCAGTCCCTTGAAGATCGTGCGCTGTTGGCTGTTTTCACCGTCACGACCACAGCCGATTCCGGAGCCGGCAGTCTGCGCGACGCGATTACTCAGGCAAATGTTGATACGGCTGCCGATACCATTGAATTCAACATCCCCGGCCTCGGGCCACATACGATTCAGCCGCTCACGCCGTTGCCTGCATTTGCGTCAAGAATTCTCGTCGACGGGTTCTCGCAGCCGTCATTTGCTGGTACGCCGAGAATCTTCCTTAATGGAAGTGTTGCAGGTGGTTCTGCATTCGTATTGCCTCGAACCGGCAATTGGCCGGCTGGTTCAGAGATTCGTGGCTTGGCCATCGGCAACTGGTCGGGAATTGCGATCGACATCCAGACCAGTGCGGTCACGGTTGTCGGAAACTACATCGGTACCGACACAACGGGCCAGACGAGCGCACCGAATGGGACTGGAATCTCCCTTTTTTTTGGTGGCGTCAATAACCGAATTGGCACGGACGGTAACGGTGTCGGTGATGAATCGGAAGGCAACGTGATTTCCGGTAACTCGGGCGATGGCATCCGTTTCACGACGTTCCCTCATAGTCACGTGACAGGAACTGTCGTTGCTGGCAATCGGATTGGTGTTGGAGCGGACGGCGTCTCACCGCTGTCCAACGGAGGCCATGGCATCCAACTCCGTGGCAGCAGTCAAACTCAGATCGGCGGAAACCTCGCGGTTGAAAGGAATATCATTAGCGGTAACTCTGGCTACGGCATCGCAGTTGTCGCAGATCAATACGCTGCCCACGAAGCGACTATCTTAGGTAACTACATCGGAACAGATGCTTCAGGCACGACGGCGGTGCCTAATCAATTCGGTGGGATTCTCGTCGACGGTGGATCGCTTGATACAGTCATTGGCGTTGCTGGAAGTCGAAATCTGATCTCCGGCAATACGGGTCCTGGTATCAGAGTGGAAAGTGCTAACGGAGTTCATATTGCCCACAATTTCATCGGGACAGATGTATCTGGCACGCTGGCTCTTCCGAATCAGGATGGGATTGATGCCAACAACAGTTCGATCGAGTCCCTCGTGATCGGCACGAATGGCGACGGTGTGCAGGACGCACTCGAAGGCAATCTCGTCTCCGGCAACCTTGGATTCGGAATTGTCTTTGGCGGTGCTGGCAATGTCGTCGCAGGAAACACCATCGGACTTGATGTAACCGGCAGTGCGTCTCTTCCGAATCGCAGGTGGGGGATTGAAGTCTTTAACGCCAACGGAGCGGCGGGGCCTCTGATTGGTACCAATGCGGACGGCGTCAGCGATACGTTAGAACGCAATGTGATTTCTACCAATACCGGGGGCCAGATCTTTTCGTCGAATGGCGCTGCTCGAGTCACCATCGCCGGTAACTACATCGGAACAAACGCGGCAGGAACGCGGGGCTTTGAGAATCAGGCCAGTGGCATTCAGGGGTCGTTCCAGCAGAACCTTCGTATCGGCGGCGGCCGCGTTGGTCAAGGCAATTTGATCAGCGGTAATAACGTAGGTGTGGAAGTGAATTCCGCAACCAGTTCAGTACCAGTGATTGTGGCAGGAAACAAAATTGGGACTGATGCCACTGGCATGTTTGCCATCCCTAACAACATCGGCGTGCGAGTCTCCGAATGGGTGATCATCGGCACTAACGGCGACGGCTCATTGGATGCCAGCGAAGGTAATGTGATCTCTGGGAATGATGGGCAAGGTGTGCTGGCAACTAATGGCTCGCGAGTTGCCGGGAATTTTATTGGTGTGGGAGCAGACGGCATCAAACCGCTTGGTAACGGTTCCACGGGAATTGAGGTCGACAGTGGCACATTGAGCCTCACAACTGTCATTGGAACAAACTCCGATGGCGTCAGTGATGATCTTGAACGGAATGTGATTGGATTCAATCAGTTCGGGATTGCGACGGAACGTGGAAACACGTCGATCCGCGGAAACTATATCGGTGTATTGCCCAATGGTTCGCCCATTCCTAACGTCTACGACGGCATCAAGACGCGTGAAAGAATCGGGGAGCGAATTGACATCGGTGGTGATGGGCCACTGGATCGAAACTTCATCCAGTTCAATTCGCGATATGGAATTTCCAGCTTCAGCAACTCTGGCGGCGCGACGCCGATTCCGTTTGGTCGTGGCAACATCATTTCTCAGAACATCGGCGGAGCGTTCGGCTTTTCCATAGAAAATATTGAATGGCGTACCGATCGCAATTACCCGGTCTTTACATCCCTGGCAATCAATGGTGGTCTGCTGACCGCCACAGGGTTTGCACGAGCCGGTCAGGTGATTGAGCTTTACGAATCGGGACCAACCACCAATGGCTTTGGCGAAGGTCGCAGCCTGCTGACAACCTTTGTCGAAGGGAGCGCTGGAGATCAGGATGCAACCAGCGGTTCTTATGGACCAGTTGTCAATGGTGTTTATGTCGGCACTGATACCACAGAGCGTTTTCGTTTCGTTGTTCCGGTGCCCGACGGCCTCAACGAAGGCATGTTGTTGGCGTCACTGGGGGCGGCAACAAATGACGCAATGTCGGTCTTTTCACCTTCGTTCCTCTTTGGCGAACTCGGCAGCTCTCTGGCTCCGACGATTGATCCGATTTCAGACGTTACACTGGCTCCAGGAGGCTCGTTGTTGCAGCGGGGGGCCTTCGTTGACCCGGATTCTGTGGCGTGGACGGCCACTGTTAACTATGGAGATGGAACTGGTGTTCGAGCGCTGCAGTTGCTGAGTGACTTTCAGTTTGACCTTGAGCACGAATACACAACTCCGGGCACGTACACCGTTACCGTCAGCATCACCGACAACAGTTTGCTGACCGCGATCAGGACTTTCACAGTTTCCGTCGAAAACGACACGCCGGAAGCAGCCTTTTATACGTTCAACCTGACCAGTCCGATTGTCGAAGGTGACACGGCGACGTTGACCGGAGAATTTTCGGATGCGTTGTCCAGTGGCAGCTATTTTGTGGACATCGACTGGGGCAATGGCCAGACATCGACCATTCCGCTTGGCAGTTCTGTTCGCCAGTTCACCGCGACTCATGTTTATCGCGATGACTTCAACAGCAGCGGTTCGGCGACGGCGTCGGATGTGTACGAAGTCAGCGTGACGATTCGCGAAGTCGGAGGAAACAGCGATCCAACTCCAGCCGGAGTCCTGTTGATCGAAGTTCAGAATTCGGTGCCCAACATTCTGTCATCCAACTTCTCGTCGACATCAGTGAACGAAGGCGACACGGTGACTCTGGATCTGAGCTTTGAAGATCTGGGGCTGGATGATTCGCACGAAATCAAGCTCGACTGGGGCGACGGCACGGTACAATTCATTAACCCGGCTGTTGGCGTTCGGTCGCTGAATAATCTGTCTCACACGTATCTCGATACGCCTCGCAATGGCGATCCCGACTATATCGTAAGCATCGAACTGACGGACGATGACGAACCGCTGAACCCGGTTCGGCTGACTCGGGCCATCACCGTCACCAGTCCCGCGCCGACCAATGTCGTGGTCAACAACGAAACCGGGTCAAGCAGCATCAACGAAGGCGGCTTGTTCACAATCGGCGGATCGTTTACGGACCCCGGCAGCCTGGATTCGCATTTGGTGGTCATTGACTGGGGCGACGGGCGAGGTCAAACGTCGTTCGATCTGCCTGCTGGCGTGACAAGCTTTTCCGGGATTACGCACCAGTATGTCGACGACCCGGCGGTTGGCAACAAGTATACAATCACCGTTCAAGTTGCAGATACAGACAACCGCGATTCGTTTGGCATCGGCACGCGGAAAGTTATCGTCAACAACGTGGCCCCGGTGCTTGGTGTTCCGCAGTTTGACAGTACGACCGCTCTCGAAGGTGATACGGTGATGCTGAGCGGAAGTTATTCTGACGTGGGTATTGATGACCGTCATACGGTGATCGTGACCTGGGCGGATGGCACGCAATCTGAAGCTGTGGTTGATGCGACAGCAAGGACATATCAGGCGTCTCATACGTACCGAGACAACGGCCCACTACCGAACAGGATCTACAACGTGTCGGTGGGCATCACCGATGACGGCGGGCTTGCGGACACTGAAAACGTCAGCCTGCGGGTTAACAACGTTGCTCCCGATGTGGAATTCCTGCCGGCGCCGAATCAAAATAATGCCCTGGCGGTCGAACTGCGGGCGAATGTCTTCGATCCTGGTTCGGATGATGTGTTGACTTATGCATGGCAGGCCACCGCATCCGGTCAGTCTGCTCAAATCGGAAACCAGCCCACGTTTTTACTCGACCGCAGTGCCGCGCCGAGTGCGGTGTTTTTCGTGACGCTGTTTGTCACAGACAGCGATGGAGGGTCCGGCAGCTATTCGCTGCAAGTCCAGGTAGGAACATCCAATGCTGACAACATCGTGCTGAATAACAATTCGTTTCCTGGAGTAACCGATGGCGTTCTGATTCTCGGGCTGGGTGGAGATGACATCATTGACGCCACCGGCGTTACGAATTCTTCGATTCGCCTGATTTTGGACGGTGGCAGTGGGCAGGACATTCTTTATGGTGGCTCCGGGGATGATATTTATATCCTCGCCAACGGTGATGATTCTGCGAATACTGTTCCCTTTGGCAGCACAACCGTATCGACGATTACCCCAAACACTGCTGGAAACGATCGATACATTCTGACGCCGAACAGCATCCTGACAGTGTTCGACGATCAAGGCGGGAACACTCTGGATTTCGAACGAGCCTCCTTCGGCGTTAAGTTCGATCTGGCGGTCGTCAGCAATTCGAACATGATATCTCAAGATGTCGCGACGCCTGGCACTGCGGCGGCAACGCATTATGTTGCGGCACGGGGAGCCTTCGGCAATCTGGTGGGCAGTACGTTTGGCGACGATCTCACGGCAGCCTCGAATTCGACCGTCAGTTCCGGCGCGGGCAACGATACGCTGCGTGTGAAATCGAACACTGCTGGAGCGACATTCCACGCGGGTGCGGATAATGATGTGCTGTTCGTCTCCGGGACGAATATCTCCAACTTGAGTTTTGGCGGTGATGCGGGACTGGATTCGCTGATCAACACCGGAAGCATTGCGGGGCTGACTTTTTCCGGAGGTGCCGACAGGGACATCCTGCAGAATATCGGAACGATCACATCGGTGCTGAACTTCGGAGGTGACGCTGGCCTGGACATTCTGACGAATTCCGGCTCCATCGCCGAACTCACTTTCAGCGGTGGTGCTGATCGAGACATCTTCGTAAACAATGGTGCGACACCCACAACGCTGAACTTCGGCGGCGATGCGGGGATCGAGTTGTCTGGCGCGGGAATTGTTGGAACGCTCAACTTTGGCGGTGATGCCGGAGCTGACATTTTCGTGAACCTCAGCACCATTTCGACGTTGACGTTTAGCGGCGGGGCGGATGCTGACATCTTCGTTAACAACGGAACAGAAATCTCGTGGTTGAACTTCGGTGGCGACACGGACGTCCTGCTGCAAGGAGCCGGTTCAATCAGCTCCCTGTCATTCGGCGGCGACGACGGAGCGGACTCGTTGTTGAACTTTGGAACGGTTTCAACACTGACCTTCAACGGCGGTGCGGACAATGACGTGCTTCGCAACACTGGCACAATCACAACATCGCTGAACTTTGGTGGCGACAGTGGTCTGGACGCCCTGCTGAACTCCGGGACTATCACCAATTTGACATTCAACGGCGGTGCGGACGCGGACATCTTTCTGAACAACGGCACTGCGGTAACTTCGCTGAATTTTGGTGGTGATGCAGACATTCTCGTGGCTGGAGCAGGATCCGTTGGAACTCTGAACTTCGGAGGCGACGGCGGGGCTGACCTGCTGGTGAATCTCAGCACAATCTCCACGCTGACGTTCACGGGCGGTGCGGACAACGACACTCTGATCAATCACGGTGCCTTGCCCTCAACGCTCAGCTTTGGCGGTGATACGGACATTCTGCTGGTCGGCGTTGGCTCTATTGCGACTCTGAATTTCGGTGGCGACGGCGGCATGGATCGGTTGATCAATGATGGGGCCGTCACAAGTCTGACATTCAACGGCGGTGCGGACAGTGACACGCTGATCAACACGGCGAACAACATCACGACGCTGAATTTCGGCGGCGACGGTGGTGCAGACGTGCTGATCAACAGTGGCATGAACATCGCCACTCTCAACTTTGGCGGTGACGAAGGCCTTGACCTGCTCACCAATTCCGGAAGCATCGGGACACTTGTGTTTACCGGCGGAGCGGATGCCGACGTTCTGCGTAACACCGGCAACATCTTTACGTCGCTAAACTTCGGTGGTGACAGTGGCTCAGATTTGCTGGTCAACGAAGGAAGTATCTCAAGCCTGACGTTCACTGGCGGCGCTGACGGCGATGTGTTGGCGAACTTTGGCACAATCCTGGGGACGTTGAGTTTCGGTGGCGACGGCGGTTCGGATCTGCTGTTCAACGAAGGTACGATTTCCAGTCTGACGTTCACTGGCGGCGCGGATCGAGACGTGCTGACTAATTATGGCCACGTCATTGGCGGATTAAGTTTCGGCGGCGACGCAGGAGCGGACTCACTGTCAAACTTTGGGACGATCGGTTCACTGACCTTCAACGGCGGCGCGGATGCAGACGTGCTGCAGAATCTCGCAGGGTCTATTGGAACGCTCAATTTTGGTGGCGACGCGGGTTCAGACTCGCTTATCAATCGTGCGATGGTGACAAGTCTGACGTTTGTGGGTGGTGCAGATGATGACAAGTTCCTCAACACTCAGGATGGCATTTCCATTCTGAGATTCTTCGGCGGCGGTACTTCAGAAATGCCGCTCAGCGATCCGTCAACGGATGGTGATGACTTGTTCGTCAACACCGGTCGAATGATTCTGAGTCTGGAAGTCGACGGCGGTGCTGGTGACGATGTGTTCCAGAATCTCGGCGGACAAATCACGACGTTGCGTATCATTGGCGGAGCTGGCAACGATGCCGTGATCAATTCCGGCAGTGCAATCGGATCCATCCGGTTTGATGCAGGCGGTGGTGACGATGTGCTGCTGAATTCCGGCGAGTTAATCGGCTGGATCACATTCATTGGCGACGATTCTGAGTCTGCCGGAAACGACGTATTCATTTTGCGAGGCAGCGGAACGGGAATACCCGCTTCGATTGTTACCTTCACGGGTGGCGACGGCCAGGATTCGTTTCACAATACGGCAACGTCGTTTAGTTCCATCACATTTACCGGCGGCTATGGAGACGATGTTCTTGTCAATGCTGCAAACGGTATCGGTAATGTTAACTTCTACGGCGGACCGGGAGACGACATCCTTGAAAACCGAGGTCACAGTGTCTCGAACATCCTGTTCGAGGGAAACGCGGGGATTGACCTGCTGGTGAATACGGGCAACAACCTCTCGGCTGCTGAGTTTGTCGGGGGAGCTCAGGATGACTTGCTGGTGAATCTTGGTCGGAGTTTTTCTGGTTCCACCTTCACCGGCAATGACGGGGCGGACCGGTTTGAAAACCATGGCGAGTTCCTGTCTGCCTTCGTCTTTGACGGCGGAACGGGCGAAAATATGTTTCGGAACCACGCTGCGAATCTCGATGGCTTTACGCTGATCGGCGGCGATGATGTGGACACGCTGATCAATCTGAGTGGAGGAGTTGACAGCCGAAATATCCAGCTACGTGGTCACGGCGGTGATGACAGATTCCTGAACGCTGCAAATCGTGTCACCGCCGTGACCTTTATTGGTGACGAAGGAGCTGACGGACTTCTAAACACCGGCTCGTTTGTGTCGGGCCTGACCTTCACCGCCGGTGGTGGAAACGACGTGTTGATTAATGATGGCGATGATGTGTCTGCCTTCACTTTCGACGGCGATGACGGCAGCGATGCGTTCCGCAACACGGGTCGCAGACTGACGAATTCCACGATCCGTGGCGGTGCTGGTTCGGACACCTTCGAATCACTGGGGGATGCGGTTTCCGGCATCGACTTCTTCGGAGGCGATGCTGCCGATTCTCTCTTCCTTCGAGGCAGCTCGATCGGTGCGTTGGGCTTTGATGGCGGCAATGGAGACGACTCGCTGGAGAGTTACGCTATCTCAATTTCGCAACTGACGATTCAAGGCGGCGCGGGAAATGATGAAGTCCGCAGTCATGGTCCGGTCACAACGCTCGTGTTCTACGGCGGCAGTGGTAATGACACGTTCACAAATACGGCTCGCACGACTGGAACGCTGAACTTTTTCGGCGAGGACGATGAGGATACTCTGATCAGTCGTGGCGGTCAGATTGAAAGTCTTGTTGCCAACCTGGGCAACGGTCACGACGCAGTTCGAGTTGCCGATTCGTTCGTGCAGTCAATCAATATCACGACCGGTTTGGGTCGCGATGCGGTCAACATCGTATCCGATGGAAATACGCTGACACTCGCAACCGGTGACGATCAGGATTCGATTGCCGTCTCCGGTCAGTTTCCCTCGGCGATTGTTGATGCAGGATCGGCCGATGACACCATCATCCTGTCCGGCGGCGGCAACTTACAAGTCGCTGGTGGATCCGGGGACGACACGTATTTCTTTGTCGGCAGCGAGCTCACATCGATCAATCTCGTGGAAGCTTTCACCGGCTCGAGCGACACCAGCACCGACACATTGAACTTCAGCGCATTTCGAGGCGGCGCGCTGGATCTGGATCTGAGCAGCACGTCTGCACAATCCTTCGGTGGATTCACGCTGGTTCTTAGCGACAGCCGTGGAGTGGAAGATGTTGTTGGCACCAGCTTCAGTGATGTGATCACCGGCAACGCCCGAAACAACTTACTCAGCGGTGCTGATTATAGCGTGCCGTTCAGTGGCCCCGTCGCCGCGCGACGTACGACGGCTCAATGGGTGTTGCTGGATTTTGAGACGTATTCGGACGTCGGCGAGTTCCAATATTCAACCTCTGCGAAGCAGGCCATTCTGGATCGTCTGAGTGAAATTTATCATGGTCCGGATGCCGGAAATCCGTGGTTCAAGATCTTCTTCACAACGATCCGTGCTCAGATTCCGTTCGCGGATTTCATCACCGTCTATGTGAATCAAACTCCTGAATCCGGTCGCCCCGGGGGCCTAGCGAGCGAAATCGACCCTGGGAATTTGAATCCCGGTGGATCGGCGGTTGTGCAGATCAACGGGCTGCTGGGAGGCATTGTGTCCAGCCTTGACGCGATTCCTGTTCACGACCATGGCGATGATTCTTATGGCGACGCCCACGGAGATGGCGAATCGCCGGTGGAGCTCTCGGCGACTGATCCGCTGGGATCAGCAAAGCCTTCGGCCAGTTCGGCCAATTTTATTCAGCTGACCAGCAAGATTATCGCTCACGAGGTCGGCCATCTTCTCGGCCTGCGTCATCAAGATTCCTTTGGTCCGATCGGATTCGGAATCAACATCACTCCGGGCATCGACGGCTTCAAACCCGCTTATGCCGGGCCGGTGGGAGCGATCGAAACCTTCAACCACATTTCCAGCTCTCCTGCATCTGTTGGGTCGACTCGCTTTGACGATCTGACCGACCTGTACTTCGGCGAACGTGAAATCATCAAACTTGTCGCGGCCATGTCTGAGCCCGCTGATGTGACAACGACGGAAAACACCGCTTTGCACTCGAGCATCAGCAATGCCCAGCCAATCACGCTGGCAACGTTGGAACTGCCGAATACGATCGCTCGAGGACTCAACAGCGGCGATACTTTGTCGGCTGCTTATCTGTCTGTCCTCGGACGCATTGATGTCCTCAGCGACGGGAACGGCGGTCTGATCAGTGAAAGTGATTTCTATAGCTTTACGGCTAAAGCGGGAGATGTGTTCACGTTCGAGGTCATGTCGAACTCCATCGCGGCATTCGGTTCTCGGGCGAATGACTTTATCGATTCAATTCTGCGAGTCTACTCGGCCGATGGTCAACTCGTGCCGTACTATGGTGGCTTCGCGGTCAACGATGACATGTTCGAACCAACGGATTCCGCTCTGTTCGATTTGATCATCCCCAGTGATGGAACTTACTACATCGAAGTGGATACTTTCCATCGAAGTTCATTGAATGGTCTCGAAGATCCATCGAATCCGCTGAGCCCGTTGAATCCTCAGAATCCCAACAACATTCTGGATCAGCCCGAGCTGTTGAAGAGATTCATGGACAGTTTGAATGATACCGACAGCGGCCGCTATCAGTTGATTGTGTACGCGTTCCGTGATGCCACAAGTGCGGACGGAACAAACATCATCACTGGTAACGGTGGAACGGATATCATTCTTGGCGGTTCCAGCACCGACACAACGGCTCCGATCAGTCGAGTGCAGGCGTTGCCACAGCATGCACAATCCCTGACGTTTGATGTGACCGTGAATGGAGAAGATCCAGCGGCGGGTTCGGCACCCGCTTCGGGTGTCGCTTTCTATCACATTTATGTTGCCATGGATCAGAATCCGTTTCAGTTCTGGCGGACGATTTCGGCTGATTCACCAACAACGAGCTTCACTGCCGAAAGCAATCGTATCTACTGGTTCCGAAGCGTCGCGGAAGACTTCGCTGGGAACCTTGAGAACGAACCAACAGCTCCTGATACTCATACGATTGTCGGCGATCTTGATAAACCTGAATCGCAAATTATAGCGATGACTGATTCTGACAACGGGCTGATTGAGCTGACCGCAACCGGCATCGATCTTGGGGGTGGCGTTCTGCAGACGGTTGAGTTTTATGTCAGCATCGATGGTGCCGCCGCAATGCTGATCGGAACTGTGGCCGCCGCGACTCAGCCGAACGGCACTCGTGCCGCCACCTTTGTCTATCAGGGACTCATTGATGGAACTCCGCATACCTATGCGTTCTACAGTGTTGGCATTGATTCTCGCAACAACGTGGAAGACGAGCCATCGGTGGCCGATCAAATTCTGACGCGACAATTTGATCCGCCGGCTCAGTTGCAGGCCACGGGGATCGATGTCCAGCGAGGGGCCAATCAGCGTTCCTTCATCCAGTATCTGGACTTGATGTTTAGTGACAGTCAGGGGCTGCAGAATCTGCTGACGAACAATCGTGTTCGTATCGAGCGATTTTCACTGGACGCGAGCGATGTGACAATTGGCATGGGAGCCACTGTTTCGCTGGGATCAGCCAGTATCAACGGGAACATCATCCAGCTCAACTTCGGAGCTCAGGGTATTGGTGGAAACCGCTCAACCGATGCTGGAAACGGTTTCTATAGAATCAGTATTGATACCGACGGGGACGGCGACTTTGACGATCAACATTTCGAGTTCTTCCGACTCTTTGGTGACGCCGATGGGAACGGCACGGTGAACGCTGCAGATTCGACGTTGATCAACGGGCAGTTCGGCCGAACAGGAACCAATCTGGATGGAGACATCGACGGTGATAGACGTGTTTCGGTGTTCGACCGACTGTATGCAAGTCGAAACGTGGGGAAGAAACTCAGAATTGACCTGTTTGATTATCTTGATGACTAGTGCTCATACAAGCGAACTCCCATTCCCCACCGGGATATCCCCGGTGGCGGCGCTTTGATCGGAGGATAGTGGACCTTGCTAAAGGTCTTGCAGTCGCGGGATCTTTAGCAAGATCCACTACCGCCAACAGTGATTTTTAATCTTGACGGAGCATCAGGACAGCGCGGAGATCTTCGTTGCGCAGTAAGGACAAAAACATGGCAGGGCAGAAAGAGGGAGGATGATGGAGTTCCGAGGTTTTGATTAGGGCATTTTTTTGCCCAACCATCTTTTTGCCCACTGATCCCTTCAATAATTTCTTAACTAACATGGCGCCATCTTTCGTCCCGCGTGAGATGGCTGCTGATTACTCATTTTTAGCAAATGTCACGACATGAACATGAAACACTCTTTCTACCAACCAAATCTCCGCCGTCTTCTTCTGCTTCTGGCGGTCGTTGGATTGTCTGCACTTAAGGCTCGAGCGGGAATTATCGTTGATGTGCTGGATTCCAATGTTGCCGTCAACGGCATCGGCACCGTCGATGTGCTGGTGTACTCGGACAGCGGAGACATTAATATTATTGCGGCTCAGTTCGGCTTTGAGATCTTTCGGAGTCATGGTATCGGGGCGTTGTTTTTCTCCGATCAGCTTGACAATGAAGATTCATCTCCCTTCCTGAATCCGTATCTTTTCGCAGGAGGTGATGTAGTCCCAGACTACACGCTGGAACCGTCCCTCTTCGTAAGCACGAAACTATCTGGCTCCGTGTTCCACAACAGCGGGTTCTCAGTGATCAATGCTGATGAAAAATTGCTGATCCGCTTGGACGTCAGGCACGAGTTAGTGTCCGGAGCGGATCCGGCGATAGGTTTAGACGACGTGTTCGAAATCCGACCTGTCTGGAAGGACGTCGACGACAACGATACATTCTTCTTCGTTAATGAGTCTGATTTCGACACACTCTTACCGGACCAACTGGCATCTACCAGCGGAACTGTGCGGACGTTTCTTGGCCCAACGGCTGTGCCTGAACCGGGGCACATGGTACTGATGCTTGCCGGAGTCGCCGGAGCGTGGCTTCGAAAACGCCGCACACGTCTGTCTGCGGCCACGTGTTCTGTGAAAACTTGATTTCAGCGCAGGATGGGCGTTCTTGCCCGTCGTCAGATTGTCGGACACGAATGTCCAACCTACATCCGCAAGTTTCGAAGTCGACCGATGCAAACAAGGAGGCAATCTTATGAACCGCCCGCACACACCAGACGATGAAAGTCCACAGGCGAAAATGGACGCCGATGCCACGTTCATTGCTCCAGTCGGCGCTGCTGGAACCACCAGGGATGGGGAAACGATTCTCCAGCCACAAGTCAAGAACGACACAGTTGAGAACACCGCCAGCCCGACGATGGCAGCCGCATCGAAGGACTCGGACTCCTTTGTCGTCGAATCATTGCAAACACCAGTCGGAGAAAAAACCAACCCGCTGACGGAAGCCACATTCATCTCCTCAGGAGATCATGATCCAATCGGCGCAACAGTCGTTGGTATTCCAGTCAAGGATAGTGAAGACTACTTCGAAACACTGCAAGGCGACTCGCTGGTATCTCCTGGCGAAGGTGCTCGCGGGCACGTCGTCGGAGATTATCAAATCATCGGTGAGTTGGGCCGCGGCGGCATGGGCGTCGTCTACAAGGCGAAGCATCGTAAACTCAATCGTATCGTCGCCCTCAAGATGATTTTGACCGGCAAGCATTCCGGCACTGAAGCTCTGGAACGATTCGTCGCCGAAGCCCGCGCGGTTGCGAAACTGCAGCATCCGGGCATCGTGCAGATTTTCGACATCGGCGAACATGAAGGTCTGCCTTATTTCTCGCTTGAGTACGTTGACGGAACGGACCTATCAAAGGATCTCAAAGGCCTTCCTCGTGATCCCAAACGATCGGCGGAAATGGTCGAACAGCTCTGCGTGGCCATGCAGTACGCTCATGACAATAAGATTCTGCATCGCGATTTGAAACCGGCCAACATTCTGCTGGACAAAGATGGTGTCCCCAAGATCAGCGACTTCGGTCTGGCGAAAAGCGTTGATGCTGACGAAGCCGGAGCCACCACTGACGGCACGATCATGGGCAGTCCGAGCTACATGCCACCGGAACAGGCTCGCGGAGAAAACTCATCCATCACGCCTCGATCGGATTTGTATTCCCTGGGAGCCGTTCTCTATCAAATGCTGACGGCTCGCCCGCCATTTGTTGCTGAGCGTGCTCTTGAGACCGTGATGCTGGTCATCAACAACGAGCCCGTCGCTCCGCGAGACCTGCAGCCAGGGCTACCGGTGGATCTGGAAACGATCTGCATGAAGGCTTTGCAGAAGGATCCAGCGGCTCGATATGCGAGCTGTTCAGAACTGGCCGCCGATCTGCGTCGCTTTATCAACGGGGAGCCAATTCTTGCGCGGCCGATCAGCCGTTTGGAACGAGCAGTCCGATGGTGCAAACGCAATCCGCGAGTCGCGATTCCGTCGGGACTGGCAGGTCTTTTCATTTTCGCCACGGCCATTATTTCCACATGGGCCTGGAATTCCAGCGCTGCGGCGGCTGTCGCGCTCAGGCAGGAACGCGATAACGTTCAGGAACAGAAGGATGAAGCGGATCGACAAAGAGCCATCGCCAATGCCAACGAGCAGAAGGCGATCCGCGAGAAGGAAGAAGCCGACCGCCAGAAGCTTCTCGCTGACGAAGCCAAACTTCAGGCGGAGAAGAACCAAAAGCTGGCCGAAGAACAGGCCATGCTGGCACTGAAAAACATTCAGTTGATCGTGACCGAAGTTGATGATCGTCTGGCTAAAGAACCGGGCATGTCGGAAATTCGCGTTGGCCTGCTGCAGATCGTGGAACGAGAATGGGACAAGCTGGACCTTGGATTGGTCGGAGGACTCAAGGGACAAGCGGTGCCGACCTTGATGACAGTGCGATACAAGATCGCTGACGCGTGGGTCAGCGTGGATCGTCTTTCGGAGGCCAACACAACCTTCGAAAAGATCTACCAGCAGGGACAGGAACGACTGATTGTCAAAAATCGCAATGATGCCGCGCGTTACAACATGGCGGTGATCTGCATCAAGTGGGCTCCCGTGAAGAAACGGCTGACAGGAAATCCGATCGACAGTGAGACATTGCTATTGGAAGGACTAGCATTGCTAAGAGACATAATTGCTCATCCGCTGCCATTAGATGATCCAACTTCTCCATCTCCTGCGAAGTTTGAAATTGCAAATCTGCTTCAGCAAACCTTGATGCAGCTTGCTATAGCTCAGAAGAAGCGAGGTGATTTGACAGCAGCAGAAGCATCGTTCAAAGGAATGGGCGAAGTCGCTTCGGACATTCTGAAAGACATTGCCGACAACACGGACTGGTTCAAGAAACTTCCGGACGATCGCCGTGCTCTGGTGAAGTCTGTGTTTGCACAGAACCTGGATATTTCCAGAAGCGGTCAGGCAAATATTTTGTGTACGCTCGACAGAGTCGACGAAGCCATTCCAATCTACAAGGCCGCAATTGAATCCCGGCGAGCAGCCATTCAGGCGGACCCGAAGGATCGAAATTCTCGGAATGCTTTGGTGATTCAGTTGACCAACTTTGGCCAGTACATGCTACGTTCCGGACGATTTGATGAAGGAGCAGCCGCATTGGCGGAAGCCAACGTACTGGCGGAAGCAGCATACACTGAGGACCCAGCGAACGCTCAGGCAAAACGAACATTCGGAGTAACCCAGTACTACCTTGGCACTGCTCGGGACGCTCAGGGTTTGGCCCCTGATGCTCTTGTGCTGTTCGAACGCAGTCGCGTCATTCGGTCGGAACTCGTGGCGAACAGTCCGGATAAAGACAACAAAGTCGATCTGATGCTCAGTGAAGCGCGACTGGGGAATACGGAGGCTGCTCAGGCGTTGATCACTGATCTGTCAAAGAACGAAGCCCAAAACTCTGAACTGCGATTGGACATTGCCCGCTCTCAGGCTCAGCTCGCTCGTTCTGCCGATGGCGATGCTCGTGAGACACTGCTCGTTCAGGCAATTGCCAGTCTTCAGCAATGCATCGACGAAGGCCTGATCGATCCGTTCCCCGTCGCGAACGAACCAGACTTGATTCCGATGCGTGAAGATCCTCGATTTCTTGACATCGTAAAGACACTTCAGCAGAAGCGTGAACTTACTGACTCGAAGTAGCCGACTTCAACGCTACGAGCCGCAGACGGAAATTTGTCGCATATCTTTCAGCTTCGAGGAGAGAGTTTCCTCGCCCGCTTTTGCTTCCGGAAATTCCCTTTGCCGAGCTGGCATCGAAAGAGAACACGCAGCCCTTGTCGTGGAGACCGTGCAATGCCGCTTTCGGTGACTTCCGAGGTCCAATGACTATTAGCCGGGCTCATTGCGGCATGCCGTCCCTGGTTTATACGGCCACATCTCCTCTCGAGTGGACAGACCCAGCAATGCTCTTCACTGGGCATCGCAATTTGATTTTCGTCTGGCGCAGCCGGACCTGCAATGATGGTTGAAGATGTCTGCCAGAATACAAAAAAGCCCGGCTGTTGTTGGGCAGCCGGGCTTTTTTAAAGTTGGAGTGTGCTCAAAGATCAGAACATACCGCCGAATGTTTGAAGAATGGACGAAGGTGTCGATTCTACACCCGGTTGAGTCCACAGCCACATCGTGCGGATCAGTTCAATACCAATCACAGCACAGAGAACGGACAAGGCCGTCGTCAATCCGATGAGAACCTTGATCCCATTGCCCCAGTCGACCTCGGGCCTGGCCATAACGCGTCCGCCAGCCGGCATTCCGCCAACCTGACTTTTGCCTTCTCCAAAATCTTCATCGTCGAAGTCTTCAGCGTCGTGGACATCTTCATCGTCGTCATATTCGTCGTCGAAGTCGCCATCGTCTTCGAAGGTTTCGTCCTCAACCTCATCTTCGACATCGTCTGCAACAGCGGCCAGTGCCGGGGCAACAGTCGTTCTTGATGAGTCAAAGTCTTCATCGTCTTCAAACGTCAGAACGCTTGTGTTGGTGCCGACGTCATCATCATCTTCATCCAGTCCTGCCAATTCGAATTCACTGTCCTTGCCGACCGCCTGAGCAGGAATTTCAAACTGAGTTGTCATTGCGCTGGAATCCGCCAACGCTGCTTTAGCGCCGGGGATCGCCTGCATTGGCATCGTGCGGCCCATGTCGTCTGGCTGGATCGAGATCCCACTGTCGTCATCGAATTCCAGGGAAATGCCACTGTCGCCGGCATCCAGCGTTATTCCGCTGTCATCATCAAAGCTTTCCAGACTAATTCCGCTGTCATCGGCGAGTTTCGCGCCGCTGTCAAAGCTTTCGAGACTGATGCCGCTGTCGTCGGCTTCAAGACTGATTCCACTGTCCATTTCCAGCGAGATGCCGCTTTCGTCAGCATCCAGGCCGATTCCGCTTCCTCGCACCTGGAGGCTTATTCCGCTATCAATTCCGTCGGACCGAACGCTGGACCCAGGACTGATCAATTTCAAATCGCTGTCGTCCGGGATCGCCGGAAACGCAACTGTTCGACCATCAGACGGTTCCATAAGACGGATGTCGCTGTCTGTTCGATCCAGGTCGGCCGACAACTTGACATCGCTGTCGCTGTCTTCCGCCAGGAGATCATCGCTGCCCATCAGTTTTACGTCACTGTCAGAATCTGCGCCAGTGAAGCTGATTTCATTCGTGTTGCCGACATCATCGTCGTCCTCTTCGGAAAGACGCACGTCACTGTCGGAGTCGGAAAAATTTAAGCCGGATTCATCGGACAGCAGTACATCGCTGTCAGAATCAGATGACAGACTGGATGTGCTGGCCAGATCAACTTCCGCTGCTGTGGAAGCTCCAACCAGTTTGACATCGCTGTCAGAATCTGACAGTTTGGCATCGCTGTCCCAACCGCTGAAGTCCAGTGCTTCATCCTCTTCGGCTTCGAGCTTTGGCCCGGAATCGCCACTTAGGCGAACATCGCTGCCCGAATCTGCCAGCTCCTTGGCTTCGTTGTCATCGTCAAACATAGACTCGTCGAAGAACAGGCGGACGTCGCTGTCAGAAGACGACAAATCCTCTGAATCGATATCATCATCCAGCACCGAAGACGAAGAATCGGCAGTGATGATCGGGAAGTCCGGCGAGGAGTCGGTTTGGCGACTGCGCAGGAACTCTTCGATATCCTGTTCACGGAATTTCCAACTTCCGCGGTCCGCAAATCCTCGGATTTCGCCCTGTTCACGAAAACGCTTTAGCTGGTCTGTGCTGATGCCAAGTTGGCTGGCTGCTTCTTCAAGACTCAGATATTTCTTAGCCATTTTTTATCAAACTCCCGGTGGGGATTGTCTCAGGAGCGAACTCGGCGCGGACCATGCCACGAGCCGGATTGCCCAAATGCCAGAATCAGACCGCCTCTTTAAACGGTCATCCTGACCTGAATACAATATCCTGCGCAGTTTGACCGAACAGTCAAATTCTAAAACAGCCCCTTGTTGATGCAAGTTCTTTGTTGAGAACAGTCAACGAGTTAGGCCGGTTGTATCGGCGAAACGACAATTATTCAGATAAAGCGATGTGTCCGGACATCTCGAAAAGTCGTCGAAAACGGAAAAATCGGCTTTTTTCGAACAATTGCTGATTCGGAGTTCGTGCAAGTCGCCTCTCTCAAGTCCCGATTCGACGGGGACAGGTTAGAGACTTCAGGAAAACCCCACGTAGAGGCACCATCAGTTCCCTTCCGGAAATTTTTCCATGATCAGTCGATCCATTCGGTATGACCGCCGACTATCGGACGGTTACGAAGTCGTTGTGATTCAGCAAGGCCAGGACAAAAATTGTTCTGGCCTGGCTTTGGGCCGTTTGATTATTCCCCGGAGACGCGATCGCCATTAGCTCACTGATTGCTTCCAGAGAAGCGGCCGATTCCGGAGCGGTCGGTGCCACATTCAGCACTGTCAAAAATGCCTCGTGGATAAAGGCCTCATCGGTAATCCCAGAAACCGACGCCTCGATCTGCCGAGAAATCTTTGCTGCCATCGCAACGGCAAGGGGACTATTTTCGAGGGCCAGGGCCTGTTGAGGAACGATGCTTTCAGCGCGTCGGTAACACTCCAGCACGTTGGCGTCGTCAAACATGGAAAGAAATGTCTGATGCTCATTGTGCGAATGCACATAGTACAGGCTTCGACGGACGGACTTGTCGTCCTTGACCGGAATCGAAGGTCCACCGATTGTCAGATCCAGGTCTCCGCCCATGGACAAAAGGTTGTCGCGTACCAACTGCGCTTCCATGCGGACTGGGTTCCGTCGCCAGTAATAGCGATTGTCCCCGTCGACCGCCATGTTGTTGTCGGGGGCGTTCGCCGTAGAAGACGACAAGCGGTAGGCGTTTGAAAGCACAATGAGCCGATGGATGTGTTTCATGCTCCATCCGCTTTCTACGAATTCCACGGCAAGCCAATCGAGCAGTTCTGGATGTGAGGGTGCTGCTCCCTTGCGACCAAAGTCAAAGACCGTCGTGACAAGTCCTTTGCCGAAGTGACGAGCCCACAGATGATTGACCGCCACTCGGGCCGGAAGCGGATTTCGAGGATCGGTCACCCATCCCGCAAACGCACTGCGTCGTCCGGTACTCGTTCTGGGAAACGGCCTGCGGCGAGAGTCTTCTGTTTCGAGATTGTTTTCCAGCGTCTTGAGCGCGCCGGTCAGTGAGGTGAAGGTATCACCGGGCATGTCCAGGGCTTTACGGCTTTCTTCGAGCGACGCTGTTGCCTTCGCAAGAGCAGATTCCGCATCCACTTTCTTTTCGGGCGGAGATTGCAGAACTGCCAGTTCAGCGTTGCCAAGCTCTTCGTCCAACTTCGCAATCGTGACCAAACGTTCGGCACGCACCGCTGCGAAAATCAGTTCTTGTGTGGCTGGCAATTCCGGGGCTTCCATACGAGCCCTTTCCGCAGCCGCACGTGCTCGAATGGATGCAGGTTCGGCTTCGAATTTTCGAAGCGATTTTTCTGCAATGCTGACCATGAGTCTTGCCTGATCGACAGGCAAAATCACATCGGACGATTTTTGATTGCTGGCCTCAGTCATCATTACGGAGCTTGGCAGGCTGCTCAATGAGAAGGATGTAAACTCGGCCACCGCGTCGAAAGTAAATAGCTCCAGAGCCCCCGGGCGTCGTTCAATGGGCAGACGGTAAGCCAGAACCGGACTTCCATCGGCGATGACATTGATCAAAGTTCCGCGAACAAGCAACGTCATTTCGTGCGGTTCATTCAGGTTGATAGCTTGTACTTTTGAGCCTTCCGCCGGGTAGTTCTGCGTTCCTTTGTTCTTGTAGGACACTTGAAGCTTGGGCCCGCCCGCATACGAGCTCATGTAGGCTACGACATCATCGTCATCCACGTTGTCTTCTGTGTTGACATCAAAGCGGATTCCTACGGACTTCCACATGTTGCCGCCGGTTGGAACGTATTTCAATCTGGCAACAAAGTCGGTGGGCGGAACATTCTTCAGGCGAAACGACTCGCGCGTGGCACCAGTGTTGGTCTGAACGAGCTTGCCATCACGATACGACCAGACGCCGCTCTTCTGTTGCCAGAGTTCAGGCTTCTCTGACTGGAAGTTCTCTTCCACGATTTGCACGGTGTCGTCATCTTCTTCACTCGTTGGATGCTCGGCCAATTTCTTCGCGTGCGACTCTGACTGCAGCAGCTTCACTTTTGCCGCTGCAACTGCGGTTCGAGCATCCTTTATCCGAGCTTCGGCCGATTTCACATGTGCGTCGATGACGTGCTGTCGCAGGCCGGGCTGAACGGCTTCTGCGGGTAACATAACCGGCTCGACGACGAATTCATCGAACTCAAGAAACGCAGGAACTGTTGGTATAATCTGTCGTTCTTTATCAGGGTTGCGATCATCGCCTCGAAGGTGCAGATACGTTGCGGCGTCCAGATTGCAGTCAAACGCACGAGGAATCCCGTCCTTTTCGAAATCGAGCTGATCCTGAATCATGTCCGTTCGAATCTGATACGGTTCGAAGATGGCTCGCATTTGATAATAGTCGACATGCGAGATGGGATCGTATTTGTGATCATGGCACTTAGCACAGTTGACGGTGAGTCCCAGCATTGCTTTTGAAGTGTGCTCGATTGTTTCATCAAGCCAGCTGGTGCGATTGAATTTGAAATACTGTCGTGCAAGAAATCCGGAGGCCCGAAGCTTCTGCAGGTCGTTCGGATAGAGCTCATCCGCGGCCAGCATCTCACGCAGCATCTGATCATAGGCCTTATCTTCATTGAGCGACTCAATGATCCAGTCGCGCCAGTGCCAGATGTTTTTTTGCGAATTGCGTACCTCAGCGCCGAGTCCCCACCAGTCACTGTATCGCCAGATATCCATCCAGTGGCGTCCCCAGCGTTCGCCATACTGCGGGCTGTCAAGAAGTCGATCAACGACCTTCTCAAATGCATCAGGTGACTGATCGGCAAGGAACGCCTCTTGCTCGCTGCGTGAAGGAGCGAGACCAGTCAAGTCGAGCGACACACGACGGAGCCAGACTCGTCGGTCGGCGGCAGGCTGTGGGGTAAGACTTTTTTGCTCATGCGTTGCGGCAACAAATGCGTCGACTGGATTCAGTACCCAGGATGAATTGGCGACAACCGGTACGTTCGGGCGAACGGGCGATTTGAAGGCCCAGTGATCTTCTGGCGCGGACTCGGGAACTTCGTCTGTCGGTGCAACCGCTCCCTGCTCAATCCACTTTCGAATCGCACTGATTTCTTCAGCTTTGAGTGCTTCGCTTTCCGGCGGCATTCTGGCACTGAGATCGCTGGTGGAAATTCGAGCGAGCAGCTCACTTTTGTCAGAATCTCCCGGAACAATCGCAGCGCCGCTTTCGCCGCCTTGAATAGCGGCAGCTACGGTGTCCAGTCTTAATCCGCCTTCCTGCTTCAGGGCACCATGGCAGGCAAAGCAACGCTCCTGCAGAACGGGACGAACCTGCTTTTGGTAGTCCACTTTTTCGTCGGTGACGACAGCAAAACTGAAGAGCAGCATTTTGTAGATGATCGGGAGAGCCATGCCGCAGCCTTGATGCAATAGGACGGAAATTCTGATACAGACGACATCAGTCTAATCCGATCGAGCTGCAATGTCCCTTCGAATTCGAGATTCTTTCAGGTTCTGTTCTCATGTCCGATGTGCATTCTCCCGAGCAGCGATCGTTCAATATGTCGCGGATTCGATCGAAAGATACGAAGCCGGAAATGATTGTTCGGTCGCTTGTTCACCAAATGGGATTTCGTTACCGACTTCATGTGAAAGGAATGCCGGGTACTCCTGATCTTGTTTTGCCGGCGCACGGGAAGATCATCTTTGTGCATGGATGCTTTTGGCATAGACATCGTTGTCGCTTCGGTCGAGTCACCCCAGCGACGAACGCAGAATTCTGGGACGAGAAGCGGAACGGTAATGTCACGAGAGACCGTCGACATCGTCGACAGCTTGCCGCAGATGGCTGGAAGATCCTTGTCATCTGGGAATGCTGGACCAGGGATATTGAAGGGAAACTTATTCCCAGGTTGACGAAGTTTCTGCAGCAGTGAGTTCTCTAATTGTCGATGGATTCGTCCCAGCGGGATAGTCGACACAGATCGCTGCTGATTTCAAAATCGCGGCAGGCCTGCGGTCGAAGTTCATAGTGATTGCAGCGTAGGGTTTCTAAGTTCAACCAGACGCAGGGAAGCAGATCAAAATGAAGGTCGGCCGCGATTCTGTCGCGGATAGGCTGCATCAATTCCTCTGGAACATCCCTTGCAACTTCTTCGCCCGGCTGAAACGGAGGAATGGGTGTTCTTCTGCAACACGCTGCGCAATTGTCGCACGACTGAATAACGGGCAATTGCGAATGTTGGTTCATGCGTTCTGATATTGAATTCAGGGCTTAATTTCCGTGACTGCGTGCAGCAAGGCGTTCAACTGGGCTTCTGATGCTCGCCCGAAAGCTCCGGACGAATAGCCCGCGAGACCGAATTGAAAAGCGTCATTGTGTTGCGTTGATGAGTCCTCTGCAACTTCACGTGCGGCCGAGTGAAATTGATTGCACTCGGTTTGCAGAACTAACTGTCCAACATTGCCAGCTCGAATTCCACCACCGGGAAGGATTTCGATCTGTTCGCGTGCAAGTTGCCGGAGCATTTTCAGCTGGTCAACACCCTCGATTGCCGTAGGCTTGCCGCCGCTGGTCAGAATTCTGTTGAAGCCACAGTCGATGATCTGTTGAAGTGCCAGTTTCAGATCAGGAGTCACATCGAACGCTTTGTGGAATACTAATGTCGCATCGGGAAACAGTCGCCTGAGTTCCAGACATCTCTCTGTATCAATCGTTCCGTCGGCTTTCAGAAATCCGGTGGCTGCACCTTCAATTCCCGCAGCCAATATTGATTCGCAATCACCCAGCATTTGACGAAATTCGGGGGCTGTATAACAGAACCCGCCTTCTCGCGGCCGCACCATAGAAACAATCGGCGCGGTGAAAGCTGTGCGCGCAGCGTTGACAAGCCCAATGGGTGGAGTCAGACCGCCAACGGCCATTCCGCTGTTGAGCTCAATGCGATCAACATTCAATCTCGCAGCAAGAAGTACGTCCTCAATACCTCCGGTGCAAAGTTCGACGAGGACACACCGATGACTGGTGAGAGTTGAGGACATATGCGGCTCAAAATCAGGGAACCAGATCTGACTCGATCACAAAGAATTATTCTTTACGCGGCCACTATTGAGGCATTCCGCTAAAGGGTATCCCGCGAGCGACGGGCCTCAATACATACCGAGTGGAGAATAGATTACGGAAACGTCTGCATGAGCACTATGGCAGTGGGCCGCCCTGAATCTCCGTGAGCAGTTTTCTTTCCAGGAGTGGGTCGCGTCCAATGGCCAGCCAGCGTGATGGTCCAGACTGACCCACAACCTGGTTGAGATCGCGGTCCAGCGGCTGATTTTCGGAGAATGTCGCTCCACCTTCATAGTTCGCAGCCAGCCCCGGAAGATCTTCGAGTTCCTTGTCGACTCGAACGTTAACAGTGGTCACGCCGACACCCGACGACTGCATATTCACGGTGACTCTGCGCCGGATGGATTGCAGTGTGCTCTCCATTCGGTTCTGAAGTCCAACAGAATCCGGATGCCAGGGCTCCAGAATACTGGAACCGCCTCGGTATTCTGTTTCAATCACACCTTCAAGCTTGCTCTCTCTCGCGACCTGGAAGTGATTCCGATTCAGCACAACAACGGCGCGTTCCCAAAGAGCGTCACGCTGAGTATCTGACACCTGAATCGAACTTGCGCCACCAAAGCCGGCCTTAGGAGGTGACGACAGGCAACCGGTACAGACGAGCAGCGGCAGGATCGCAAGTGCAACCGCAGAGACTATTCCTTTTCGCTGAACACGCAGGGCTTTCACCGCTCATCCTTGTTGCGTTGAAGACTTGAGAAGTGCGGATTGTCGCACCAAAGTTGAGCGGGCTCAAGATCGGTTCTTTCGCGGCAAAAACTGCCGATATGCGACAATGTAGGCTCGCCGAATTGGTGAAATCATCAGGGTTTTCAGCTCAACTTCGGCGAATCGGCCCTGAGATTTCGATGAGTGTCGATAATGGCTGGCGGTCGAATCTCGTAACGTCAATAGGCAATTGCGGTTTACCTGCTGACCCCTTTTCGATTATTGAACGCACGAAACAGAGATCCAGCTAATATTGGAAAGTGATCGAATGAAAGTTCGGCTTGCGATTTTGAGCGTCATCCTTCTGGCCGGAGGAATTTCTGCGAACACCTGTGCTGCAGATGAACAACTGTCAGAAACTCAGGACTCGGATGTTGTTGTTGCTGAGGCACAAACACCGACGCTGTCTTTGTTTCAGGCGGTCGTTCTGGGCTTTGTCGAAGGCGCCACCGAATATCTTCCCGTCAGTTCAACCGGTCACTTGCTGATTGTTGAACATTTGCTGGGCATGGACACCGATGAACGGCAAAAAGAAGCCGCCCATTCTCTGGCGATCTGCATTCAGGCTGGCGCAATACTGGCGGTGTTGCTGCTGTACTTTGGTCGCGTCCGACAAATCGTAATCGGCATGCTGGGGCGAGATGCTGATGGACTTCGGTTGCTGATCAATCTGATCGTTGCTTTCTTTCCTGCGGCCGTGATTGGTCTGCTGGCGAAGGACTGGATCAAAGAGAACTTGTTCAGCGTGAAGACCGTCGCGATTGCGTTGTTCGTTGGTGGCGTCCTGATTCTTGTGCAGGGATTTCTTGCGAAGAAGACCAACGCCGATTCCGGCAAAGAGATCAATGAGATGTCCTGGCGAGATGCATTGTTCGTCGGGATAATGCAATGTCTCGCGTTCTGGCCTGGATTCAGTCGAAGTCTCGCGACCATTCTTGGTTGTCGCTGGGCCAAAATTCGAATGATGGCGGCTGTTGAATTCAGCTTTCTGCTGGGACTATTAACACTCACTGCGGCCACGGCTTACGAAGGCCTGAAGCACGGTGCCGAAATGATTGAAGGATATGGAATCGCAATGCCGATCGTCGCGCTGGTCACGGCGTTTGTGGCGGCGATCGTCAGTGTTCGATTCATGATTGGTGCGCTGGGGAAATACGGGCTGACGCCTTTTGGATACTACCGAATCCTCCTCGCAGTAGCATGCCTGCTATGGTTGAAACAGGGGTAGTCGCAGTTCGCCGGGGGCCATCATTCGTCGATGGTCTCGCAGGTGTTTCGCATGGCGAAAGATTCACTCTGGGCTGCAATTCCGCGATGGAAGAGCAGCCCGGTGAGGCGATTGAAAGTCCGGTACATGACTGGAAAACGCGATACTAAATGTCCAGTTCCTTAACGTCCAGAGCGTGCTTTTCGATAAATTCTCGGCGAGGCTCGACGGCATCGCCCATAAGGATGCGGAAGATTTCGTCGGCGGCCGCAGCGTCTTCCATTCGAACCTGAAGCAGAGTTCGCTTTTCAGGATCCATACTGGTGTCCCAAAGTTCCTCGGAGTTCATTTCGCCGAGACCTTTGAAGCGTGTCAGAGTCAGGCCTTTTTCGCCCAGTCGTCGCAACTCTGCGAGCAGATCACGCAGGCTGGTGAGCTTGACCACTTCATCGTCGCGTTCCAGCGTGAACGGATAAACGGGCTCGGCATTTCGCACGCCAGCGGGAGTAAAATCCGCTACGAAGAATCCAAAATCCTTCAGCTGAGCAAACACATCATTGAGTGTTTTGATCTCATGGAGATCGATCAACTGAGCGGACTTTTCTGGCGGACCCGATGGAGCCGCCGTTGCGGGTCCTTTCGGGGCTGTGGATTCTGGTGTGTCTGCATCCACGCCTTCCGGAGGTGTCGCGGGCAGCAGCGACTTCAGGAAAGTCTCTGCGTCATCTCGTTCGAGGAACCACTTTTCCGAATCTCCGTAGAGTATCCGATAGCGAGGCAATCGAGATTTTTCTTCTGCGTTGTATTTCACAAGGTGTCTAATATCGATGCCGCGGCGTTCGAGCAGTTCCAGCGGATGTTCCATCAGCGTTATCAGGTCGCAGACCTTTTGCAGGTTGTCGCCAGTGAACATCGTGTTGTCGGCTTTCACCGTCAAGCGAGTTCCGTTCATGCCCAGACTGATCAGTTCAGTCATCATGGCCAGATGGGTTTGCACATATCGGACCTGCTTGCGCTGAATAACTCGGTAGAGCGGCGGCTGAGCAATGTAAATATGTCCGCCGGCAACCAGATCCCGCATGTGGCGGAACAGGAATGTCAGCAGGAGCGTTCGAATGTGGCTACCGTCAACGTCGGCGTCGGTCATCACAATGATCTTGCCGTAGCGACGTTTCGAAATGTCCATTTCCTCTTCGCCGCCAGCCGGTGAAAGGCCGATTGCTCGGAAGAGGTTTGTGATTTCGTTGTTGTCAAGAACTTTGACCAACTGCGCCTTTTCTACGTTCAGAATTTTACCACGCAAAGGCAAAATCGCCTGAATACTGGAATCGCGTCCGGTGTCAGCTGATCCACCGGCCGAATCCCCTTCCACCAGGTACAGCTCTGTTGATTCCAGATCTCGACTGCGGCAATCTCGCAGTTTTTCCGGCAGTCCGCCCGTCGTCAGTGCGCCCTTTCGGCGGACCATGTCGCGTGATTTTCGAGCGGCTTCCCGCGCCTCTGCCGCCATGACGGCCTTGGCAACCAGCTTCTTTGCGATCGACGGATTCTCTTCGAGGTACTTTGTGAAGCCTTCATTGACGACCGTCTGAACCGCGCCTTCGACTTCCTGATTTGTCAGCTTGACCTTATTTTGAGACGTGAATTTCGGATCAGGAACACGCACGGAAACGATCGCCGTGAGTCCTTCTCTGAAGTCGTCGCCGACCGGCACGACGTCTTTGAAAAGATTGCTGGCCTTGGCATAGTTATTCATCGTGCGGGTCAACGCAGCGCGAAAGCCACTCAGATGTGTTCCGCCGTCGGGATTGAAAATATTATTGGCATACGTCCACACGTTTTCGGTGTAGCCGTCATTGTATTGCATGGCCACTTCGACAACGACATCTTCGCATTCTGCCATGACGCGGAAGACATCAGCCGTCAGCGGAGTCTGTGTGCGGTTAAGATATTTGACGAATTCGACAAGTCCGTCTTCGAAGTGAAATTCTTCCGTACGGTCTGCTCGCTCATCTCGCAGAGTGATGCGAATGCCGGGCGTCAGAAACGCCAGTTCTCTCATGCGGCGTGTCAGCGTGTCCAGCGAAAACGTGGTTTCTGAAAAGATGGTTGGATCGGGAAGAAACGTGAGTCGCGTTCCCGTGGAATCCGCTCGCCCCAGTTGTCGCAGCTCAGAAGTTCGTCGTCCTTTTTCGAAGTCCATGACCCATGTTGAACCTCCTCGTCGCACTTCCGCCGTCAGCCAGGAACTCAGGGCATTCACAGCAGTGATACCGACGCCGTGCAGTCCACCGGTGCCGACCTTATAGCCGCTTTCACGGTTGAATTTCCCGCCCGCGTGAATTTCCGTGAGAACCACTTCAAGAGCCGGACGACCATCCCCTTTGACGGCATCGATTGGAATTCCACGACCGTTGTCGACAATGGAAATGCTCTCATCGACATTGATCTGGACATGAATTTCCGAAGCGAATCCATTGACCGCTTCGTCGATACTGTTGTCGACCACTTCGTAGACGAGGTGATGTAATCCTGGTGCTCCTGTATCGCCGATGTACATCGCCGGACGGGTTCGGATACCTTCAATGCCCTTCAAATGCTGAATATCGGAGCCATCGTAGGTCTTGTCGGGAGTCGGTTCAGACACGAGTTATTCCTATCAATTTTCAGTGTTCAATTTTCAGTGTTCAACCAGCGGATTTCAGCGATTCGTGGGAGCCGTGATTCAGCGTCATCCCACGAGAAGCACTCCGCCAGCGATCCATCTACCGTGCTCTCACATAGCGAATGGATCGTATTCCGGATTGTGGAAGGCTTGCCTTCATCTGTTCCAGTACTGTTTCGTGCAGATAGCCACGAAGTTCTTCCAGCGTCGCGCTGTTTGACACGACGACTTCAACAACGCCATCGCGAACTTTTCGAGCAGTGCTTCGTCGTCCCAGCTCCGGTCCAACGATTCGTTTCCATTCTGCATCCAGACACTCTGCCGCGGATCGATTCACGGCCCCCGTACTGCGAATAAAACGCAGCAGTGCGTTTTTCAACGTCGACGGATTTGAGAGCATTTCATCAGACACAATGGGCATCACTTTCGTGGGCAGAGTTCGGTTCTTCCGACGCGTGTCGTCGGCGAACCGAAACGCCATTCTTCCTTATCGATCCTGTGACAGCGGCATGATGACGTACGTGTAAGAATCTTCGACTCGAAAAACGGCCGCCGTGTCTGAATCCGAGAGTTGCAGATCGACCAGCGTCTCAGGGGGCAGCACTTTCAGAAAGTCGGCAACATACTTCGGATCAAAGGTGATCTTTACATCTTCGTGGTCGTACTCGATTGGCAATTCGATTTTGGATTCACCAATTGCGCTGGCCTGACTGCTGAGCGTCAAAACAGATTTCCCGAAGAGAAAATCGACACCACGGCTTTCTTCGTCGGTGATAATCTGAGACTGACGAACGGCCGCAAAGAACGGTGCCACTGGCAGCGGCACGTTGACATTTCCGCTGCGAGGAATCACATCGCGATAACGAGGAAACCGGCCTTCAACCAGTCGGCTGTAAACGGTACATGCTCCGGAACGCATCATCACGTCGTTATCGTGTACGGCGATGTCTACAAATTCTGCCTGTGGATCAATCGATCGCTCCAGCAGTGACATCGCTTTGGTTGGAACGACAGTGGTCTTCGTCGGTGCCTCGGGTGTTCCCGATTTCTCACAGGCGGCTGTTGCGACGGCAAGACGACGGCTGTCAGTTGCAGCAAGAGTAACAGTGCCCTCACCAAACTCCAACAACAGACCGCCAAGTGCGTACCGAGTGCTTTCGGTATCCGTTGCAAACGAGGTTCGGCGAATCATCTGCCGAAACACAGGAGCTGGAATTCGAAAATAGTTTTCTTCGCTGAATGTGGGGACGGGAGGAAATTCACGAGGATCCTCTGACGTCAGTCGAAACTTCGCCGAAGCTGCTTTCAGCGTAATATTCTGCTCATCAATAATCACATCCAGCTGCTCATCCTGAAGCTCGCGGAGAATTGATGAAATGCGTTGAGTGGGCAGCAATGCATCACCCGTTGAGCTGGTTGTCACGCCAGCCACCTTGAAGCGAATTGCCATCTCCTGGTCCGTTCCGACCAGTTCGACGCCCGTGCTGCTGACGGAAAGAAAAACATTTCGCAGAATGTCCTTCGGCGTGCGGGACGGCACTGCCGAGGCTGCGATTGAGAATGCCGACGAAAACAACGCTCGATTACAAGACAACTGCATTTGAGACTCTGCTCCGAAAGTCAACGAAAGCGTCAGAGATCGCCGCAGTCCTTACTGCGGCCCACAAGTCATACTCAAGAGGGCTTGAACGCTGCGAAACGGGCCGTGAGGCTCACTCCTGCGGACGTAGAACGCCCATTTTTGAAAGACTCTATCCGAACTAATCAAAGCCCGAAAAAACCCTTCTTCTTCAGCCATTTTTGCGAAGTCTTGATTCTATCAGAATTCCTTCGCCTGCGGTATGCTCAACGCCGTTTGATTGCAACGATCTGGCAAGGTTCAGAATGGCTCGAATTGGTCCAAAAACCCCGCAAAACACATACTTCAGGGCTATTTATTCCTGCTGCCGGGTCAACTTCTCGAACGGATTTGTGAGGAATGCTCAGAAGCCCTAGAATTCCGCGGTTGTTGCCGGTTCCATTTGACGTTGCGTTTGCAAATTCTCCCCTGAACATGGAGCTTGCGGACGTGTCGAATGAAGCAGGTCGTTTCAAGACGTCTTTTCGGGCAACCTGCCGTTGCAATTGTTTTGAGTCTCCCCACTTCTATCCCTATCGAAAGCTTATTCGCGATGACCAATCGCATCTGGAACTTTTCTGCCGGCCCTGCCGTACTTCCCGTTAGTGTCCTCGAAGAAGCTCGTGAGAACCTGCTGTCGCTGGGGAATTCTGGTGTTGGGATTTGTGAGCATTCTCACCGAGGAAAGCCATTTATGGCGGTCGCTGCAGAGGCCGAATCACTCTGCCGAGAAATTGCAGGAATCCCCGATGATTACGCCGTGCTGTTTCTGCAGGGCGGAGCGTCATTGCAGTTTTCAATGGTTCCAATGAATCTCCTGCCCGCCGATCGCACGGCCGACTATCTGGTCACTGGTGTATGGGCAGAGAAGGCCTTGAAAGAAGCCAAAGCTGTCGGCAAGACGCACGTGGCCTGCACCAGCAAGGACGCGAATTTTAATTACATCCCTGATTCCTGCAGCTACAGCGAAAATCCTGCCTACGTTCATTTCACTTCGAATAACACAATCTTTGGAACTCAATTCCAGAGCGAACCCAGCAGTATTCCCTCATCCGCGTTTCTGGTTTGCGACGCGAGCAGTGATATCTTCAGTCGCCCGATTGATATCCGCAAGTACGGTTTGATTTACGCAGGTGCTCAGAAGAACCTCGGGCCCAGTGGTGTGACTTTGGTGATCATTCGCAAGGATCTGGTCGAGGCGGGCAACAAGGATCTCGCCACCATGCTGCAGTACAAGACTCATGCTGACAACGAGTCCATGTTCAATACTCCGCCGACCTTTGGCATCTATCTCATGATGCTTGTGTTCCGTTGGATCAAGTCCAACGGTGGGTTGGCAGCAATGGCAACTCACAACAAGGCCAAGGCAGCAAAGTTGTACGACTACCTCCGAACAAGCTCACTTTTCCAATCAACGGCTCGCCCTGGCAGCGAGTCACAAATGAATGTGACATTCGTCACCGGAAACGAAGACAAAGACAACGCATTCATCAAGGCAGCCGAAGCGAAAGGCTTCAGTGGCCTGAAGGGGCATCGCAGTGTTGGTGGAATGCGAGCCAGCATCTACAACGCATTTCCTCCCGAAGGTGTCGATGCTCTCGTTCAGTTCATGAAGGACTTTGAGGCATCAGCGTGAGCGACGCCAGTAACCAATCGTCAGCGAAAAAAGAATCGGCGGCCGATGCGACTCCAGATCGCTCGTCCGCCGACATCGGCATCGTTTGTACTCACAAAGGCGAATTGAAAGCCTTTCTCAAGCGAGTCGATCGACAGCGCAGTTACACGGACAAGAAGATTACCGTTCGAGGTGGTTTTCTGCGTGAAGCAACAAGAATTGTCGTCGCCGAGGCGGGTGAAGGCTTTGCTTTGCACCGGGCGGCAGCGGAATTATTGATTTCGGAGCATCGTCCATCGTGGATATTCTCCGTCGGATTCAGTTCTTCGTTGTCGGACGAAGTGCAACCCGGTGACATTGTCCTGTCAAACGAAATCAGCGACACGCACGTTAGCAGCTTGCCGGTGAAGTGTACGATTTCTGCCCGCAAACGAATTCATGTGGGTAAGCTGATCGTGGCGGACCATCATCCGATTACACCAGCGGATAAAGCATCGCTGAAGGAGAGATTTCCAGGACTTGCCGTCGACACGGGCAGTCTTGCGGTGGCTCAGGTTTGCCAGGAACGTTCGGTACGATTTATGGCGATCCGTGTGGCTGTCGATTCGCTGACCGAAGAAATCCCCGAGCAAGCTGCGTCGATGATTTTTCACCCAACCAGTCGCGCGCTGGGATCCGCTCTCGGAACAATGCTCAAAGGTCTTCGCAAGATGTCGGAGATGAACTCCTGGCGTGAGCGAACCAATACTGCTGCCGGAAACCTTGATCGATTCCTGACTGGTATCGTGGAACAGGTGGCTGAGTCGATTGAACGCCAGAGACTCGGCTGACCTTACAGTTGCTCGCGTCGAGCAATCGTGAAGTTACTGACGGTCAGGACTGAAGAGATGACCAAACGACTCGTGCTGCACTGCGAATTGTGCGTGTCGTACTTTTCGAACTCTGGATTCGACACCTGGTGACGAAAAATATGAAAGCTTTGGTAACCGGTGGTGGCGGATTCCTGGGGCTCTACATCGTTGAGCAACTCCTGCAGAAAGGGCACCAGGTTAAAGTCCTCTGCCGAGGTCGCTATGAAGCCCTCGATAAACTCGGCGTTGAAACAATCTCGGGCGATCTTCGAGATGCTTCGGCCGTTCAAAAAAGTTGCCATGGCACTGAGGCTGTTTTTCACACGGCCGCGATTCCTGGAGTCTGGGGCGACTGGGACACGTACCACGGCATCAATACGCAAGGTACGCTGAACGTGCTTGCCGCCTGCCAGAAAGAGAATGTGCAGAGGCTGATTTATACAAGTTCGCCGAGCGTCGTTTTTGACGGTGATGATCATGTGGATGCCGACGAATCGTTGTTGTATCCGAAGATGTGGCTGTGTCATTATCCGCATTCAAAAGCTCTGGCCGAGCAGGCTGTACTGGCAGCGAACGACAATGAGCGATTGCGAACAGTTTCATTGCGGCCTCATCTGATCTGGGGACCGCGGGATAATCACTTGATCCCCAGGCTCATTCAAAAAGCTCGCTCCGGCCGACTGCGACGAGTGGGTGACGGAACAAACGTTGTGTCTGTGGCCTACGTAGAAAACGCGGCAGCGGCGCATGTTCAGGCGGAGGAATCCCTGCGTTCGGCGACGACCGCAGCGGGAAAGGCGTACTTCATCAATGAGCGTGATGCAGTAAATCTCTGGGACTGGATCAACCTGCTGCTTCAGCGTTCCGGATTGCCACCGGTGACAAAGTCGATCTCAGAAAATACCGCCTCGTCAATCGGTGCCGCAATGGAGTTTACCTGGCGAATGCTTCGCTTGAAGGGTGAGCCACCAATGACTCGCTTCGTTGCCGCACAGTTGGCCGGATCGCACAGCTACAGCGTTGTTGCCGCTGAACGAGACTTTGGATTCCGCCCGCTGTTTACGATTGAAGAAGGACTACAAAGACTTCAGCCAGACCTTGACCGACTCGCGAGATAGACCGACTTACGCAATAAGATTTTGCTGCGAGATCAATGCGTTACTCCGCAAGTCCCTTCTGAAATGCGCCTTCCGGGAGATCGCGGCCGGTCAGGTGACGGAACTGAAGATTCAGTTGAATCGCGAAGACTGACATTGGGTCAATATATCGCGCACCGCGAACGCTGGCTTCTTCTGCAAAGCCTGATCCCTGCATGCCAACCGTCAAATCAACGACTGTCATACGCTCGCGGATGAGTGACGGATTCAACTGTCCTTTGCTGAGTCCACACTCCAGACCAAAATCAGCGATCACCAGAATATCTGTTCGAATATCATGGACTGCATTCCACGGAATGTGGCGCACGCCGGCTTCACGTGCGATCGTGCTGGCACGGTTATCTGAAGATCCGGCGATTCCAACGGCCGCTCCTTTTCCTGAAAAGAAGTTTGCAGCCCCGCGTGCCATGGGCGAATTTCCGATGACCGTGACTGTCCCGCGTCCAGCCCATTCCGGCTGACCGGTTACGGTCTGTCCAGCCTGATCGACTGCATCAAAAATTGTGGAAAGCCCTTTCCATCCATTAGCGCCCTGCATCAGGACATCGATCCGTTCTGACACTTCCGTCATCGCATCTTTGACGGCCGCCAACCCCATCAGATCGCCGTTGTAATCTGGAGAGACGATCAGTCCATTGATCTTCATCTTCTCCAGCATCTTCGGGAATTTTGACAGATCACCGGGCAGAAGTGGAAGACAACGAATAGGCTTCTCCATCATCTGAAATGCGGCGTTAAGAACTCGGCACGCAACATTTTCTGCATCGCCCGCACCAACAACACCAAGGAAACGAGTTTTCGCGCCGATCTCATCCCAGCGATAGTCTTCTTTGAGTTCCCAGACGGTTGGCTGTTTTGGATAAGCCTCCATTCCTCGTTCCAGCGCCGCGTAAATCCAGGGAGATCCATATTTTCGGCCGAGCAACGAAAACGTCAGCCCCGATCGGCCGACTCCAATACCAACAATCGGGACCTCCCTTTGCTGGGTCACCGCAGCCAGAAGCGGCCAGGCTGCATCCATATCTTCCGTCAGCCAGGTGAACTTGACGACATCGGCCTTTGCTTTCCAGCACTGCTCGAAGGTCTCATCAATTTTTGACAGAGGGCGATTCAGGCTCGTGAATGAGACAACTCGTTTGGTGTTTCCGAAACGAGGGATACTGTTTGCAATATCCAGATCGAGCTCCACATAGGCCGGTCCGGACACAATCGCTTCTCGGAGTAACTGAATACGTTCTTGTTCTGTGCCTTTCCAGCTGCCGCCGCTTTTCTCACTGCGACAGGAAACCAAAATCGGCTTGTCGACCATTTTGATCAGTTCGCCAACGTTTGGCTCGTTGATGAAGTGATCCAGGCACAATTCAATCATGTCACAACGACGCGACGCATTCAGAAGATCCGCAGGGGCCAGGGTTCGAGAAGTCGGTGTAACTGTGATGCAGATCATTTGTGTCGCCTTGAAATGAACTCAACGTTGGGTTGCAGTCTTGCAGTTCTTAAAACTGTGGAAGAAATCTCTGCTTATTATGGCCGCATCCTGGAATCAACTTTCCCGTCGCAGCCATCATGATACAAGGTGTCGTCAGTCAGGAACTCACCAGATTGGTCGACTGACGGATTGGGTTGCGAACGATGATGGATTCGAAAATAAAACGCCAGCCTGACAGCGAAATGACAATCAAAATCGGCATCAACGGAGCCCGCATGCGAGTATCCGTCCAGTACACCGTATGCATCAGCATGAACGACAAGGCCACCAGCCACAAGTCCGCCAGAGATGGATGCCGCTCTGTTTTCCGAAGCGCCCATGCCGCATATCGCTCGACAAAAAGGCCCGTCCAGATGAGCAGGTACCAGACAGCCACGGATATGGACACCAGTTTTCCCGGAGCTTCTTCAGCTGTCGAAATCGCCCAGAATCGTCTCAACCTCAATGCGCAAGCGATCAGGAAACTCGCCGGATCGGCCTGAATCGCAGCCCTGGCCTGCGTGTAATACCAGGCGTCTGTAGCAGGTTCATCGGCGGTTGGTACTCCAGCATCCTTTGCTTGACGAATCATCCGCTGCTGCCACGCATCGAGCGCTTCGCCGTCCCAGGGAAATGCATCGTTGCCATGAATGACGTCACGATAGAAATCAGGATTATTGCCGAGAGCCAATGTATACCCACCGTGCGTGGTGGCAGGAACGAAGTGATGAAGCTGTATCGCGTTGCGGACGATCCATGGGGACAGAGTCATCGCCGCGACGATCGCAGGCAGCAAGGCCAGAGCATGATTTTTAAGTGACCGCTCTTTGAATGACAGGCCGTTTGTTTCAGAACGAAACAGAGCTGCGAATGAAAGAAAGGCACATGAAACAAGAACCACCGGCCGCATGAGGCTTCCAGTTCCGAACATAACGCCGGCTACAATCGCTGACCATGTCGCGCGACCGAAGTCACTCGTGGCTTGAATCCTGGCCGATCGAAAAAACACTACAGCCACAACAAGTACGGCGGCGCAGGGAACTTCTGTCATCGGTAAAACGGAGTACCGGACCAATAGAGGATCCAGGGCAACTCCTGCCGAGGCAAGCAATACAAAAGTGGAAGGCAGCTGGCATTGTTCCGCAAGTTTATAGGTGAACCAGAATAGAATGCCGCATGAGGCCAGACTGATGATGGCTGTGGCAGCAGCATCCGTCAGACCGCAGCCGATGAATGCCCCGAGTAGTATCGGATACGCTGGAGGACGAAAGGCGGTCGGTCGATGCGAATAGGGTCCCGCAAAACCTTCTCCGTCCGCAATCGGATGCGCGTGCGCAAGGTATCCATCGTTATCTGCCGTGAGATCTGCTGGCTGATGGATCGCCAACGCAAGTCGCACACCGATGCCGAGCGTGGCAATAATGCAGAGAAGAATCGATTGATGTCGCATGGATTTCGACTTAACGCAGTGCAGAAAATACATCGATGCGGTCTGCAGCAGTTTACTTATCGCGACTCTCGATACTCTAAACGGTCCCGATGGCGCTGTTTTCGTTTAACCGTCAGCCGGAGGCGTACGCGGATGCCGCCACCGACGTACGCCTCCGGCTGACGGTTAAACAACTCAGTCGTGACCGCGACCAGGATATACGTCTTCATCACGTCCCGGCCGCTTGAGCGAATGGGGCTCACAAATCACGCCATACATTTCCGGACGGCGATCCGCCATTCGATCAATGAGGTGTTTCCCGGGGACACGAACGATACGTTTGGTTCGCGCGAGAACAGGATCAAGCTCCGCCCGCATGATGCCGGGGTTGTCATGATCGAGCGACTCCATGGTGGCACCAACCGGGCTGCAGATACGACTCTTGCCGATGAACGAGAATCCATTTTCGGTTCCCACTCGATTCACAGCGGCAAAGTAGATGCCATTTTCCATCGCTCGACAATTGATGGAGAATTCTGCCATATACGCACCACCTGGTGGCCAATTCGTAGGCAGTACAATCAAGTCCGCGCCGAGGATAGAAAGTACGCGAGCTGCTTCGGGGAAACCACCGTCGTAACAGATCAGCATTCCAATCCTGACACCGCTGGCTTCGAACACTTCAAATGGGCGGTCACCTGGAGTCGTAAACCGATCAACTCCCAGATACGGAAGATGAACTTTTCGATAGCTTCCAATAAGTCCCTGCGGCCCAATCAGGACGGCCGTGTTAAACAGCTGACTGCCGGATTTTTCCAGCAACCCGAACACGACATGCGTGCCGAGTTCCGCACAAAGGCGAGCGACGCGGTCTGTTGTGGGGCCGGGGATGGATTCGCCGAATGCGATTGCTTCCTCGAGTGAATCAAAGCAATAACCCGTGGAGAAACATTCGGGGAAGATCGTCAACTGAGTTCCATGTGCAATCTCCGCGCGAACGGTGTCCTCGAGAAGGAGCAGATTTGCATGGGTGTCTTTGAATTTGACGTCTGTCTGAATGCAGGCAATTTTCATAACCAACTTGTCTTTCTGAACATTCCACGGTCCACCATATTGGGGAACGTAACAAATCTGTGCATGGCTTCTAAGCGACAGGCGAGGCGAATCATGGAAATGCAACCGGCGGTTCCTGCCGATGCACCGGCTTGTTTTCACGATTCACGGTAAAAGCTGTAACGATCGCAACGATTCTGTGCAATCTAGTGCCGGGATCAGTCGATTGAAACACAGGACGGATGGGACGCGCCGAATCCAGGCACCTCCGTCATCGGCAGCCTAATTGGCGGTCCGAATTGTCAATGCTGAACTAAGGTAGACAACCGTGAAGACATCCTCAGGACGACCCGGAATTCTGTTGTCACTTGTAGCCGCAATTGCCTCAAGTGCGATTTTCTCCGGCTGCCAGACGACCATTGGCGGACAAACTCTGCCGTCTCCGGACTATTTGTCGGATGACGTTCAGTACTTCCCGGCCGGTCCGGAAAATAAACTGTCGAATCAGATTGAAGCCTCCAAGAAACAGGCGGCCGAAAAGAAGAAGCTTCAGCAGGGCTTCTAAGTTTCTGCTGAATATAAGGATGCATCGGCGTGATTTCGCGGCGCTGCGTCCCGGCCATAACATTGCCCGGATCATTCCGGGCAGTTTTGTTTCTGCGTCGTGCTCTGAAACTCAATTTGAGTAATCTGCGATCGCAGAATACTTCTCCATGTGATGGTCTCCATCTCAGTCGCCAGGATTCGAATCCGTTCGCTCGTGGCCGCCGCTGATCGCAGTGAGACTGTCCATCTTTCGACCAAGCCTTGAAGTCCAGCTGTCCAGATAATGTCGATACGCTGGTGTCGCATCGGCCTGCTCGGTCAGCATTTGCCGAGTTATCTCGGTCAGTGCTTCTTCGTCCTGCAGCGTGAGTCGTCCCAACAAAACACGGCTGCGCAGGAAGACGAAATAAGTGTCCAGCACATCGCAACGGCAATAGTCATTGATCTGATCAACGTGTCCGTTGTAATACATGTCCTGAACCTGTGACCCATCGATCCCGGACTTGCCTGGCTTATTGATTAAAGTGGCCAGCAGATTCAGGCCACCACTCATACGAAATGCACCGAAGTTGGTCAGCAGGTCCTGAAGATCCAGGTGAGCGTCGTGGTTGTATCGGTTTCTTGATTGTTCAAATGATTTCGAATCAACATTAAACCAGGCCGGTACGCTTAGTCCAAAGCGAAATGCCGCCAGCTCCATCACAGGCATGTCGTAGCCGCGACCATTAAACGTCACCAGTGTTGGCCGATCGTAATGTTGCCAGCCCTGCCAGAACCGACGAACGATTTCCTGCGGGCGAAACGCCGGGGCGTCAAGCACCGTGAGCTCCATCAGTCGATAGTCGGCCGCAACTTTGGCAATCGCCACGGAAACCGGCAGCACGAAAGTGCCGGGCAGGATGTCCTTTCCTGTTTCCTCCAGCAATTGCCGTCGGTACCGTTCCACGGCTTCTCGAGGTGTCAAGTCTTCGTCCGGGTAGCGGATTTTCTGGATCAGGTCACCATCACCAACCGTTTCGATGTCGAAGATCAGGTACTTGACGTCGCTCATTCTGTCCCTCTTTTCCCAATGTCTAAACGAAACTGCCGACAACCGCCACAAACTTTTCCAACCCGCTCGCTTTTGCTTCGCTCAGGCGTTTCAATTCCAATTCCCAATCAGTCACATTCTCAACTCAAATTCATGCATCCGTTCTGCCATGTCCGACTCCGACCAGAAGAGTAACATTGATCGTGCCGAAGTTGCACCTACCGCCCTGGAAGAACAGGCTATTCGAGGACTCACGACCGCCTACCAAAGGATGCGGCATGAAATTGGCAAAGTTATCATCGGTCAGGATGAGGTTGTCGACCAATTGCTGATCGCAATGTTCTGCCGCGGCCATTGCCTGCTGGTGGGAGTTCCCGGCCTGGCCAAGACATTGCTGTGCAGTACAATAGCCAGCATTCTTCAGCTTGCCTTTCGACGCATTCAGTTTACGCCTGACCTGATGCCTTCCGACATCACAGGGACTGATGTTTTGCAGGACGATCCGGAAACTGGACGACGAGTGTTTCAGTTCATCCAGGGGCCGCTGTTTACCAACGTGCTGCTGGCAGACGAAATCAACCGAACTCCGCCTAAGACACAGGCTGCACTTCTGGAGGCCATGCAGGAACGTCATGTCACTGTGGGATCGCATACTTACGATCTTCCGGATCCGTTCTTTACCCTGGCAACTCAGAATCCTATCGAGCAGGAAGGCACTTACCCACTGCCGGAAGCGCAACTGGACCGCTTCATGTTCAATGTTGTGGTTCGATATCCGTCCGCCGCTGAGGAATTGCGGATTCTGAAACAAACAACGGGCACCGAGAAACCTCAGCTGACTCCTGTGCTGACCGGTCGTCAGATTCAGGCACTCCAGGAAGTTGTCCGTCGAGTTCCCTGTGCCGAATATGTTTTCGTTTACGCCCGAGACCTTGTGCGAGCAACTCGACCAGGCGAAGGTGAAGCTCCTCCGTTTGTGAAAGAACTGGTTTCCTGGGGCGCTGGACCTCGTGCCGGGCAGTATCTGATACTTGGTGCCAGAGCTCACGCGCTGTTGCAGGGGCGATTTCATGTGACGACCGACGACGTGAAGGCCATCGCGAAGCCTGTGCTTCGTCATCGAATCATGACGACATTCGCTGCCGCCAGTCAGGGAGTAACACCAGATACTGTGATTGACCGGTTACTGAAATTTGTGCCGGTTGAGTTACACGAACGAGCAAAGAAGCGAGTTCAGTCGGGCTCCGAATCGTAAGCCTGCACGATCGCAATACCCTCTGCGGCAAGGTCTCATTTCGCGCCTGTTGCATCCTGAGTAACCGAGTTCATCACACGTCGGCAAGCTGACCGCCCATCCAGTGTGTGTCCAGAACGTTTACGAATGGCGCAGCAATTTTTGACGCGAACAAACCATCAGCCGTTCTGATTCTGAGCTCGGTCTTCCTTTTCCCTTTCCCATCGCTGCACAATGGGAAACATCCATCGTGCCCACAAGAAGTACTGAGCGACGAAAGCCAGCAATAATCCCAATCCTGCGAGAACCATCAGAAGCACACCCGGCAACACGACCGCCATGATTCCAAGGAAGCTTGCTGCCAGAACGAATGCCACCATCAACGCAATTGCCACCGTTGGCGGCTGGGAAGCTGGAGACTTTTTCAAGCGATCGCTCCTGATTCAATCAGTTCCTGAAGAACCGAATATCGGTAGTTCATTCCCTCTTCCAGAGATTCACGAATGCGGGCTTCAGTCAGCAGGTACCCCAGCATTCCTCCTGGTGGTTCGAATTCGATGTCGTCGAACAATCGGCAATGACCTGAACCGGCAATTTCAATTCGTTGAGAGTGTCGCCACGCCCGCAATGGGCCTTCCACTTGCGACTCTTCAATCATGCCTTCCGTCACCGCAAGGTACTCATGGGTGGCACGCTGCTTGAAACCGTAAGCCGTGATTCGAAACTCAATCCGCTTTCCGATGGCCACTTCCAACGGAGCGTTCAGAACTTCCAGCTCAAGATCAGGATTACTGATTTGTGGCAGGTTCGCAGGGCATCCAAGGAAGAGCCGCAAAGCGGGCGGCGCACAGGTCAGGATGGTCGACGATGATGTGAATTTGTGCATGTGTTCGATTATTCCCATTCAATCGTGGCAGGTGGTTTCGAGCTGATATCGTAGACCACTCGATTGATGCCGCGGACCGAATTGATGATGCGAGTCGAAATTCGAGCCAGCACTTCATGAGGGAACTGATACCAGTCGGCCGTCATGAAATCTTCTGACTGAATCGCCCGAACAGCCGCCACATTTTCGTAAGTTCGGTCGTCGCCCATCACCCCGACAGACTGGACCGGCAGCAGAACAACGAAGGCCTGCTGGATTTCACGATAAAGCCCGGCCGTGTGCAATTCCTCAATCAGGATAGCATCGGCTTCGCGAATAATGCGAAGCCGCTCTTCGGTGACCTCGCCAAGGCAGCGAACAGCAAGTCCGGGGCCAGGAAACGGGTGCCGCCAAACCATTGCTTCAGGAAGACCCAGCTCCAGACCCATGCGGCGCACTTCGTCTTTGAAAAGATCTCGCAGTGGTTCGATAAGCTCGAAACCCAGCTCTGCCGGTAATCCGCCAACATTGTGGTGCGACTTAATCGTTGCCGCCGGGCCATCCGGGTTTGCTCCCGATTCGATGACATCCGGATACAGTGTTCCCTGAGCAAGGTATTTTGCATTCGCAATGGATTTTGCCTCATCACGAAAGACGTCAATAAAGACCTTGCCAATGATCTTGCGCTTTTGCTGAGGGTCAGAGACACCAGCCAACTCACCAAGAAAACGGGCGGATGCATCAACCACATGCAGATCTGTTTTGAAGTGATCAGAGAACTGCTCTTCCACTTGTCGACGTTCGTCTTTTCGCAGCAGTCCGTTATCAACAAAGATGCATGACAACTGATCGCCAATCGCTTCGGAAATCAAAGCGGCCACGACCGACGAATCAACTCCGCCTGACAATCCACAGATCACTCGGTCAGTACCGACTCGAGTACGAATCAGATCTTTTTGTTGTTCGATCAGTGAGCTGATCCGCCAATTGCCCTGACAGCCGCAGATGTTGCGTACAAAATTGCCCAGCAGTTGTGCGCCGAAATCCGTATGAGTGACTTCCGGGTGAAATTGCAGGCCAAAGATCGGAAGCGATTTGTGGCGGACCGCAGCATTCGGACAGGTTGATGTCGAAGCGATCGGCTCAAAATCTCCTGTCAGAGTCTCCACCTGATCGCCATGACTCATCCAGGCCGTGAACGTCGCTGGAATGCCGTCGAACAGTGGATTGCTGGCAGATGTCGAATTCGTCTGCGAACAGGGCGATCTTCCAAATTCTCGAGCATGCGCAGGGAGGATTCGTCCGCCGAGCGTATAGCATGTGATCTGCATGCCATAGCAAATTCCCAGCACCGGTACCCCGAGTTCAAAAATCTTCGGGTCGATCTTTGGAGCCCCGTCGCCGTAGACACTGGCCGGGCCACCAGACAGGATCAACCCTTTGGGATTCAAGGCCTTGATGCGATCGGCAGACAAGTCGTGTCTTACCAGCTGACAGAAAACGTTCTGGTCACGGACGCGCCGAGTGATCAACTGAGCAGTCTGGCTTCCAAAGTCCATGACCAGGATAAGCTCATCCTGTGCGGCAGTAGCAATGTTGGAAGGCGATTGAGTCGAAGCGGAGGCGGAACCAGTCATGGGGAATCGACAGTCTCAGCAAGAACGGCACAGAGGTTTGCAGATCTGCGGAATCGCAGCCCGCAACAGTGCAAACCTGGAATGCGCCTGGTTACAGTACCTCGTCCCGATCTACGTCCCGCGGGGCCGAGGGAAAGCGGGATAGCTTAGCAGCCGAACTTCTGGCATAACAGCAAAGCGATTGGTAAATCAGAAATGGCTGCCGGTAATTGAAAAGTCGCCAGTTTTTCTTACCGTTTGACTCGAAAACCACCGCCGTCCGTCAAGAATAGTCAGCGTCGGGAATCCGCCTGCTGGGTAGCGCGGGATTGCAGTGTGGTTTTCAGAATTCCCTATCCCACGCACAATTTCCCGGTCTGTTTCTCCGCTCGTTACTTTCAAAAACCGCCTGATGTACCTTTTTAGTTTAGCTGACCGAGTTTCCCGTGGCCTTCGAGAGCTCGCTCCGGAGCGTCTTGCGCGGCACCGTGAATTCATCATCAGCCAGCAAACAGAAACAGGTGGCTTTCGAGGTCGAGAAGGCGATGCCGATCTGTATTACACCGGCTTTGCGGTTCGAGCTCTTGCAGTAAGCGGCGGTCTCGATTCTGGTTGCAGAGATCAGGTGACCAGCTATCTGGCAACGATCAATCCGTTAAGTCTGGGTGTTATCGACCTGCTCAGCTGGCTGTACAGTGCGCTGGTTGTGCAGGCCTCGGGCGGTCGCGATTTGCTGGAGGATACTTCAACAGACTTTGCGGACCAGATTTCTCTTTCGATAGAGAAACATCGTACCTCCGACGGAGGTTACGCAAAGTCCTCCGAGGGCGCGCTGGGTAGCACGTATCAGTCTTTTCTCGTCGCGCTGACTTACGAATTGCTCGGACGAAAAATGCCACGGCGAAATGCGATGGTGCAGTTTTTGTTCGACCGGCAAAGAGATGACGGTGGTTTTGTGGAGATCGCTCCGATGAGACGCAGCGGCACCAATCCAACTGCTGCCGCTGTCGCATTGTTGAACCAATTGCAGGCAATGGACGATGATATCAGCGACGACGTTGTCGGATTCCTCACCGACGTGGTTAGCGCGGAAGGCGGGTTTCAGGCCAACACTCGAATCCCCTTCGCGGACGGCCTTTCAACATTCACTGGACTGTTGACAGCGCATGATCTGAAACGTCGCGATCTGATCTCTCCGGACAGAATTCTTCACTGGGTGAACACATCGCTTGAAGTTCCGACAGGCGGTTTCAGAGGAGCCAGCTGGGATCAACAGGCCGATGTGGAGTACTCATTTTACGGCCTCGGAATTCTCGGTTTACTCTACGCCAGCAAACAGACGTAAATCAGGTGCCTTCTAACCCCATCGCCGCACGAATCGGATTCAAATCCACATACGCCGCGCACGCCAGAATCGCGGCCTTATCCGGAAGCCGAACCGCTCGATAACGAGCCTGGAAAAACTTGCCTACTTCGCCATCGTCCTCGTTCGCTCGTTGAGCGATTTTCTGGCTCAGCAGCCGCATCCACCATGATAGATCACTCAGCCGAATTCGCACCGCGGCCAGTTTCTGTTTATTGTTCACGATGCTGTTGATTTCGAACTCCGTCGGCTCCAGTGGACGACGCTTCTCATCCCGCCGCTCCGGACACAACATCAACCACCGACGAGCCACATCCGCATCGTTCCATTCTTTAACGACATCCGGCCGAGTGCAATCGGAGCCAGCAGTGGCTTACTGCGATTCTCTGAAAGCTGAACACCGAAAACTGAAAACGCGGCGCAGCCGCTACGCAATTTCATCCGCCGCAAAAGATCTCAACACAAGCCAGTTCTCGCCAAAAGTCACCTCAACAATCTTCGATTCCAGCAGTCTCCTGCGTGGAAGAGCACCAGTTCACAGGCGATTAGTCTTCAATGTGCTGTCCCGCGGTATTTCTTTTGGGTATTTCTGCTTTTTGTGATTGACAAGTGGCATCAACGCGAAGAAGCTAAGTCACTAAGTCACTAAGTCACTAAGTCACTAATAGAGCGGTGTTTGTAGTCGGTTTGCCGATAACCGCTTTTTACTAACATCACGGGGGCCGTGTGGTATGGCAAATTGGCAATCCATCCTCTTGCCTGGATTGTGCTTTTTGAACACAGCCTGTTCTCAAGCACAGCCTGAGGCCGCTAAGCCCAGTGCCATCGTTCATCTTACAAATCCCGAAGTGGGAGACTTCGGGATAGCGAGGGAGGGTTCGACTACGCGACTATTTCATTTGAAAAATGAGTCGTCCGAATTCATCACTCTTGACCCGCCGAGGGTAAGTTGTGCTTGCAACAAAGTAACGTATTCCGCACCGCAAATTTCACCAGGTGGCAGCATCGAGGTCTCGGCAATCGTAAGTGGGCGAGCCGACTCATCGACTGTACATAGCCGCGTTTTTATTCCTTGGCGGTCCGAAGCACATCAAGGCGAAGTTGAAGTTGTCTGCAAGGGCAAATTCGTACCGTTGCTTGAGTTTTCTCCTCCAGTGTTGCGAATTGCCAACACCCCTGGTGCCAAGGTCGAGTGTCTGATTAGAGCTTTTCCCGGCAGCAACATTATTCCTATGACAGCTCGGCACAGCTTTGAGGCGGCAGCAATTCGCATGACGCAATCTGCGGAACAGGAATGGCGAATGGAAGTTACATGGAATGGTTTGCGATCAGTGGAGAATCGACTGACGCCTATCTATGGTGATTCTGGTTCGATCATCGTGCAAACAAACAGCACCTTTCGACCGATCTATCGAGTTCCGTTGCAATTTGAACGTCAGGTAACTGCATCAACAAGTGCAGTTTCTAGTCGGAATTCAGTTCCTCATTGAAAATTTGTTCACTTCGGGCTTCCATTTGTTGCGCTCTGTTCAGGAAAGGTACGCTATCGTGAAAAACAGATCTTTGTGGTGTGCGAAAGTAATTCCAATGGTGAGTCGCTCGAACTTATCGGTCGTTATCGCTTCAATGCTTATGGTTGGAGCGTCAGCAACGTTGGCTTATTCGTTTGATCCAGGTTGTAACGGGATGCAAGAAAGCACGTATCCACAGGGTGGCCGATGCGATGGCGGACAAACATGCCCCGCATTCAATGGCAGCTTGCCGTACGGTGGATGTGGTGCTACCGCCAACATGACTCTTGGCCTCATCGTTGCCGGAAAAACACACTGCGTTGCAGCACCAATGGGGACCGGAGGTGTTCCCGTTGCCTCATATTGCACCGACGATCTATCCAAGTCGTATAGCTGTACTGCCTTGGGCACATGTGAGCCAGACGTCATGTTGAATCCAGATTGGACGGAAGGCGGCACTGAGTCACACTACTTGGATATTTGCTCTCCTTTTGTGTCGTCCGTAAACACAAATTCTATGGCATTTGAAGCGTTAACGTCACCTCTTTGCGTCCAGGTAACTATAGAAATGCCGTAGTACAGTAACCGCGTCGGTGCGTCGAATGATATTCGAACAATTACGCCAGATGCTCTGGCGTGAAGTGGTAACTCTGTCGACCGAACTATTGTGAGGGGGATGCCGCTATGATCTTTGATCGTAAATGGATCGCGGGAATTATGACCATTCTCGGTTCGGCCGCGCCTGCAGCAGCCATCGATGAGAGAATTTCGGTTGACGTTAAGGAACTCAAGAAGGCAGAAGTTGCTGCGATTGAGTATTTTGCCGCAACGTCGGACGGGCAGTACCATTTGCAGGTCAGCAAATCGGTTAATGGGCTCCCCTCGTCCGATTTTACAGTCGACTGCGCTTTTAATGCGGATCGTGTGTATCTGCATACGGTTCGTGAAGCAGCGCCGGAAAATGGTTTACCGATTCGATATGATCGAACCTGCATATTGACCCCTGACGAAGTGTATAGCTTTCTCGACTACAACGAATGGAGCGGTGTCCAGGTCAAACCCCGCTCCTGCTGCGTTGATCGTGAGCAATTGGCATCCGAAGGTGTATTCTTTCCTCGTTACATTGGCACTGCGCTTGATGGTGCCATTGTGGTTATGCAGGAAAATTCTCCGCGAGGTCTTTTCGGCGAGGCCGAGTTGATTTCGAAGTCGGCCTCGCTCGTAACGATCAATGGTGAGCAAATTCTCGAGGGGCTTTATTCCCGCCCCGGTTTTCCGGATATCGAACTGCGGTTTAGTACTGCAAAACCTGCGAGGCTTCTGCGATCTCAATCGATCGCGGAAACTCAGGCCAATACCCACACAAAGACAGTGGAGATCAACTATAAAACCTGGCCTTGCGGAACCGTTTTTCCAGAGACTATTCGATATGTGAAGAAACTCAACGATACGATCGTCGACGAGGAGATCGCGAAGATTACAGAATTTGAACGAATGCCCGAAAGCAGTATCGGGGATCGTTTCGAACTAAAAGGACTTCAATTGGAGGACGGTCGACCAGTATTGTTTTACGACGCCCACTGCAAGGAGAATCGTCGGTGTCGGTGGAAGAACGGCGAACTGATCGATTTTACAGAATCCGACTGGAAGGAGTTGGCGACCGCTGGTCAGGAATCCGCAAAACTGAGGATGGGTAAGGCGACCGTTACTTCGATGGATGCGACGCCACGACAAGCACAGGAGAAGTCACGAACGTCTTTCGTGTTTGTGTTATTCATCGTCGCAGCTGGCTTGATCGGTATCAGTATTCGTCTGGGAAAGTCGATTTCGAGACGTCCAGGTGTCTAACAAGATGAATGATCGAAAACACAAAATCCAGATTGCACCGGGGGATCTCGGCGACCTTCGTTCCGCTTTTACGGTGATTGAGTTGCTGGTAAGCATCACCGTCATCGCTGTCCTGCTGGCGTTGATCCTTCCGGCGGTCGTCAACGTTCGAGAGACGAGTCACAGAATCACTTGTGCGAATAACCTGAAGAATCTCTCTCTCGCTCTCATCAATGAAATGGAGACGAAGCGCAGACTTCCGCTGGCGACGCTGGACACTGCTCCGTGGAAGCGAGAAAGACAGCAGTATCAAAATTGGGTCGTTTCCATACTCCCATGGATCGATCAGGAAAGCGTGTTTGATCAACTCGATCTGACAAAGCCATTCACAGACCCGATGAATGCTCAAATCGTTGAAACACACATTTCTGCGTTCCTTTGTCCTTCCGATATTTCCCAAAATGGCGGCGGCGACTTGAGTTTCGCTGTGAATGGCGGAATAGTCATCGCCACAGGGGCAGGAGGAGAAGCGGACTATCTTTTCCGTAGTCCGCTCGAGGTCTCGTTCGACCTTAACGGGGACGGCAAATTTGGCTATCGGCTGGATGAAGTTGCTCAGCCCAATGAGTTTGACCTGGTCTTCGCCACGGGACTTTTCGACCGTCGGACCAGAGGTGGTGTGGAACCGGTGGCAGATCGAAGGCAACGTGGTCATTCCCCCGCGACAATCCTTGACGGAATGTCCAATACATTGATGATCGCGGAAAACGTGAGAACTGGTTTTGACCCCGCGACTCCAAAGTCAAATTGGGGGTCTCTGGACGCAACTCGCATGCTTGTCACGATCACAACAGATATTTGCAGCGATCAGACATGTATCGCCGGAAACGTCAATTTGAAGAAGGCGAATTCGGGACGCCACGCGATCAATGCAGGCGTGTTGCTTGCGGAGGGCACGGCACCGTGGCCTAATTCGTTCCACCATCTGGGTGTGAATGCAGCATTTGCAGATGGACACGTGTCATTTATTAGTCAACAGATCGACGGCGAAATCCTGTTTAATCTTTTCACCCCTCAGGGAGAGCGACTTCGCGGCACTCCGCTCGAATCGTCGCATTTAACTACTTCTTTTTAGCTTGCATTCGCACGTTCATAACGATGGCGACTCACTGGTACACTTCGATTTCCGGCAATAAGCCCCTCACGATCGATGATTTGGCAAGTCATGTCGCTTCCGGGAATCTTTACCGAAGTGATGTCGTGACAGATTGCAACACAGGCAAGGTCACCCAAATCGATGACATTATTGGATTCGACAAAGCCTTGGAGCGATTGAAGCTCGTGGCCGATAAGTCCCATGAGTTGATCCGGACCGCCTTAGCCGGCAGAACTCAGGATATCATGTTGGGTACTCATGACAGCGGATCCCGTGCGAACACAAAATCGTTCTTATTTGACATGTTTTCGATGATTCGCTCGGCTCAACTGAGCATTGTGTGGCTCATTATGGCGGCTGCCCCATCAGTAACTGCGGGTTGGACAATCCTCAGCAACCGAAACAATCAACAGCGCTTCCCGGCCGCGGAAGGTCAGCCCATAACTCGGGAATTTCCATTGATCGGAACAGTCACATCATTTGAGTTTTGGATGTGCGAGGCCAATCTGTTGCTGGCTTCAATCGTGTTGTTTCTGGTCGCCCTCTATCGGGGAAGGCGAAGTTAATATTCCGGCGGCCGAAAGTAGAACGCCGGGGACGCACCATTTACGGCCTCGTTCGCATCGTTTCTTGAAGCAGCTGAGATTGCGGAATGAGGAAGTGAGAGAAGTCGCCCAGAAGGCCGCGGGCGGGCGGATTCTCCACAAGGCCCAATCCACCAGATTCGACTGAAACCTCAGCCAACCGATCGGCCAAGGACTCGCGCAACGGACCAGGACAGCAGTCATTGTCGAGCGGGGCTCATGCGACGTGAGCGATGGCAATCGAGCCCAGCTCGGCATACCCTCTGCGATTCGCAGCGGAGCAGCGGCGTCATGAAAGCCTGTGGCTTTAGCCACAGGTCACGACTGAGGGCAAAAAAATGGCGGGGCAAAAAAATGAGTGACGAAGATCTTTTTGCCCTGCCATATTTTTGCCCAACTTCCTGCACGGCTCGACATGCCCTCTGCGATTCGCTGCGGAGCTGCGGCGTCATGATAGCCTGTGGCTTTAACGCCTGTTGACCTGCAGTTGTCTGAGCCCCGCCTGGCCATCGTTGCCAAGGGCGACTTCGGCAGACAGCGTGGCATTGCGAGCGGCTTGTTCATAGTCCAATCCGGTTCCCGCCTGGACGTAGAAGCTCTCAATGCCGTACTCAATGCGGCCACCACCCAGCAAAGTTCCGCGAATGTACAGGCCGTCGGCAGGAGGCTCGGTGAGAAACTGATCCGCGCGATGATGGATACCATCAGCATCGAGAATCAGAGTCACATACACGGCAGTTCCAGTTTCTGGTAAGTCCGGCGGTGCAGGCAGTGTGACTCCGTCTGCGTCGACAGCAACGATCTCATCGCTTTGGATTGCGAAGTCGGCTGGAGCCCGGCTCATCTCATAACTCAGGATCACGTAGTCTCCTCGGAACATATCACGAGGATCGACCGGAACGACTTTGAGCCAGACGGTGTTCCCCGACATATGAGGAATCATCTGCATCAGGATCATGCCGCACAGCACGAGGAACTGGGCTGCCACGGCGACAAGAAAGCCTTTGCGCTGGAGGCGTTCGATCCATGTGAAGATCGCGTCGATCCATCGGCTCAACGCATTCCGTGACGACACCGGAGTGACGGAAGTATTCATTCGGTAGACTCCTTGCGTTGAGACCAGAACCGAGCCAGACTGAACAGTCCGACCCCACACATCGAGAACATCAGCGCCGCTCCGATCATGCCGCCGACCGCACCGAACAGATCGACGTATCGGACAACGGCCCAGGTCAGAAACAGCATCACTCCTCCGCCAAAGGGACGGCCTCGGTCCTCACGCAAGCCGACTCGCATCAGCCAGATGGCCATGGTCACTGTGGCGACATTCACGGCAACGCACGGAATGAGCACTGCGAAGGTCCAATTCCCCAATGAAGACCCCAGCCGGGCTTCACTTCGATCAAACCCGCTGAACAGATTCCAAAGGCTCAATGCGGCGAACATTACGATCAGGCTTGATGGCAGCCAAAATCGTTGGATGTACCGTTTGAAAAAGTCTGGCGAGTCGTTGGGATGCGGTGATCCCCATTGATTCAGCAGCGCGATCAGCCCCAGCCCAAAGACGAGAATCAGGCTCGCCTGAACCAGGGTCCAGCCGCCTAAGTGCCCTTGCATCTCCCGCTGAAAGTCCATAAAGCCCATCAGAAACAAAAGTCCCACCGTCACGACAGCCCCATACAAGCGGAACAGAGCGGCCTTCGGATCTCCAATCCGATGCGTTTCCGCAAACGCCAGAAAGATCGCCGCCACAGCTCCCATGAAGTAGACCGGGTTGAGATTCCGGTTCCATGAAATCGGCAACAAGATCAACCACCACGCGACCAGTGGGAGATACATCGCCAGGGTCTTTACCGAATTCCGTCGATACGCCCAAAGAATGCCCGGGGCAGCCATCAGCGGCAAGGTGTAACATCCCGAAGGAACTCTCCACCAACCCCACCATCGGCTCGACCCGATTCCCAGCATCTCCGTGCCAACCCACGTTGCCAGGATGACGACAAGAAAGGCGTGCAGCAACGCCGACTCGAGGAACAAGGCGAACGGAAGAATACCGAGCGCCCACAACCAGACACCATCGGCGTTCTCGCTATTGATGTGGAACACCTGTGCGATTTGCCAGATGCCACAGCCGAATAAGAAGCAACCCAGAAACGTCGCGATCTGCCCGGCCATTGGTTTGTTTCGCGTCCAGCGTAACCAATATCCAATCCCATGAGCGACCAGCATGGCTCCGACGACGATGATGATTCGCATTCCGCCAGCAAGATATTCCCAGTTGAAGCCGACGAGCAGCAAGAACGCCAGGCCGAACAGACTCATCCCGATCGACTGCAAGACGAAGACGCCATGAGACTGCTTCTTTCTGGAAACGTCTCCCTTCGACTCGTACAGGTCGAGAATCCCAGCTCGCTGTTCGGGCGTGACCAAGCCTTCCTGTGACCAGTGGTCGAGCTCTGCATGGAGCCATTCACGCTGGCGATCCGGAAGCGGACGTTTTTCCATTGCGACACCAATCGAAAAGACGAAAGAACCCTCGTGCAAACTCGAGTATATCCGCCTCGCTCCGCCGCGACGAGCCTACGACGGGACGAACCTCGAGCTGAAGCCCGAGCTATCAGAACGCGGCAGCTCCGCAGCCAAAACGACGATTGGTCCTCCTGCGATTCGCTGCGGAGCAGCGACGATTTGATAGCCTGAGGCTTTAGCCTCGTGAGCGGCCGGCTTGTGTAGAGGGCAAAAAAATGGTGGGGCAAAAAAATGAGTGACGAAGATCTTTTTGCCCTGCCATATTTTTGCCCAACTTCCTGCACGGCTCGACATGCCCTCTGCGATTCGCTGCGGAGCTGCGGCGTCATGCGGGCGGACGTGTGATCTCGCATGAATAATTTGGTCACGATGCCGATGAGATATGATCGAACGAGGTCGCGTTTCAAATCGGTGAATCTCATCATCGGCCCGGGAAGTACGTCGCTCCTCCGGAGCTTTGAGTTTGTGTGTGATCCTGTACCTCGAGCTAAAGCCCGAGGCTATCATGACGCGGCTGCTCCGCAGCCAATCACTCATGGCTGGCAGAGCGAAGTAGAGATCAACAATCGCAGACAAGCCGATGCGCGAACCAAAATAGGCGGGCTCCTGTCATAGGTCGACACAACATATTAAGCGTCAATCAGGAGTCAACCCATGAGAAAACTGGCCAGCATTCAAACCGTCACAACAGTGGAACCGATTCTCAACGCGGATGCGATCGAGCGATTTCGCGTTCTGGGTTGGTGGATTGTCGGCAAAAAGGGCGAAGTGAAGCCCGGCGATCGAGTTGTGTACTGCGAGATTGATTCACTGTTGCCCGAACGGCCCGAGTTTGAATTTCTGCGGTCCAGCAGCTTCAAGCCAGCGATCGTCGATGGAGCCACGGTGCTTCAGCGGGCCGGATTTCGAATCAAGACGATCAAACTACGCGGCCAGGTATCTCAGGGAATCTACTTTCCGCTCAGCATCCTTCCCGATGGGCGCAGTTGCGAAGTGGGCGATGATGTGACGGACTTGCTGGGGATCATCAAGTACGAACCGCCAGTTCCGGTCGGCATGGGTGGAAGATCAAAAGGACCGTTTCCGGGGTTCCTGCCGAAGACGGATGAAACTCGCATCCAGGTTCTGGAGCCTCTTCTGGACCAGTACCGAAGCCAAACGTTCTTCATCACGGAAAAGCTCGACGGAACATCCTTCACAGCCTTCCTGCGTGATGGCGAATTTGGCCTGTGCAGCCGCAACCTTTGGCTGGATGAGACTGATACTGCCAGCCTGTTCGCACGCGTGTCGCAATCGCTGGAGCTGCCGAAGAAGCTTGAACTGATCCGGGATCGCTTCGGCTTCCAGCCAGCGATTCAGGGCGAAGTCATTGGCCCTGGGATTCAGAAGAATAAGTACAGTCTGAAGTCGGTCGAACTGCGAATCTTCAGCGTGATTGATATTGATCGATACGCTCTTGTGGATCGTGAGATGATGCTGGCGACACTCGAAAGTGTCGGCCTGACATCAGTGCCACAGCTTGGCGAGTTCGTGCTCAATCACACGATCGACGAGCTTGTGGAAATCGCGGTCGGCAAGAGTCAGCTTAATCCAAACGCTCACCGTGAGGGACTGGTCTTTCGTCCAGCTCAGGAAATCCACGATGCAACGCTTGGCGGGCGCTTAAGCTTCAAGGTCATCAATCCGCAATTTCTGCTGAAGTATGATGAGTGATGAAGCCAGAGCGGCACGCCGAAAATCGACGTATCACGAAATGAAGTGCGCGTTGACACTCGTGCTCCGTCAAGATGAAAAATTCGGATTGAAGGTAGTGGATCTTGCTAAAGACCCCAGTGCTGCAGCACCTTTAGCAAGGTCCACTACACGAAATGCGAATCTTGACACAGCAAGCAACCTGGGGGTGTTGCCCCAGGTTGACTTGCCATGCCCCGTTGGGCCGAATCGCAAGGCGGAGCGACCTGGCTCCGGGTTTACTTCATCCCCAGCGACTTCACCAGAAATGCGATCTCGTCCGATGCTTCCTCGATGATTTTCGCCGTCGGCTTTCCAGCGCCGTGGCCGGCGGAAGTTTCGATGCGGATCAGTGTCGGAGCAGTGCCGGACTGGCTGGCCTGAAGCTGGGCTGCAAACTTGAAGCTGTGACCTGGAACAACTCGGTCGTCGGTATCAGCCGTTGTGATCATTGTCGCCGGATATTGAGTGCCACCTTCAATGTTGTGATACGGCGAGTACTTGAGCAAAGCAGGAAACTCTTCGGCGACTTCCGCGTTTCCAAAATCATCCGTCCAGAAACGTCCGGCGGTGAACTTCTGGAATCGCAGCATGTCCATCACACCGACGCCGGGCAGGCAAGCTCCGTAAAGATCGGGCCGCTGAGTCATGCAGGCACCAACCAACAGACCACCGTTGCTGCGGCCCTGGATCGCCAGCTTCTTTGACGACGTATACTTGTTCTCAATCAGCCATTCTGCTGCCGTGATGAAGTCATCGAAGACGTTCTGCTTGTTCGCTTTGGTCCCGGCTTTGTGCCACTTTTCTCCGTATTCACCGCCGCCGCGAAGGTTGGCCACCGCGTAAACGCCACCCATCTCCATCCATGTGATTCGACCAACGCTGAAGCTTGGCGTGATCGAAATGTTGAATCCACCGTAGCCGTAAAGCAGAGTCGGATTGCTGCCGTCGAGCTTCAGGCCCTTCTTGTGAGTAATAAACATGGGCACCTTCGTGCCGTCTTTGCTCTTGTAGAAGATCTGCTTTGACTCATAATCATCGGGATTGAATTTCACCTCAGCCCGACGGTACTCCTTGCTCTCGCCAGTGATCATGTTGTACCGATACGTTGTCGGTGGAGTGGCAAAACTGCTGAAGGAATAGAAGACGTCAGTGTCCTTGCGGCGTCCGTCGAAACCGCCAGCCGTGCCGATTCCGGGGAATTCCACTTCTCGCACGAAGCTTCCGTCCATCGCGTGCAGGCGAACCTGAGTTTTCGCATCCTTCAAATAGCTGCAGACAAACATGTTGCCAACAATGCCGACACCTTCCAACGCGTTGTCGGTCTGAGCGATAATTTCTTTCCAGTTGTCTTTCGCGGGCTTCTTCAAGTCGATCGCGATGACTCGCTTGTTGGGCGCGTCGACGTTGGTCTTGAAGTACAGCACATGGTCATCGTTGCCGACGAATGAATACTCGTTGTCGAAGTTGCTGATCAGTTCGTACGGCAGGCCGTATGGTTCCTGCAGATCTTTCACGACAATGCGATAGCGATCGTCGGTACCGACCCAGACGGTGATGATCAGATAGCGACCGTCTTCGGAGACGCTCAGCTGGAATCCCCAGTCTGGCTGATCGGGGCGTTCGTAAACCAACACATCGGAAGACTGCGACGTCCCGACTCGGTGATAGTACACCTTCATGTTGGCGTTCAGGGATGTGAAGGCCGCTCCTTCCTGCGGCTCGGGATAGCGAGCGTAGAAGAATCCCTTGCTGTCCGGAGTCCAGTCGGCTCCGCTGAACTTCACCCACTTCAATTCATCGTCCAGAACTTTGCCGGATTCGATCTCCTTGATCTTCCATGTGTTCCAGTCCGAGCCTGCCTGCTGCACGCCGTAGGCCACATACCGGCCATCATCACTGAACGCAGATCCGGACAACGCCACGGTGCCGTCCTTGGACCAGGTGTTCGGATCGAGCAGCACCTTCGGTTCACTCTCAAGAGTTTCCTGCTGGAACAACACGTTCTGATTTTGCAGCCCGTCGTTCCGAGAAAAATAATACCGTCCGCCTCGTTTAAACGGTGCTCCGATTTTTTCGTAGTTCCACAGTTCCGTCATTCGCTTCTGAATGATTTCGCGCTGAGGAATCGATTTCAGGTAGCCGAACGTCAACTTGTTCTGTTCGGCGACCCAATCAGCGACTTCCTTTGACGTGCGAACATCATCTTCCAGCCAGCGGTATGGATCTTCCACTTTCGTGCCGTGGAAGTCGTCGACCTGATCGACGGTTTTTGTCTTTGGGTACACGAGGTTAGTTTCCTGAGCATGCATTGGCTGGATCGAAACAAATGCGGTGAGCAGCACCGCTGTGCATTTGATAAGATTCATCGGGACTCCTGATTGCCCGCAAAGCGGGTGATCGTTTCTTAATAGGGCTACGCTGATTTGGCGACTTCTGGAACGTTATTCCGTCGACACTCAGCGCGGAATGATCGAGTGGGGATGGAGTGATAGCAGGAGGACGTTCAAAAGTGAACTTTCGAGCCCGACCAGCAGCCATTGCACAGGGAACGAAGCGTCCGCACCGTGCATTTTTGCTTGAAATTCGTGCATTCAGAGGTGCAAACGACACCAACGTCGGGCTTACAGAAAGACTAAGTTGCCAGAGGCCCGCCGTTACCGCAACGCTCGTCGCAGTTTTCTCAAATCATCTGCCAGGCTTTCAAATCTGGCATTCCATTTTCGCGAAGTGAGTTGATTCAACGTTCGCCGAGCTGCCGCTTGATCCCCCGAAATTTTCTGCGCATAGGCAAGACGAATCAACGGAGCTGGATCGTACGCACGGAGTTCAACGGCAATTTCCCAGTGGTGAATCGCCGTCGATATTTGCTTTTCGGATTCTCGTAATTTCGCGATGGCAACATGATTGTCCGATTCCGTACGATCGACTTCGATGATGGAAGTCGCGGCTCGCTCAGCTTCCATTGGCTGCGACGCCTGAGTGAATCGACGATGAAGTTCACGGTACAGATCCAGATTGCGATGGTCAGTGTTCGATTCGTCCAGCATTGCCGCAATCGCATCCTCGGCTCGATGCTGTTGGTCGAGACTGGCGATAAGCCAGGTCCACGCTTCGTGATCCTGAGGTTGCAATTCCAATGCGATGCGAAGTTGAGCTTCGGCTGAGCCGAACTGATTCCGCTCATGCAGTGCTTTTCCAAGTGCGCGACGAAGAAACGAACTGTCGTCACCCGAATCAGCGGCCTTCCTGTCCAGAAACTGACGTATGGCCTCCAGGTTTTCTGCGTCGCTCATCACATTTCCGAGCGCTGCTTGAGCCGCATTGCGATCTGCAGCATTCTGACCACACACGACCCACGCTGCGGAGACGGAATCCAGTGCTTCCGGGATTTGCTGCAGCTTCGCCTGACATTCCGCAAGACTTCGCCACGCCCGAGCCAATGCCGGCGCGGGTTGCGTCGGCCAGCCTTGTCGCGTGATGCCGGTTTGATAAAGATCGGCCGCGTGTTTCCACAACTCACACGACCGGCAACGATCGGCCAGCTCCCAGACCTGCTCGATACCCGCTGTTTCAGGAATGATGAGCGTGGTACGCAATTGATTCAGTTCCGCAAGCAGTCGCTCCTTCTGTTTCGTGTGATACAGACACGTCATCATCGTCAGGTGATTTCGCGGTTCTTCGGGATAGACCACAATCAAGTCTTCCAGAACAGGAATCACGTCCGCCCAGCGCTGGGCTTCCAGCAACCAGTTGATCAAGTTATTTTGTCCATTGGAATCCAACACCTTCCGCTCGAAAGCGGCCTGCAGCATCTCAATGCTCTGCGCATGATTGCCGCGACTCCGCAGAATGTTGCCCAGCATCAGAAGGTGCGACTGCGAAGACGATTTCGCTTCCGCCACTCGCTTCACGACGTCCTGAAACTTTGCCTCACCACGCTGCCAGACGTCGTTGGAATTGGATGCAAAAAGTTGCCCGTGTGAATCGCTTCCTGCCAGCCATGATTGCTCAAGCCCGACAAACATCACCGACTCGAACCGATCACGCAGCGGTCGAAGGGCTCCGCGAGGTCTCTTCAGATCCTCAAAAATCGTGTACTCCGTTTTGAGATCATGTCCATCGCGTGAATCGCTGGTGAGATCAAACAGATCGTCGGCAAAATTATCCCAGCGCTGTCGTGGCGCGGTCCATTGCAGCGCCAGCGGCTGAGCTTCCAGTTGCTCGACCAGAAACTCAATCGCCTTCGGTCGCTGATTCGATTCGGACAACATTCGCTGAATGGTGTCGACGATGTCGGCGTCCTGAGCGCTGTGATGCCGTACGAGCGATTTCGAATGCACCGTTGCCAGCGAACGAATATCCGGCTTCACTGTCGAAAACTGATGCTTCATTCCGGCCCGGAAAATCGAAAACAGCCTGCCCCAGTTCGCCGAGAATTCGCTGGCTTCGTCGGGATTCAGTACGGCTGCAAGTTTCTGGTCCCACAGCGATCGGTACAGAGACTCTTTCTTGCCTTTCGATGTCTGGCCGCCCGCATAGAGCGCTGCGATTTGAACGTCTTCGATGAGCGTTATTCGGTCCGGAATCTCCAGAGACTGCGACGTTGTTGCTAACCAGGATTCCGCTGCAAGGTAACGGTCCTTCTTCTGCAAAATGTCCACGAGGGACTTCAGCAGTGTGACTGCCTGGCGGTTCACATCGTCAGTAATTCCGAGTTGACCTTGCGTTTGATTTGCGGCCGCTGCGATCACCGCTTGCAGTTCCGATTCCATCAGCGTGATCGCATCCGTCGAATCCTTTTCTTCTGCTGCGATGCGTGCCGTCAATTCTACGATCTCTAACCGTTCAACTGTCTTCGCTGGCGTGGATTGGATCATCGACTTCATCGCTTGTCGACGAGCAGCCTTCAGCTCCACATTTGGAATCGGCAGATTGTGAAGTCGCAACGCAAACCGTTGTCGCTCCCCCGCTTGCCACGGCTCCTTGATCAGCGTCTGCATCGCTGCGATCGCTCGGTGAATATGCGGCCCCGGCTGATTTGTCACGCGAGCACCCGCTGCGGTCGTTTGCATTTCCAAGAGTTGCAGTGCAAGTCGGTCCGTTTGCGAAGTCTCGTCTGCCTTTAGTATTGCTCGAGCTTTCGCTATGGAGTCGAGTGCCGCATCAATGCCAGCTTCCTGATCGATATCGTTCAATGTGGATTGAGCATGTTCAATCGCGCTGAACATCTCCGCCCTTGAACGTCCGGTGGCCAGTGAAGCGAAGTTCTGTAGCAGCAACGGATCGTGCGTCGCTTTGTACCAGTTTGCAAGCAGTAGAGCCGCATGGTCCGTGTGCTTTGTCTTCGGTAGCAGAATTGCAAAACGTTCCTTCACGTTGTCCGGAGCTGTCGGCGTTCGGTTCTCACCACCGGACTGCCACTGCTGAAGTTCCGACTGAAGTTGTTTCTGTATCTCATGCGGTGCCGAGTGAACCCATGATTGCCGCAACGACTCATCCGACGCTGTTCGCCGATCCAATGCATGCTGCCAGACCGACAGTTGCTGCCATTCTTTCGCCGTAAGTCGATCGCGCTTTCCATCGGCTTCATACAACGCGACCGCTTCTTCCAGACGATCCAGTTCTGCCAGCAACTGCGCATGATGAATGCGCCAAATGCCAGAGGACGGTAGTCTTTCAACCAACTCCTCCGCTCGATCGAGCGCGATTAGAATTCCGAACTCCGCTGCACGCCATGCATCGGGTGCAATCGTGTCGATTTCGATTCCGCGTCGAACGTAGTTCAGCACGCCGTCGATGCCATTGTCGAGCTTCATTGCAGCATGTAACCACAGAGCGAACGCAAAATGCCGATGCCGAATTGCCACGGATTTCGCAATGATTTGCTCTGCATCCTGCGATGCGTTCTTTGGATCGGGCGACGGAACAGGCTCTGGTCCCAGCAGCTCGCGGGTGTCTTTTGCGATCTCTTCAAGCAGCGTTTTTTGTTCGACATCAGAAACACCGGCGATGAGTTCCGATTCGGCAAGTTCGGCCTGCAGCATCAAGCGATGCAGGATGATGGCATCATGCATCTGGCGAGCGGTTGGGCGTGAGCCCTCCGTGTGAGTTTCTGCCGCGTCTCCGTCCCTTGCCGAACTCACGAAATCTTGCCACACGGAGGGCTGACACCCAATGGCAGTCATTTTTAGCGGAACAGCGCAAGCTGTCCGGTGATGGTACTCAAAAAACTTGCAAAAACCGGACGGCTCGCGCCGTGCCGCTTCAAAGGGAAAGCCAACGTAAGTGCCATTGGGCTGACGCCCTACCGCTCGCCTTTTGAGAATTTCTATCATGTCTCGCACCGCCTTCACTCGGCACTCGCGCGCTGCGTGTTGCCGTTGTCGCGAAGGTAACGTGTCGAACTCCGCGACCTGTCCCTGATGATGCACGACGCGTTGTGATGTCATGCTCGACACCCACTGCTGCAACAGCGGAAGCCGCTGTGCAAGACGGGCGTTCGGCTTGTCGGCTGACAGAATCTGGTCGATTAGTGCATAACTCTCGACTTCGATTTCTGATGACCACGGTTCCGCAAGAAGCCGCTGAAACAATGCGTTCGCGGCGGTTGATCGTTCCGCGTCGCGAGCTTCTTTCAACTGAGTCCGCAGCCAGTTCAGGCGATGAGCCGCATCGAAGGCCTTTTGTTCGAATTCATCAATGAAAGAAGCCAACTCCGTCCGTGACAGAGCATCGTCGGCCGCTCGCCAGCGTGCAAGCAGCATATCAAACCAGCGCTGACGTTGATCAGCCGGCGTCTTTTCATCGAAGGCCTGGCCGTATGTCATGAGCAGCACTCGAGCCCGCTCCAGATCCATCGTAAGAAGGGATTCATCCAGGTGCGTTCGCAGAACTTGCAGCCATGCTTCGCGTTCGGCTCCGTACAGTTGTGTGTTTTGGATCCAGGTGAAGTACAAATTCAGACGATGTGTTGACATCGTCGCCACACCGTTTTCATCGGCCAGCAAACGCTTCAGTGCGGTTCGACCATCGTCGGATTTGGCAATGTTCGAATGTCCGAATACTAAGTCCGCGATGTCCAGATGCCGATCTGTCGCGGCGAACTGTTCGGCAACCTTCAACATGGGGCTGGTGAATTCGAGTTCCGGCCCGGCCAGCGTAAGTCCCGCGACTCGGCCGAAACCAAATTCCATGGCTGCGTTGAGTTGGGCGAGCGGCAGGGCGTCAGCCCTCCGTGTTCCCGTTAACGGCGCAGAATTCAGTAGCGTTTTCCACGGAGGGCTGACGCCCAACCGCTCGCCTGCTTCCAGCCACTCCTTCACCCTGGCCCGCACATCGTCCGCTCGATCAAGCTCAATCAGCGATCGCAGCAGATGCCCGTACGCTTGCTGCGACATCGGACACTGCGCTATCCAGCGTTCGCACAACGCAAGCCCATCATCGAACTCTCCGCGCTGACGGCGGAAGTTCAGGAAGAACTCAAACGCCTTATTCCATTCGTCCAGAGTCCACTGACGGTCCGCTGCGAGAGAACTCTCCAGCATCGCGATGGCTTCGGTCGACTTGCGATCCTGCAGGTCCAAGTTCACCATCTCCTGAATCCGCGACAGGCTGTCCGGCCATCGTTGCAACATGTCTTGTCGGACGGCCATCGCATCACTTCGGCGACGCAACTTCAGGAGCGTTCCGATACGTTCCTGCATGAGCATCTGAAGGAACGGAGTCGATTCTGGATGTGATGTCTGCAGCGAATCAGCGTGCTGGATCAGCCGGACGAGTACGGCTTCGAATTCCGCATCCGACATCGTCCACTGGGCGAACGTCCTGAGCAAAGACAAACGAGCGATGAAGGCTTCAGCCGCTTCGTGACTGTCTGGCTTTGGTGTTTCGAGTGCTTTCGAAATCGCTGCGCTGACTTCGGGTTTCAGCGCATCCATGCGCCGCGCGTCGATCAGCAGCAACCAGCGGATCCATTGTGCAGATTCCGGCATCTCTTTCGCAGCCAGTGTTTGATCGAGCAACAGGATTGCGTCGTCCCAGCGTGCCTGGTGCCAAAGTTGGAACACGCGAGTCAACTGATCGTCAACTGTTGCCGTCGGCAATTGTTCGGGGAAATAAATAATGGCGAGCGGCTGGGCGTCAGCCCTCCGTGTTTCGTTCTTCTCAGTGGCGTTCGCTGGCGATTTCCACGGAGGGCTGACGCCCTGCCGCTCACCTTCAAGGAGTTGAGTTGCGTCGTCCTTTGAAATCTCCTGCAACTCCAGCGTGTGTTCCGCTACGACAACCAACTTCCGGCGGAGTGGTTCCAATTCGCTGATGACAACTCGACCGGCGATCCAGAAGCCAGCGACTTGAACGTGATCGGTCAGCTCAATCTGCGAAACAACTTCGCCGTCGGTCAACGTGTCCTGCTGCAATGCGCACTTGCGAACGACATCGTAGCGAATTCGAATTTCTCGCCATGGCTGCGTGCGGTGAGTCATCAGGATCACGGCGTTCGCGTCGTCGCGCGATTCAATTGCTGGTAACCATTCAGACCAAATCGAATCGCTCGGATTGCCGTAGCGTTCGTCTACGAATTCGTAGGGTATTGAACAAGTTTCAGGCGGCAGCGGATGAGTCGCAAATTGGCCGAATCGATACGCAGAATTTGTCGCACCGCTTTGATCGCCGACGCTCCAGCGATGCACCGGCCCCAGCGACGATTTCTGATGCCATGTCCAGCCGAGCGACGGTAACCAGGTGATCGTGCTCCAGTCGTCAATGACGACCTCTTCCCGGCGAGCGGCAGGGCGTAAGCCCTCCGTGTTCAGCCGCGAGTCTTTTTCGCTGGACGCCGGGTCCGGCGACAACACGGAGGGCTGACGCCCAACCGCTCTCCCACGGGTTGGATGAATCGAACGTTCCACCTGTTTCACGATCAAGCCGCCGGGGATCTTGTCGAGTTGTGAACTCATCGAAGTCATGAGTTCGACGATTTCCGCTGGCCAGTCTTTGGTGAATCGCACTGGACCAGAAGCCGTCCTGGCACCTCGCCGATGCACAATCGCCGGCACCAGTTTCTGCAGTTTGTCTGGCCAATTCACGCGATCTTCTATCGCCGCTGGAGATTCCGGCAGAACACCGCGAAGGCCAAATGTTGGGGGTTCAACGAGAATAGAATCAGACAACGTACGCGGTGTTCCATCCAGAACGTCGAAACCTTCGTGATTGACATCGTAGTACTGAACGTCGTCAAAGAGATAGCCAAACGCATTGCGCCACAGGCCTCCCTCGCCCCCCGCCGACGTGCCTTGAAGCGTTTGATTCTCTCGCGATCGAAAGAGTCCTGGAACAAGGAGAGGGTTGACGATGGTATGACGATTTGCGGGACTCGTCAGCACTGAACGTCTTTGTGTCGGTTCTGAAAATGTCAGCATGCCGGGGATCTCTATCACTGGAGGATCCACGCAGAAAACATTTCCAACGACAGCATGAAGAATCGGCGTTCCGAGATAGAAATCGTCGACTTCCGACAAAACAGGCGGTTCAACGCCTTTAAGTCCCATAAGTCCGTTGAAGAAGAGTTCTCGATCGCGACCTGAAAATCGATGTTCTCGCACCAGCTCTGAGTTCAGGTTTGAACGACGTCCGAACCTTGATACGAAGCTTGTTGCGACGTTGGCATCTTGCGTCCCAAAAGTGCTGAAGTTGCTTGTTAATGGCGTAGTGCGGGATTCGATTGTGTCGTTCAATGGCACGTAAAAGGAGAATTTATTCGCCTGAATGACAGGCGTAAGCTGAACGGCCGCAAATTCATCGCGTCCATATCGACCGATCTGGTTTCGCATCTGATCGTGCAATTGCTGTCGCCAGAATTTGGCGACTTCAAGCTGCTGCTGCCGCAGGGAGTACTCGGCTTCCTTGCGACCGTCCGCGAAGAACTGTTCCCCGTCGCGCATTTGCATCGATCGTTCAACACCGAAACGTCTGCGGTCTGCATCGGTTTCCAGAACCAGCAACGACGTGAACGGCGTGATCAGATGGAACTCCTGCGACAATGCGATGATCTGTTGCTTGATCTCCGGCGTTGACGCTTCCATCAACAGATGATCGATGTGCTGTTTGGCCCAGAGTCGCGGGATGAAACTATTCTCATCCAGGCGAGCGGCTGTGCGTAAGCCCTCCGTGTGAGTTTCTGCGCCGTCTCTCTCCCTTGCCGAACTGACGGAATCGCGAGACACGGAGGGCTGACGCCCTGCCGCTCGATGAATCGCAGATTCATCACTCGGAGAGTGATGGCTACTTAACGGCATTCGTGCGACGTACTTCACGACTTCATCGCCACGTCGACCTGTCACGATCACTTCGCCTTCCGCATCGGTCCCAGACGGCAGAAACCGCCCCGTGATGATCTGCTGCATGCCATCCGGCAGGTTCGGCAACTCCGTCGGATACACGGCCGCGACCTGCACATTGCGGAATTCGACTTTCAGATCTCGCAGACCCGGCCGAGTGATCTCAAACAGCAAATCGCGAATCGTGTCCGAAGCCGGTGTAGACATCGCCGCAACGCGAGTCGTCCCGCGTCCCTTGCGACCGATGGCACTCAGCACCGTCATGTCGAATGCATTGCCGACAGCGATCGCGTGACACGTGGGTTCGGCATTGTTCCCGTTGCGAGCGTTCTTCATCCATGCGGCAAACGCACTTCCTGCGTCACTATCCTGAGCAATCACGGTCCCGTCGCCGATGTAGACAACTTTCGTGTTCGCATCGGCAACGGAAAGCACATCGCGAAATGTGCGTTGCAAATCCGACCAGCCCAGCGATCGGCGTTGCTCGAGCGACGCGATGACTCCCGCGCGAATCGTATCGGTCACCGGAGCTGCGTCTTTCAACAGCCATGCGGTTTCCACATCGCAGCAAGCGACTCGAACGCGATCGGCTTCGGACAGACTGCCGAGCAGCGCCGCGACGAGTTCATGCTGCTGTTGTCGAGCGACTTTGTCCATGGATCGCGATGTGTCGCAAACGACAATCACATCCAGCGGAGTGCCGTCTCGCACCATCATGCGCGACCAGTTGCCGTCGGCCAATGATGGCGGCGAGAGTTGCAATTGAAAGTATCCGTCGTCGCCTCGCACGTGAGGAATCGCGACGACATCCGCCTGACGCCCATCGAGCGTACAAAGGAATTCAAAATCTCGCTCCGGCGTGATGTCGCGAGCGTCATAATGCAGCCGCGCGGAGTACGTTGTTTGCTCAATCGTCGCTTCGCCCGTAGCGGAATTCGTAAGAATTCCTGAGCCACTACTGCGATCCAGGCGTGCCTCCGAATTCTCACGAATCCGGCTACCGACACCATGCGACGGACATTCCACTTTCGCCAGCGGTGTCTTTGAATGCACGGTCACATCGATCGCCAGGTCTCGCAGCGGAGTCTTCTGCAGGAGTTCACTTCGCAACGCATAGTTGTACCGAAACGTTCCGTTCTGCAGCGGCAGCGTTTGTGTGTAGGTGATGCGAATCTTCTTTTCGCCATGCGCTTCGATCGGGAACACGCGGGCTTTGAAGATGTTGCCCCCTTCCCATTCAAGCAATCCCGGATCACGTTTCTCACGCAGAATCGTTTCGTAGATTTCGCGAGCTCGCTGTTTTTCGACGACGTCCGCTTCGACAAGTTCATTGCCGATCCACATGCCGAAGCCGCTGATGGACGCGTCGTGCGGCAGAGGAAAATGGAACTGTCCTTCGAGCCGCTGGTCCGTGTTGTTGACGAACGATTCTTCGATCACGGTCTTTGCGATCTGATCGCGAATCTCCACAGTGACGTGATGAAATCCCAGCGTCAACGAGACATCTCGCCCATCAACTTGTGCGACAAGCGATCCCATGGTTTCCGCGTTGACGTTTTCACTGAGCGTCGCAAGCCATGCTGGTTCAATGTCGAGCATTGTCAGCGACGGTGTTTCGTTGGAAGCTCGCAGGATAGTTGGTTCGGTGATGTCCATGGGCGTGCCGTCCGGACCAACAATGTGAACCCGGCGAGCGGCTGGGCGTAAGCCCTCCGTGTAAGTTTCTGCGGCGTCTTTGTCCGTCGCTGAACTCGCGGGATCGTAAGACACGGAGGGCTGACGCCCTGCCGCTCGCCCAATGTCACCTATCTTCGCGTCGCCTGTCAGTAGCCGCACTTCGTCGTCGCTCGCGACCTCCAGCAAAGCCGAAGGCCCGAGCGTAATCTCCGCTCCGTTATTCAATCGCAAGATCGCCGCATTCGCACCGCGTGCTTCACAGCGAATCTGATCGCCGATAAACAGAGGCATCGAGTTTGAAGCTGGCGTCCATCGGTGGCTCGGAAACGCTCGGATGAAAACGAGCCCATGAGTTTCACTCATGGCGCCAACTCGGCCATTGTCCTTTAGCGAGCGATTGATTCGAAACGCATCGCCTGGGATTGCTGCATTAATCGCCGTGAGTCGGACTTCCGCAATGATTTCGGATGTTCCCTTCGACTTCAGCAACCGGAGCAAGGTCGGCGTGCCGGTCTCGGCATGAACATAAGTTTCCAGGCGAGCTGGTTTGTTCGCGACAGTGACATCAGCCTCGTACACCAGACACTCTGCGCCTTCAAAAAATTCGCGACTTGAATGACTCGTGCTGCGAAAATCAGACGGGCTGAATTCGGTGAACTTCAGTAACGAGAAGGCATTCGTACCTTCTGCTGGCAAGGGCGAAGGCTCATCGCTGACGTTGCCGGTTGATGGGTCAACTTTCCAAAGTCGATGACCGTCAGCAATCTGAAATTTTCCGTCCCCATTTTCCCAGCGAACAATTCCTGGAGCTTTCAGCAGAAGTTTCGAGTTGCCATCAGGCGTTTGAATCTCCATCGAAACTGAAGTCGCGTTCTTTAGAACAAGAAGTGCCTGAGCCAGGTTTGGAGCCGCAGTGACTTCAGATGGCGAAAGCAGCCACACTGAGAAGACCAACGAAGCGACGGCCGTGGCGATGGCCAGCCATGGCGATCGAGTGATTTTCGGTTGTTTGACTTTCCAGTGGTCGTCTTGCCGCGACGTTCGCGATTGCGACGTTCCCGATTGCGACATTGCCATGTGGAAAGCCGCACGAGTCTTTGTGCGGATCAATTGCAAGTCGTGGTCATTGACTGGAGCCGCATCGATCTCAAGCAACTGCAACAACGCCGCCACGGAGTCCGTGGTGACAGGTCCTTCAGGAGATGGCTCGAAAGAGGATGGTTCTTCAGTCGTCATGGATCACCAGCACAAAATAGGAAAGTCTCATACGATTCCATGGAGGCACTGAATTCTGTCTTTGCTGCTTATTTCAGAAGCAACACGATTTTCGTTACTGCACCTTGTCATTGTCATTTCACGAAATCTCGATAGTCCGTCACGAACTGTTCGCGGAATTTTTCGCGGGCTCGAACGAGTCGCGACCGAATCGCGTCTTCCGAAACACAAAATGCCTCCGCCAGGTCAGCCGTGGATCGATCGTCCAGATACCGTCCGATCAGCAGCATTGCCATGTCCTCAGGAAGTTTCGCCAGCACGGAGCGAACAACCGTCGCGCGTTCTGCGTGATCGAACTGCATGTCGGGCGATTCGGATTCCGGGACGATCAGGGCCGCCAGAGCAATGTCTGATGTAAAAAAGTTACGCTCGCGGCGATGAGACAAGGCCGTCTGTCGGTGAGCAATCCCAAGCAACCAGCGAAGGAGTGTGCCTCGTTGCCCGTCGAACGACGACATGCCCTTTGCTGCTGCGAGAAAAACTTCCTGGACAATATCAGCGACGATCTGCCGGTCGGAGCCGACCAGGCGAGCGACGTACATCCAGACTCGCGGACTGAACGTGTCAAAGAACACCGTCCACGCCGCGTCGTCTCCAGCCCGCAGCCGCGCTGCGAGTTTTGCTTCATCGTTGGTTGCCAAACGCTTCGCTCGCCATTTGCTGCTTCCCGAAGTGTTCCTTGAAACACATGTGACTCTGTCTGCAACGTATTTGCGCAGACGGCTCAGAGTGTGTCGATGAATCTGGAGAATTTGTTCAACAATACTCGGCGCGGTCAATACTCGGTGCGGTCAAGAATGACGCAATCTCATGGTTTGACTCGATGCCGCGGGCGAGGCGGAATTCACTGGTCTCCTCACTGTCCCGCATCGAGTTAGACATCTCAATCACACCCGCGCGAAGCATAGGTGGCGAGCAGCCATGGGTTAGTCACAAAATTATTGAACAGAAAAAACATGCAAAAACGCAATGCGGAACAGTTGTCTCCTCGGTTCCTGAACGATTGGCACAATCGTTCTCCACTGGGAAACACTCCTTCGCCGGTCGCGCGAAGAGCAAGAGTCCAATGTGTGCGACATTTGAGGCAACACCGGTCCCGCACTGGCAGATCATGGGCCGAACGACGTACAGTGAATGCAGGAGACACCAATGGTTGAACTTTTTAAAAATGACGCTTTCACGGAACTTGTTCGTGCGTTGCATGTTGCATCCGAGCCGGATTCCGCCGACCAATGGCCGGTCGCTCAGATGGAGCTTATCGCGGCAGCTGGTGGAAATCGCTGGAATATTCCCAGGTCGTATGGTGGCGACGGCATCGACTCCGTCGAGATGCTGGAAGTTTATCGGGAGCTTGCCTCAGGAAGTCTTCTGACCACGTTTATTCTGACGCAGCGAAATGCCGCGTGTCAGCGAATTGAGACATCCACCAACATCGCATTCGCTGACAAATTGATGACGGCGTTGTGTCGTGGAGAGCTGTTTGCCACCGTTGGTATTTCTCACCTGACGACATCGCGACAACATCTGCAGTCACCGGCCGTCTCTGTGATCGAACAACCGGACGAGCGGGGCTTTCGATTAAACGGTTGTGTTCCGTGGGCCACTGCAGCCCAACAAGCCGACATCATTGTCACTGGCGGAACGATGGCTGATGGTCGTCAGATTCTTGCTGCTGTTCCTCGCCGCCGAGAAGGTGTCATGGTTTCTCCACCAATCGCATTGATGGGACTCAGTTCTTCACAGACATCGAACGTCGAATTGAACGATGTCTATATCTCACAGGATGAAATTCTGCATGGCCCCGTCTCCCGCGTTTTATCGGCCGCATCCGGCGGTGGAGCTGGTTCACTGGGGACATCAGCGGTCGCCATTGGTACGTCGCAAGGTGTCCTGCAAAGGTTTCGGGAAGAAATCGACAGTCGGCCAGCCCTGAATGAGTTCTATGCACCGCTGGCCAAAGAGGCATTTGAATTGACGGTGCAGTTGCGCGAAGCTGCAAGAGGAACGGGAACAACTGAATTGCATAGCGCCGAGAGTCTTCGTCGGCGAGCGAATTCGTTAGTGCTGCGATCATCGCAGGCGTGGCTTGCGGCAACCAAAGGAGCAGGATACACGGCCGGTCATCCCGCAGAAAAAGCGGTGCGTGAAAGCATGTTCTTTTTGGTCTGGTCGTGTCCGCAGCTTGTTCTCGAGGGCAACCTGCGCGAACTGTCCTGCGCTGTTCCTGAGCAGCAAACGAGTCTGGGATCGTGAGGCTAACGCGGCCCTTATGAAGAGTTCCGTTCAGGATCATGCTCAAAAAGTCTGTTCTGCGGAGTCACTTGTCACGCTCACACTTGCGGCGGGCATTTGCTAACATCAGGTGGTTGAGTTTCCCTGATCTATTTCTGGAGCACACAATGAATCGAAATCAATTTTTCTGTGGCCTTGGACTTGGTGTCCTGCTGACGCTGACTGCATCGCAGTCCGTGTTCTTTCAGGCTGCAGACGCAGCGGATGAAAAGCCGAAGGAATCATCGCCGATGCTTTATGAGTTGCGAACCTACTACACACCCGAGGGTAAGCTGGATGATCTGAACGCGCGGTTTCGCAATCACACGATGGCCCTCTTTGAAAAACACGGCATGAAGAACATCATGTACTGGACTCCTGTTGATAAGCCGAACACGCTGATCTACGTGATCGCTCACAAGGACAAAGCTGCTGCCGACGCCTCATGGGCCGCGTTCCGTGAAGATCCGGTCTGGAAGAAAGTCGCCGAAGAGACTCAGAAGAATGGCAAGCTGGTCGATAAAGTGGAATCTGTCTACATGACAGCAACTGACTACTCACCCGTTGTTCACTGATCCGCATCGAATGAGTTGTCGCCGGGTACGTAAGCGTTCGGCGACACTCAAGCCTGTCAGATTCGTCGGGACAAGGTCTGGAAATGCAAAAGAGGCTCGGAAGTTCTCCGGGCCTCTTTCATTGTCTGAGTTAAATTCCAGACTGAGCTGGCTGTGATTTTGACAGCTTCTGTCAGGCCATGATTTTCCAGATCGGCTGGGCTCCTTCGACGCCCACAAGTGAGTTGTCCAGACCACCAAAGAAGTAGGTAAGCTTTTCTGGACTAAGACCCAGCAGTTGCAGAACAGTCGCATGCATGTGTTTGACGTGAAAGACGTCTTCAACCGCACGGCTGCCAATTTCGTCGGTTGCCCCAACGGTCGTGCCGCCCTTGATTCCGCCGCCGGCCATCCAGGTTGTAAAGCCATAGCTGTTATGGTCGCGACCACTTCCGGTTGCGTATTCCGCTGTTGGCTGTCGACCGAACTCGCCACCCCAGACAATCAGCGTGTCCTTGAGAAGACCGCGTTCTTTCAGATCCTTGATCAGACCGGCAATTGGCTTGTCTGTTTCGCCCGCATGCAGATTGTGGTTGGCTTCCATATCGGTATGTGCGTCCCAGTTGTCATCGTTATGCGCGCCGCCCGAGTAGATCTGCACGAACCGGACGCCTCGTTCCACCATACGCCGAGCCAGCAGACATTGCTTTCCAAATTTTTCCGAACGCGGATCGTTAAGCCCGTAGAGTTCCTGCGTGGCCTGCGTCTCCTGAGAGATATCAACCGCTTCTGGAGCCTGCGACTGCATACGGTAGGCAAGTTCGTAACTTGCGATGCGAGCCGCGAGGTTGCTGTTGTCTGAACGGGGCCCAAGATGATCTTCATTGTAGGCACGTAACGTGTCGAGCAATCTTCGTTGAGCACCGCCGGCGAGTTCTGACGGCGGCGAAAGATCAAGAATAGGATTCGCTCCGGATCGCATCACGGTCGCCTGGAAGCTTGCCGGCATGTAGCCGCTGCTCCAGTTCTTGGAACCGCTGATCGGACCGCCGCGAGGATCGAGCATCACGACGAAGCCTGGCAGATCTTCGTTTACGCTGCCAAGGCCGTAGTTGACCCACGAGCCCATGCAGGGATGACCGCTCAAAATTCGACCGGAGTTCATCATCAACATTGCCGATCCATGAATCGGAGAATCCGCCGTCATGGAATGGATGAACGCAATATCATCGGCACAGGTGCCAAGGTTGGGGAACAGGTCGCTGACCCACTTACCGCATTGACCGTATTGCTTAAATTTCCAGCGAGGTTCGACAATGCGTCCCTGGTTACGATGTCCGCCACGACCAAACGTCTTCACTTCGATGGTCTTGCCGTCCATTCCATACATCGACGGTTTGTAGTCGAACGTATCGACCTGGCTTGGTCCACCGTACATATAAAGGAAGATGACATTCTTCGCTTTTGGTTCAAAGTGCGGCTGCTTCGGAGCCAGCGGGTTGGCCCATTCTGTTTTGCCGTCGGCAGCAACCGACTGACTGGACAAGAAGCCGTCACGCTCCATCAACGCCGTCATTGCGACGCCAGCGAAACCCGATCCGGTCTGCCAGAGCATTTCGCGTCGAGTTCTTCCGCAGAAGTTCTGTGCTGTCATGGGATTTACCTTAAGCAGAAAGCCGCTGATTCAGGATCAGACGCGGCTGGATTTATCGTGTGAGATGATTTTGCTGTTATAAGTACCACCAAGGTCATCGTTGAGGAACTCATTGTGCCAGCAAAAATCATGATGCAAGGGTACTGCCTTCATTCTGGCGATTCAACCGTGTTGAGCCCAATGAACGTTCCGCGGGTGCAGTCTTGAATTTCGGCAGGTCCTCGGTGCCGAGGAGCACTTCGCGGCCAATGGCAGTCACTTTTAGCGGAACAGCGCAAGCTGTCCGGTGATGGCACTCAAAAAAGCTTGCAAAAACCGGACGGCTCGCGCCGTGCCGCTACGTGTGCAGAAACAGCTTTGCTGTTGCTGCCACCTAATTTCACCCCGCGTGCAGAATAAACAACCCGCTTTCTCGCAGCCACTTGCACACGGAGTTCGCCTTGCGGCGAAAGTCCTTTCCGGCAGAAAAGGACCTACTTTAACAGTCATCCGCGACAGCACCCACGTTCCGCGGCTGGACGCTCCGTTCGGCTCAGATTCTTCTGAGCGTTACTTTTTGGCCGACCGCTAGAGCAATATCTGTGGGCTGATGCAGGATCGTTCGCGTTCGCCCGGTTTTTGCTTCAAGTACGACAGATTCTGCATAAACGCCGCAAAAGGCCATCGAAACAAACTCCAGCGACGATAACGGATCGCTCTGCAAAATCAGTCGATCCGGGCGCACGGGGATGCCCGGCAATGAGTCGCTTCCGGCATTCAGGAGCAAACGAACGTCGTCATCGCTAAACCAATTCAGGGGCCCAAGAAATTCGCCGAGACTTCGGCTTGGGGGCCTGTTGTAAAGTTCTCTTGTTGGGCCCTGAAATTGAACCTGGCCATCCTTAATACAAATCACATGGTCAGCCTGTCGCAGTACGGTTTCAGGTTCATGTGAAGAGAACACAACTGAAATAGACGCACTGTCAATCCACTGTCGAACGACAGTCCAATAATGAGGCTTTCGGACTGGATCAACGTGGCTCAACGGTTCGTCCATCAGGATCACTCTGGCGTTCGAATTCAGAGCTCGCGCAACCGCCAGTCGAGAACGTTCGCCTTGAGAAAGTTCTTCCGGCAATGCGAATCGCCGATGCGACAAGTCGAGATCGTCCAGAAGTTCGTTGTTCGTTTCCTTGTGCGAGTTCACCACGGAGAGGTGCTGCTCTACGGTCAGGTGTGGCCACAAGCCTCCGTTCTGCGGCACCCAATAGATTGGAAGTCGGCTGTCGGGCGAATTTACTTTCGCAGATGGCAGCGCGGCTGGCGTCGGCGAATCGTCATGTCGAACGACCTGCCCGCTGTCGGAAGTCTCAAACTGTGCCAGAACATTCAGCAGCGATGTTTTCCCAGCACCGGAATAGCCAACAATGGCCGTCCGCCCGAACGGAATTGTGATCGTCACATCGTCCAGCCGCGGCCGATTTGTTCCGTTCAGTGTGACGTGCTTCAGTTCGAACATTGGTTGTTTTGTTTCCGTCTGGGCCTGCTTGCGATTGGGAACCGTGATGCAACTGAGGTCAGCCGAGAGGTGAAACGAAGTGCGTTTCAGGTATTGTCGTGAAATTCAAAGACGACAGTGATGCCAGGGCAGCGGCCAACGATCGCGACCAAGCAATACTGTCATTCATCACTGTCATTCATCGGCGACTGTTGGAGGTAGTAGATCTTGCGACAGATCCCGTCAATGCAGGACCTTTCGCAAGGGCTACCGTAAATTCAATTCTGGATAAAGCACCGGCACAAGCCGCCTATTGATTGATTCGCCCAAGCCAGTGAGTTTGTGACTGATGACATACGGCGTCAAGAATTTCGTCTGCCTTTTTCCTGCGACGATTTCCCAGCGACATGGGCTGCATTTCTTGTCGAAGCAAAATTCGGTAGTCTCCGCGAAATTCGGTTCGAAGACTTTGTTTCGCCTCTGTTGTTTAGCCCCTGTCGCATGACTGCTTTTGAATTCCACCTGGATGCTGTCGATACAACCACTTCCGGACGCGCCGGGCGGTGGGTTACACCTCACGGCACCGTGGAAACGCCAATTTTTATGCCAGTGGGCACATTGGCGACAGTCAAAGGACTCCTTCCAGCCCAACTGCGTGAAGCACGCGCCAAGATGGTTTTGGCCAATACCTATCATCTTGCCTTGCGGCCAGGATCGGAGATCGTCGCGGAGATCGGGGGGCTCCATCGTTTTATGGACTGGGATGGGCCGATTCTTACGGACAGCGGTGGCTTTCAAGTCTTCAGTCTGGCCCAAATGAGAAAGCTGGACGACGACAAAGTCGTTTTCAAGTCTCACATTGATGGCAGCACATTGGAATTGTCGCCGGAACGAGCGGTCAAAATTCAGGAACAGTTGGGCGCCGACTGCATCATGTGTCTGGACGAGTGTCCTCCTTCTGGCGAATCGGTCGAAAAAATCCAGAAAGCCGTTGATCGGACCACTCGCTGGGCGTGGCGTTGCCGGGATGCTCAGACTCGTTCGGATCAGGCTCTCTTTGGAATCGTTCAGGGCGGAATTCATCCTTCTATGCGGCAGAGATCAGCAGAAGCTTTGCTTCCCATTGATTTCCCCGGGTATGCCGTCGGAGGGCTGAGTGTTGGAGAAGCCCCGGAACTGATGTATCAAACGCTGGACTGCACGGTGCCCATTCTTCCCGTTGCCAAGCCTCGCTATTTGATGGGTGTCGGGCGACCGGAAGACATTGTGGAAGCGGTTTCTCGCGGAATCGACATGTTCGACTGCGTCATGCCGACTCGAAATGGTCGCAATGCCATGGCATTTACCAGCAACGGACCAGTCCGAATCAGAAATGTAGTGCATCAGCGAGACGAGCGGCCACTGGACCCGGAATGCGATTGCACAGCGTGTACTCGGTTTACCCGGGCGTATTTGCGACACCTTTTTGTTGCGAAGGAGATGTTGGGGCCGATTCTGCTGTCGTTACACAACGTCAGTTTCTACCAAAGACTGGTTAGAGGGCTGCGAAACGCGATTCTTGCTGGTCGTTTGGCAGAGTTCAGGGCGAATCAGCTTGCTCGCTGGAAAGGGCAGGTCTAAGATACGCCCCTTTTCCCGAAGTCTGCGGCCAGCAATACCTTGAGGCCCGGACCGATTCTGCGAGATGCTGTAATCGCCGGTGGAGAACTCCACAGGTTTGGAATATTTGGCCCTCAGTCAGGTAGTTGCCGTGTCCTGGTTTCAGTTCTATGTGAAGTTTTCGGAGCTGTTGTTCTGGGTTCAGGATGGCGCCGCACCCGCTGCGGCCGAAACTGGATCCTCAATGGAAGCTGCCCCTGCCGTCGTTCCAGCAACCGGCGCGGCTCCAGCTGCGGGGGAAGCCGGAAAGGCCGTGGCTGAAGCGCCAAACCCCATTGTGCAGTTTGCTCCTATCCTGATCATTGGGTTTTTCTTCTACTTCATTTTGCTTCGGCCGCAGCAAAAAGAGCAGCGCCGACGTCAGGACTTCCTGAGCAATCTGAAGAAGAACGCCAAGGTTGTGACAACCGGCGGCCTGATCGGCACAGTCGCCGACATCTCGTCGGACGGTCGATTTGTCACTTTGAAAGTTGACGACTCAACTCGGATGCGATTTCTCCGCTCCGCCATTCAGGGCGAATTGGAAGATAAGCCCGATTCAACAGGGACCGCAGCCGGTTCCTGAAGTTGGCGGTTGAGTCTGGCGGCAAGCCAGTTTCCCGCTTTGTGGACCATCAGTGGCACTTGAATTGTGCTCACTGGCGTTAATTCGATACATATACGCCTCTTTCGGCGGTTTTTCCCCTCGTCACAGTTCAGATTCACTCAGCTGCGCAGGGAATTCTGGCACTCGCGATTTCCTCAGGAACCCACTCTGATGTCTCAGTTGCTCAATGGATTGCTGACTTTTGCCTATCAGGCACCCGACGTTGCGGCGGAAATTGTTGACACCGCAACAACGGCAGTTGCCGAGACAGTTGAGACCTCGCCGGACATCGCCCCGGCGCAGTCAACAGGGGCCAGCAGCCTGGTATTCATGGTCACGACACTTTTCGTGCTCGTCCTGCCATTCATTCTTGCCTGGTTTGTCGCCAAAGCATTGAAGGTTCAGGAGTGGACCAGTCGCCTGGCGGTTGTGTTTTTTACGTTGGCCATCGGAGCAGCCCCGTTTCTGACTTCCATCTTACAGGGCCAGCCTTTTGAGGATCGATTCCGATTGGGGATCGACCTGAATGGCGGAACCAATATGGTGTTTCAAGTGAAGCCGGAAGGTAAGGACATTACTGATGATGTCATGGACCGAATGGTCGGTGCTGTGAGTCAGCGTATTAATCGCAGTGGTACAGAAGAAGTCACGGTTCGAAAAGTTGGTCGTGACCGAATCGAAGTGATCGTTCCTGGTGCAGATGCGCAATCCGTTGATGAAATTAAACGTCAGATTACCCGACTTGGAAGTCTGGAGTTCTACATCTGTGCGGATAGCACCGATCAGCAGATTTCACGACTGGCGAATGAACTGGATAAGTCCCAGACGGTTTTGGAAATTGATGGTGAAATCGTAGCTCGTTGGGTACCGGCTTTCGAGAAGGGTGGTGTGCCCAAGTTCCTGGATCGTGATGCGATTCGTCGCACGGTTCAGAAGACGCGCGAAGTTAACGGCAAGATGGAGAACTACGAAACAGAAGAATATCTGTTGTTGGTTGAAGATCCGGATGACATGGTCACCGGAAAGTACCTGCGATCAGCCACACCTGACTTTGATCAGAATGGTGCGATCGTCGTCAGCTTTACTTTTGATCAGACCGGTGGATATCTGTTCGGCCAGTTAACAGGTCGTAACGCTCCAAAGCCAGGTTTGCCCCGAAGAAAACTAGCGATTGTTCTGGACCGCACTGTATTCAGCGCTCCGGACATAAATGAGCAGATTACTAACCGAGGCCAGATCTCTGGCGGCAGCGGTGGATTCACTCGTGATGAGGCTGACGAACTGGCCAACGTGCTTAACGCTGGTGCTTTGGAAGTGCCAATTGATCCGAAGCCATTGAGCGAAGCGACTGTCGACCCAACTCTGGGTGCTGACGTTCGAAATCGCGGTGTGAATGCAACTCTGATCAGCGGTTTGGCTGTCATGATATTCATGCTGGCCTACTATCGATTCTCAGGGATCGTGGCTGTAGTTTCGCTGTTGCTGAATCTGTTGCTGACAGTGGCCGCGATGGTTGCGATCAATGCAACGTTCACTCTGCCTGGTATCGCTGGTCTCGTTCTGACGATCGGTATGGCGGTGGATGCAAACGTTCTGATTTATGAACGAATGCGAGAAGAACTGGCCAAGGGCTCCAGCGTGAGAATGGCCATTCAGAATGGCTTCGAGAAAGCGTTCGTTACAATTTTCGACGCGAATATTACAACCCTGCTGACCGCTGTGATTCTGTTTGCAATTGGGACAGATCAAATCAAGGGATTTGCGGTCACACTGTTCCTTGGTCTTGCAATCAGTATGTACACGGTGCTGTTTGTCGGTCGCCTGATGTTTGACATTGCTGAAAAACGTCGATGGTTGAAGAAGCTGAACATGGGTCAGCTGATCGGTGAGACTCACATTGACTTCCTGAAGCATCGAGCCTTGTGGTGCGGAATTTCAGTAGTGGTCATCAGCATCGGTCTGATTGCGTTCTTTATTCGTGGCGAAAAGAACTACGACATCGATTTCACCGGCGGCACGATGGTGTCATTCCAGACCACCGAACCCCAGAAGACTGACGATGTTGCTGCGGCTTTGAAGGTGCAGTTCAAAGATGAATTTACCCTGGAGCGTCTGACCGTCGGCCCTGACAGCGAAGAAGGAATCGGAAACTACTTCCGCCTTCGGTCGACCGAAAAAGACACTCATGATGAAGCGAACGCCGCGGACGCGACAGAGAAATCGGCGGAAGAACGTGTTCGTGCTATGGTTTACGAGTCGTTCAAAGATAACGAGAAAATTAAGCTCCGCATGGTTTCGCTGGAGTTTGGTGAAGTTGGCCCTGTGACAATTGCTGAGGGTGACGAATCGGCTGATGCCATCAATCGCATGAAATTCAAAGGCGGTTCCGTCTCAGATCTGACATTCTCCGAAGAGGTCGCCTCCGGGACTGTTGGGGACATGCTGGCGAAAGCCCTGGGCGAAATCAAGAATGGTGATCAACCAAAATTCGCGACAACAGAAGGACTGTTTGGTCTCGAAGGAACTGAAGGATCCGGCGTCACCGTTGGCGAACGAAGTGTCAGAAAGTTTAACAAGCTGACCGCTCGAGTTGTCGCCGATGTCTCCGCTGAAGACCTTCAGACGGCCTTGTCTTCAATGCAGGCCACGCTAGCTTCAACGCCGCTGTTTGATGAAGTGAATACTTTTGCGTCGGCTGTCGCGAGTGAAATGAAGGAAAGTGCAATCATTGCGATCCTTCTGAGTATCCTTGCGATCTCCGCCTATATCTGGTTCCGGTTCCAGAACATCGTGTTTGGTCTGGCAGCTGTTGTTGCTCTCGTTCACGACGTTCTGGTCAGTTTGGGCTTTGTGGCTATGGCAAGCTGGGTGAGCGGCACATCACTGGGCGATTTGTTCCTGATCGACGACTTCCGGATCAACCTGCCAATGATCGCCGCGTTCCTGACGCTCGTTGGTTACTCCCTGAATGACACGATCGTTATGTTTGACCGAATTCGTGAAGTGCGCGGAAAGAATCCTGCCATCACCATTCCAATGGTTAACCTGTCCCTAAATCAGACTCTCGGGCGAACCATTCTGACAGCGACGACCGTATTTATCGTGGTTTTCATTCTTTACGCCTTCGGCGGAGCCGGTATTCACGGTTTTGCATGGTGCCTTCTGGTCGGATGCATTGCAGGTACCTATAGTTCTATCTACATCGCCAGTCCAATTCTGATCTGGGCTTTGAACCGTGTTCAGAAGACAGCCAAAGCGTGATCGGTAAATCAGGGTTGAATCTGCCAGTGTGTCTCTTACAGACCCCTGGAAATCAACGCTGGTGTTTCGATCGCAATATTAAGATGGAGTGGCTGATAAAATGCAGCCACCAACAAAACATGCCCGCTGGCTCTGGTCAGCGGGCTTTCTTCCTTTCTGGTCCACCTTAATCTGAAGTGGAGTAATCATCGGAATGATCGACGAATCATCGTTGCGCTGGAGCACTGTTGACGCCGCTGAAATGTATGAAGTACCTCGGTGGGGTAATGGTTATTTCTCAGTAAGTCCTTCCGGCAATGTGTTGGTTCATCCGGACCGAAACCCTGCTCGTTCCGTGGATTTGAAGGAATTGGTTGAACGTCTGCAGATGCGAGGTTTGGACGTTCCTGTTCTGCTTCGCTTCAACGGAATCATCCGTGACCGACTTTTTGTGCTGCACAAGGCGTTCGCTGACGCAATCAAAGAGCACGGTTACAAAGGCAATTATGCCTGCGTCTATCCGATCAAAGTTAACCAGCAACGTGAGGTTGTTGAGAAAGTCGTCGAGTACGGACGTGAGTTCGGGTTCGGACTTGAAGCGGGCAGCAAGCCGGAGTTGCTTGCTGTTGTGGCCATGACCGAAGCCGAGACTCCGATTATCTGCAACGGTTTCAAGGACGCTGAGTTCATTGAAATGGCCTTGCTGGCTCAGAAAATTGGTCGGCATGTTATTCCGGTTGTGGAAAAATACACTGAACTCGAATTGATCCTGAAGTACGCCGAGAAACTGAATGTGCGTCCGCAGATCGGCATGCGAGTCAAGCTGGCCGCGCGCGGGGCCGGTCGCTGGCAGTCGTCTGGTGGCTATCGATCCAAGTTCGGTTTGCGTGCCAACGAAATTCTGATGGCGCTGGATGAACTGAAGAAGCGAGGCATGGAAGACTGCTTCACGCTGCTTCATTTTCATCTGGGTAGCCAGATCACCAACATTCGTCAGGTGAAGGCTGCTCTGAATGAAGCGGCTCGAGTTTACACTGAACTCGTCGGGCGGGGTGCTGGCTTGAAGTATCTGGACGTCGGCGGTGGACTCGGGGTCGACTACGATGGTTCTCAGACCAACTTCGAATCCAGCATGAACTACACTCTGGAAGAGTATGCTCGCGACGTTGTCTACACAGTTCAGACTGTGTGTGATGAAGCAAGCGTGCCGCACCCAAATATCATTTCGGAAAGCGGTCGAGCAATTTCCGCGTTTCACAGCGTGCTGGTCTTCAGCGTGCTGGGAGTTTCTCAGCAAGGTGAAAACACCTCCGAAACAGCGCTGGCGCCACCGGAAGATGCCGAACAATCCCTGCATGATCTCTATCAGAGCTATAACAGTCTGACTCAGCGAAATGTGCTCGAAACATACCACGATGCTCAGACGGCGATCGACACCGTGATGACGCTGTTCAATACAGGACACGTGTCACTGGAGCAGCGTTGCCTGGCAGAGAATATCTACTTTGCGCTGTGCCATAAGATCTGGCAGTTAACAGGAACGATGGAGTATGTTCCTGAAGAACTGGAAAAACTGGATAAGGTTCTTTCCGACAACTACTTCTGTAACTTCTCGCTGTTCCAGTCCTGTCCGGATTCGTGGGCGATCAAACAATTGTTCCCGGTCATGCCAATCCATCAGCTGAACAGTCGGCCGACTCGCCATGCTGTACTGAGCGACATCACTTGTGATTCTGATGGCAAGATCGATCAGTTCATTGACCGTCGAGACGTTCGCCGAACTCTGATGCTCCATGAGTTCGACGGTTCTCCCTACTACCTGGGAATCTTCCTGATCGGTGCGTATCAGGAAATTCTTGGCGACCTGCATAACCTGTTCGGAGACACGAACGCCGTGCACGTTGATGTTTCCGCATCAGGTGAAGTTGTTCTCGACACGATCATCAAAGGGGAAACCGTTGCTGAAGTGCTGGACTACGTACAGTTTCGCGGTCGAGATCTTATTAATCGACTGCAGGCTGCTGTGGAAGTTGCGGTTCGAGAGAACAAGATTGACCACGTTCAGGCCGGGCAGTTTGTAAAGTTCTACGAAGAAGCACTTAACGGCTACACCTATCTGGAAGAACCGGATGGTGAATGATAAAGCGATACCGCAAACGCTGGTTTGGGGGAGTGTCGACCGTTGAGTGAGGAAGGCTGAATTCATGCGATCATTTCTTCGACCCCATGTTGTTCTGGTAGCTCTTTGTGCAACCTCTGCTGCTTGGGGGCAACCAGATGACGCAGATATTCCCGCGGGAATGAAGCTTGTTTATCAGCATGACTTCGAAGACAAAAAGTTGGATCGATATGAACCGACCGACAAGTCTGCGTGGACTCTGCTGGAGCAAAATGGGAACCAGGTCATCTCATTGACGAAGCGAAACAGTGACTTCAAACCGCCATTTCGATCACCTCTGAATCGCACGCTGATTCGTGATTTGAAAGTGTCGAGTTTCGTTATGGACATCCGCATGCAATCCACGATTGCGGACTATGACCACCGTTCGTTGTGCCTGTTCTTTGGCTACACAGACGACTCACATTTGTATTACGTCCACTTCGGAAAAAAGACGGATGATCATGCGAATCAGATCTTCATCGTCAACAACGAGGCGCGTAAAAAAATCTCAACCAGGACAACACCTGGAACTCCGTGGACAGATGCCTGGCATCGCGCAAGAGTTGTTCGTGTCGCAGAGTCGGGTGAGGTCACAATCTACTTTGATGACCTGACGACTCCGGTGATGACGGCCACCGATAAGACCTTTGGTGAAGGTCGCCTGGGCTTTGGATCGTTCGACGACATCGGCAACTTCGATGACATCCGGATTTACGTTCCACAGTAATTGTACCCAGCGAGCGTTCATCGCTGTTGTCGCATCGGGCACTTCTTTGAGGTCATTCTGTTTGACTTTCCCTTTCTACGTCGATTCAGAGCGCAGACGTTAAGGGAATCTTTCAACACAGCGCCAATTTTTCTTAGACAAATTCTGAACGACGCCGACTCTCTGATTGCAGTAATTCCTTCCAACAACCCTGTCGTGTTTCTGCGTAAGCCGACGAGCACGAATGGATGAAAGGAATCCGCAATCATGTCGACTGAATCTACGAGTGTTGAGCAACGCCTGCCGATCGCTGCGGGCAGAAGAGCGATCGCAGCAGTGATTGGCATCGTTGCCTTGAGTGACCTGAGTGTGTATCACGCACAGGGATATTTTGGCCCGGCGTTGTTTCTTCCCGTGGCGTGTCTGTTGCTGTTACTCGGTCAAGGATTTGTTCGTGTATCACTTGCCATGATCATTTCTGGCGTGATGCTGACATTGATCGCCGTGAAGTTGGCGTGGTCGGGGTCGGCTCTTGCGATGTTCGTCGGTCTCTGGCTGCTGAATGCATTTGCCATGACGATGCATGGTTCGACGCCCTATCTGCTGGAGTCGATTGTCTTCGTTGCATCAACAATCCCGGGAGGGTACGAGTTTCTGCGAAGCGTGCAACTTCGTTGGAGAAAAACAGTCCTTGAGCCAGTCGATCGCGGAGAAACTTCTCCCGCTCTGAATTATATGCTTCCAATTATCTGTGTTTTGATGTTTGGAACCATCTTTGTTCTGGCAAACCCGGATCTGATCTCGCGAGTTTCAACGATTCTTGGCGACGTATTCGGTCGATTGCAATCATGGGTTCTGCGATTTTCCGCAGGAGAAATTATCTTCTGGTGTGGGACTGCATGGCTTGCGGCTGGAATGCTGAGTCCGCTTGCGATGAAGGTATTGGAAGGGTTGGAGTTGACACATCAAAACGATGTGGACACAACCGACAGCAGTCCGATGTTTGTTCCATTTCGCAATACGCTGATCTCCCTGATTTGCCTGTTTGTTGTTTACCTCGTGTTTGAATTTCTGACACTTTGGTTTCGAAAATTCCCACCGGGCTTCCACTATTCCGGGTACGCCCATCAAGGCGCTGCGTGGCTGACGGCCGCACTCGCGCTGACGACCGTTATTCTGTCGATGATGTTTCGTGGAACAATGATGTTGCACGCGAAGGTAGGCCAGCTCAGGCGACTGGCCTGGATTTGGTCGGGACTGAACTTTCTGCTGGCTGCATCGGCTTACAACCGTCTGCTTATCTATGTGGACTTTAACGGAATGACTCGGATGCGAGTCATCGGATTTCTCGGCACATCGGCCGTGGTCGGTGGCTTTGTGCTCGTGCTCTGGAAAATCGCTCGAGGCCATTCATTTCCCTGGCTGATTCGACACCAACTTCTGTTGCCTGTGCTGGCTGTTTATCTGTATGCAACATTGCCGGTCGATTCGTTAGTCCATCAATACAACGTCCGGAGAATTCTTGATGGTCATCCTGAACCGTGTGTTCAAATCAGTGAGCATCCAATCGACGACGCGGCATTGAGTGTTCTAATTCCGCTGCTTGAATGCAAAGACCCAATCATTCGGGATGGCGTCCGGTCCATGCTGATATCCAGGCTTGGGAAGCTGGAGTCCAAATATGCCAGCCAGGTGAAGTCCCATTGGACTGCCCGGCAACTTGGTATTGATGCCGCCGTTTCTGCACTCACGAAGCAACGAGCGAATCTCGTTCGCAGCGAAGACACGCAACCTGCGCGGGACCGATTTCGAACGTACGCGATGCAATGGTGGTAGTGCGATGCAATGGTGGTAGTGCGATGCCAAACTTTCATGTTCGGGTGGTGGACCTTGACAAAGAGGTCCTGCAATGACGGGATCTTTAGCAAGATCCACTACCTCCAACCACATTTTTATCTCGACAGAGCAGTAGTTCAAACTTTCCGACCGCTCCGAAAGCCTGATTGAATGTTCATTTGAATACTTGTTGAGCGAATGAGGAATTCATTCCCCGGCTCTACTAGTCTCAAAGCCTTCAACTGCATAAACTGTTCCAACTGACTTGGAGATAGCAAAGAAATTGAACAACACTGGGCGCAAAAGCTTACTTGGCTGGCCCGCCGGTGGACTGAAATGGATGCAGTTGGAAAGTTTTGGAATGAAACCGGAGACTCAGGAACACCCATACGGCAAAGCCGTAGCAACGCTGATTGAAGAATTCGGGCGGTTGCCGGGGATCGGCCGCAAATCGGCAGAGCGTCTTGCAAACCATGTGCTGTCCAGTACTTCCGAAGAAGCGAATGCTCTGGCAGATGCGATTCGCAATGTGAAAATCAGCGTTCGCCGTTGCAGTATGTGCTTCAATCTGACAGAAGATACTCTTTGCCGCATTTGCCGCGATTCTCGGCGCGATCAGCATGTCGTCTGTGTTGTCGAGCAACCGAAGGACGTGGTCGCGTTAGAGTCTTCCGGGGCATTTTCCGGGCTCTATCATGTTTTGGGCGGTCGTATCGCTCCGTTGGAAGGCATTAGCCCGGAGGATTTGACGATTCATCAACTCGTTCATCGTATTCGCAAACAGGGAATCACTGAGCTGGTCATGGCCACGAATCCGACTTTGGAAGGGGACGGCACAGCTCTGTTTATTACGAATTTGCTGCAGAATGATAATGTGCGGATTACACGTCTGGCACGTGGAATCGCATCCGGCAGCGTTTTGGAATTCGCGAATCGAGAAATGCTGGCCGATGCGCTTCGCGGGCGACAGCAGTTTTAAGTTTGCCGATTTTGTCACTTTAGGATCTGACAATGTGAGACATGACTGACAATCCCGTCGACTTAGTCGGCAACAGTAGGGTAGATTTTGTGGAACTTGTCCTTCTAGAACGTGAATTCTGTGCGTTTCGGTCCAAATCATGCATCTGAACATTTCTCAGCAAATGAAGATGAGCCAGCAAATGAAGCTGGCGCCGCGGATGATCCAGTCAATGGAGATTCTGCAGTTGAATATGATGGCCCTGAACGAGCGTATCGAACAGGAGCTCGTTGAAAACGTTACGCTCGAACGCGTTGAGAAAGAGCGTGACACGCCGGTTGCCGAGCCTGACGCGGTCGATTTTTCTGCTCCCGTTGACGATCGTGAAGCTCGTGAACTACGCAAGGATGTGGAAAACCGCGAACTGGTCGTAGGTAACGAGAAGAACAACGAATCGGATTTCGAGCGGCTTCTGGAGATTTCCAGCGACTGGTCGGAAGACAATGTTGGCTTTGGTGGCGGGCAGCGTTCTTCGAATCAGATCAGCGATGACATGGACCGTCAGCATGACGTCATGTCGAACATGTTAGCCCGTCCTCAGTCGCTGCATGAATATTTGCTGGAGCAGTTTTCGTTTTTCAGCGTGAGTCTTGTTGAACGCCAGTTTGGTGAATATCTGATTCAGCATCTGGATCACAACGGCCGTATGCAAAGCATGCTGCCGGAGATCGCTCAGCAATTCAATCGCTTGTATGAGCACCAGCTAACGAACGAGCGGGCAGAAGAAGTGCTGAAGATGATTCAGCATCTTGATCCTCCAGGCGTTGGTGCCCGCGACCATCGAGAAATGTTGTTGCTTCAAGTCGAAGACAGCATGCCGTTTCATGACGTTGTAGAGACTCTGATTCGCGATCATCTTGAAGATGTGGCTTTCAATCGGCTGCCATTGATTCAAAAAGCGACCGGTTATTCGCTTGATCTGATCAAAGTCGGCATCGAACAGATTCAGACTCTGAACCCTTATCCTGGTCGAGGTTTTGAGCAGCGTCCGGTTCAGCGAGTCACGCCTGATCTGGCACTGGAACAGGACGACACGGGACGTTATGTGGTGCGGCTTCTGGATGAGTATGTTCCAGAACTTCGAATCAGCCCACGTTACACAAAGATGCTGAAAGAGAATCCAACGCAGGAAACTCGCGATTGGATTCGACGCAAGATTGAGTCCGCACGCTGGCTGATTGAATCAATCGAACAGCGTTACAATACGCTCCGCAAAGTGGCTCAGGAGATTATTGATCATCAGCATGAGTTTCTGGATAAAGGTCCGGAATTCATTCAGCCGCTGAAGATGCAGCAGATTGCCGACAGAGTGGGCGTTCACGTCACCACTGTTTCACGCGCTGTTGATGAGAAGTGGATTCAGACTCCTCGCGGGCTGTTTTCGCTGAAGAGATTCTTTGGTGGGGGAACTCAGTCCTCAACCGGCGAAGATGTTGCATGGGATACCATTCGAATCAAGCTCCAGGAACTGATCGATAAAGAAGATAAGAAAGACCCGCTCAGCGATGACGCGCTCGTAGACGCATTGGCGGCTCAGGGAATCACGCTGGCTCGCCGCACGATTACGAAGTATCGCAAGCAAATGCAGATACCAAGTTCTCGCCAGCGTCGCGAGTATTGATCCGCAGCGGTTCCACGGTTTACTAGAGTACTATTTCTCGGACGACTCGAAACCCGTTCGTGGTGCTGGCCTCTGTCGGGATTCCATCGTGGCGGCCGGAACTACGGCAACTCACGGGGTTGTTGTACCAACTTCCGCCGCGCACGACATGCCATTGCTGAACGAGCTCAGGCCCCCTTGGGTCACTGGATTCGGAATTGTGATAATAGTCAGGAGCAAACCAGTCGGAGCACCATTCTCCCGTATTGCCATGCATGTCATAAATACCAAAGGCATTGGGTTCAAACGAACCGACCGGTGCCGTAAAGGGATAGCCGTCACTCCAGCCCGCAACGTTGGTCAGGACACGACATTTTGACTGAAGTGATCGATCTCCACAGTTGGCCGCAGCAAATAGAGAATCCGCATCATGACCCGTCGCAAACATCTCCTCAGAACCCGCGCGACAACAGTATTCCCACTCCGCTTCCGTGGGAAGCCGATACAAGTGGCCCGTTGATGCAGAAAGCCATTCACAAAACGAGACAGCATCCTGCCAGCTGACACAGACAACCGGATGTTTCGCATTCTGAGCAAACCCGGGTGATGACCAGATGCAATTCGGCTTACGAATGACTGTTCCGTCGACCAGGTTCAGTCCATTGCAGCCAAGACCAGATTCCTCCGCTTCGGTCAGATACCTGGTTGCTTCAACGAACGAACGGAACTGTTCGACCGTCACTTCAAATCGACTGATATGAAAGCTGCGAGTAATCCGAACCGTGTGCTGTGGGCTCTCACATCGACTGTACTGACCGAACTGCTCAGACTCGCGATTTCCCATGAGAAACTCGTCTGATGGAATCAACACCATGGAAAGTTCAGGGGTATTATTGTTCGACTTACCGGCAACAGGATTAATTGCAGCGGTTGACGAGACAAGACCAGACTCATCCGCCCCGTTGTCATTTCCGCTCCGACTACGTCGTGCATCGCAGCCGCAGATCGCTGCATAGGCAAACAGGAAACCAACTATGCCAATATTTCTGGTTAGGCAACATGAAGATTTCTTCGGTACGAGCATCGTCTTCGCTTTTGATTAACGGAAATCTGTCGTGTAACCACATGGATCGCTTTTGAAATCATCTTCGCATGGTCTTGTGGAACTCGACCATCGTGCGAATCGTATCGAACGAGGCATGTTGCCAAAACGCAACACCCCTGCACTTTGGGAATCGTCGTGCTGATAAGTCGCCCGTCAGCCTGTCGGTTTTGCGGATTCCCGTCTCTGCCGCAGTCCTGAAACCCATATTGAAGGTATTGTCCCAGAGTGAATGTATTAGCGGCGTTCGGGGAATTGCGCGGTGTGCAACAGAAACAATGAACGAACGCCTGCGGACTCAATCGTTGACCTCAATGGTCTTCACTTTTTGTCTCTCACTGATCGCGGATAGATTTTCCGAATCAGGAACTCCAAATGTCTGCTCGAATCGTGCCCTCAGAGAACTTTCAGAATCCGCTCGGCCTGCTTTATCGCATGCTGACGTCTGGAAAACGAGCGGCTTACGCGGCTTTGTTTCACGAAGCCCTTCGCATCGCGGCACGACCATTCGACACGATGCTGCAGCGGAAGGAAAGTCGCACGATCCAAAATGCTGTCCCATCACAGTTGCCAGTGGTACTGGTCGTCGGCGCGCCTCGCAGTGGAACGACACTTGTCTATCAGACACTTGCGCGTTACATGGATGTCAGCTACGTCACCAATCTGACGTCAATGTTCCCTCGCTCGCCGATTTCCGGAAGTCGAATGCTGCACTGGATTCCAGGACGCAATTCCGCCGACTTCCATAACTTCTACGGTCAAACGGCTCGACTGCAGGGACCCAACGATGGATTCAGTCTTTGGAATAAGTGGCTGGGTGATGATCGGTATATTCCGCGAACTGATCTGAATGAGGCAGAGCAGCAGGAAATGCGACAGTTTTTCTACGCATGGAGCAATGCGTTTGGAAAGCCTTTCCTGAACAAAAACAACCGGAACACCGGCTGCCTGGACCTTCTGTCTCGAGTCATCCCACGAGCCAGTTTTATTGTTGTTCGTCGTAATCCATTGCTGGTTGCTCAATCCCTGATCAAGGCAAGAGAACAGGTTCAGGGCGATAAGACTGTTGGTTGGGGACTGCATAGTCATTCATCAAATACCACGGTCGATTCACTGAGTTACGTTGACGATGTCTGCGATCAGATTCTGGAGATCGAAAGGCAACTCGATGAGCAACTGCGACATATTCCGAGCGATCGGTTGATAGAAATCACCTACGAAGGTTTCTGCGAGGATCCAGCAGCATCGTTACATCAGATCAGTCGACACATTCCAGATGTGAATTTGAAGGACGAGCTAATCGCTCGTGAACTTCGACCATTCGAAGCGTCCGGAAAAGTCACACTCAGCGATGCGGAACAAACCCGATTGCTGACTCGATTGAATCAGCGACGCGCGACAGCGGCAGTATAGGACATCGCTCTGGCATCGCGCGAGTGATTGCAGGCTGATGCAAAACCATGGTTGCCGAGCACAGTGTGTTTTGGAATTCACCAGCTAAGCAATCTTGCATGCGAACGGGCAAATCGCTCTCAATGTTCATGAAACAAAAATGAGGGCGATTGGCTGAAACAATGGGCCGCACTTTGTAACGTATATGGACTCCATGATCCCGAGCAGCATTGTTCCTTCCTGTTCGGCGGCCAACGATCTCCACTCAAAGCAAAGTGAATTCCGATGTCAAAGCCTCGAGTTTCCCGTCGTAGTCTTATCAAATCGTCTGTGGCCTTTGCAGCCGCCGCGATCGTGAATCGAACGGGACGAGCGAGCGGATTTCTGGCTGCGAATGATCGACCGCGAGTGGGCGCAATTGGTACGGGAAGTCGTTGGTGCCAGAAGGCTACTGGCATTGATGGTCCTTGGGGATCTGCTCCGGACTTCAGGAAGTACAGCGATTACATTGCTGTGTGCGATGCCGACTCCAGTCGACGCGAACTGGCAGCCAGCCTTGTGAAAGAATGGACCGGCCATCAGCCAACAAGCCATGTCGATTACCGAGCAATCCTTGATAACAAGGATATCGACATCGTCCATATTTCTACTCCCGATCACTGGCATGCCAAGATTGCGATTGAGGCAATGCTGGCCGGTAAAGACGTCTACTGCGAAAAACCAATGACGCTGACCATTGCCGAAGGTCGGCAGATTTGCGACGTCTGCAAGTCAACAGGCCGTGTCGTCCAGATTGGAACACAACAGCGAAGCGAAGAACAATTTGTTCGCGCGATTGCTTTGATTCAGGCTGGTCGGCTCGGCCAGTTGAAGAAAGCAACCTGCAGCATCGGCGGCGCGCCGACGAGTCCTGAGGTTCCTGTCGCGTCCGTTCCATCGCATCTGGATTGGAATCTTTGGCAGGGACCAGTGCCAGAGAAAGAGTTTCGCTATCTTGCTGGGAATAACGGCGAAACAAAAAGCTGGTCTCGATGTCATTACGAGTTTCGCTGGTGGTACGAATACTCGGGCGGCAAACTGACCGACTGGGGAGCTCACCATGTCGACATTGCAACCTGGGGACTTGGCAAGACAAACACCGGTCCTGTGCTCGTTGAGCCAGTTATGGTCAAGCACCCTGTGGAGTTTCGAGACGGCTATCCGGTTGATCCCTCACGCTACAACACCGCCACGGAGTTTCTTCTTCTCGCGACTTTTTCTGATGGCATCGAAATCGAAATTCGTCACGATGGTGATAACGGTATCCTGTTTGAAGGAACAGAAGGCCGCATCTTTGTAAATCGAGGAAAACTTACGGGAGCACCGGTCGAAGATCTCAAGTCAAATCCGCTTCCTGAGGGAGCTATGGAGAAGGCTTACAAGAATCGAGCACTGGTTGACCACTTCCGCAATTTCTTCGAAGCAGCTCGCGATCGCAAGGAACCGATCTCGGACGTCTTTAGTCATCATCGAGCGCTTTCCACATGTCATCTCGCGGGGATCGCCGCGCGCCTGAACCGTAAACTCGCCTGGAACCCGGAAACAGAGACAATCGAGAACGATGCGCAAGCTCAGGCACTGGTCGCTCGAGAATATCGCAAGGGATTTGAGATCGCAACGGCTTAGTCATCTGACAACAAAGCAGCAGGCAGCCTTCTCAGCACCTGAATCCGCGTCCTCATCCGCCATGTCATCTACCGATCGATTTGCTTCCAGCAAAAAGGAACATGATTCGTCTTGCATTTCTGCATCCAACTTTTGTGTCACCAAATATGTTAACGGACAGACATACTCAGAGTCCTCGTTGCCAAACTCCACCTCTGTTGTGAAACACAACGGATTACTCAATCCATGCACCGCTGTCGAATATTTGCCTTTGACTCGCGATGTTTTGCACTTCTGAGCTATTTGCAGGATCTGGTGCAAACGGAAAATTGGTTATCGTCTCGCGAGTCAGTCCCGGTTTTGAAACACGTTGATCGTAGAGCGGTCAGTCAGACTCAGCCATCAGTCGCAGCAAGAATCGTCTTATTTGCCCGCCCCGAGAATTCCATTCTTGTTAAATTTATGCGATCGTGTTCCCCTGGAGATTGGACGAAATTAGGACAGGGGCCGAATTTCGGTTGAACATAACGGCATTTCATGGTGGGATTTACGCTCCCCAATCCCCCTCGACAGCGTGTCGGGCGAGCAAGACATAGACAGGGTTCGGTTGATCAGGTCATCCAGGAAATTCAAATGCTCAGCGATGCGGAATTTGCTGACTTGATGAAGAGCACCAGAAGCGGTGATCAGGACGCAGCCATGAAGCTGGTTCGCGAATATGAACCTGAGATCCGCCGAGCAGCCCGGCTGCGTCTGACCGATCCAAAACTCCGGCGAATCATCGATTCGGTTGATATTTGCCAGTCTGTCTTTGGCCGCTTCTTCCGTAGCGCGACGGATGGTTCTTTCGATCTGGAACGCCCCGAACAGTTGCTCGTGCTGTTAACCACGATGACACGCAATCGAATCATTGACGAGCACAGAAAACAAACGGCAGCCAAGCGTGCGGGAGGTGGCGATATGATCGACACCACCGACGTTTCTCAACTTGTGGCTGATACTCCGGGACCTCGCACGGCCGCCGCAGCTAAAGAGATGTTGTCCGAAATCCGGTCGCGACTGAGCATCGACGAGCTGGAAATCGCCGATCGCAGAAACACCGGGCAATCCTGGGACGAAATTGCACAGGATCTCGGTGACACCCCGGAATCACTCCGCAAACGACTCGAACGCGCGTTGAAGCGAGTCCGTGAAGAAATGAATGTGGCGTCCGATGATGATCGCGACAGCTAATTATCTGAAAGCTGCGAATATTTTGTCCGATCGTGGCAACAATTTCGTTGTCTTTAATAAACAGGTTCATGCCGTCATGAACGCCAGACCAAACGTTCACAGAATAATCCTTCGAACTTGAACGTAGACGAATTTCGCTACGAAGAATTCAACAACTCGGCGAGACATTTCCCCAACGGTGCTGGCAAATATCAGGGGCACCCGTCCTGCAAAGCTCAAAAACGATGCCAGAATTTGAAATTCACAATCAAGACGAACTGATTGCATGGCAGCAGAACCAATGGCAGATGGGACGATACATCCGCATCGACGAGTTGCTCGCTGAATACGGCTGGCTGCTGAAGCGAGGTGACACGCTGCTCGATCTGATTTACAGCGAAGTCCTGTTGAGAGAAGACCTCGGCGAACATCCGTCGGAAAGTGAGTACATCGAACGTTTTCCGGAGCTTGCCGAACCAATCTCCCGACAGTTTCAGGTGCACCGCGCGCTGTTGCTGGATGAGTCCGAAGAAGCGGATAAGTCGACAGCAGACTTCGGCCCGACCTTCGAAGAACTTCCCCGCGAGGCGGCGGCGAAGGGCGAGGTACTCCTCGCGAAGCCCGTGCGAATGCCAGAAATCGCCGGGTTTGAAATATTGAACGTCGCTGGTCGTGGTGGCAGCGGCGTCGCCTACCGAGCGGTTGACAACAAACTAAAACGAATCGTCGCGGTAAAGCTGCTGGATGTCACTCACGGCGTTGATCCTGTTCGATCCCGACAGTTGCTGCGGGAGGCAGAATCGGCCGCGTCGCTTGTCCATCCCAATATCGTTCCGGTGTTTCAGGTGGGTGAGACGCAGGGAACGCCGTTCCTTGTGATGGCGTTCATCAATGGTGGTTCGCTGGCTCAACAATTGAAGACAGGGCCAATGTCGGCGAAAGCTGCCGTGGATCTTATGGTGCAGGTCGCCGACGCTGTCCGATTCGCGCATCAGAACGGGATCATCCATCGCGACTTGAAGCCTGGAAATATTCTTCTGGACGAAAAGGGCCAGCCACATGTTTGTGACTTTGGCCTGGCCAGACGCATTGATTCTGACGAAACCGTTCACGTCGCCGGCGACGTCATGGGAACGCCAGCCTACATGCCCCCCGAACAGGCCCGCGGCGAACAGGTTGATGCTCGAGCGGATGTCTATACTCTGGGTGCGGTGCTGTACGAAGTGCTCAGTGGTCGTCCTCCGTTTCAGGCAGCAACTGCATGGGAGATTCTGCATCAGGTGCTTACTAATGATGTCGTTCCGCTTACACGGCTCAACGCATCTCTGCCGCTGGATCTCGAAACGATCTGCCTGAAGTGCCTCGAAAAAGACGCCAATAAACGGTATGCAACTGCGGACGAAGTCTTTCAGGAACTGGATCGTTTTCGCAAAGGCATACCCATTCTGGCTCGTCCTGTTGGACGATTTCAGCGAATGCTCAAATGGGTGCGCCGCCATCCTGCGACGGCCTCAGTAATTACGGTCATTACAACATCGTTGATTGCTGTTGCCATTTTTGCCGTCGTGTCTCAGCGCCGCGTTGCGAAAGCCCTTGTGGAAACGCAGGACGCGCTGGAACTGGCCGAACACCAGCGAGACGTTGCCGTCAAGGCAATGAACGATCTGGTTTACAACGTACACGATGACCTTGAAAAACGCGAAGCCAGCGTCGAGGCTCGCGGCGAAGTGCTGCTTTCGGCCATTGATGGCTTACGGCAAATCATCCAAGGATCCGGGGATGCTGAAGATACACGTATCTCACTTGCCACTGCTCTGACGCGTTACGGCTACATCCTGACGCAGCAGGGACGCAACGAAGATGCCGAGCTCGTCTACCTGGAGTCGATCGACGTTGGTGACACACTGGAATCCGCTCCCGGACAAAGGCAACGCGCCCAAAATTATTCCAACCTCGCGCTGTACTACGTCCGCGCGGCGAAGTATGACAAAGTTGCAGATTGGGCCGAACGAACTCTGGCGCTCGCCAGCAAACTGCTGGAAAAATCGCCTGAAGATGTGGACCTGATGAATATTATTGTTCAGGCGCACACTCATCGAGCCACTGCAGCAGGCGTTCTTCAGAATACGGTAGCTTCACTGGAGATCCGCCGCATGGCTCAGCTCTCGTGCCAGAAGCTGATAGAAATGCAGCCTGAGAATGTCGTGCTTATCAATGAGCTGATTGATATCAACTTGAGCGTCATTCAGGACTGCATCACCCTCGGGCAAATGAACGAAGCCGAACGTGAGGTCCTCGTCAGTCTGTTGCTGCTGGAACCACAGAATCCCAGGCAGACCGAAGACGTGCAACTTCAGCGACGATACAGCAGCCTGCTGCAATTCGACAGCCAGCTGAAATTCGCCTTTGCCAAATACGCTGAGGCCATGTCGAGTCTTGACGAGGCGATCAAGATCTACAGCCGCCTGATCGTTGTCGAGCCCAACAGACCCGGCTTTCATCTGCGACTGGGGACGATGCACGATGTCATGGCGGACTGCTGTCTTGCGCTCGATCAGAATGATGAGGCCGAAAGGCACGCTCGAAAGCAAATCGAATGTGCGTTGGAAGGCATGAAACGTGGCGGCCCATCCTACTCTCTCCAGGCATTTGCCGTCATGCAGGGATGGGTGATGGTTGGAAGCGTTCAGATTCGCAGAAATGAATTGGTCGAGGCAACGGAATCGCTGCGACAGGCCGCAAGGCAGTTGGAACCTATTATCGACCTCTACAATACTCGCGATACTCATGCATCATTGAGCTACCAGGCCGAAGTTATCGCCGGGATTGCTGGATTGGAGAATACGGCCGCAACGGAGGACGTCGCGGCATTTGCTCTCAGCAACAGTGTTTTGCGAACGCTGTTGGCGGGCAATAACGAACCGTTTGAAACAAACGAAGATCGCTTGAAGGCCGACATTCAGAAGACAGCTCGCCAGGAAGTGGTGGCTCTGCTGTCTGGAAATCTTGCGATGTGCTTTGCGAGGTATTACGGCAACCTGAAAGAATCAGGGGTTGAGCATGATATTCTGGAAGCTGTCGAAACAAAGTGCATCGACATGGTGAACGAATCCATCAACGGCCCAGAGTCGGACCCACTAATCCACGTTCGATACTCCGAATTTTCCGCCCTGCGGCAGAGCCCTCGATTCCGCCAGAAATTCGGATTGCAATAGCCGGTTGACTGCCCCTTGTGGAATAGATATCCAGCTGCTTTTCCCGGTGAATTTCGCGCAGCAGGCGTTGGGACCCGCGCGAATTTGATTCTTGTACGGGGCTAGCCCTTTGCAGCAAACATCAGAAACGCTGGTGGTTGCATTGCTGGCAGGATTTCTTGCCGAACTTGCAGACTTTCGAATCGCGGAAATCTCTTTAAGGCTCAACGCATTGGGGATGTTGAGGATGAGAATTGAACATCGCCCCGTTGATGTCGACCCGTTGCAGGTCGACCCGAAATGATGTTGCGCCTATAACACTGCCAGCGCGTGCGGCATTCAGGCTTGCCAGACGCAGTCGGTTTTCAGCAGGATTGCGTTCATGGCGGTCATTGTCACGAAGGATCTTTGTCGCAGCTACGGTTCTCGACGCGGCATTGTTGACGTTAACCTGACAATTGAGGCGGGCGAAATCTTTGGCTTCCTTGGTCCGAATGGTGCTGGGAAGTCCACGACGATTCGAGTTCTGATGGGATTGCTAGGCGCGGGGGCTGGTTCGGCAAAAATTTTTGGACTGGATTGCTGGAGTGATGGTCCGGTCATTCGACGGGATGTCGGTTATGTGGCTGGCGATGTTCGTCTGTATTCCTGGCTAACGGCGCGTCGTGGACTGCGAATGTTGTCCAGGATTCATGGCCGGAATCTTCTTGCCGCTGGAGAAGAGCTGGCCGAACGCTTTCGTCTGGAGCCTGATCTGCCGGTCAGGAAAATGTCTCGCGGCAATCGGCAGAAGGTTGCACTTGTTCTTGCGCTGGCACATTCGCCGAGTCTGGTTATTCTGGACGAACCGACCTCAGGACTAGACCCTCTGATGCAGGACACCCTGATGGCCTGTTTACGCGAAATGGCCGCAAAGGGAAAGACGGTCATGTTCTCCAGCCACACACTCAGCGAAGTCGAAACCCTTTGCGATCACATTGCAATCGTTCGCGACGGTCGCATCGTCGAAGATTCAACCCTGAGCGCATTGAAGGCACAAGCTCCGCGACAGATCATCGTGACACTTCAGGCGGATCAGAATGCCGTATCGATTTCATGGCCCGGTTTTGTGTCGGTGAAATATATGCCTGACGAGACGAATGCTGACGGGCCAAGTGAGAGGATTCAAAATTCGGTTGCCGCATTGATCTCACCATCGTTACGCAAACGAACCTGTGTTCTGGAATTGATGGGATCGTCCATGGTGTTCATGCAATGGGCGGCCACGCAGAATTTTGCGGATGTCGTCATCGGCCCTCCATCTCTGGAAGTGCTCTTTCGGCGATACTACGAAACTACAATGGAGACTGTTTAATGTCTGGTTTGCTCCAGAAGATCTGGATTGAAGTTCGATGGCCGGTGTTGTGGCTGAGTCTTGGTATGTGTGCAGTTATGAGCCTGCTTACGGCATTGCTGCCTAAGGTTCTGGGCAATATCCACCAGATGTTTGACAACATGCCGATGGTCAAACCACTTCTGACCGCATTACTTGGTGTCGATCCGGGCGATCAGGTGTCGGCTCAATTATCGCAGGCGTTTCTCTGGGTTCATCCGACCGTATTGACATTGCTTTGGGCTCATGAAGTCATGTACTGCTCCAGAACTCCAGCTGGAGAAATCGACCGTGGTACCGCCGATTTTTTGTTGTGTCTTCCCGTTTCTCGATGGAGTATTTTTCTGTCTGAAACCATCGGCTGGCTTGTGTCTGGCCTTTGTATTCTGACGTTTGGATACGCGGGACATTTAACAGCGTCGTTGAGTGTTCAGCCCGCCATGCGGCTTTCGACTTCGGACACAATGATGGTGATGGCAAACCTTGGCGCCGTCTACCTTGCGGTCGGTGGATTTTCGTTTCTGGTCTCAGCCTTCAGTGATCGGCGTGGGCGAGCCATCGGGGTTGTTTTCACGACACTGCTGGCGTCGTTTTTACTGAACTTTCTTGCTCAGTTTCAGGACCTTGCAAAAGCAATTTCGCCATGGCTGTCAGTGATGGAGTATTACCGACCGGCAATTATCATTCAGACGGGCACGTTTCCATGGTCTGATGTGATTGTACTGCTGAGCCTTGCAAGCGTCCTTTGGATTGCGGCAGGGTTGGTGTTTCGAAGTCGCAGCATCTGCACGGTCTGATGAAGTCAGTGTCTCATAAATTGACAAGGATGGAGTGGCCTCAAACGCAACAGGGGCAACTCACGAAAGTGAATTGCCCCTGAGAAAGTGCGGTGCGAAGGTTGTCAGGATTAACCTTCTGTGGATCGACCTGCTCGCCCTGTCGATTCTCCGGCAATGGATTCACGCATTCTTGTATCCGCCTGAACATTCTTCAGTTCATAGAAGTCCAGCAAACCGAGTTTATTATTCGAAAACGCATCCGCAACGGCTCGAGGCACTTCCGCTTCTGCTAAAACGACGGCCGCACGATTCTGTTGAATGCGAGCCACCATTTCCTGTTCGCGAGCTCGAGCTGCCGCTCTGCGTTGTTCGGCTTTTGCCTGAGCAACACGCATGTCGGCTTCGGCCTGGTCAGCCGACAGTCGCGCACCGATGTTTTCACCGACGTCGACGTCTGCAATATCAATCGAAACAATTTCGTACGACGTCTGTGCTTCCAGCCCCTGCGAGAGTACGGCCTTGGAAATGGAGTCTGGATTTTCCAAAACGTGCTTGTAGGAATCCGTCGAACCGATCGCCTGAACGATCCCTTGACCAACGCGAGCGATCACCGTCTCCTCCGTCGCCCCGCCGATCAGCTGTTGAATATTTGTTCGTACAGTCACTCTCGCGCGAGCCCGCAGTTCGATGCCGTCGCCTGCAACAGCAGACAGTGTCCCCTGAGTTCTTTTGGGATCAGGGCAATCAATGACTTTGGGGTAAACGCTGGTTTTGACAGCCTCCAGAATATCACGGCCAGCAAGATCAATTGCTTGAGCGGTATTCCAATCGAGTGGAATATCGGCCTTTTCGGCAGCAATGAGTGCTCGGATGACGTTGGGAACATTTCCGCCTGCCAGAGAATGCGCTTCTAGCGCCTGTGTTGAGATCGGATACTTTTTCAGCAGCCCCGCCTGAACTGCCATGATCTTGCTTCTGACGATAACGGCGGGATTAACCCGTCGAAATCGCATAAAGATGAGGTCCCACAAGCCAATGCCCGCGCGAGTCATTTTGCACTGCAGCCAGAGACTGGCGTACTGTGCAAAGATTGCGAGGAAAACGATGATCGCAAATAATGCGAACACCAGAAATCCCCATTGCATAAAGTTCAACTCGGCGAAGAGTATGTGATTCATGAACGTCTCCATTGAACTCTATTTTGGCCGCTTTGATAACGGCGTGTTTCAGGGCACTGTGAACGACAGGGAGCATGTGAATTTAGCAAAATGCCCCGACAACTCAACGTTCGCAGTCGTGAAGTCGGATCAAACCATTTCACGATTTGTTGGTGTAGTCCTCCGGAATGTCGAAGTCAAGCGGGTCGGGTTCCGGCATTATGCGCAAACCGGTTGCGATTTCCTCAGCTTGCTCCGGTTTTTCAGGCAATTTGCCGGCAGGCAATTTGTCGTCGACGCTTGTTCGCGGTCGAACGACGATACGGCTTCCTTTGACGGCAACAACAATCACTGGAGTGCCTGGTTCGATCAGCATTCCCTGGCTTTCTGCATGAACCCTTTCGCCGTCAAGCAGCACTATTCCCCCTGGCGTCATCAGAGTGTTTGAGACGCCCGCTTTTCCAATCAGAATTTCGAGGGGATTGGCTTCCTTCTCATCAACCGACCCTGACGGTCGCAGAATCATTCGATCGCCAAGACTTGTTCGCTGGATCAGGGTAATAGCGGCCACCAGCGAGCCGGGAATTCCGGCAGTCAGCATTACAATGTAAGTCCAGAAGAACATCGGATTCACGCCCCACCACGCCTTGCATGCACTCCAGAAGGAGACGACAAGTGACAGGGTCGCCACAACCAAAATCATGCCAAAACTGGGTATGAAGAACTCCAGCCCCAGAAGAAACAAGCCCAAAAGCAACAACAGGGTTGCCAGAATCCCAGCGTCGGGCATTTATTCATCGCTTTCAAACAAGACTTGAAAAAAGTTCGTGTGTGACAAAAGCAGATGGACATTAAGTGTCAATCTGCCAACGGTTGATTTTCAGGTTTGTCATAGTGAATGAGGTCGCGAGGCCAAATTTTTTTCCGTCTGAGGAACACAGAGCCTCGTTCACTTCCCCCCATGTTTGGCTTTTATAAAGAGCTACGGCCGAATCGCCATATCCTTCAAGCACGAACTTCACCATCGGATATCAATTGCACCAACATGATCGAGATGTGCGAACTCAGGAATTCTCAATTCGCCGCCCCTTCGTTTCCATTCAAAGTTTGTTCTTCCGTTCGACCATTTCTCAGCTCAGCCAGGTGAAAATTGCGGAGCCATTGATCGCCTCATAATGTCGGTCCCGGGCAACTCCGACACCGGATCGCCGGATCATTTTTTTGGGATAAAACCCATGCTGCCTTCTTAGCCACCCTGATGCTCTGTCAAGATAAAAAACTGGGGAGTGTCGGTAGTGGATCTTGCTATAGATCCTGTCACTTCAGGACCTTTAGCAAGGTTCACTACCCAAAAATTAAAGTGTGATAAAGCACTGGTTTCCCGGAATTTTATGTGCTCAGTGGGCCCACAAACAAGCAACGATCAATTTTTGCGTTCCCTTCTTGCCCGTCGTACGCGGCAAAACCTATTCATTTGGCGGGCTTTTCCGATAAAGCCATCGATGTTTCGCAATGTTTCGGTGCATAAAAGCATTTCACTCTGGCTGTCTCACTGTCAGCAAACGGTGGATTGCCTTTCGCGGCACGTTCGAATTTGTGGAATCGCGGGCAAACTGGGGCTATACTGGAGTGCTGCATTAGCTCCATCGCCCGCCAGATTATTGCCCACCCATTGTTGACATGCACGCCCGGATCCTCTTCGCGTCAAACGCTGCGTCCGTGCCGTTTGTAAATACTTAACTGGATCACGGAATCATGAATCCATCATTTCGTTGCCCATCTTGTCGTTCTCGATTTCGCGCTGAGGAGAAATTCCTTGGACGCCGAGTTCGTTGTCCGAATCCGGAATGCGGAAAACCGATGGTGCTTTCATTGGATTCAGACCTGTCGGCATTGAGCCCATCTGAAACTGTTCCGGCTTCGAAATCAAGTTCGGTTCCGCCTTCACTGGCAACAGCAAAAAAGCCAAAGGCCGAAAAGACGCAGGCGGATGAAGGACTCAAGGCTGGACGCGCATATGTCGAATCATCGGCAGCATCTGCTTCACAGAAAACGACAGTGGTGGAGAATACGCGAGGCTCGGGCGGGCGACGAACAACGACCCGACTCACTTCTGACCGTGAATCTCGCTATCAGTCGAAGAGCTCAATCTTACCACTCATCATTGGCTTCGCTGCCACCCTGATTCTTGGTGGTGTTGCGATCGGCGGATACTTGTACTGGTCGAACACCGACGCGGATAGAATCACTCAGGCTGATGCTCCCGAATCAACTGCAATGGCCGCAGCTTCTGCAGGGGTGAAGTCTGATCATGCGAAAGTTGTCGCGTCTTCGGAAACCGCGTCACCGTTGAAGGCCGCATCGAATTCGACGTCCAGTCTCGGAAATGCTCAATTGACGTCCGCTGTTTCAGGAGAGGCACTGCGGAAGGCAGCTCAGCGGCAGCAGAAGCTTGAAGAAACAATCCTTCCCTTCCTTTCCAAACACTGCAGTGACTGTCACAACGCTGATGAACAGGAGGGCGGAATTTCAGTGCATGATCTTAAGTCTGTTGATCAGCTGCTGAAGGATCGCAAGAAGTGGGAGAAGGTTTATCGCATGATCAATGCTGGAGCAATGCCTCCTGCAAGCTACGATCCGCAGCCGGAGGAAGGTAACCGAAAAGTCGTCATCGACGCGTTTTATGACGAGCTTTACAACTTTGACTGCACGCAGGCTCATCACGCTGGTCGCTCAACATTGCACCGGCTCAACCGTGCGGAATACAACAATACGATCCGAGATCTGTTCGGCATCGCACTCACTCCTGCAGACAAATTCCCTCAGGATGATGTGGGAGAAGGTTTTGACAACATTGGCGATGTGCTCAGCATTCCGCCACTGCTCATGGAAAAATATCTCGATGCCGCTGAAGAAGTGGCTTCGGCGGTGATCGACACGCGAGACTTCTCGAAGGGGACAAGTCAGGAATTTGGCCCGGACAAATTTAAGTCAACGATAGATGGCAACGTCAACGGCGAAGGCTTCTATGTTCTGCACACGAACGGGACACTGACTGTTCCGTACGATGCCGTCGCAGACGGGAAGTACAAAATACGAATTGAAGCCGCTCAGTCGAAAGCCGGTCCGGACGATTCCAACATGGCACTTCAGATTGACGGTGAGACGGTTCATGAATTTAAGGTCGGCGAGAATCGCAAGCCCGGATGGTTTGAACATGATGTTACTCTGACCGCCGGTAGTCATTCAGTCGCCGCTGCGTTCACAAATGATTTCTATGACGAAAACGCCCCCGAGCGTCGCCGCGACCGAAATCTGGCCGTTCACATCATCGAAGTGACCGGCCCCGAAGGAGGCGGATCGCCGCAATGGCATGAGACGCATCGTCGGTTTGTCACGGCTGTTCCATCGGAAACGGTTTCCGTGAAAGACGCGGCGACCACTGTGCTTCGTCCGATCTTGTATCGAGGCTTTCGTCGTCCGATATCTGACACAGAAGTGGATCGATTTGCCTCGCTGGTTGAACAGACCGTGACTCAGCATAAAGAGAGTTACGAGTACGGGCTGGCGATCGCAATTCAGGCGATGCTTGTGTCTCCCGACTTCCTCTTCAGAAAAGAAGCCGATCCGGAAGGGAATGCGAATGAATGGAATCTGAGTGACTATGAAATTGCATCTCGCCTCAGCTACTTTCTCTGGAGCAGCATGCCGGACGATCAGCTATTCCAGCTGGCAGAGAACAAGCGACTTCTTGATCGCACGGTATTGCGAGGTCAGATTGAGCGAATGCTTCGAGATGACAAAGCCGTTTCGCTTGCTCAGAACTTTGCATCTCAGTGGCTGAATCTTCGCAACCTTGCCGACATTCGGCCAAATCCAGAGATGTTTCCTGAATTCGACGACGCACTACGGTCTGCGATGAGTCAGGAAACCGCGTTATTGTTCAGTACGATCGTGAGAGAAGATCGAAGTATTGATGAGTTTCTTTCAGCCGATTACACATTTGTCAACGAGCGACTGGCGAAGCATTACGGTATCAGCGGCGTGAGTGGTGATCAGTTTGTCAGAGTGTCCTTGAATGGAACGAATCGATCTGGAGTGATGACCCACGCCAGCGTGTTGACGCTGACGTCCAATCCTGGCCGTACGAGTCCTGTAAAACGAGGCAAGTGGATTCTTGAGAACATTCTCGGCGATGCACCGCCGCCTGCGCCGCCGGGTGTGCCAGCCCTGGAAGAAACGGCCAAAGATGTGACGACACTCAGCCTTCGGGAGCGAATGGAGCTGCATCGAAAAGATCCTGGATGTGCATCGTGTCATAAAACGATGGATCCGCTGGGAATGGGCCTGGAAAATTTTGATGCCGTTGGCCGATGGCGGGACAATGAAGGGGAAAGGCCTGTAGACGCATCCGGCGATCTTCCGACGGGTGAACGCTTTGTTGGTCCCATTGAGTTGGTCAAGATCATTCGAAGTCGTCAGGAAAAATTTGCCAGAACCTTCACGGAACGCCTGATGGTCTATGCTCTGGGGCGTGGCCTTGAGTACTATGACAAGTGTGCCGTTGATCAAACGGTCGATCTGATGAAACAAAGAGGCAATCGGTTTTCCGCCCTTGTGGAGGGAATCGTGATGTCCGATCCTTTCATGAAGAAGAGCCGAACGCGAGAATCCGAAGTAACCTCAAGCCCGTAATCCTGCCTGCCCTATTTTGCCTGCCAGTTAAAATCTGCCTAATCTGAGTTCAAGGAGTTAACCCATGAGCCGACTGCACCTCAATCGTCGAACTGTCCTTCGCGGTATTGGTACCGGACTAGCGCTGCCTTTCCTGGAAATCATGCAGCCAACCAAGGCTGCACTGGCTGCAGGTGCCGCACAGACTGCTCCTGTCCGCATGGCTTGTCTGTTCTTCGCGAATGGCGCGATCATGGATAAGTGGCGGCCTGCAGGCGAGGGTAAAGATTTTCAATTGTCGCAGACCCTGGAGCCACTTGCTGACGTGAAAGATGATTTGCTGGTTCTGGAAGGCCTGACGCAGCATCACGCTCGTGCGAATGGCGATGGAGCTGGCGACCATGCCCGAAATGCAAGCGCGTACCTGACCGGCGCGCAGCCACGAAAGACATCGGGCGCCGATATTACCGTTGGTCAGTCAATTGACCAGGCAATTGCGGAACGTATTGGAAATCAAACGAGCCTGCCTTCGATTGAACTGGGCATTGATCGTGGTCGTAATGCGGGCAACTGCGACTCCGGATACAGCTGCGCGTACTCATCAAATATTTCCTGGAAGTCCAGTTCGACTCCGTGCTCAAAGGAAGTGAATCCACGTGCGGCCTTTGAGCGGTTGTTTGGAACTCCACAGTCAGCCGCAGATCTTGAGCGTCGAAACAGAAATCGAAAGAGCATTCTTGATTTCGTAAGTTCGGATGCGAAGCGAATTGAATCGACGCTGGGTGGTGCCGACCGTCGCAAGCTTGACGAATATCTTTCCAGCGTGCGTGATCTTGAACTGCGAGTCGCGCGAGCAGACAAAGGCTCAAAGGAAATTCCGGAACTCAATCTTCCAAATGGTGTTCCGCCAGAGCTTCATGAGCATATGAACCTGATGTTCGACATTCTGACCCTCGCATTCCAAACGGATACGACTCGCATAGCCACGCTTATGGTTGCGGACGCTGGTAGTAACCGAACCTATCCGGAAGTCGGTGTCAAAGACGGTCACCATCAATTGTCGCATCATGAAAAGGATGCCGCCAAGATGGAGAGCATTTCAAAAATCGATCGATACCTTGTTGAACGGTTCGCATATTTCCTCAAGAAGCTGAAGGCAACTGGAGACGGCGAATCAAATCTTCTGAACAACAGTATGATTTTGTACGGAAGTGCGATCTCTGACGGCAATCGCCACAATCATGATGATTTGCCAGTTATCCTTGCCGGACATGGCGGCGGAACTATTAACTCCGGACGCCATGTGAAGTATCCAAACGAGACGCCTCTGAATAACCTCTTCCTGTCGATGTCAGAGCGAATGGGATGCAAGATCGACAAGCTTGGTGACAGCAAAGGTGTTCTGGATCTGAGCTAACTGCGCTTGATCGTTCTCGAAAGTGTTTTCGAATTGCGGCTCGACACTCAATTCACCCGACCCGACGTACGTTTCGTTCGCCGGATGACGTGAGTGGCGAGCCGTTTTCGTTTGTCAGCAAATGGAAGCAGAAGCTGGTGAAACGCTCGAACTGAAGCTCCGTTTGACTCGACGTGTCGCTGACTGGAAAAACGATGTCACGATCCAGCCGCTGGCCTTTCCGGGCAATTTTCAGATGGCGAACGGAAATCTGACAGGCGATCAACAGGAAACGATGGTAGCGATCACGATCCAAAAGGGCACAAAACCGGGAGCGTATTCGCTATCCATATTGGGTCAATCGCAAGTGCCATTCAGCAAAGATGCAACCGCGAAAGACAGGCCGAACACATTGGTCTCGTTACCAAGCCTCCCCATCTCGATTACAGTCAAGCCACCTGGTCCCGCGGAATAGGCCGCTTATACGCGGGCTCATCGAAAACACAAAAGCTTTTGTACCTACCAGTCGGTCTTGTGGATTGTCCCCGCGTTGGCTCAGTGTTCCAACAAAAGCGGCAAGAATAATTTCGGCACGCCAAAGGCCAATTCACCGATGCGTTACGACTCACACCGCCGAAGCCGACTGGTGCTGAGGCTTTCTTTCATCGACAAACACTGATGTTGAGCGTGTTGTCGGCTTAGAAACCGTGCGGGCGAAATTTGGCTGGAGGGATTTTTCCCCGATCGTCTGCAAAGTCCAGGGGGAACGGCAGTGAATCCGGAATCATGCAACAGAGCACTTTTGCGACCTCGATGATATTTCGCGTCGGCAACTTAAGTTGAATATAAAGAATTTGCGGTTCGGAGCCAGGATCGCAGGCAGACAGCGCCAGAGATTTCGACAACGCAGCCTGTTTCGTCTGCGAAGACCTGATCGACGGGGACTCCGCGAGTTCTCAAAATGTCGCTCCGTGCGAAGGAACGAAGCAAAGCCAACGATGCTCATGTGGTAGGTTTGCCGTGTCCTTCTGTCGCTCCTGACAGTCGGTTCGCATTTCGTCTGCGATTGTCCCGCCTCCGTTGATCAGGAATTAAACCGATGAGCAAGGCCAAGCCGTTGATGTTCGGCGCGGCGCTGGGTGCGTCGGCGATGTTTTTCGCACAGCAATATCATGTTGTTCATTCTCATGACGGACTGCAGGTCATTCCTCGCACGCCGCAGCAGTCGATTGGTCTGGCTTACGCGGACATCAGGAACTGGGGCCCGTCTCAGTGGACGGACCGCCCGGAACTTGCGCGAGCACTCATGGCTCACGGATCCACCGATCTTATTTCTGAATCGGTTGCGTCGACGTTGGCGGATCGCGTCTCTGAAGACACGTCAACACTCGATGAACTGCGGGGGTTTATAAACGGATCGAAGAAGAGCGATCGGGCAGATACTGGTGACGACCTGTTTGATGCTCCTTCTTCCGGCACCCGAAAGGCGACAGAATCTGCACCAAACGATGAATCAGACAGTGATCTGTTTCGCATTCCGTTCCCTCAGGACGCGAAGGCAAAACTACCGGCTGATCCGTTTGCGAAAGCGCGGGTTGCGGAGATCATCAAGCCGATTCCATCCAATACCGGCTCTCGATTTTCGTCCGAAGAGGTGCTCGACGGTCTGCGTGAAGCTCCATTCGAAGAGGAGATTTTGCCGCCAACCAGGTCGTCTTCTGCCGTAACTTCGAAGCCAAAATCTGTCACAGAACAAGCGAACGAAGCAATCGAGCTGATCTGGGGCAAACCCACGCCAAATCCAACGAAGACGACGGCTCCGAAGCCTGCACCAAAGGCGATTCCAAAGCCTGCCGAAACTGATTTCATGTTTGAGGAAGTGACAACGCAACTTGAAAACCGCGCGCAGGAAGCGTTGACCCGGGCAAGAACTGCTGCGACTGAACAGGCCGCGTCATCGCTCGACAACTCTGCCAAAGCCTCGTCCAACTATGTTCGAGACCGCGCGGCGGAAATGATGCCAGACGCCGCCAAGTCATTGCTGAACGGCGGGCTGCCTGATCCATCCAGGCTGGCGACTACCCCCAAGCTCGATTTCGATCCGTTTCTTGAATAATGCGGACTGCCGTGTCACGTGAGCTTCACAGGCTTGATCGTTCCGGGAAATTGCAATAACTTCGTCGCGTCGGTATTTTTTCGGATCGCGACTGCTCGGGAACGACTCACTTCATGAAACTTCTGCAAACGCTTACGCAAACACCTTCCGTCCCTGGTCGTGAAGACAGAATTCGCAAAGTCATTTTTGACTATGTTTCTGAGAAGAATCTGTTTGATGAAATCTCAACCGATGCGATGGGGTCGTTGATCGCGATTCGGAAAGCTCGCAGGGCCGACGGAGGCGTTCAGGAAAAAGCGACTCGCGTCATGCTGGCCGCACACATGGACCAGATCGGCTTCCTTGTCAGGCACATTGACGAAAGCGGATACCTGAGAGTCAACCCAGTGGGCGGTTTCGATGCTCGCAATCTGTTTGCTCGCAAAGTTCGTGTCTGTACTTCGACTGAAGATCTACCGGGCATCATGAATGCCTCCGGAAAGCCGATTCACATCGCCAGCGAAGCCGACAAGAAGAAGGTTCCGGAGGTGACGGAGTTCTTCGTCGACACCGGACTAAGCGCAGAAGAAGTTCGCAACAAGATCCTGATTGGCGACATGATTGTTCTGGATGGCCCTTTCGAGGAAGTTGGTCACTCGGTGGTCTCCCAATGCCTCGACAATCGCGTGGGCTGCTGGGCTCAGATTCGTGCGATCGAAAACCTGAAATCACACAATTGCGACATCTATGCGGTATGGACAGTTCAGGAGGAGGTCGGTTTGCGAGGCGCGCAGACGGCTGCGTTCGGCGTGGAACCGGATATTGCTGTTGCCTGTGACACAACGCTGTGCTGCAAAACTCCGGGCGTTCCCGATGAGGATCGTGTTTCTATTTCCGGCGACGGCGTTTGTCTGCACGTGATGGACGGATCGATGATCTCCGACATCGGGCTGGTGACTGACTTTGAAAACGTCGCACGCTCTAAGAACATCAAATGCCAGCGAGCCATTCTTCCTCGCGGCGGCCAGGACGGGGCAGTCATTCAGAGAAGCCGCAGTGGCGTGCGAACGATCGCTCTGGCTTGTCCAGTAAAATATATCCACACGGTCACAGAGATGTCTCATAAGGACGATCTGGAAAGCTATCACACGCTGCTCACCGCCTGGCTTGAATCTTTATAGGCGATCGACGGTTTGGATTTGACCGGTAGAAGTTCGCGGCTGCACACGCACGAGTGCACTGTCAAGGTTTAACATCTGGTTTGGAGGAAGTGGAACTTGCTGAAGATCGCGTCAATGTTGGATCTTTTGCAACACCCACAACCCGAAATTCAAATCTGGACAAAGCACTACGCCGCGCGGCGTCTCTTTGGTTGCTGTGGTCTGGAAGAATTGTATTCGATGGAATTTCACTTCATGTTGCGTCACCTCGTTTTGTGCACATTACTGATCGCATCGTCAGCGATCGGCCTGGCAGCCGATCCACAACAGGCCGATCAAATCAAAGCACTGGTTCTGCCTGGCGAAGCCTTTCTCATCGAAGGTCGACCGGCGTTCATTCTTTGGCCGGAAGAGTCTCTGAGAAAGAGCCCTCAGCCATGGGTCTTTTATGCGCCTACGTTAGCGGGTTATCCGGATTCGCACGAAAAATGGATGCACCAGCAATTTCTGGATGCAGGGGTCGCGGTTGCCGGCATCGACGTGGGCGAAGCTTATGGCAGCCCGACGTCGCGAAAATTGTTCGACACGTTTTATGAGCAAATGACCTCACAAAAAGGCCTGTCAAAGAAGCCTTGTCTTCTTGGGCGAAGTCGTGGAGGCTTGTGGGTCACGTCGTGGGCTTGCGATCACCCCGAACAATTTTCAGGACTGGCCGGCATCTATCCTGTGTTCGATTTCAGAACCTATCCGGGTCTTGCGAAGGCCGCGCCGGCCTACGAAATGTCGCCCAGCGATCTTGAAAAGAATCTCGACAAGCTCAATCCGATTTCACGGATGCCCGTTCTGGCAAAGGCCAAGCTGCCTGTGTTCATCATTCACGGTGATGAAGATGTGGTCGTTCCACTGAAGGAAAATTCAGCGACGTTTGCAGAAACCTATAAGCAGGCCAATGCCGAAGATTCGGTCACGCTGGTCGTTGTCAAAGGACAGGGGCACAACTTCTGGGAAGGCTTTTTCCGCTGTCAGGAACTCGTCGATTTTGTCATCAGCCGCGCAAAAGTCGGCGCCGAGCAATAACATCCGGCAACAAAGACTACGGTGCGATGATCCCGATGAGCGTTGCTTAGCTGGACACCGCAATGTTCACAAGAAAGCCAGGTTGCCGAATGATCCCACGAATGATCCCACGAATCGTTGTTTCGCTTTCGTTGCTTTCAATCGTTATTGGTACAGTCACTGCGGATGATTTCCCAGTGTTCGAACATCGAACTATTGATGCGAACGTCGGAAAAGTCTGCTACGCCGTTACTCTGGCGGACGTTGACAATGATGGCGATCAGGACATCGTTGCTCTGACGGAAAACAGAGTGATCTGGTATGAGCAGCCTTCATGGTCGGCTCATGTCATTCTGCAGGACCAGACGCCTCTGGACAATGTGTGCATCGCGCCGCACGACATTGACGGCGATGGAAAGGTCGATTTTGCCATCGGCGCCGGATGGACAAAAACGGGCACTCTCCACTGGATTCGTCGTGGTTCGGATCCGAATGCACTGTGGCAGGTTGCTGCTGTCGGCGAAGAATCCAACGTGCATCGAATGCGATGGGCGGATGTCCTGGGCAAAGGAAGTCCGCAGTTGGTGATTTCACCATTGAATGCCAGCCAGGGCAATGGAGTCCGATTGCTGGCCTATGAGATTCCAGCCAATCCAGCAGCAGAACGCTGGCCGGGAACGGTACTGAACGGTGATCTGAATCGGATGCATAATCACTGGCACGTCGACTTCGACCACGACAATACCGTCGACACAATCACGGCCAGTCGCGAAGGCGTATCACTCGTTCGACGTTCCGGAAGTGAATGGGAGATGATTCGGCTTGGAGACGGCATTACCGGAGCGTCAGATCCGAATCTGAACGGCGCTGGGGAAGTCAAAATCGGAACGCTCAAGGGCGGACGGCGATTTCTAACGGCGGTCGAGCCAATGCATGGCGATCATCTTGCAATTTATCTGGAGCCGTCGAAACCTGAAACAAAGTGGGAACGCCACGTGATTGACCAGGGCTTCAAGCGTGGGCATGCCTTGTGGACGGCCGACTTTGACGGAGACGGTTCGGACGATATCGCATTTGGCCACAGTGACACGCCGGAAAAATTCGGTGTCAGTGTTTATTCGGTTGTCAGCAGTGATGCGACTCGATGGAACAAGCACGTACTGGATGAAGGTGGGATGGCGACGGAAGATCTGATCGTCGGCGATCTCACGGGTGATGGCCGTCCCGATATCGTGGCCGGTGGTCGTGGAACTCACAACGTGAAGTTGTACGTTAACGAAGCTCGCTAAGGCCTGGCGCAGAGAAACTGTTGTTGCTCTCTCGCGGCATAAGTCTCCAGCCTGCAAAGTCACGGAGCACAGGCGGAAGCTTATGCCACTTGTTGTCTTGTTGGTGCTCAAGCACCGGACAGGATTGTGATCATCTGCAAAAAAGCTCGGCATCCGGATGAATGCCGAGCTTTTGCCGTGACCGGCTTTATCAATCAATGCCTGGAACTCTGCCGATGAGGGAGGCCAGAGCCTCACGGCATCAAATGTAGCGGTTGATCAGATTTTCCAGCATTTCCTGACGACCACTGGAATTCGCAGCTGCCTCTCCACGTTCATGAACGTAGCTTTCCAGCTCTCCAAAGTTCGTCATGCCATTTTCAATCTTACGGCCGACACCATTGTCAAAGCTGCTGTATCGCTGTTTGACAAAGTCAGACAATACGCCGTCTGCCCGAATCGCCGCAGCGATCTTCAGCCCGCGAGCGAATGCATCCATACCGCCAACGTGGGCGTGAAACAGATCGATCGGGTCGATGCTTTCTCGGCGCACTTTTGCGTCGAAGTTGGTGCCACCCGAATGCAGGCCACCCTGCTTCATCAGCACCAGCATGATCTGAGTCGTCAGATAAATGTCTGTCGGGAACTGATCGGTATCCCAACCCAGCAACAGATCGCCCGTGTTGGCATCAATGCTTCCCAGCACACCCTGAATCGATGCATACTCAAGCTCATGCATCATTGAATGACCAGCCAGCGTGGCATGGTTGGTTTCAATGTTCAGCTTGACAACTTCCAGCAATCCATACTGACGAATGAAGTTCAGGCAGGCTGCCGCATCGAAGTCATACTGGTGTTTGGTCGGTTCCTTCGGCTTCGGTTCGAACAGGAATTGCCCCTTGAAGCCGATGGACTTGGCATAGTCATTGGCCATGTGCATGAAGCGAGCCAAATGATCAAGCTCGCGCTTCATATCAGTATTGTAGGAGCACATGTAGCCTTCTCGGCCGCCCCAGAACACATAGTTCTCACCACCCAGTTCATAGGTGACTTCAATCGCCTTCTTCACCTGCGCTGCCGCGTAGGCATAAACATCTGCGTTCGGGCTTGTGGCTGCTCCGTGCATGTAGCGGGGATTCGAAAACAGATTCGCCGTTCCCCAAAGCAGTTTGATCCCAGTGCTCCGCTGAGCTTCTTTCAGCTTGCTGACAATCGCATCAAGGTTCGCATTGCTTTCACGAAGAGTTGCACCTTCAGGAGCGACGTCGCGATCATGGAAACAGTAGTAGGGAACTCCGAGTTTCGTCATGAACTCAAAAGCCACATCGACGCGACGTAATGCATTGTCGACGGAGTCGGTCCCATCGTCCCACGGACGCATCAAGGTTGGTGCACCAAAAGGATCGGAGCCGTTTCCTCGAAACGTATGCCAATAACAGACGGCAAATCGCAACCAATCATTCATGGTGCGACCTTCGACTATTTCCGAAGCGTTGTAATGCCGAAACGCCAGGGGATTCCTGGACGAAGTGCCCTCGTACTGAATCTTGTCAACTTCCGGGAAATACGTAGTCATTCTGTAGGCTTTCGCGATCAATTACGCCATATGTGGGAGACGACACGCACTTCGATGGCACGGCTGCCACAGGAAAGTAAAGTGCGTGAATTGCTGCTTTCGCGTCAAGCGGGCAGTTTAGCACTCTTTCAAGGGGATTGAAGGGCCGTGACATTGAAGTCATCTATTAAGGCTTTCGGGCCATTGCGGTGTCGAGTCATTGATGCTTTACCCGACGGAAATTCGCCGTCATTTGTGGTCGTTTTGAACCACGGTTTCGGCGCTTCTGGTGAGGATCTGGCCGATTTTGGCCCGATGCTGATCGAATCCAGCGAAAAAATTGCAAACACGTGCCGTTTCGTGTTTCCCGCTGCTCCGATTGACCTGGCACCGATGGGAATGCCCGGCGGCCGGGCGTGGTGGCCGATCAATATGGCTCGACTGGCAGAAATGAATCAGACGCGAGACTATGACCAGTTGACGCTTCTGGAACCACCAGGAATGCGTGAAGCTGGCACTATGCTGACAGAAGCCATTCGAGCAATATTGACGGACTCGAAGCTCGCAGAATCTCAGCTTGTCCTGGGCGGATTCTCACAGGGTGCCATGGTGAGCACTTACGTGACGCTGGCCGAAAAAATTGAACCATCGCTGCTGGCTCTGTTCTCCGGAACGCTGTTGAATCGCAACGAATGGAGGAAGCTGGCTGAGGCGCATTCAGGTTGTGCGGTATTGCAGTCTCACGGTCATCAGGACCCCGTGCTGCCATTCGCGCCGGCTGTTCAACTTAAGGAGATCTTAATCGAGTCCGGGTTCACGGTTGAGTTCATCGCCTTCAACGGTCCTCACACAATTCCAATGAATGTGCTTCAACGGCTGCAGGAGAAAATCGAAGGGCTTGTCGATTCCGCAGTGTAGTGCCTCACGCAATCGTTGATTGAATCGGCAGTGGAATTCGCGAGAATCCCCGGGGAAGCCCGAGTCATTCCGACGACAGACACGAGTCGGGCGAGCAAATCAAAATGACATGACATTGCAAGACATGACATTCCGAAACATGACATCAGATGGCGCAAAGTGAGACGCTTGTGATGCATGAAAAAGTTGGGCCAGCGAACGTCATGCTCGCTGGCCCCACGGTATCAACACTTCTGAGGTCCGTCTGAACCTGTCGCATTGTCTTCCATGAAAAGATAGACATAAGTCGGAGGCCGGAACGGACAGAGTGAGTTCCGGCGTCTTGCGACATTGCCGGAGCTCGGTCCGCTCGGCTTGCATTCGTCTACAACGTACCGTTGTCGGTCGCGATCTTGCAATCAGGCAGCTTTTGCTTTAACGCTGCAGCACCGTTCGGTGTGCAATTTGTTCCGGTAACATCCAGATAACGCAGTGACTTTGTTCCAACAAGAGCAGCCAAACCACGGTCTGAAATCGCGGCATTGTGCCCAAGGTGAAGCTCTTCGATTTTCTTTAGTCCTTTGAAGAACACTTCCATGCCAGCATCGGTGACAGCATTGTTACCGGCGTTCAGAATGCGAAGGTTTGGAAGAGTGCGAAAAATATTCGCGGCCTTATGCTCTACCAGTCCGGACGCATAAACGTTCAGGTATTCAAGTGACTTCATACCTTTGATGGCATCAAATCCTTCGATCCCAAACGGGGTAGAACTTACACTCAATTCTTTAATATTCGAACTTTTCGAACCTTTCCATGCGGCCCCTGGAACGCTGGTAAAGGAAACGTTTAGAGCTTCGAGCGATTCGATTCGCAATAGTTCCTGAACCCCGAGACCAGTAATCTGAGTCTTCGAAAAATCCAATCGGCGAAGCGGCAACGCGGTGATCAGCGCCGCAGTCTGATCGTTCGATCCTGTTCCGGAAAGATTCAGATCGCTGAGCTCTGATATCTTGCTCAGACTTCCGGCAGCCTGCGAAGTGACAGGGGTGCTGCTAAGATCCAATTTGGTCAGATGAGGAATCGCGGACAAGGCTGCAATCACAGAATCATCAGTGCGGGTTGCCGAGAGCAACAACTCTTTAACAGACTTTATCTCGCCAAGCACAGCAAGGTCTGAAGGCCCCATTTCGAAACTAACCATCTTCAACGAAACGAGGTTTCCAAGAGATGTCAGTTGTGACAAACCAGCTCGACTGACTAACCGATTTCCCGTCAGATCGATCTGTGTGATCGCAGCGGCCGCCTGAGGCGATGTGGCCAACTCATTGATATCGCCGTCGGTGATATCGCCTGATGCCATCTTAGTAAAACGAGCGACAATTTCCTCGGGCGACTTTGTCTTTGCGGGCTCCATAACGGGTGCCGCTGGCGCTGCAACAGGTGGGTTGGGGACAGCGGACGAATCTGTCGGCGTGCCAGCGACTTCTGACTTAACGTCATCGACAACCTTGCCTACCTGTTCGCATCCGACTGCGAAACACAAAAGCAATGACGCGATCGCGACCATCATTGCCTCCTTACCAGCCCTCTGAAGCACAGTACCTGCGTGGCTTTTCATTGAAAGACTCCCTCATAAAGTAAAAAGATACAAAGAGGGTACATCTTGTTCAGGTTGTCATGCAGAATCCAGCGCAGGGCTGACATAAATTGCCAGGAAACGCCGCAGGACAGCAGAGTCCCTTGTCGTGAAGCCTGATTGGTTGCTGGTACGAATTCAAAAGGCGGCTTGGTCTGATCATGTCCATCGCAGTTTGAGCCGTTGCAAAATGGCGGACCAGATGCCCGAGCTTCGGGGGCGCGGGTGTCTCGCCCGCCGAACATTGGTCAATTCAACACTGACAGAGCACGAAAAAGGCACGGCTATCGAATCTCGACGACAACAGAACCACTGTTTCCTGCTCTCTGAGAAGCATCGTCGTTGATCTGCAACCAAAGCTCAGCATCTACTGAATTGGCCAACTTCGTTCCGACACCAACAGGAATTTTTGCGGGCAGAGACCCGCCTGAAAGCGGCACAAGCATCGCAACCACTTCGCCTAACGGTCGACCGCCATGATAGTCGATCGTAATTCCCTGCGGCTCCGAAATCCACGGACGCGGCTGATCATGAACGACGTAGCGACCAGAGCAACTGAGCGTAACATCCTGACCGGCCTTCAACACAAAACCGGATGACTGCCATCCCTGATTTGACTCGATCGACAATTTCGTCGAAGCCGAAGATGAAACCGGCCACGGCTTTGTTTCTGGCGATAGCTTCGGGAAAGATCGCTCAATATCAAAACCTTCTATAAGGCTATCAAGACACAACGGCCAAAGAATCTCCAGACGCTTCCAGACTTCGGCAGGTATCTCACGTTCAGCATCGGCAAACTGTTGCTGAGTTCTGACAGAGGCAAATCTGACAAAGAGTGGTTTCAATTCCGGATGATTTCGAATCAACCAGACCAGCGCCCAGCCGCGAGCGTAATCCTCGTCGCGAAATGCATTGACTACCGGATGACGCAGTTCTTCAAGAGTTAATGCTCGACTCGCATTGCCAGGCATGCTGGACATTGCCGTAATCGCCTGGCGAATTTCGTTAATTCGTCCCCAGCCTTCGAATCCATTGATGGCTGGAGGCAAAATGCCGAACCGACTTGCGGCGATATTTTCATCAAGAACATGCGTGGCAAAATATTCCGAGAGGCCTTCTGTGTACCACAAGGGCGGAATGTCCTGCATTCCGTGCTCGCACATCATGAAGCAATGCACAAACTCATGCAGCAACAGATGACGTCGATAGTAGGCAGAAGTCTGATTGTTCATCCAGAACTGATAGCCGATATGTCGCCCGTGTCGGAACTGAAATTCTTCGGGCGGCAATACTCCGGCCGCTTCAAACCGCTCCTTCGCATCGATCAGATAGCCAGTAACCTGAAACTCAGTCCCGGCAAGATCGGGAGGCAGCTTGCCAAGTTGCTTTTCGAGTTCATCGAACAACGCGTCTGCGAGCAAAGGAAGATTCCTGACTTCTTCCAGCGGAACGTCCGTCACCAGGACGAGCCGTTTTGATTGAACAATGCGCAGGCCACACGCGGTGAGTTTGTCTGGATCGAGTTTTTTTCGATCGTCAGGAAGTCGCAAATCAGCAGCATTTGATGTGCAAGCCAGGGCCACCAATGCAGTGATGAAAAGGGCAACCACACGCAGAGTTCTGAATTTCCCCAAACGACGAAAACTCACGCCGGACAGCATCGGAACAACCGACCGGCGTGAGTTCAAAATTGCATTGGGGAAAGATTTCAGCATCATTCCGGTAATGGTTTTCCTTTGGTCTCAGGAGCAAACGGCAGCAGCATGAGTCCCACCACAAAGATCAGACACATGGTGACACCCGCGTATCGAAACGGAAGAGGCTCTGCATATCCAGAGTAGACTCGACTGGTCAACAGACCGAGCAAAGCTGGTCCGCTTGCCGCGAGATACCGACCAACGTTATAGCAGAACGAAGTGCCTGTACTGCGAAGGCGCGTTGGGAACAGTTCTGGCAGATAGATCGCATAGCAGGCGAATACTGACAATTGACAGAAACCCATGATCGGGATGTGCCACCAGACCTGACTTGGATGTTTCAGATACATAAACACCGAAGCGATCGAAATGCCGCTGCTGAGGAACGACAAAGCCAGTGCCTGACGACGTCCCAGAACCTGCGCGATTTTGGAAAACGTCAACATCCCGAGAAACGCGCCAACGTTCAGCATCAGCGAAGTGTAGGCGGAGTAGGCCGTCAGTTTTCCTGCAAGTGCCGCGCCCGTGAGTCCTTCGACCTTTTCAAAGTGCTCGCGGAAAACGAAACGAGACAGGTCGATACTGAAGAACCCAATTCCCCAGGTTCCAATAACACCCACGCTGGACAGCAACAGACCGATGATCGCGTTATATCTCCAGCGAGGATCGGCAAACAAATCGTAGTAGGTGAACTTATTGGATTTGGCCAGTTCACCCGATTCCTTCAGCTTGACCCATGCTTCGGGTTCCTTCATGCGAGCACGAACGACCAACGCCAGAAGTGCCGGCAGAGCGCCAATGACAAACATCCATTTCCACGCGCTTCCCACCGCACCCGATTCTTCGAGCTGCCCGAGGAAAACACTGATCAGGGCTGCACTGATATTTCCGACAGCCGACAATGCCTGAAGCATACCCAGAGCGGAGGCTCGCGCGGCACTTGGCATCACTTCCGCCACCAGCGCGACTCCGACAGCGAACTCGCCACCAACACCCAAACCGGTAATGAATCGGAAGAACGCAAACTGCCAAAACGTTTCTGACAAGGCGCTAAGTCCTGTGCAGACTGAATAGATCAGAATTGTCCACATCATCGTTTTCGCGCGACCAATTCGGTCACCCAGCATTCCAAAGATCAGCCCGCCCGTGGCCCAGCCGATCAGAAAAATCGCCGTGGCCAGACCGCCAGCCTCTTTACGACTGTTACCCAGAGCCTGGACTTCCGTTTCCGTCAGTTCCTTTTTAACGAAGCCATCGTCGAACGCTTTTTTGGTGAGCGGCTTTTGATCGCCCGCTGCATCCATTTCCTTGCGATAGTCGGCGAACTTTGCTTCCAGTTCTGAACGTCGCTCCGGCTTCAGGGCGCCTTCGCCAAGATCCTGCCAGGTCACCAATTCATTCATGGCAGGGACACGCGCCAGATTGAACAATTGCTGATCGAGGCAGTCGAACATCCACCCGAGCGCGGCGATGAGAAGCACAAACCAATGATATCGATTCAGCAGGCGGTACCATGGAACGCCGGAATCTGAGGAATCCGAATCCGTTGAAGGAGGCAATTCTGCGTGCAAGGGATGTTCTCCAGAGTCGTTACTCGACCGTTTTCTCAACAAAAGATGGGGATATTGACTCGGCACTCTGTCAAATCGTGGCGATCTATTCAACCCTCTTGAGGGATTCAAACCAATTGCGAGGCAAATTGCCTGAGTATCGGACCATTTTTTACCCCCAAACAACGTTCCAGTCCTTGGTCACAGGGCATTGCATAGCCTCGCTGGCGTCAGGACCGTCAGTCAACGGAGGTTGAAATTCGCTGCTGGCCGGATGAGAGAATCCACGAAGGCGACTAATTCCAATCACGCATGAAGAACCATGAACTGGCTTCGCAATCGACAGATCGAACTGTGAGGAACAATGACCGAAAGGCTCGATGACCGACTTCTTGAAACAAGGCTGTTTCCTGTCCGGACTGTGACAGATCGCAATTGTCACAGTTCGCAATTGTCATAGACGGTATCCTGGTGTTTCATCCAGCGGCGATGAGCAAATTGCGGTGGTAATGAAGTCATAGTTCCAATTGGAGACATCGACGCCGTTGTCCCAGAGACTCGTGCGATCACCGACGCCATCGAATTGATAGTTGTAGTATGACAGCGTCGTGTTTGTGCTGTTGACATTGACCACACCCTTCTTCTGGTTGGCCGCATCGTAGGTGAAACTGGTTTTCGTGCCGTTGGAGAGTTTTGATTCGGTCTTTCTTCCGGCATCGTCATACGCCAGCGTCGTGACTTCATTGTGGCCGTTCTTCAGCTTCGTCAATTGCCGAGCCGGATCGTGCGTGTAGGTGACTCGGCCGACATCCGGGACATTCATCGTGGATCGCTGGCTGACTTTGTCGTACGTCAGTGTGATGATCTTGTTGTTGCGCTCTTTCGTTTCCTGAGGTCGGTTCAGATTGTCATACGTGGCTGTGTATCGCCCGGTATGGTCATGCAGCAGCGTGCGGTTGCCGACCGCATCATAGACCTGAGTGACTCGGGTGCCGTCCTGATACTGCCGCACGGTCTGCCGGTCGACTTTGTCATAGCTGTACGTCGTTCGCAGCCCACGGGCATCAATCCGCAGGATCTGACGCCCGGCATTGTCGTAGTCGTACGCATGCGTCTGCAGCAGAGAATTCGTCACCGACAGCGTGCGATTGACCTTGTCGTACACGGTCGTCGTAATCTGGCTGTCTTCGTTGATCGTGTTGGTGACTCGCCCGCCAGCATCAAACACGCTGGTCGTGCGAGAAGCAGATCAAGGATCCGTGCGACGTCGGCCACGCCATCCCTCAGACTGCCACTGGAAACACAGTTCATCGACCTGTTCCCGAGTGATTTCGTTTCTGCATTCATCGAACTCACCAAACACAAGCTCGTTACAAATCGTTGAATCGTCTGGATAGAAAGCCCATGTTCCATCAGGCTGAAGCCATTCTGGGTACTGTGACCAGTCCTGTTCGTCGAGGACTCGACCATTGTCTGGAAACCGGCAGATTTCGAATACGCTGGGGCCACCTGCTGTACGCCCAAAGTACCGCCAACTGTTCGAAGTGGTCATGTCAGTCATTCCTTTCCCTACTGCACATCCTTCACCCCCGGTGGATCTGGGATGACAGATGAGTTTGTCTTAAGCTTGTTGTTCAATTCTAGCCAACGTGGGTCCGTTCTTGGTAACAATCTCATTTCTTCATATATCTCTCGATGAACTGGGCTTTGTTTCACCGAATAGCTCTTCGGCGTGTGGAACTGGAGTTCAAACAACTGGCCGTCTGGCGACCTGAAGGTACTATTAACCCCCTTGTAGCTGGCGCCCTTTCGGAATGAATTGAACACGCTGACTTTTTCGTATCCAAGTGCTTCTAGCTCCGCCATGACTTGATTTGCACCTTTTGAAAAAGCTCCTTCACTAAACACAATTGTGTATCTCAGGGCATCATTGATATTTTCCGCCGGAACTCCTCTTGTACCAACCTTTTGCTGAAGAGATTCCGATGTCTTCAGCCGCTTGTCAAATCCCGCAAACTCACCTCCAGCGGCCTTCTGGATCTTGGCGAGATCTCCGGACACTCTTGGTTCAGCCTTTCTCGCTGCGTCGAGGATATCTCTTGCAGCACTGCTTGACGCAGCTACATCATTTTGTGCTTTGAAGGTATTTGGGCGGCCCTGAGCCTGATCGCTTCGTGCCTTTGAAGTGGATGGACGTCCCTGGGGCTGAGCACCACCCTCGTTCTCGAAGGCCTCAATTGCATTGGGCTCTGCGGACCGCCTTGCCGGACGCGATGCTCCGTTCGCTTTGCCCTCACTTGCATGTCGACTTTGTTCCTCGAAACGTTGTTGCCGGCGTGCTGACTCATTTGTTCTCAACCGGTGGCGTCCTGAGTAAACGCCGCCCGCTTGTTGCGCCATGATCGCAACTCCGGCTAATCCGATCACGACATCGCCGACTATTCCCGCATTCATCCTGTTATGGATCTCATCGGGGTTCTTTTGGAGTCGTCGCGCCTCGCCGATCAGATAATCAACATCTTCCACATAAACTCGCTTAGGCGATTTCGAGACCTTCCAATAGAAACCGCCTATGGATTCATTGTTGCTTTCAAACAGGCTTGGACTGCCAGCACCATAGTAGTTCTCTCTTGTGCGCGTATCTTCAATTCCGCGTTGGAAACTGGTGATATCGCCGGGGGCGTTGAGCACCCATTTCATTGTGTAGTATTCTTCAGTTTCGTCGTAGTCGATCGGTTCCAACCCCTCAGGTGGAATCGTCTCGCGAAGTCGTTGAAGAAGCGTCACCACATGATGCGGATACCGATTCTGCCACTTTTCCTCGGAGATTTCCAAAAGGAATTGCTCTTCTGAGATGCTATCGCCTGCGTCGTCAACCGGGGGTACTTCCAACCCACTCGGATCACTCTTGTTCACCGGGTTGTTCTTCACATACCGGTACAGATTGAGATCATCCTTCGCCGGATCGGCGGCAGTAAAGACACCGGTCTGCGGGTTGTAGTTGCGATGGTGAGTTGAGTACTGCAGTTCCGGGCCGGCGTCCGGGTCTTTGCGGTAGGCGAGGTACTCGCCTTTGTAGAGCTGACTGTTGGCGGTACTGCCCGTCGAGCTGGTCAGTTTGCCCCAGCCGTCGAAGCTGTAATCATCCGTCACGACCTGAGCGGCGTCCGGGAATCGCAGGGTTTTCAGTTTTCGGTGTTCGGTTTTCAGTGAATCGCAGAATGCAGCTTACTGAACACTGACAACTGAACACTGAAAACTTCCTCCGCAGGACTCGCAGACCATCGCCGTTGTAGGCATACGTCGTCAGGTCGCCCGATGGATGCTACACCTGAATCAGCCGGTTTTCTCCGTCCCACGTATTCGTGGTGATGTCGTCGGACGGTTCTTCGATCGTGAGCTGATTGCCGTTGTCATAGGTAAAGGTCGTGACATCCCCCGTGACAGGATCCGTCTGAGTCAGCCGGTTCCCCGTCGGCGAATACGCCAGCAGCCCCGCTCCGCCTGTCGGCACATGATCGGCCAGCAGATTGTCCCAGCCGTCTCTACTCAGCAAATTCCATTGATCGATGACCAGACCGCTCTCTATAGACGGCTGGCCCCAGGATCCCAGGATCGCTCCACCCGGGATCAATTGGCTCGCCTCTGATTGTTACAATCTGACCGACCCGTCCAACTCCATCTGGAACTCTGTCGCCAACAGTGTTGAAGCGAAGTTGGTTGGCATCATTGTTCCTTGCCACGTCAGCGATGTGCTCTGCATCGCCGGGCCTTCCGGGGCGACCACCTGCTTCGGCAGGTGCAAAATGTTCCCGTTTCCGTTGTTCACGGGGCTATGGTGTCTCACCAGCTTTACCCTTCATTTCGACATATCGCTGCCACCGCCATTCTTCTGCTCCTTCTTCGCCAAATGAGGGTTTCTTGTTGCTTGGGGCAACAATGAATCGCACTGCACGTCGTAGCCATGCTTATCGCAACTCCCGATGCCGTCAGCCGCTTATCCCCAGCGTTGGCCGATGCCATCCTCCTTTCCTGAACAAATTCCCTGATGCGTGTTTTTCGTTACGTGGGCATTGACGCCGGCGTGATTGGCGACGCAGAATTCAGAATCGAACAATACTTGCCGATTTGGTCAGGGGCCGAGCCGTGGCAGTGCTGGTGGATTGGCTACCGGTGATTGCTTTCATCATACGAATACAGCTCCAAGAACTGATTTATTGGCTCAAACGGCAAACGATTTGCATCTTTGGGGATCATTTGACGAGCCTCATCAAGGGAAGCAACGAACCGCCTACCCTCAACGTTCATGACTCTTGAATCGTAGTTCAAATTCTCATACGCAACCACCAAATATTTCTGATCGTCGGGGTATCCGGGAGGAGCGTTCAAGATGCGATAAATCATTTCAGTCCTTCACTCTTAAGAGACTTGTTGATGGCTGCTTGAGCGACCTTGTCGAAAACCAGGCTCCCGGTCGTTGCGCCCTGCTTGATGTGGCCAGCCTCGAAAAGGTTCAAGAACAGTTCTTCTGGTATCGCATACCGAACGATTTTCACGCCGCCCCCCATTTGGGCAGCTTGGTCAGCCCCAAAATTCGCAGCCTTGCTTGGATCGACAGCCATTTGGAATTCGTCAGGATTCTTCAAAACCTTTGAATTGATCCCGTCATTTGCCAGACTCGCCGCGCCGGCATCATTCGTTGCGTGGTATGCAACATACTTTCCATTCTGCGGCCCCCCCATTGGTAGACCTTTGGCATCAAGTACATCGACGTCGACGGTGCTCGGAGTCGAAACTCTCGCTTCTGGTTTGTTTGGAGCAACAATATCATCTGTCGGATTCGGTGTCGATGATTTCGTTTGTGCCGACGGTTTGGACCGCTGCGGTGACGGAGTATCGCTAGGAATTCCCCCGGAGCGTCGCCGTGACTCCTGAAGCTTGTTGAGCAATTTGTTGACACGTTGTTCACTGCTTCCAGCAAGGTTGCTCAACGGGCCGCCTTTGGCGAACAGCGTGAGGAAGTCGCCCGCCAGCAGCACTCCTGCGACGGCTCCTTCAGTTTGTGCTGCGTTGCGTTCTTCTTCGGTCAGGGTTTCACCGCGTAAAGTCCGGCCTTCAACCGAATCCGCGAGTCTCGCGAAGTTGCTCAACTCAGCCACAAAAAGCACCACTCCAGCGGCAGCATTTTCTTCATGAGCGTCTCGACTTATCTCTCCGGCCGCATCAATCTGCTCGACTGCCCCTTCAAGTACGACATCTGGAGCTGTACCGACGGCCATACCCGTTTGCAGGCCGCGTTCCACAATTGTTAGTGCCCGCTGCAGCATCGTCTGAAGGAACGTACTGGTCGGACCCGCGCCGGATTGATGAATCCCTTCAATCGCTCGCTTTTCGCTTTCACTGGTTCGTCTGGCCCAGTCAGCAATTCTCTGAACGCGTGGATCAATTTCATTCAGCTGTCCCAGTGCAACGGTGGCCTCCCGTTCGATCAGCTTTTGCTCGCGGCTCCATCGCTTAAGATCAGCTTCAACCTCCCATCGCAGCTTCAGGGCAATGTCGCTCCTGAAAGTCCCTTCGAAATATCGTGCCTGGTCAAGTCTCTTGCCAACTGAGACAAGTTGATCATCGCTTAGCTCCAACCCCTCAATGTTTAGCTTTTGCAACATCTCTGAAAGTTGAACTGCGTCTTCGTCGTTTATGAGGTGACGACGTGTCATCAGTTTGCCAGTAACTGCGTCCTTTTCGAGGTAGGGCTCTCCGATCTTCCGAAGATGCGGCGGAGTTGCCGGACCTTTCGGCAGGAATTCTTCCAGTCCGCTTGGATCGACCTTATTCACCGGGTTGTTTCTTACGGGTTTATAGAGATTGAGATCAGCTTTGGCGGGGTCTTCGGAGTTCCATCGTCCGATGGTAGCTGCGTAGAATCGGTAGAGAGTTGAGTAGATCGGTCCCGGTCCAGCCAGCAGATCGAGGCCAATGGCGATGTACTCACCTTTCCACCACTGTTTATTCTCCGTGGTGCCAGTTGTGCTGATCGTTTTGCCCCAGCCATCAAAGCTGTACTCATCCGTCACGACCTGAGCGTCGTCCGTGAGCTGCCTCACGTTGTGAATCCCGTCGCACAGGTAGAAACTGGATTCCAGATCGCGATGCTGACTGATCGCAGTGGCGTACTCGGCCGGCAGGTACGTGACGTCCGCTTGGACCACGCCAACATCATCCAGTTCCAGCACGAGGTTGTTGCCGTCGTAGACAAAGCGAGTCTCCGCGACACCGTCATCCTGCAGGACTCGCAGTCCATCGCCGTTATAGGCATACGTCGTCAGGTCGCCCGACGGATGCTCCACCTGAATCAGCCGGTTTTCTCCGTCCCATGTATTCGTCGTGATGTCGCCGGATGGTTCTTCGATCGTGAGCTGATTACCGTTGTCGTCATAGGTGTACGTCGTCGTCCCTGACACATCCACACCGGCCAGCAGCCGGTTGCCATTGTCATAGGTAAAGGTCGTGACATCGCCGGTGACAGGATCCGTCTGAGTCAGCCGGTTGCCCGTCGGCGAATACGCCAGCAGTCCGGCTCCGCCTGTCGGCGCGTGATCGGCCAGCAGATTGTCCCAGCCGTCTTCATCCAGCAAAGACCACTGATCGACCGTTAAGCCGTTCCAGTTCAGAGCCGTGGTGGCCGGCCGGTACACGTCGTTGGTGAGCTGTCCGGTAAAGTCATAGTTCCAGTTGGAGACATCGACGCCGTTGTCCCAGAGACTGGTGCGATCACCGACGCCGTCGAATTGATAGTTGTAGTATGACAGCGTCGTGTTCGTGCTGTTGACATTTACCACACCTTTCTTCTGGTTGGCCGCATCGTAGGTGAAACTGGTTTTCGTGCCGTTGGAGAGTTTTGATTCGGTCTTTCTTCCGGCATCGTCATACGCCAGCGTCGTGACTTCATTGTGGCCGTTCTTCAGCTTCGTCAGTTGCCGAGCCGGATCATGCGTGTAGGTCACTCGGCCGACATCCGGGACATTCATCGTGGATCGCTGACTGACCTTGTCGTACGTTAGTGTGATGATCTTGTTGTTGGGCTCTTTGGTTTCCTCAGGTCGGTTCAGATTGTCATAGATCGTTGTGTATCGCCCGGTATGGTCATGCAGCAGCGTGCGGTTGCCGACCGCATCATAGACCTGAGTGACTCGCGTGCCGTCCTGATAGTGCCGCACGGTCTGGCGGTCGACTTTGTCATAACTGTACGTCGTCAGCAGCCCGCGAGCATCGATCCGCACTGTCTGACGCCCGGCGTTGTCGTAATCGTACGCCTGCGTCTGCAGCAGGGGATTTGTCACGGACAGTGTGCGATTGACCTTGTCGTACACGGTCGTCGTAATCTTTCCGTCTTCGTTGATCGTGCTGGTGACTCGCCCGCCAGCATCAAACACGCTGGTTGTGCGATACCCCAAAGCATCAATCGTCGCGATCTGCCGACTGTCGTTGTCGTAGACATTGGTCGTGACGCATCCATTGCCATCGACGATCCGGATCTGTCGCCCTGCGAGGTCGTAGCCGTACTGAGTGGTGTCGCCCACGCCATTGATCGAAGCGATCGTCCGACCGGCCGGATCATAGACCGTGGCATTGATATTCAGCAGGGGATCGATGGTAGCAATCGACTGACCGGCATCGTCATAGACCGTCGTGGTGCGTTTGCTGTTGGGGTTGACCTGAGCTATCGGGCGGTCGGCCTGATCAAAGACCGTTGTCCAGATTTTGCTGTCGGCGTCGATCGATTCTTTCTGACGGCCAGCGGCATCGTAAACGCTGGTCGTGCGATCTCCGTTTGCATCAATTGCGACTTTGGTACGTCCGGCCTTGTCGTATTCTGTGAATGACGAGAAGCCGCGAGCATTAGTCACCTGGTTAGCCTGGCCCGCATCATCGTAGACGGTTGTGGTGGCTTTGTTCTCGGCATTTATGCTGACCGTCGGCCGATTCGCCTTGTCGTAGACCGTCGTGGTGACAAAGCCCAGCGGGTTGATCGTATTGATCGACCGTCCCGCATCGTCGTACACCGTGACCGTGGTTTCGTTCTCCGGATTCGTGACCGCTATCGGCCGACTGGCGTCGTCATAGACTGTGGTTGATACAAATCCCAGCGGAGAAATTGCATTGATTGTTCGGCCAGCGTCGTCATAGACCGTCGTGGTCCGGAAGCCCAGCGGTGTGACTGTCGAGATGACTCGATCAGCGTTGTCGTAATTTGTGACCGTCTGCAGACCCAGCGGATCAATCTGACCAATGGTCCGCCCCGCATCGTCATAGACCGTGGTCGAGATTTCTCCCAGCGGGTTGATGGTACGAATCCGGCGGTCGGCTTTGTCGTACGTAAAGCTTGTGGCATAGCTCAGAGGATTAATCGTGGCGATCGTGCGACCGGCATCATCGTAGACGGTCGTCGTGGTTTCGTTTTCTGGATTCGTGACAGTGACCGGTCGATTGGCGTTGTCGTAGCTGGTGGTCGTCACAAATCCCAGCGGATTGATCGTGTTGATCGTTCGGCCAGCATCGTCGTAGATCGTGGTATTGGTTTCATTCTCAGGATTTGTAACGGCGATCACGCGATCGGCTTTGTCGTAGGTCGTGGTTGTGACATAGGTCAAGGGATTGATCGACTGAGTAGCTCGACCGGCGTCATCGTAGACAGTCGTCGTCGTTTCGTTTTCCGCATTGGTGACCATGATCACACGGTCGGCCTTGTCGTACACCGTCGTCGTGCAGTGCGTGAGCGGATCGATCGCCGCGATGGCTCGGCTGGCCGCATCGTAGTCTGTCGTACTTGTTTCATTCTCCGAGTTCGTAACCGCCGTCGCACGATTGACCGCGTCGTAGGTTGTAGTGGTGATCAGTCCCAGCGGATTGATCGACTGGATGGCTCGACCGGCCGGATCATAGACCGTGGTGGTGGTTTCGTTCTCCGGATTCGTGATGGCTGTGCGCTGGCCAGCAGCGTCAAAGGTGAAACTGGTGGCCAGTCCCAGTGGGTTGACGGTGGCGATCGTGCGCCCGGCGTCATCATAGACCGTTGATGACGTTTCATTTTCCGGGTTTGTGACAGCAATTTGTCGATTGGCGTCGTCGTAGACCGTGGTTGTCACAAATCCCAGTGGATTGATAGTGTTGATCGTTCGGCCAGCGTCGTCATAGACCGTCGTGGTGCGTTCCAGTTCCGCATTCAGGACGGAAATCGGACGATCGGCTCGGTCATAAGTGGTTGTCACCCGCAGCGTCAGCGGATTGATCTGCACAATGGCTCGACCGGCATCATCAAAGACGGTGGTCGTAGTTTCGCCTTCCGGATTGGTCACCGCGATTTGACGGTCGACCATGTCATAGGCCATGCTCGTGACAAAGCCCAGCGGGTTGATCGTGTTGATCGTTCGTCCGGCATCATCATAGACCGTGGTGCTGGTTTCGCCTTCGGGATTTGTGATTTCGGTTCGGCGATTGACCGCGTCGTAGCTGTAGCTGGTGACAAAGCCCAGCGGATTGATCGTATTCTTTGTGCGGCCAGCCGCATCATAGACGTTTGTCGTGGACTGACTCAGAGGATTGGTGATTCGAGTGGGCCGATTGGCTCCGTCATAGATCGTGGTCGTCACATGCGACAGAGGATCAATTGTTTCGATCGGTCTTCCGGCATCGTCAAACACCGTGGTCGTAACAAATCCCAGCGGATTGATGACCTCCACCGGTTGACCGGCCGGATCATAGACGGTCGTGGTCCTTTCCAGCAGCGGATTGACGACGGCAATGGGTCGTCCGGCGGGATCATAGACCGTCGAGGTGGTTTCACTCTCGGCGTTCGTTACGGCAATCGCCCGACCCGCTGCATCATAGTCCGTGGTGGTGGCGTGACTGAGCGGATCGGTGACGGAAGTCACCTGATTGAGTCCGTTGTAGTCGGTGGAGCTGGTTTCGCCTTCCGGATTCGTAACACTGGTCCGCAGGGAATCATTGTTGTAGGTAAAGCTGGTGCGAAATGTCAGCGGGTTGATGTTCGCGACGACTCGATCGGCTGCGTCGTAGATTGTGGTGGTGACTTCGCTTTCAGCATTGGTTGTGACGGTGACATTGCCGACCGGATCATGGACAAACGTCGTGACAAAGCCGAACGGATTGATCGTATTGATGCGACGACTGGCGGAGTCGTAGACGGATGTCGTCGTCTCGCCTTCGGCATTGGTCACCGCTTCCAGGTTGCCACGGGAGTCATAGTCGTAGTTTGTCGCATGACTCAGGGGATCGGTGACGGTTTCAAGTTGCAGTTCACCCGAGTAATCGTACGTCGACGTTTCGCCTGCACCGTTTTCAAACATTTCGAGCAGACTGCTGCCGTTGTAGGTGTAATTCGTGGTGAAGTTGAGCGGATTTTCAATCTGTTCAATGCGGCCCAGGCCGTCTCGGGTGAAGCTCGTGACCTTTCCCAGCGGGTTAATGACGGTCGTGGCATCGCCGTCACTGTCGTACGTCAGCGTGGTGACCTGGTTCAGTTCATTGGCGACGGATACGGCGTTGCCGACAGAGTCATACACCGTCGTGGTACGATGCGTCAGCGGATCGATGGTCACGGCCGGCTGCCGATGAGCGTTGTAGGAAATCGTAAAGCGATGGCTTTCGGCGTCGAGCACGCTGACTCGATTGCCCGAACTGTCCCATTGCAGGATGGTGGCATTGCCGTCGTAGTCGGTGACCGCATTGCAGTGTCCATCCCCATCGTAGCCAAACGACAGCGTTCCAATGCCGGCCCGTTCAATTCCCGACAAAGCCGCCACGCCGTAGGGCAGCATGCTGTAGCTGAGGGTGGTCGCATGGTTGTTGGCGTCGATCACGGCTTTCAGCCGCGAATCACCGGAGCCTTCCCAGGCAAAGGTCGTGCGTTCGCCTTTGGGGTTGATGACCGCCCGCACCACGTTGCAGTCATGCACCACCGTCGTCACATTGTTGGCCGGATCGGTGACTTCCACATAGTAATCTGTGTCGTACTCTGTCTCCGGAAACAGGTACTTGTACTGATACGCATTGCCATCAGCCGTGGTGAGCAGGCGAATCCGGTCCGCTCGGTCATACGCAAAGCTGGTCGTCTTTCCCCCGACCGTGATGCTGCTGAGCAGGTGCTTTTCGCCGTACGTCAGCGAAATGGAATCTCCGCCGGGGTACGTGACGCTGGTCAGATTCTTCGCTTCGTCCTGACCGAAGGTCGTGACTCGACCGCCCGGCTGAGTGACCGTACCGCCGGAGATCGTGGTCGTACGGCCGCCGGGACCAGCAATCTCCGACACCAGACAGTTGCTGCGAGTAATCGTCCAGACATCGCCTGCAGGACTGACGAGTTTCTCCAGCATGCCCGTGTCGAGATAATGCCATTCCAGTCCGTCCGGCTGACGTTCGATCCAGCCGCCGCCGGTCTTGCCTTTCAGACCATTGCGTGTCGAAGCCGGTGCTATGCCTCACGTGTCTTCACCGACACCTGTGTATTCCAGATAACGCCCGGTCCCGGTGATCATGGAGGTGATCGAGCCAAATTGTTCCACCGTCGGGTGAAACATATCCGACACGCCGTAACCCCGTCCCAGATTCGATTTGGACGCCTGTGAGTTGTAGGTAAACACCGGCGCCGCATCGAACGGGCCTCCTCGTGGGGTCGCCAATTGCACGACCACATTGCCGGACGGCATATGCACACAGGCTGGCCCCAGCCAGATCCCGGGGATCGGATACAGAATCCGATTCACCAGAGCCGCCACTTCCGCTGCCGCGAAGTTCAGGCCGGGATTACGGTAACTGGCCGTGACCTTTGGGGTGAGCCGTCGATTGCGAGGATACCGAGGATCACAGCCACAGCCCGGCGCAGATTCCGTCGACAGCGAAGTTCCCTGCCGAGTATCCGCACTGGCCGTGAGAACTCGCGGAAATGCCTGCGATGGATCTTCTGGATACGGCAAATCCACCGGCATCCCCGCTGGCAGCGGAAACAGCCGTGTCGCCGCTCCGAAATCCGGAGGATTAATGATCGGAACCGGACATCCACAATGCGGCTGCTGATCCATACAGAATCCCCGAACTGAGACCCACAGGTTGATTGACAAATCAATACACCCCGCCCGTCCCCGGACACACCACCATCCGACCTGACAACTGAGCAATCCGACCGCCTGACGGTCATAGCTGGTGACATACTGCGTGAATACTTAGCCGCAAATCTTTGAGAAAGTCCTCGACTTGGGATGGCGGACAACCATCCGATCTTGGCAGACACGCACAAATCGGAATCATAATCGACTTAGAACTTTCGCTGGCCGCGCTAGGCTCATCAACTTGAGAATAGTCCTACGATTGTAAAGAGCGTTCGACAGCTCATTGGATCGACAAAAAAAGTAAAATGTCTCCCCAATACGTGCGTGGGAAGATGTTCTAGACCTTCTCGACTACTAACAGCCACTCCATATACTGCTAATTCCGGGACGTCCTTAATCGCCCGCCTCAACTCAGGTCCCCACTCTTGTTGACGACGCTCCCCATGTTCGACAAAGTTCGATATAACGTCAATGTTTGACGCTATCTCCGCTAGATCTATTGACCACTCTTTGTTTCTGAACAATTGAAACTCTTTGGTCGACTCAACTGATTCAAAGAGACCGCGAAGCCTCTTCTGAGCTGATTCATCAATCAAAAGGCTGTTAGGAATTACAAACATGGTTTACTTCCTCATTTAATCAACGAATGGCAAAACAATGTCGTCGCTATGACCAAACACTTCTTCCGCGATCCGAACCGCTTCGTCATCAACTGCATGCTCGGTAGTCCAAACTGGTAGCATAGAATGTCCGACCTCGTGCAAGAATACAGACTTAACCCCTCCCGGCTCATAGAACGCGTGCTGACGAATGATGATCTCTCCAGTCTGATGGTTAAACGTTGAACTTCCTCGCTCGTGCAGATAACGTACCCTGTCACTGTAACCAACGGCACCTTTGAGCAATTGGACTTGCTGTGCACGTGCCGAGACAACATTTCGCTGAGCTGCTGCATAAAGGGAGTCGAAACGCGAACCCGCCCTCCATCTTACTACGAGTCCACGCAAGAAAGTTCCCTTTGATGGCTCGGCCAGAGTTCGAGACGCCTGGCCAGTTCCGCTCGCGGGGGACAGGTGCGCAGCCATGTTAGTCGGCCGGAGATAGGAATTGCCAATCTCGCGAGCTTGAAGCACCGTTCCAACCAGGGCGCTTGCAGCGTCGACGCCGGTGTCCAATGCTTCAACATAATCACCATTCTGGGAGTCGTAATAAGACTTCACTGTTTGATGATACGCAATGTCGGCTCCTGAACCGAGTCCAATGACTTGCACAAACGGTGCAGCGTAGCTCGCGCCTGGTGCTGATGCGACGGCAGCACCCGCCGGAATAATTGCTCCCTGAGCCGCTATTGCCTGTGATGTATGTCCTGCAACTCGAGCAAACCCAAAGCCGACAATCGTCACGGTGTCACCGCGATCAAAGGCTTCTTGCTTGAGTTGAGATGCTTCTAAGCGTAGTTTTGGGTTTCCGCCAGCTGTTGCAGTGTCCCCAATGACAACCGCCCCATGCCTCGCTCCTTCGGCAAAACCCTCGAGCACTGGCTGCACATTTTCCTTGAACGGTTCGTGAAAGTGTTCTCGGATTGGTTGTTGAATGTACTTCTGGGCCGCTGTCTTGATCGGATCTCCCACGTTTTGTTTGATAGAGTTTGCAAGTCCTTTCGCCGGTTCGGCAACGTAAGTCTGGATTGGCTCTCGAACATTCTTCCTGAGCCATGCTCGCACCGCGTTGTCCTCCAACCCGCTCGGATCTTCCCCATTCACTGGATTGTTACCAACGGGCCGGTAGAGATTCAGGTCATCCTCAGCCGGGTCTTCGCTTGTGAATCGGAAGGTCGTGGCACTTTGGTTGCGGAAGTGCATTGAGGATTGACTGTCGGGGCCTGCATGCGGGTCGTTGCGGTAGGACAGCAACTGGCCCTTGTAGCGTTGCGAGTTGGTTGTCATGCCACTGGTCCCGCGGGAGTTACCAAAGGCATCAAAAGCGTATTCATCCGTGACGACCTGCATGTCATCCGTCAATTGCCGAATGTTGCGAATCCCGTCCGGCAGATAAAACGAGGAGTCCGTATCTCGCCGCTGGCTGAGCACTTCCGCATACGGCAGCGGGAGGTAGGTGAACGCGGCTTCGACCAGTCCCGTGTCGTCCGTCTCCTGCAGCAGGTTGTTGCCGTCGTACAGAAACAGCGTCACCGTGCCATCGTGGTCCTGGAAAACTCGTAACCCGTCACCGTTGTAGCGGTAGACGGTTTCCGTACTGTCCGGATGCTCCACGAGAATCAGCCGATTCTCACCGTTCCAGGTGTTCGTCGTAATGTCGCCGTTGGGTTCTTCAATCGTGTGCTGATTGCCGTTCGCATCATACGTGTACGTCGTCGTGCCACTGGTGTCGGTGACTGTCTCCAGTCGATTGGCATCGTTGCAGTCGTAGACCAGAGTGTCCGCTGCATCACTGATGGTGAACCGGTTGCCACGAGGATCATACGTCACTGTGTGCGTGTACGTATCCGCAGACAGCGTGCGACGTTCCGTCAGCAACTGATTGGTCTTGTCATACTTCCAAAGGAAACCATCACTGCCGCTGGCCGTCAGAGTTGTCCGATTGCCCGCCGGGTCCATCAGGTAATTGAAGGAACTGAGCAACACCGTTGAACTGTTCCTGCTCTCGACTTCATTCAGTCGATTGGCGTCGTCGTACGAAAGACTGGTCACCACACCATTCGCCAGCAGCTGCCCGATCCGACGATCGGCGATGTCATAAACGAGCGTCGTGGTTTCACCATTGGGGTTCGTGATCGTTTCCAGACGTCCGACGGTGTCGTAGGTGTATGTGAAAACACCAGAGTCCGGATCGACCATCGTCTTTCGCTGGTCCACTTTGTTCCATGAGTACTGGAGATCCTTTGCATTCGGGTCGATCGTCAGCACCATGCGATTCACGTCGTCATATTCATACGTTTGCGTATACCGGATCCCGGAAATTACATCGACCATCATTGTCCGATTGCCAGTCGCGTCGTAAGAAAATGTCGTGAGTGAGCCATCGAAACATTTCTATGGTGACACAACAAACAGACTGCAGGGCATTGCGAATTCACCCTGGCTGCGTCAGTCGGTCAATCACAGTGGGGAGATACCCTCAACTGATTCGAATAATCCACCAGAAGATGTTGCACTTTTCGTGGCAAACCGCGAAGGAAACTTTAAAAGAATTGTAATACAGATCCGACGACATCAGTCATTCTCTTCGACAGTTCTCACAAGGGCGTCGCCCTAGTTGAACAGTTCAGACGGGTGGCAATGAATAAGCTTACTCTGGTTGTTCGTTGACCCGATTGTCTGTGCAATTCTATTACGGCACAAATAACCAGAGCGTGTTCCGGAAAACGTTTCCACGGGATCAAAGACATTTTCAATGGACTTCGTATCCAAACTGCCAATACACGAGTCACCAATACTGACGGCGCTCTTTCAGTCAGACGCCTCAGCATGGTGCTACGTGCCGATTGACAAGAGTGAGAAAACGCTTTGTTCGATCGCCTTTGCCAGCCTTTGGAATCTACCACCTCTGTCGAACAAGTACGAGAATCCTCATCCCAGATCGCTTGGCGAAATAGCAACGGCCCTTACTTCCGCTGGCATCGACGCAGGCGAGTTTCTCTCGCTGGTCGCAAACCATCACGAGAAGAATCAAACACCCGTGTTTCTTGTCCCCCATGGTGCATCTCGTCTGCAGGCAGAGATCCGGTCTGTGACATCTTCCAATGCGATCATTGGTCATCTGGTGAGATTCCAGAAAGTTATCGAACCGGCCGTTCTTGATCTATTGATGAAAGAGATTTCGGAAGCTGAGCGGCGTCTTCAGGTACTGTCTCATCGTGAGCGGGAAATCCTGCATCTCGTCTACGAAGGACGAACGAATAAATCGATTTCCATTTCCTCCGAGATCAGTGAAAAGACCGTCGAAAAGCATCGTGCCAAGATCATGCAAAAGCTCAATCTGGGATGCTCGGCCCACTTGTTTCGGCTTGTTTCCAAAGCGTGGCTGTTTTCTGATATCATTCCGCCAGTGACGAATCCTCCACATGCTGGCCGCGACCGACCACAGAAATCATCCGATTTGCAACCACCAATTGCCTGCGACGAGACCTGAAAATCGGGCCGTCGGCCAGAAGCCGCTCACAGATGGATTCGTCGTTAATCCCTGCGAAATGCCTTCGACTTGATCGCCTCTCTGATCAGCGGATGGCTTAAGACTAGAAATGTAGTCATGCTCTCGGTTTTTGACGCGCTGGCGATGATCTTGCAGAATGTGCAAGGCACCGATTCGGAATCTATTCCCCTGTCACAAGGGTTTTCTCGAATCCTCGCCAACAACCTCACGGTGCCGTATGACTCGCCTCAGTTCGACAAAGCCCTGATGGACGGGTTTGCCATCCAGGCGAACGAAGGCATTTGCGACTTGTCGGTGGTGACCTTTCAGGTCATTGAAACAATCACGGCGGGAAAAACTCCCGCACACCCTGTTGCCGACGGAGTGGCCTCACGCATCATGACGGGTGCTCCTTTGCCAGTTGGCAGCAATTGCGTTGTGCCGATCGAGCAGTGTTATTTTGACGAATCGTCCCCCGAAACCGTCGACATTCCGGCAGATTCGATACGTCAAGAAGCGAATCTGATGCGTCGCGGAACGGCAGCTCGGGCAGGATCAACATTGCTCAACGCGGGCAGTCGACTTCAACCGCAGCAAATCGCCGCGCTCGCGGAATTCGGATTTGGGACCATTGAGGTTCGCAGACAGCCGCGTGTTGCGGTAATGGCGACGGGCGATGAACTGATCCCGTTTGATGAGCCCCTGCAGGGCGGTCAGATTCGGAATTCCAACGAGCCCATGCTGCTCGCCCAGATCGAAGCGTGCGGTGCGGTTCCGATATCGCTTGGCATTGTTCGCGATAATGAGTCACAACTACGAACGGCAATCCTTTCAGGCCTTCAATACGATGTTCTGCTTCTGACAGGCGGTGTGTCTGCCGGAATTCTCGATCTTGTTCCAAAGCAGTTGAAACTGGCTGGCGTGGAGCAACGCTTTCATGGTGTGCATATGAAGCCAGGAAAGCCACTCTGGTTTGGTTGTCGTGAAGACAATCAAAAGCGATGTCTGGTTTTTGGACTGCCGGGCAACCCTGTCAGTAGTCTGGCGTGCTTCGAGCTATTCGTACGCCCCGCACTGGAAGAACTCGTGGGAGCCAGGTCGAGAAAGATGTCTATGGTTGCCAGCCTGACGGAATCGATTCGAGTCAAAGGTAATCGACCGACCTATCAGCCAGTCGCCATTTCCATGCTGGATGGCCGGTTGATTGCTCAACCTGTGCCATGGAGTGGATCATCCGACCTTCGAGCAACAGTCGACGCCAACGGGATGGCGTTGCTGCAACCGGAAAAGGGCAACTATCAGGAAAACGACATCGTCGAGATCTGGCTTTGGGGCGATCAGCGATTGATATGATGAGTAAGTGTTGTCACCTCCTCGTCGCTCCTGTTTTTCCGCGTGATGCCCCCTTCTCTGAAATGCATCTTCATCATTCACGAATCATTCCGTGACAAATTTCAGAGCAGCAGATTGTCGGCAATCGACTGAATCAGACTGTCAAGCTCACCATCGCTGTTCACCAGATCGACATGCGGTGAAAGCCCTGACTCTGCTGGACCGTCGATTCGCTGAAGCGCGACGCTGGCATTTTCAGTTGCCGGATTTGCCTCCGACGCATAATCAGGTTCAGCTGAATGCTGTGCAGTCGACAGAGAAACGAGAGTCGGCTTTGAGCCTGTTTTCAGCAATCCCTGAATCAACGACGCAAAAGCCTCGTCAGCCATAACGCCGTCGCCCTCAATGCCGTTCAGCAACAGATCGCCACCAGAAGAACTTCGATCTGAAGATGCGACGGTAAACGAAAGTGACTGACTCCAGACACCCACTTCACCACGAATATTGATGGCTCGAATCCAGACTCGATACGTACCGGCTGAAACCAATGGAGTCTGGACTTGGTAGCTTGTGCTCGTGACCATAGAGTCCGTCAGCACATTCGCCTGTGATACATCGACTCGATCCATTCTGATTTCGTAACGGAATGCGTCTGGTATCGCCATCCATGTAAACGTTGGCGTGAGCGACCCGGCGTTCTGAAGGACTGGTGCATCCGGACGAGCTTCCACACTTCCGAGTGTATCAATCCCGACAAAGAGATTTGCCGGGCGAGGATCACGATCCAGCCCTTGCCACAGCTGAGCATTCCAGATTTCACCGTCTTCCACAGTGACCAATCCAAGCTCGGCGTGCAGGGCATCAGCTTCGGCACTGATCGACTGATCGGCTCCACCAGAACGTCCCAGTTCCAAAAGCAGATTGATGATCGGCGGCGTCGGATCACGTAACACGGTCGGTGCAGCCATCATCGGCGCGATCGTTGTGGGAAGCACCGGAACAACAAAGGTATTGAATCGCTTGGACCAGTCGATCAATCGATCGGCACCTGTGTTTGCAATGAGCACGTCGAATCCGCCTCCGCCGAACGCGAAGTCCGCATCTGCATAGTCCGGAACGTCAACCACATTGTTCAGACCGCCGTTCGTCTCCAGATTGTCGTCCGCATTCAGCAAGTCGTCACCCATACCACCGAACATGCGGTCGTTGCGTGTGCCTCCGACGATCCAGTCATTTCCGTCGTTACCGAAAATGTTGTCCATGCCATCGTCGATCTTGCTGCCGAAGGCGTCTGTCGCGTCAAAGTTCAGGACGAAGCCTGCTATCTTTGACAAGGAATCGACAGCGTTGTAATCAGCAAACATTCGAGCCACCGGATCGTAGTTCAGAATCGAAGCTTCACCCTGAGCCGTTGTGATAAACCAGGCTTCCGTTGCTTCCGCTCCTGATAGAGCATCATCGCCAGCTCCGCCGTGGATAAAGTCGTCCCCCAATCCTCCGTAGATGATGTCGTGCCCACCAACCGTGTAGCTGGCAAGATCCACAGATTTCTTGAGTCGATCATCGATGTTTGTAACCGCTCCAATCGCGGTGCCGGCCAGATGGACTTCCGCAGAAGTTGTCATCGTTGTAATCCCGTGAAGTTCTTCCGTCAGCCCATTGCGGCTGGTGAAGATGCGGCCATCATCTCCCAGAATTCCGTCTTCCCCGTCACCGCCAAAGATGCGATCGTTACCTGCTCCACCGATCAGATCGTCGTCCTGTCCGTCACCAAAGATGACGTCGTGACCCGACATGCCGTGGATAATGTCGTCGCCCGCTTCCCCGTGGAGCTCGTCGTTCAGCGATGTGTCGTTCACTCCACCAAAGACGTATTCCAGATACTGAATCGTGCGAGGCACGATTTTCTGAGAACCATAGGTGTCATAGTTAAACTGGAGATACCCAAGCCCGTCAGAAACTCCATTGACACCGACAATTCGGAAGATGTTTCCGTTGTCTCCGAGGATGACATCCGCATCCCGAGCGTGACCATCGGCCGAGGTGTCACCGGCGTCATTTCGAGCCGATCGAGTTCCGGAGCCACCGTAAATGATGTCACTGCCGTCTGGTCTGTCACTGGCCGTTGATGTTCCGAACAGGCTGGAACTGCCACCGATCAGATCATCCTGACCGAGGTTTCCAAAGATCACATCATTCCCGCCGCCACCTTCGACGTAGTCATCGCCGTCTCGTCCGACGCCATCATAGTCGTCGCTGGAAAGTCGATTCAGGGCGATGTCGTAAATCATGTCACCAGAGAGAGTCAACGCGGCTCCGTCACCCTGAATTGAATCATCTCCAAGTTGACCGAAGATGGTGTCGTTATCACTGCCACCGGCAATGATGTCGTCACCAAACAGACCAGCCAATGTTGTCGATGTGTGATTGAACAGAATCACGGTCCGTTTGTTGACGCCTGCTGGATCTGCCTGTGGATCACCAGTCACCGCACCGCTGCCGTCGGCTTCCAGAATCTGCGTTCCGGCCAGCGTTCTCCAGCGAGTATCCGTCGTGCGTGGTTCTCGATGAATGTAGGCATTATCGCCCGCGATGTAGTCGTGGCCACTGCCGCCATCGATCCAGTCGCCCTCATCGTTCCCATCGGCGACTGTGTGGCCTCCAATCAGATCGTCGTCACCGTCTTCACCAAGAATTCGATCAAAGCCCTGGCCACCGACAACGATGTCTTCTCCGGCTCCCGCACGAATGAAGTCATTTTCTCCAAGATCCGAAGTCTGAGTCGAGATTGAAGTGAACATAAAGTCCGGCGAGAACGAGTTGAGCGGCAACTGCGTCAGTCGAATGTTTCCTGAGATTCGACCATGATCGCCAAAGATCAGGTCATTGCCAGCGTCGGAGTTGATCGTGTCGTCAGCGGTGCCGCCAATGATCAGATCGTTGCCTGCTCCGCTGGAGATTGTGTCGTCGCCTCCGATCGCAGAGTCCGTTGCTTCGACCGACAGCAGGAGTCCGGTCGTGTCAAATTCTGCTTTGCCGTTATCGCCGAGTATGACATTGTTGCCGTTCGTCGTAGTAATCGAATCGCTGGCGGCTCCACCAATGATCAGATCGTCGTGACGGCCGGAGTGAATGACGTCATCGTCGCCAACTGCAGGGTCGATTGTTGCAACGGTTCGAATCTGACCGCCGGCATCAAATGTTGCCTGAGCGTTGTCACCCGCCACAACATTCATTCCGTCTGAAACATCAATCGAATCGCTGCCTGAGCCACCAAAGACAACATCAGAATGGACGCCGCTTGTGATTGTGTCCGCGCCTCCATCAGCCGAGAATGTCGTGGTCAGTGTCAGCACTTGTCCGGCTGGATTGAAGGTGGCTTGTCCGTTGTCACCCAGCACAATGTTCTTTCCATCCGAAACGGCAATCACATCACCGCCGACACCACCAAAGACGGTGTCGTTATCAACTCCTGTGGAGATCGTGTCTCCTCCACCGACTGACGAATCTGCGCTCTCCACTGTTAACCACTGTCCGAGACCGTTAAACGTGGCCGTTCCATTATCGCCAAGCACAAGGTTTCGCCCGTTGCCCGCAAGGATATTGTCGGAGTAAGAACCGCCGAAAACAATATCCTTGCCATCACCTGTTGTGATTTCATCGAGTCCGCCGTGAGACACTGCTGTGGTACTCAATGTCAACAGGCCACCGTTGGCGCTGAATGTTGCGGAGGCGTTGTCCCCAGCCACCGTGTTGTCACCGTGACTGACCTGGATAATGTCATTGCCGACACCGCCGAAGACAATATCGTTCCCAACACCTGTCACGATGTTGTCGGATCCACCAATCGAAGGATCAATCGTCTTCAAGGTCGTCAGCTTGCCAGCACTGTTGAACGTCGCCGCGCCACTATCACCAATAACAATATTGTTGCCATCGCTTGCCGTGATTTGATCGGCTCCAGCTCCGCCAAAGATGACATCGTTGCCGACACCGGTGCTGATCGCATCAATGTCGCCGACAGCGGCACTGATCGTTGTAACGGCCAGAATCTGCCCTGCGGCATTGAAAGTGGCTCTGCCGCTGTCGCCAAGAACAACGTTGTCTCCCGACGAGCCCTGAATCGTGTCACTGGCCGTGCCACCAAAGATCACATCGTTGCCTGTACCGGTCGTAATCGTGTCGGCTGCGCCCACGCTGGTATCCAGACTCTCGACCGAAACCCACTGGCCAAGACCGTTGAACCGTGCCGTGCCATTGTCGCCAAGAATCAGATTCTTACCATGACCGCCGGAAATCGTGTCACTTGATGAACCGCCAAAGATCACGTCAATGCCGCTTCCGGACGTTATCGTGTCCTGACCGCCATCGGCAACATCCGTGGTCGTCAGCATCAGCAGTTGACCCGAGGCATTCAGCGTCGCTGAAGCATTGTCACCAACGACAGTGTTGTCGCCTTCGCTCACACGGATCACGTCGTTACCAACGCCACCAAAGACGATATCGCTGCCCACGCCTGTCGTGATCGTGTCAGCCCCACCGATTGAGGAATCCAGCGTCTGCAGAGTCTGAAGCTTGCCGGCAACACTGAATGTTGCCGCTCCGCTGTCACCGATGACAATATTGTTTCCGTCACCCGCCGTGATCAGATCCGCTCCGGCACCACCAAAGACAACATCATTTCCTGATCCCGTGTTGATGGAATCAACATCCCCAACCGCAGAACTGATGGTCGTCAGCGTCAAGATCTGGCCGACCGCATTGAATGTCGCCGCTCCGCTGTCGCCAAGTACAACGTTGTCGCCCGACGAGCCGTCAATCGTATCGCTCGCTGTTCCGCCAACAATCACATCGTTGCCAGTTCCGGTAGTAATTGTGTCACGATCGCCAACAGTTGTGTCAAGGCTCTCGATCGTCATCCACTGGCCCAGACCATTGAACGTTGATTTGCCGTTGTCGCCAAGTACCAGATTTCTGCCTTCGCCTGCAGAGATGCTGTCCGAGTACGAACCGCCTATCAAAACGTCAGTGCCTGTGCCGGAGACGATACTGTCCTGTCCGCCATGCGACACCGCCGTTGTCGTCAATGTCAACAGGCCACCATTCGTATTGAAGGTCGCTGATGCATTGTCGCCAACAACGATGTTGCTGCCATGACTGACTCGAATTGTGTCGCTACCTGCACCGCCGAATACGATGTCGCTATCGACACCAGTACTGATTTCGTCAGATCCACCGATCGATGGATCGAGTGATCGCAGGGCAATGAGATTGCCAGCACCGTTAAACGTGGCTGTTCCACTGTCACCGAGCACGATGTTGTCGCCACTGCTTGCGACGATGATGTCCGCTCCAGCGCCGCCCATGATCACATCGTGACCAGAACTCGTGGTAATTCGATCAGCATCACCGACAGCCGCTGTCAGAGTTGTTAACTTAAGAATCTGCCCCGCGGCATTGAAAGTGGCTCTGCCGCTGTCGCCAAGAACAACGTTGTCTCCCGACGAGCCCTGAATCGTGTCACTTGCCGTTCCACCAAAGATCAGATCGTTGCCTGTACCGGTCGTGATCGTGTCGGCAGCGCCCACACTGGTATCCAGACTCTCGACCGAAACCCACTGACCAAGTCCGTTGAAACGTGCCTTGCCATTGTCGCCAAGAATCAGGTTCTTACCATGACCGCCGGAAATTGTGTCACTTGATGAACCGCCAAAGATCACATCAATGCCGCTTCCGGATGTAATCGTATCCAGACCGCCATCGGCAACATCCGTGGTCGTCAGCGTCAGCAGTTGCCCCGAAGCATTCAGCGTCGCTGAAGCATTGTCACCAACGACAGTATTGTCGCCTTCGCTCACACGGATCACGTCATTACCAACGCCGCCAAGGACGATGTCGCTGCCTACGCCTGTCGTGATGGTGTCATCCCCACCGATTGAGGAATCCAGCGTCTGCAGAGTTTGAAGCTTGCCTGCAATATTGAACGTTGCCGCTCCGCTGTCACCGATGATGATATTGTTTCCGTCACCGGCCGTGATCAGATCCGCTCGGGCACCACCCAGGACAACGTCGTTTCCAGATCCCGTGTTGATAGAATCAATATCCCCAATCGCAGAGCTGATGGTGGTCAGCGTCAAGATCTGGCCGACAGCATTGAATGTCGCCGCTCCGCTGTCGCCAAGCACAACGTTTTCGCCCGACGATGCGTCAATCGTATCGCTCGCGGTTCCGCCAACAATCACATCGTTGCCAGTTCCGGTGATAATTGTGTCACGATCGCCAACCGTCGTGTCAAGGCTCTCCACTGTCATCCACTGGCCCAGACCATTGAATGTGGCTTTTCCGTTGTCGCCAAGTACGAGATTTCTGCCTTCTCCGGCAGAGATGCTGTCGGAGTACGAACCGCCTATCAAAACGTCAGTGCCTGTGCCGGAGACGATGTTGTCCTGACCGCCATGCGACACGGCCGTTGTCGTCAATGTCAGCAGGCCACCATTCGTGTTGAAGGTCGCTGATGCACTATCGCCAACAACGACGTTATCACCATCGCTCACGTGGATGGTATCGCCGCGAACTCCACCAAAGACGACATCGTTGCCTGTTCCTGTGCTGATCACATCGGCATCTCCGATAGAAGGATCAGACGTTGTCAGGCTGACGATGATACGTGCAGAATTGAAGATGGCTCTGCCACTGTCACCCAGGACAACATTGTTGCCATCCGAAGTGTCGATCGTGTCGCTTGCTGTTCCACCCATCACAATGTCATTACCAGAACCCGTGGTGATAACGTCAGCATCGCCGATGGCAGCCGAGTTTGTCGTTACGGCCTGCAACTGTGCCAGGCTATTGAACGTGGCTTTACCCTTGTCTCCCAAAACGATGTTGTTTCCACCCATCGATGTGATCGAATCAGCTCCCGCTCCACCGAGGATAATGTCGTTGCCAATGCCCGTCTTGATCGTATCTGCACCGGCGACCGATGGATCGCTGGTACCGATTTCACGTAATGTTCCATTGGCATCGAAGTTTGCATAGCCGTTGTCGCCAACGACGAGATTATCTCCCCGCCAGATTGTGATGGAGTCACCGGAAGCACCGCCGAATACGATGTCATTTCCACCACTGGCAGTGATTCTGTCGCTGCCGCCCACAGACGCAGCGATGGTCGAAACCGTCATAACTCGTCCAGCGGAATCCAGTGTGGCCCGACCATGGTCGCCGAGCACAAGATTATTGCCGCTGCCTACCGCAATGATGTCGCCTGCAAGACCGCCGATGACAATATCGTCACCAGAACCTGTGGTAATGGTGTCGATTCCGCCGGAGCTGGTCTCAATACTCGTGATCTCTCGCAGTTGCCGTGATGCATAGAAGGTGGCCTCAGCCTGATCGCCAACCACGATGTTTCGTCCGCCAGCATCCGTGATCGTGTCTCCCGCTGATCCACCGAAAATCACATCATTGCCTGCTCCGGAGATGATGACATCGGCACCACCAATCGTTGGGTCAGTGGTCGTTACGTTGACAAGGTTGCCGTTCGCATCAGACTGAATGTGCGCATTGTCTCCAATGAGCACATTGCGGCCGCCAGCCGCTGTGATTGAATCGCCCGCAACTCCGCCAATGACCAAATCGTCACCGAAGCCAACACGAATCGTGTCCACATCACCTTTGTCGGCATTGGTCGTGCTGAAGTCAACGAGTTTGCGAGCCGTGTTGAAACTCGCAGTGCCGTTGTCCCCCAGCACAACATTGTTTCCATTGCCGGCGTCAATCATGTCCTTCCCGGAACCACCCAGCACAATGTCGTCGCCTGCACCCAGCGTCACCATGTCGTCGCCAAAGTTGACCACGTCGGCAGTGAAGACGGTCATCAATAGGCCATTGCTGTCAAATACAATTTCTCCATTGTCTCCGATGACAATGTTGTTGCCGCCCGTGGACGTGATTTGATCGCTCTCAGATCCACCAATGACGAGGTCGTTGCCACTTCCCGTACTGATAGTATCCTGACCGCCAATCGTGTTGTCCGTTGTGTAAGCACGTCGCAAATGGCCAACGGAGTCGAACGCTGCATGGCCACTATCACCCACGATTACATTGTTGCCACCACTTGATGTGATCGAATCATTTGCTGTACCGCCGATGATGATGTCATTACCAGCTCCTGTCGAAATCTGGTCAGCATCTCCATCAGAAGGAGCCACCGAAAACACGTCCAGCAATTGGCCGTCCGCTGCGAAGTTTGCCTGACCAGCATCGCCCAGAATGATATTGTCACCGCCAGCTGCCGTCAGTGTTTCCTTGCCGAATCCGCCCATCACCAGGTCATTGTCAGATCCGATTGAAATCGTATCGTCGCCACCAGACGTTGTGTCCGTGCTGTAAATCGTTCGAAGCTGGCCTGTTGCATCAAACGATGCATGCCCGTGATCGCCGACAACAATATTGTTTCCTTCGGCAGCATCAATTGTGTCGCCAGCATCACCACCGAAGACGATATCGTCTGCATTTGCCAGCTGAATTGTATCCGCGGCACCAGTGTTTGGAGACTTCGTGAAGATCTCCAGCAACTGACCGCTACTACTGAATTCGGCTCGACCTGTATCACCCAGCACAATGAACTGTGGAGCCAATCCGCTGACAGGATTTGTGCCTGAAACCAAATCACTGCCCGCTCCACCCATCACGATATTCTTGCCACCCGTGGCAGAGATCACATCATTGCCACCAACCGCATCGTTTGTTGTTTCAGTCACTCGTCCTGTAATCGTCTGAGTTCCCGGATCGCGAGTCACATAGCTCTGACCTTCGTCGCCGAGAATCGTCGCAGTTCCAGCTCCAACGGAAATCGTATCGACGCCCGCTCCTGCGATAACGGTATTCGTTCCGTTCCCCAGCGTAATCGCATCGGCTCCACCGACGCCTGGATTTGTGCTGCGAATCAGATCAACATTTCCGTCCGTATACAGGCTGGCTTCACCTTCATCGCCGAGAATAAGATTTGTGCCACTACTGACATTGACGATGTCGTTGCCCGCTCCACCGATGACAGCATTGGTGCCATTCTGCAAGGTGATCGTATCGTTGCCGCCGTTACCGAGATTGATTGATTCGATGAACTCCAGATCACCGTTCGAATAAAACGTCGCGTGGCCATCATCGCCCAGGACCGTGTTTCGACCAGTCGTCGCTGTGATCTGATCTGCACCAGCACCACCGATGATTGCGTTCGTACCGGCTGTCAGATTGATGATGTCACCGGCTCCACCGGCGAAGTCTGTACTCTCGATCTCCAGCAGAGTTCCACTGTTCGACAGCGTCATTTTCCCGTTGTCGCCCATCACGATGCCACGGGCGTTCGCTGTTGTGCCATTGACTGTGATCGTGTCGACATTCGCTCCGCCAGCGACAACATTGTAGCCCGGACCAACATTGATCGTATCTGTGCCGCCCACGAGACCATTCAGACTCTGCACTTCCGTCGTGCCGGTCGGATCGCCATTCACGTCCGTCAGCACTTCCAGCTTGCCTTCGTCACCCAGCACATAATTCGTACCGCCGCCCAGCGTCAGAACATCCGCGCCTGCTCCGGCGATGACGGTATTCGTACCGTCCTGAAGTTCGATGGTGTCATTTCCACCCACGCCGAGGTTTGTGGATTCAATCAAGCGCACGCTGCCGTCAGTAAACAGTGCGGCCTGACCTTCATCGCCGAGAACCAGATTCACACCATCTCCGGCCGTGATTTCGTCTGCACCCGCTCCACCGATGACAGCATTGGTGCCATTCTGCAAAGTGATGGTATCGTCGCCACCGTCGCCGAGATTGATTGATTCGATGAACTCCAGATCGCCGTTCGAATAAAACGTCGCGTGCCCATCATCGCCCAGTACCGTGTTTCGACCTGTCGTCGCCGTGATCTGATCCGCACCGGCTCCACCGATGATCGCGTTCGTCCCGGCTGTCAGATTGATGATGTCACCGGCTCCACCGGCAAAGTCTGTACTCTCGATCTCCAGCAGAGTTCCACTGTTCGACAGCGTCATCTTGCCGTTGTCGCCCATCACGATGCCACGGGCGTTCGCTGTTGTGCCATTGACTGTGATCGTGTCGACATTCGCTCCGCCAGCGACAACATTGTAGCCCGGACCAACATTGATCGTATCCGTGCCGCCCACGAGACCATTCAGACTCTGCACTTCTGTTGTGCCGGTCGGATCACCGTTGACATCGGTCAGAACTTCACGACGACCTTCGTCACCCAGCACGAAGTTCGTGCCAGCGCCGATTGTCACGGAGTCGTTACCAGCTCCGGCAATGACACTGTTCGTTCCATCCTGAAGTTCAATAATGTCGTTGCCGCCAAGGCCGAGGTTGATCGACTCGATGAATCTCAGGTCGCCGTTCCCGAAGAATGTTGCTCTGCCATCGTCACCCAGAATTGTATTGCGACCCGCCCCCGCCGTGATTTCATCGTCCCCGGCTCCGCCGATCACTGTATTCGTGCCGTCGGTTAATGTGATGTAGTCCGTCGCCCCATCGGTGAAGTCCGTACTCTTGATCGACAGCAGCACGCCGCTGTTGCTCAAAACCATAGAACCATTGTCACCCAGTACAACGCCCCGAGCATTTGCAGTCGTGCCATTGACAGTAATTGTGTCCGACGCTGCTCCGCCGACAACTACGTTGTAGCCGGATCCAACGCTTACCTGATCGGCTCCGCCTGTGGAAGAATTCAAGCTGCTGACGATGGTTGTACCGGTCGGATCCCCGTTAACATCCGTCAGTACTTCGAGCTTGCCTTCATCACCAAGCACATAGTTCGTTCCAGCACCCAGTGTCAGAATATCCGAGCCGGCTCCGGCGACGACAACGTTCAGTCCATCCTGAAGCTGAATCGAATCATTGCCGCCGTTGCCGGAATTTACCGTTTCTATTTGCTTGAGATCACCGTTTGCAAAGAACGTTGCCTGGCCGTCATCACCAAGCACCGTATTGCGACCCGTGATCGCTGTGATCTGATCGGCTCCTGCACCGCCGATGATAGTATTCGTCCCGGCTGTCAGATTGATGGTGTCGCCTGCTCCGCCCAGGAAATCTATGCTCTCGACAGTCAACAATGTCCCCGAATTGTCCAGCGTCATCTTGGCGTTGTCGCCAATAACGATTCCACGAGCGTCCGCAGTAGTTCCATTGACTGTAATAAGGTCGGCAGCCGCTCCACCAGAAGCAACGTTGTAGCCAGCCCCGAGATTAATCGTATCGGTGCCACCCACAAGGCCATTCAGACTGCTGATTGTTGTTAACCCAGTCAGGTTGCCACTGCCATCCGTCAGGACTTCGTATCGACCTTCGTCGCCAAATACGTAATTGGTTCCAGCACCCAACGTCAGACTATCCGCGCCCGCTCCTGCGATGACGGTATTCGTACCGTCCTGAAGTTCGATGATGTCATCTCCACCCACGCCGAGGTTCGTGGATTCAATCAAGCGCACGCTGCCGTCAGTAAACAGTGCGGCCTGACCTTCATCGCCAAGAACCAGATTCACACCATCCCCGGCGGTGATTTCGTCCGCACCCGCTCCACCGATGACAGCATTGGTGCCATTCTGCAAAGTGATGGTATCGTCGCCACCGTTGCCGAGATTGATCGACTCGATGAACTCCAGATCGCCATTCGAATAAAACGTCGCGTGCCCATCATCGCCCAGGACCGTGTTTCGACCTGTCGTCGCTGTGATCTGATCCGCACCCGCTCCACCGATGATCGCGTTCGTTCCGGCTGTCAGATTGATGATGTCACCGGCTCCACCGGCGAAGTCTGTACTCTCGATCTCCAGCAGAGTTCCACTGTTCGACAGCGTCATTTTTCCGTTGTCGCCCATCACGATGCCACGGGCGTTCGCTGTTGTGCCGTTGACTGTGATCGTGTCGACATTCGCTCCGCCAGCGACAACATTGTAGCCCGGACCAACATTGATCGTATCCGTGCCACCGACAAGACCGTTCAGACTCTGCACTTCCGTCGTGCCCGTCGGATCACCATTCACGTCCGTCAGAACTTCCAGCTTGCCTTCGTCACCCAGCACATAATTCGTACCGCCGCCCAGCGTCAGAACATCCGCGCCCGCTCCGGCTATGACAGTGTTCGTGCCGTCCTGCAGTTCGATGATATCATCGGCTCCGTTGCCCAGATTGATCGATTCAATCAGACGCACGCTTCCATCCGCGAAGAAGTACGCCTGACCATCGTCACCAAGAACTGTGTTCGAGCCACCGCCGGCCGTGATTTCATCCGCACCAGCTCCGCCGATCACTGCATTC
>JBGSVD010000265.1:0-6843 GCA_041753135.1 Planctomycetaceae bacterium
CGCTGACGAACCCACTGCTGCACTGGACAGCCATCGTGGTCGGCAGGTCATGGAACTGTTCCGGAATGTCGCCCGCGAGCATGGTGCGGGAGTGATTGTCGTGACTCACGACCAACGAACGCTGGAGGTGTTTGATACAATCTACGAGATGGAAGACGGGGCGATCCGACATGTGCCCACGCATCCGTCACCCGTACCGATAGAAACAACAACCTGAGACGCTGCCAGCGGGCCGGTCTCAATTCAAAGAGCCCCTTTTTACGCCCCCAACAATTGATTGTGTCGCGGAGCGACAATTGATGCGCGAACATTGCAAATCCGCCCCGAGATCATTCACGCGTCGCTCCGCGACGCGGTGGGTGTTGGGCGCATCGTTTCCGGGGTTGAAACCCCCGGCTACCATCAAATCTCGCTCCGCAAGAAACGGCATTGCGATTTGCCGCGGAGCGGCATTTGATGGTAGCCCGGCCTTTCAAGGCCGGGTTTGATACGCCGGGATTCCAGCGCCAACAATCCATTGTGTCGCGGAGCGACAATTGATCAAATACGCAACCTAAGCTACGCAAGCACACCACACGTAATGAATCAGCCAGCATGGCCAATACCTACACATCTTTGCACTATCACATTGTCTTCAGCACAAAAAATCGGGAACCCTGGATCAAGCCCGACATCGAACAACGAGTCTGGAAGTATCTAGGTGGAATTGCGGCAACGAATCGCATGAAGCCGATCCAGATCGGTGGAGTCGACGACCATGTTCATCTTCTTTTGGGTGCTCCCGCAACGATGGCTCCTTCCAAAGCCGCACAATTAATCAAGGGTGGTTCGTCGGCCTGGATCCATACTGAATTTCCAAATCTGCATAATTTCGCGTGGCAGGACGGCTATGGGGCATTCACTGTCAGCAAGTCAGGCCTGTCAGAGGTAAAGGACTACATCCTGAATCAGAGAGAACATCATCAGCGCAGAACCTTTAAGGAGGAGTTTCTCGCGCTTTTGAAACGTCACAAAATCAAATACGAAGAACGTTACCTCTGGGACTGACACTCCGCACAATTGATTCCTGACCTGCCCATTGACGCAAATATAACGATCGGTATATAGTTTGCCGAGGCAACAGTGACATCATCGGTGAACGTGAAGGAGATGAGTGATGGGCCGGATCGAATTTGCCGCGTGTTTGTGCGTACTGATGTGGTCCAGTGCGCTGGCCGAAGAGAAATCAAAATCGAATACTCTGCATTTGCAGTTTGATCTCATCGATCTGTCCGGAACCATTCACTCGCCGGGGCAGAACGAACGCGGTGTTCCTCGCGCGTATGTGTTTCTTTCGACAACCTGCCCGATCGCGAACTCTTATACGCCCGAGCTGAAGCGACTGGCGGACGAGTTTAAGGACCGAGTTGAATTCTTCGGCGTATTGTCAGAGCCGGACGTCTCACGGCAGGCGGCTCAGAAGCACTTTGCCGAATTCGAATTGAGGATCCCTATCCTCTTCGATGCGTCGAATCTGCTGCTGAAAGAACTCAAGCCTTCGCATGTGCCGCAGGTTTTCCTGCTGAACGCTGAGGGACAACTTGCCTACAAGGGAGCGATCGACAACGCTTATGAATCGATCGGGCGACGCCGCGCCAAGGTGGAACATTATTACCTGAAAGCAGCTATCACATCGGTTCTGGCCGGAGAATCTGTTGCCGAATCTGAAACGTTGCCTGTTGGATGCATTGTGCCGCCACTGGATCGCATCACAAAAGAATCATCCATCACTTACTGCCGCGATATCGCGCCGTTGATTCAGACTCGCTGTCAGAATTGCCATCGGTCAGGCCAGGTTGCACCGTTTTCGTTGACAGTTTTTGAAGAGGCAGTCAAGCATGCGGAGATGCTGGTCGAGGTGACTCAGAAGCGGATCATGCCGCCGTGGATGCCGGGCCCGGACTCAGAACATCGGTTTGTTGGTGAGCGATGGTTGACGGATCACGAACTCAATCTGCTCAAAGACTGGGTTGCTGCCGGATGTCCAAAAGGTAACGAAGCTGATATTCCCCCTGCGCCGAAGTTTGCCGAGGGCTGGCAACTGGGAGCTCCGGATCTCATTGTGAAAATGCCCGAACCTTTTACTGTTCACGCAGATGGTCCGGATCTCTTGCAGAATTTTGTCATTCCTTTGGAAACAGACAGTGATCATCTGGTGGCGGCGGTGGAATTTCATCCGGGCAATAAACGAGTCGTCCACCATGCCGTATTATTCCTCGACAGTAAAGGTCAGGCCCGCAAGCCGGACGAAGCAACTCCAGAACCCGGTTATCCCAACTTCGGCGGTCCGGGTTTTCTTCCCGACGGCGCGCTGGGTGGCTGGTCGGTTGGAAACACGGCCCGGCGACTTCCCAACGATATGGGTCGATACCTGAAAAAGGGCAGCGATCTGGTCGTTCAGGTACACTATCACCCGACGGGAAAAGAAGAAGTCGACCAGTCCGAAATCGGCTTGTACTTTGTAAAAAAGCCAGTCGAAGAATCATTGAAGGAATCCGCGAAGCTGGTTGGCAGCATCTGGATGGCGAACTACGAAATGGACATGGCGGCTGGCGACAATGATTATCGTCGTTCGAGCAGTTATCGCCTCCCTAAAGACAGCATCATGGTTGGCATTGTCCCGCACATGCATCTGCTGGGTAAGTCCATCAAGGTGACCGCGAGATTGCCGGACAAAAACACCGAGGTGCTGATTGATGTTCCAAACTGGAATTACAACTGGCAGGATGAGTACTACTTTGAGCGGCCTTTTAAACTGCCGGCCGGTACCGTTCTGATCGTCGAAGCGACTTTCGACAACTCTGATCGGAACCCTTCCAATCCCTCGTCACCTCCGAAGCGAGTTACCTGGGGCGAAGAGACTGATGATGAAATGTTGTTCTGCTTTTTCCTGCTGACGGCGGACAAGACAGAGGATCTGATCCATGTAATCTTCGACAATCTTGCCCATGATCTCAAACAGCCACGCAAAGAGATCTCCAATCAGCCATGACCGCTCGCCAGACCAAAACCGCGGAAACAAGATCCCACCTGTTCGACTGCGCGCTGACTTTGTTTTCGCAACGCGGATATGCCGTGACAAGTATCCGCGACATCATTCAGGCTGCCGAGGTGACTCAGCCAACCTTGTACTATCACTTCGAGGATAAGGTGGATCTTTTCACAAAGCTGGTTGAACATTACTACGGAGAGAATCTCCAGCAACTGAAAACAGCCATCGAGACAATGCCGGACTGCCAATCGCGGCTGCTGGCGATGGTGCAAAGCTCCTTTGAATTCTGTAACGCCGATCCTCGAGTTCCCTGCCTGCTGTTTCAGACCTACTACGGACCTCCGGTGGAAGAGATCGCCAAGGTTCTCGACAAGCTGACGGCCCGGAGATTTCGCCTTGTGACTGAAACCATCCATAGCGGAATCGAATCCGGCGAACTGGCTTCTGCTGATCCGGAGTTCCTTGCACTCAGTTTTTGTTGTCTGATGGATCAGCCCATCAACATCTTTTCCCGCAAGAAACGTCCGGGGCAGTTTCTGACTCAGGAACTGGCAGCCGCCCTCGTCGGAGTGTTTCTCCGTGGGGTCGCGGCATAACAATTCCGGGGGTTGAACGTTCCCGCTCGGCATGCGTCGCTCCGCGACGCGAACGTTGTTGGTTGCCGCGTTTCCGGGGGTTGAAACCCCCGGCTACCATCGAATCTCGCTCTGCGAGAAACGCGATCGGGATCTGCCGCTGTACTCCTCGTTTCGATCCTATCAATGTCACGGATTGAGCCAGTTGTCTGGATTATGCCGACAACTCCAAGAGTGCCTTTTCGTGTTTCAAAAACGCAACATGATGGTGCAGAGCATTCAAATGTGTCTTTCCGGACACATTCATTTTCCCAAACCGTCCGCGCGGTGACCGGTTGTGACCTAGGCTTTCGTGAGACCTGCGGCTTCGTCGTGCACTGAGGGGATGCGCGCGGAGCCCGGGTCTTGACTCAAACTTCATCGCTGGAAAGCAAAATACGATTATGTGTGGCATTGCCGGTATCCTTTACGCGGATTCCAATCGATCGGTCAGCGCGGAGCTGCTGACGGAGATGGGGAATGCCATTGCGCATCGCGGACCGGACGGTGAAGGCACTTTTCGAGCTGGCAGCGTTGGTCTTGTTCATCGTCGACTGGCGATCATCGATCTCGAAGGCGGCCGACAGCCTCTGTCCAACGAGGATGAATCGATCCACGTTGTCTTCAACGGCGAAATTTATAACTATCAGGAACTGCGTCGCGGCCTCGAAGCGCGCGGTCACGTTTTCCGCACGAACTCAGAAACCGGCGGCACAGAAAGGCGGCACAGAAAGGGGTCAGGTCTCTTTGATTTGCGCATCCACTGATTTGCGTGAAGGGCTTGCTACCAGCTAAAGACTGAGTCCTGATCTCCCAAGTCTTTTCGCTATCTGTCCTGCAGCCTCGTTTGTTGAAGATCCATGGGGATGATCACTTTCTTTTCTTCGACACGGATTCGGCTGCGGGCTTTGAGGAAACTGCCGAACGACGCGCCGGTATCGCTCACGTTGCGAATGATTTCGCTGGAAATCTGCTGGTAGTAGTCGCTTTTCCATCAGATTCGGGAAAGTACAGAAACACGTGTAACTTTCCGAAACGAAACGGATCAGTCTCTCAGGGCTTTACCTTTTGATAAGGAAAATCGGACATGACGCAGCCGCATGATGCAGAGATCGATGACCTGTGGGCGAAGTACTCAAAAGATGACCTGTGGAAACAAGTATCCGAGTGGTGGGAGTCTGCCAGCCGAGCCCGCGTCGTGATGTTGCTGGCGATGAATCACAAGCAATCTCTATCGCTGCCCGACATCATAGAAAAGGCGGGCGCATCAGAAGCCAATGTTCTGAAGGTTCTGAATGAACTTCAGCAAGAAGGCGTCGTTGGATGTCATGGGCAGCCTGCCACCTACGCGATTGCTGACGAACAGGCGTTTCTCAAACACATGCAGCAATGCTGTGAACGCACCGCAGTGGCGGCCGGAATGCTCGGAACACTCGCAGGCTGGGCGAGCGGTTCGACATAGAAACCGGGATCAATCATTAATCGAATCGTGGTGCTGCCTGTGTGTCAATGAAGCGAACTCACGATTAACCGTGACGGCGAACGGGGAACGTCGATCATTTCGTTCCGGACAAACCCGGCCGCCTTGAACATCGCCTGATAGTCGGCGAATGTATAGGCGTCACCATGATCGGTGCTCATCAGCATCGTCAGCGCAAAGGTGGCGGGTGTCGGTGGAGTGACTCGATCTTCATTCGGAATGAATTCCAGAGAAATCACAACGCCATTGGGATTCAGTCGAGCCTGCAGCTTTCGGAGCAGCGATTCGCAGGTCTTTGCACTGAAGTGATGCAGGAAGTTTGTGAGCAGAACGCAGTCATAAGTTCCGGGCAGATCCAGCGTCATTACGTCACCGGGCAGGAACGCAAAGCGATCCACGCAACCTGCGGCAGTGGCATTTCTTTTCGTAACTTCCAGCACCGCATGGAAATCCTGCGCAACGATTTCCGCCTGTGGCAATCGCTGAGCAATCGACAGCCCAAACATACCGTGACTGGCCGCAACATCCAGAACTCTCAATGGCCCGGACGGATATCGCTCAGCAACCAGATTCGCGATAAACAATGCTGCGGGCATCATCATCGGACCCATCGATTCTGCGAACTCAACCCAGGGTTCGTAGTTGATTTTTGTGCTTCCGCCCTCCGGCAACAATGTGCCGCCGCGACGAACAGCCCCGGCCACATCCCGAAATGTGTCCATCATGCCATCTGAGGCCACAAACCGCGCGGCGCTGCCCATGTAACGTGGGGAGTTCTCATCAAGAAAAGCGGCCGCTGTCGAAGTGAGAGAATACTCATCCGATGACTTGCTCAAAAGTCCAATCACAGTCAGATAGTCACACAGAATACGCACACCGCGCTCACTCGCCCTACACGAGGCCGCCAGCGCGGTCGCGCCGGTCCGTCCCGCTCCAATGGCTGTGAACAACTTCAATTCAATCGCAGACTTCAAAGCTCCGGTTCGCTGATAAGCATTCAGAGTATCGAAAATGAGCGTCGGATTCGGTTCCGCGGATGCAGGCTGGTTCATGCTGGACGCTGTCATTTGATTTTTCCTTCGTGGATTTCTGTAGGTCCTTTCTGCCGGACTTGCCGAGGAGGACTTCGCGGCTGGCCGCGACCTGTGTGCACGTAAACCAAAGTTCTCGGCCGACATTCTGGCACCTGTTGCACACCTACCTTAACAATCAATCGCGACTGCACTTCATACCAGAACGTACCAGCCGCACACACCATACGATAAGCCCAACGTTCAGGCTGGAAGGGCTAAAGGGGGTCTGGTCTCTTTGATTGCGTCCTTCCCTTTTGTCCTTTCAGTCCCTCGAAAAACATGGATGACGGACGGCATGCCTGACGGTGCCCGACGCGCCCCAAACGCCGCTGAGGCCTCTGTTGATTCAACCGACCTCCCGCGCACCATTGCTTCGCACCCGTTCGCTGCTGCGCGGTTCTCGGTTTGCACTCGTGCCATAACAACCGTTGCGACAGAATCATCGCATTCTTAGCAGTCGTCGCTCCCGGGCACGGTCGAAACTTCCACGACAGTGTGCGATCTATGGGCAAGGCCAGCGCACACTTAAGTCCCTTTGATACCAAGGACTTCCATCAGGAAGTCGTCGCTCCAGCCGCAGATTCTGCGTTTCATGGCGAGGCTGTCTTTGCCAGGATGTTGCTTCAGCAGAGATAATGTGAAGCG
>JBGSVD010000266.1:0-20368 GCA_041753135.1 Planctomycetaceae bacterium
CCCGCGCACCCGGCGGGGGGGCGTCTCGCCCGCTGAACATCTCTCAATTCACAAATGACATTGCACTACCAGCACGCCAAATTCTTTACCTTGACGGAACACTACGCGGCTTTCTGAGTGGCTGTATCAACTTTTAGCAGAGCTTCTGCGGAATTCGCTGACCGATTGATTTCCGTCGCGGCCGAGATGTCGCCGTTCATAATTCGTTGGCCAATTGCCTGAAGTCGTCCCATCTCTGCCTTCAGCAATTCCGACCATGGCCCAAATTCTTCTCTGGGACAGTCTTCTGGAATCTCCATCGGAGAACCGGCAATCAGCAGCACTTTCGAAAAAGGCTTCGGAATAATCATGTCAGTCCAGCTGCCCGGGATCGACCAAAAGCGATCTGCCGTCAAAGCGCAGGGAACGACGGGGCGATGAGAACGCGATGAGATGTAGAAGATTCCGTCCTTCAATTCGTGTCGCGGGCCACGAGGCCCGTCTGGTGTCATGGCAAGATGGAGATCGGGCAGGCTTAGGATTTCGCGAACGGCTTCAATTCCGCCACGACTGGTGCTGCCACGCACCGGATGGATGCCGGCCATGGTGACCGAGTCTGCCAGGTAGCTCCCGTCGCGGTGCTGACTGATCAGACCGGCCAGACAATACGTCCTTCGGGAGAACGCCGCCAGAACGATGTGATCGTGCCACATGCAGAACGTGTATCGCTGCTTGCCTTTCGGCTTCAAATACGGCGTTCCTTCGTCGGCAACGTGATGATGTTCGACGCGCACCGTTCGAAACAGGAGCCGCAGGCAAGCGGTCGAGACCCACGACAAACAGAGATTCAGCCATCGAGATCGAATCTTCATCGGCTTCCATGCCCGAAAGTACTGGAATGACAAACGAAGCCCTTGTGAGTTCCAGGCAGCGCCGTGACTTGAAGAAGGGCAGATCAAAACCGCTGCAAATTGCTGCTTGCGGCCGTAGGCAGTCTAAACCGGGTGAGCAATTCTGTTGAGCCCAGTTCTGATTCTTCCCATAACGAAATCCCCGAGGAAACTCAAAATTGCACAGCGAGTGAAGCAGATTTGAGCAAGTCGAATCGCAGGATTTGGGAGAATGGGGCGTATCGGTAACATTGCTTTTTCCGCGTGTTTGCTTGGCAGAGTCGCAAACAACGCTATGATCCTGAAAACGCTGCAGTTTCGAACTGGGAAATATTTTTCCCAGACCGTTCGTCATGCTGGCACAGCTATTGCTGTAGAATGTCATGCCCAGTACATGCATTCTTGTTTTATTGGTTCGACTATATTCCTGGGTTCATTCGTTTGGTCGCTTCAACTGATCCAAACGGTTTCCATTCTCTGCTCGGAGGGTTCCGGGCGATGCTCGCATGGTTCATACGGAGATGATTTAGTTTGTTCTCCTAAATTTTTCATTTGCGAGCGTTCATCAGAAACAGCATCATCCGCGAAAGTGGGTGATGCTGTTTTTTTTGTGGCAGTTGTGCGTGTACTCTTGTTGCCTCTTTCCAGGCGACGTGACATTCGGCAGATCTCTGGGTTTCGCAGCAGATCGACGGGTGTGGCGTCCAACTCCGCCTGAAAGAATTCCTGAGACTGCGATGCTTACGGTGAGGCAGGCCGATTCATTGGCGCGATTTCAAACATCCGTTTGGGGGAAATGTTTGAGTTGTCAATAAAAGCGTTCTCAACGCTGCTTGCCCGTTACTCTGTCAATCGCCGGTATTCGCATGACGTTATTCCCATGCAGGCGGGAACAACGCACGGCACCAATTTCATGCCTTTCAAAGCAACAATTTTACTTCAGGCTGCTGGGGGAAACCGCCTTGAGCCATTACTCCCAGAGGCAGCCTGAACGAGGCCCAATGGGTATTGTTTTTAGTGTTCCGGGGGCCACATTTGTGGCTGATTTGCCAAATTCAACCCATATGCATTCTTCCCCATCGTCCTATTTGTCTCTCCTTTTGTCCATTCATCATTGTGAACACACCTTAACGTTTGGAAGTACTGCTCCTCTTCGCGTAAACTGTCGCCCGCGCGAAATTCCTTCCATGCTGGAATTTTGGCGAGAACTTCAGTCGCCCTTGACCACCACGATTGCAGGAGCAGGTACACCATGTCAGCAAATACACGCCGCAGTTTTCTGAAGTCAGCCAGCTTGGCTGGATTGGCGTCCGCCGTTTCGCCGTACTGGTTTGCCCCAAGTTCAATGGCTTCTTCATTTCGAAGCCCAAATGAGCGGCCGACATTGGGATGCATTGGTACAGGCGATCGTTGGAATGCCGTTGGTCCGAACGCGATGAAATTCTCGGACTGCGCCGCTGTGTGCGATGTGGACGTCGCCCATGTGGAAAAAGGCAAAGCGAAAGCGCTGGAATTGCAAAGCAAGCCAGGAGCGGAACGCAAGGTCGACATGTACGAGGACTATCGCAAGATTCTGGACCGTCAGGATATTGACGTTGTCACGATTGTTACGCCTGACCATTGGCATTCCAAAATTGCAATTGAAGCCATGAAGGCGGGCAAGGATGTCTATTGTGAAAAACCGTTGACGCTGACGATCGACGAAGGCAAGCAAATTCGCAAAGTGCTTGAGGAAACAGGTCGCGTGTTCCAGGTCGGGACACAGCAACGCAGTGAAATGGACCTGAGGTTCCTGCATGCCGTTGCCTTGATTCGTGAAGGGCGAATTGGGGAGCTGAAGACAGTCACAGTGGCCATTGATGGGGCTCCAGGCAGTGGCCCGATTGAGGTTGCAGATGTTCCGAAGGGACTTAACTGGGACATGTGGCTTGGACAAGCTCCGATGACGGAGTACCGCTTCAAGAAGACCAATAGCCGATACGGAAATTCTCGATGTCATTACGAGTTCCGGTGGTGGTATGAATACTCCGGTGGAAAAATGACAGACTGGGGTGCTCATCATGTCGACATTGCGGCATGGGCGTTCAATCTTGAAAACACTGGTCCCGTCAAAGTTGAACCGGTCATGGTTAAGCATCCAGTCACCATGGAAAACGGAATGCCGACCGATCCTTCGCAATACAACACTGCAACAGAGTTCCATGTCACAGCCACATTTGCGAATGACGCTGTGCTGCACATTCGAGATCGTGCGGACGACCTGGGCTTCGACAACGGATTGATGCTGGAAGGCAGTGAAGGTCGAATCTTCGTTAATCGTGGTAAACTGACCGGCGCCGCAGTGGATGGAATGAAGAGCAATCCACTAAAGGAAGAAACGCTGAAGACGTTGTACAAGGGCAAGCAGCCGGGCAATCACATGAAGAACTTCTTCGAGTGCCTTGTTGATCGAACTCAACCCATCAGCGATGTTCATAGCCATCACCGTGCGATGACCGTTTGCCATCTCGCTAACATTTCAATGCGTCTGAATCGAACACTTCAGTGGGATCCGGAAAACGAGCAAATTGTCGGTGATGCTGATGCAGCTCTCTGGCAAGCGCGTGAGCAGCGCAAGGGTTACGAAATCCAGGTTTGAGTAGCACTGGAATTCGTTTCAAAGTAAGAAATTGCCTTATTGCTCTGCGTTCTGATCACACGTTTTTTCGAGTCCTCTCGGAGCTGTTCATGGAAGAGTTCTTTTCAGAACGAGAACCGATGCTGGGTTTGTCCTGCATTGTTGACATCTATGACCGAGAAGATCTGTTCGAGCCGCTCGACAATGTTCGGATTGTTGAGCTGTCTCGGCTTTCTGGCGGGGCTGGATTTGCCAGTCCCGAAAATGTTGTTCGCTCAACCGGAATCCAGACTCGTCGCATCCTGCGTGAGGGATTGAGTTCCGCTGATATTGGTGTTGCGCTTTGCTGCCGACTTGAGCAGGAATCCGGCGTAACTTTGTCAGATTTTTCTTCTGTCATGCTGTGCCATTCCCATACCGATCCTTCTGAGTGCGAACGTCTGGCTGCGGAGTTATGCGTTCGTTTGAATTTGCCCCGGAAATCGATCGTTGCATTTAACTTTGGCTGCGGAGGATTCCTGAAACTGTTGCATGAAGCAGTTCTGCTTCTGGCAGCCGAATCCGCAGAGTCGAAGATAGCGTTGCTGAACATCGAAACTCCGGAAACCTGGCACGATGCTTCGGATCGATTGTTCTGTGGAATTGTCGGAGCAGGAGCCACGGCAATGGTCCTGGAACGGGGGCGGGGGATTCCTGTGTCGATTGTTCGGTCGGATGATTTTCCGATTTCCGCTCATCTTCGACCAAATCCGAATGCACTTTTCCGTCGTGACCATGCAAACGCGTTTACTTTCCGTGGAATGCCGGTCAATCGCACCGTGATGCGAATGAATGCCGAGCCTGTTTTCCTGAATGGCATTGAACTGATGCTGGCAGGATTGCGAACAGCAGTCGCTGCAATTGATATTCATCCTGGCCAGCGAGTTGTGATTCTTCCACATCAGCCCAGCGGCAAACTTCTGAAAGCGTTGATTGCAGCGGCTCGAACTGAGTTTCCAGATTTTGAATACCTCAACAACCTGAAGTTCTTTGGCAATACGATTTCCTCGTCGGTACCAACAATTCTTTCGCGGCTTCCAGAAGTGCTGACGGCCAACAATTGCGAGCCATTGAGAGATGGAGATCATCTCATTCTGCTGGCGGCTGGCATCTGCATGGAAGAAATCAGCGACCATATGTCGGCTGGTTATGCGTGTCTTCAGTGGGCTCAGTCGCCAGTGGCCCAGGAGTCAGAGACTGAGCCTGCCAGTGTTCCAGTCGTCGCTCCTGCTGTCTGACGCAGGATTCAAAGTCAGCGATAACAGTTCAGCATGGCTCAGTATTCAGCAGAGTCCTTGATAAATCGAGGCTTACGGCCTGAGCAAAAAGAATCATAAATTCCGGCAAGCAAAGAATGGGAATTGGTTTCATGGTGAATTGCTGTTTCCGCAGCATTGTCAAAATGCTCACCACATTGGCATTGTTGATTGTTTTGGCGAACAGTGATGGCGCGACAAGTCTCGCGGATGAGCCAACCCACAAGGTCGTCGAAAACATTCTTTATCGGCCAGATGATGGCAAGCTAACGGATGGCATGCAGTCCAGATGCCGACTGGACGTGCGATATCCGGCCAACGCAAAAGGGTACTCAACGATTGTGTGGTTTCATGGAGGCGGTCTCACTGGGGGCCAGCGATCCTTCCCCCAAGCGCTGGACCGAAAAGACGTCGCTGTGGTCACCGTGAGCTATCGCCTGCATCCGGATGTCGTAGCGCCTGCTTACATTGAAGACGCAGCTGCTGCGATCGCATGGGTGTTTCAGCACATCGAAGATGTACGGTGGTTCTGCCGATCGAATCGTCGTCAGCGGTCATTCGGCGGGCGGTTATCTCACAGCGATGGTCGGCTTTGACAAGCAGTGGCTGGCAGCGCACAACATTGATGCGAATCGCATTGCCGGTCTTGCTCCTCTCAGCGGCCAGATGATCACTCACTTTACGGTGCGCAAAGAAAACGGCATTGAAGACACGAGGCCGGTGATCAATGAATTCGCCCCATTGAATCATATACGCAATGATTCACCGCCGATTCTGCTTGTGACCGGCGATCGTGAGCTTGAGCTTTTGGCGCGATACGAAGAAAACGCCTACGCATGACGCATGCTGACTCACATAAAGCATCCGGATGTCACACTGCACGAGCTTGGCGGCTACGACCATGGTCAAATGGCGCAGCCTGCCTTTCCGTTGCTGTTGAAGTTTGCGGATCGCGTGACAAAGAGGAAAGATTAGACTTCATAATCTATCGTCTTAGGCGACTGGCGAACAGGTCTTTGCCATGGCCGAATGGTTGTCCCGATCGATCAGGAACAGTTGAGACAACGGTTCCTGAATGTGCCCTGGTGATTCAAACCGGCTGCTCGTCTTATCGTTTTTTACGACGATCACGCCCTTTGTTGATTGATGGGACATAGGGCCGTGACGCGGTCCCTGTCGACTTCTTTGTTCCGGCTTTCTTTGATGCAGACTTTGCGCCCGTCGACTTCTGTGCTGCAGGTCGTCTGACGGCCGACTTTTTCGCGGCTGGCTTACGGTCGAAAGAGACTTCCGTTGAAAAAGCCGGTGTGATGGGTTTTCGTTCCGGTGACGTTCGTCCCGTTGACGTTCGTTCCGGTGACGTTCGTTCCGGTGACATTCGTCCCGGTGATGTTCGTCCCGGTGATGTTCGTCCCGGTGATGTTCGTTCCGGTGATGTTCGTCCCGGTGATGTTCGTTCCGGTGATGTTCGTTCCGGTGATGTTCGTTCCGGTGATGTTCGTTCCGTTGATGTTCGTTCCGGTGACATTCGTCCCGTTGATGCTCGTTCCGATGATGTTCGTTCCGGTGAAGCGACTTCTCTTTGGGGTGTTCCGCCTTTGCTGGAGTCTGGGCGGCGACGGCCGTTTCCGTTTCGTGTCTGCCCTGATCGATAGCCAAACGACTGTTTTTGTTTTCCATCGCGAGAAGGTGGTTTTTCGCCATGCTCTGCGAAATGCCGTAGCTCGTGAATTTCGAATGGCATTAGCTCGCGGTTGCGACCCGGAGCCAGACTCCCAAGTGAGAGTGGTCCAAAGGCGATGCGTTCAAGTGCAAGAACTTTGTGTCCCACGCGAGCCATAAGTCGTCGGATTTCGCGATTCTTACCTTCCTGCAGTTCAAGTTCCAGAATAACGCTCTGGCCTTTGCGACGATAAATGTGCACGCTTCGAAACTTGAAGAACCCTTCGGCGAAGTACATGCCGTCACGCAATTGATGCAGCGTTTCAAGCTGAGGAATCCCGGCCACGTGACAACGATATCGTCGAACGACTTCGAATCGCGGGTGAGCCAGTTTCTGTGCCAGATCACCATCGTTCGTGACTAACAGCAAGCCTTCCGTGTTTTCATCCAAACGTCCTACCGTGAACATGCGAAGTTCGCGAATCGGAACCAAATCGATTGCGCGTGGTCGGCCCTGTGGATCGCGACTGGTGCAGAGAAATCCTTTTGGCTTGTTCACAAGGAAGTAGCGAAACCGCGGCAATCGGAGGCGTTCGGAATCGAGTCGAATATCCTGAGTGGTCGGATCGACGGCATGTGCCGGATCCAACACGACTGCAGAATCGACAGTCACACGTCCCGTACGAATATATTCTTCGCAATTTCGTCGCGAATCCACTCCGGCCGTTGCCAGAAACTTCTGGAGCCGCATTTGTTCAGAATCATCGAGCGAGTCGATTTCGGAATCTTCCGATTGCGGTTTGGCAACGCGTCCACCTCTGCCCTCGGCCGCCTGATTGAACTTGCGCCCCGGGCGATCAGTGCCGCCAGTACGCCGATTCTGCGGACGTCCTTTGGTGGTGCGTTTAGAAGCGGAGGCATCGGGTCGTGGGCGAGGTGGCATTGCTACAAATTCCGGATTTCCAAGGTACAAACAACTGCGGCAGTATAACGAGGTCGTTTTTGTTTGGAGGGATAGAATCGCCTTCGCCGCCCTCAGTTATTGTGAAAGTTCGATGTTTTCCCAATTTCGCAGACCGCTACAGCCGGAAATCTTTCCCAGGACACTTTTCGGAACATGCCGCCCACGGTCGGCAAATCTGAAGAAACTGCGATTCATTCCAACGATCAGACTGTTAGACTTTTACCAAACATCGCTGAACGTGCGATAAATCTTCCGGATCTCTTTGCAGCGATTTGTCTGTCAAACTCTGAAACAGCGAATTGACTGCCAATCCGTCTTTCGTATTTCATAATACCTGGTTTGCACGATTGCCTTCGAAGGATGGTTCTTATGAACAGTCCATTAATCCGATTTTGCCTTGCCGCGTCTGCGACAGTTCTTTGTGCTGCGTCCGCGAATGCTCAATCCTCTGGTACCAGTGGTCTCACAGGGTCCACATCCGGTTTGTCTGGGTTGAGCTCCGGCTCGTCAGGGTCTTCAACAGGAAGCAGCAGCCTTTCATCTGGTTCCAGTAGTTCCAGCGCTATGTCCGGTACTTCGGGGGCGGCAAACCCCGCTTTAACAACAAATGCAAATCCTGGTTTTGTTGGTGGAAATGCAACGCAGACATTTGTTGGAGGAGCTCGCACTACCACTGGCCAGCAAGGTGCAAATCGTCAGTTTCAGGCGTTTCAAAATTCACAGGTCAATTCGACGTCACAGTCTCAGTCGACTGGCACGCCGCGATCGGTTCGCACCAGTCTGAGGGTTGGGTTTCGGTTCCCAACGGCATCGTCTTCGCAATTGAGTGGTCGCCTCGCTATTCAGAATGCTCCCGCTTTGACTCGCTACACTGCTTCGCATCCGGAACTTTCCGGTATCGATGTCAGCTTGAATTCTGAAGGTGTGGCTGTGCTGACGGGATCATCATCCGACGTTGAAGCCAGCCGACTGGCCGCAAACTTGATTCGACTTCAGCCGGGCGTTCGAAAAGTAGAGAACCGGATTGCGGTGTTGCGATAACTATTGAGCGGCATTGAATTTTGCAGTGGATTCTTAATGCAATGGTCAGCTGTGGCCATCGCTTTCACGCGAACAGGATTTGATTGCTTACCAGCAGAGATTTTGGCAAACAAAAAAGCTCGACACATTGTGTCGAGCTTTTTTTGTGTTGTGCGGCTGTCTGGTGCTGTAACGTGGTGCTGTAAAGTGCCAGCCATCAGAAAGAAACACTCTGCACCAGACGAGGAAAGACGGTAATCAGTATTGCCGCTGGAGCACCTTCGCGAATCACCTGGAGGTCAAGTCGACCTCGTACAATTTCGGCGTTCATTAGATTCTGATCAAAAACAGACTGACCGTTGACTGTCAGGATCAGATCACCAGACTGAAGTCCTGCAAGCTGGGCAGGTGATCCATTGACGACAGTTTGAACTCCATAGGCCTGCATGTCCGCAATGTGGATGCAGCTTAGTCCGACGAAGTAGCTGAACTGCTGACATTGAACGACCTGCCAGTTGCATGTTGTCCATGAATCCCAGTACCGATTATGGACGTTCCAACAACCATAGTTGGTATGGCAATGATCGTGGCAGATGTTGACCCACCATGAAAAATGAGGGTGGATGCATAAGTGCTTCGGAGCCGACGCCACAATATTCTGAACCTGAGGAGGCAGGTTTGGCTTTAGGCCTTTGTGCTGGACAAATTTGGCTGCATCCAGTGCAATCGGCTTCACCATCGTACCGTTTGGCATGAGAACCTGATGTGTTTTTTTGCCAGTTTGATTATGGATGTTGGATGGAATCGTGCCCCTTACCTCAGGCTTCGTCACATGGCTCAGGCCTCCTGGCAATGAAAGTGGTGAACTCGCTGAGGAGTGTGAACTATTACCCTGAACTGTGATGTGACGAGCTTTGGTGCCTTGAGGTTGCGAGAGAACACCAGAAAAATGGGCTCCGCCCAAATTGCGGGGTGTGGAAGTCATACCACTCTGCTTTCCAGAGCCATTGTTGTTTTGGGTTGGATTGTGACCTGTCGTGGCTCCCAATCGACCACTGAAGGAATGCGTTGACTGGCCACCAGAACTTGTTGTTTGGCTTCGATTGAAGTTGCCTCCAACACGACCTTTTGAGTCCGCGAATGCGGCCGACGTGGCGACAACGGTTGCGGCAGTAAGCATGACAGTAACATTCAGAATTGTTCGTTTCATTGTCGTGTTCCTTGAATTGCTGGTTTATGAAGCTGAGTTGTTCAACCTCTGGCTTTACCAGCGAAACGCATCATTCGTTGTTACATAGAAAGTTCTCGTTTTTTATAGACTCTGGAAAATCATCCGATCTGAGCGACCGTTGGAGTGCCGGTGGCGGCTTGGGCTCAACATGAATTTTCTCTTAGGCGAGCGGCAGGAAATGGATTCCCAGCCCATAGTAGAGCAGTTGTCTCAACTGCTCAGGAACGATTGGGACAATCGTTCCTACAATAGAAGATCCTGTCCTGCCGCTCGCGTTAGCAGCACGCAATCAGCGTTGATGCGAGCTATACTGACCAGCCGTTACCTGACTGTTGCTGTTACCCCCCCCGCGAAGTGATCTCGTGAAAACTCGATTCTATTCTTCTCGTTCGCCTGCGATCCGTTCGTTGTTGTTGGCGATATGTCTTGCGATGCTGAGTACGATTGGTTCTGGCGGTTTGTGCGCAGCAGACAAAACGCCGGCCAGCCTGGTGGGCAAGCCAAACATTGTGTTATTTCTGGCCGATGATCATGGACGCCTTGATTCCTCTGTGTTTGGCAGCACCCAGGTCAAGACGCCAGCGATGCAGAGTTTGGCGGACGCTGGAATGGTCTTTGATCACGCATACGTTGCTTCTCCTTCGTGTGGTCCGAGTCGGGCTGCGTTATTCAGTGGCCTGATGCCGGCGCGCAACGGGGCGGAACCGAACCACACCCCGCCGCGTCCGGAAACGCAGACGATGGTGAAGGCATTGCAAGCGGCCGGTTATGAAGTTGTGGCCTTCGGGAAAGTGGCGCATGGTGCAAATGCCAAACTAGCTGGATTTGATGAGGCGACGGATGCCGTAAAGGAGCAGCTTGCGACAACCGTGCAGGATTTCCTGAGAAAACGCCATCAGAAGGATAAGCCGCTTTGCTTAATGGTCGGGGATCATCGTCCGCATGTTTCGTGGAGCAGGAATAGTGCATATGACCCAGGGACGGTAACGCTGCCAGATCACTTTATTGATACTCCGGAAACTCGCGAGCATTGGGCGCGATATCTGACGGATATCACCAGCATGGATAAGTTGATGGGCCAGGTCGACAAGATGGCTCGCGACTATTTTGGTTCGGAGGATTTTGTTTTCATCTATTCTTCGGACCACGGTGCGCAGTGGCCTTTGGGAAAGTGGAATCTTTACGACGCTGGCTCTCGAGTGCCGCTTCTGGTTCGATGGCCCGGCCGAATTGAGGCGGGTAAGCGGACCGACGCGATGGTGAGTTGGATCGATATCATGCCGACTCTGGTTGATCTGGCCGGAGGAACGGTTCCGGAAGCAATCGACGGAAAATCGTTTGTGAATGTGCTGTTTGGAAAAACAACGCAACACCGGGAGGTCATCTATACGACTCATAGCGGCGATGGCAACAAGAATGTCTATCCAATCCGGGCGGTACAAACGAAGCAATACAAATACATCCGCAATCTTCGACCGGATTGCTTTCATTCGAATCATTCCGATATCGACCGCAAGGACGGGGCCGGTGCGTATTGGGATTCCTGGGACGAAGCTGCGAAAAGTGACCCGAAGGCAGCGGAAGTCGTGAAGAAATACTATCAGCGTCCGGCGGTTGAATTTTTTGATTTGGAAAAGGACCCACACGAGCAAAATAATCTGGCGAGTCTTCCGGAGCAGGCGAGCCGCATCAAGGAGATGTCGGTGATGCTCGACGAGTGGATGAAGGAACAGGGAGACACACAGGCGACGTTCAACGAGCCCTATTTGTTAAGCGGTCCGACTCCGTTTGATTTCGCGAAAGAAAAAGAACGACGTTTGATGAATCGAAAACAATAGATCAGGCAGATCACTGAAGTCAGCCCAGGTGGCGATGGACTCCGATTCGACGCCAGGAAGGACTGTCGCGAAACAATTTCCGGAACTGAAGTTTCCAGCCGCAGTTTTGATCCAATCCAGAAGCGAATCGGGGCAATTCCTTCGTAACGACCAGTGCCGCAGAAGTGTTGAGAACGTTATTTGCATTTCCATGAATGGAAAATCTTCGCGGATTGTTTCGTGACACATTAACATAGTGAGATGAAACGGCATGTCGTTCTGATTATTGAAACTTCCAGCGTCTACGGCCGCGATCTTCTGTCGGGGATCGTTCGGTTCATGCGGATGCATGATGAATGGTCCGTGTTTCTTGAGCAGCGTGATTTGTGGAAGCAGCCTCCATCCTGGCTTGGTGAATGGCGTGGCGATGGAATCATTTCGCGTGCAACAACGCCCCGGCTGCTTGAAGCAATCCGTACGACTGGTGTGCCGCTGGTGGAAGTGACAGATCGGCGAAGTGATTCGGACTTACCGCAAATTCGGTCCGACGATGCGGCGATTGGGCGTATGGGGGCCGAGCATCTGATCGAACGAGGGTTCGAGCGGTTCGGGTTCTGTGGTTTTAAAGGGGAAGCATGGTCGCAACGTCGCGAGGCGGCATTCGTTGAATCCATTCAGGAAAGAACATCGATCGCCTGTTCCACGTTCAATTCCTTGTGGCACGGTCCGTCAGCGCGAGCGTGGGAAGCAGAGCAGGAGTCCATCGTCGCGTGGTTGAAAGAGTTCGAGCCGCCGTTTGCCATTATGGCCTGCAACGATGTGCGAGGGCAGCATGTTGTCGAAGCGTGTTCAAAGCTGGAGTTGGCGGTTCCGGAACAGGTGGCCGTTGTTGGTGTCGACAATGACGAGCTTCTTTGTCGCGTTTGTTCGCCACCACTTTCCAGCGTCATTCCAAATGCGGAAATGGTAGGGTTTCGGGCCGCTGAAGTGCTTGCTCGACTGATGAACGGAGAGGCCGTTGACGAACGAATCCAGCTCATCAGGCCACTCGGTGTGGCAACGAGACAGTCGACCGATGTTGTCGCCATTGATGATCGCGATATCGCCGCTGCCCTGCACTACATTCGCGAAAACGCATGTCGTGGCCTGAGTGTTGAAGACGTTGTCCGGAACAACCCGGTGTCCCGCAGTACGCTGGAGCGACAGGTGAGAAAATATCTCGGACGCACACCTCAGGAAGAAATTCGCCATGTGCAGATTACACGTGTCCGTGAACTGCTTCTGACAACAGATCTGTCGGCTGAAAGAATCGCAACACTGTGTGGTTTCGTGCACGCTGAGTATTTACACGTGGTCTTCAAGCGGATCATGGGAATGACCATAGGAGAGTTCCGTAGACAGGCCAAAGCGTAAGGCGGGCGAACAGGTCTGTTCGATGCATGGCAAAATATCTCATTCATTAGACGCACCATCTCATTGTCTTACTGCGAATCGGCGTTAAGTTAAGCAAACGACAGTCATCCTGTGGGCGGATTCTAATCTTGTCGGGATCTCCGCGAGGTGTTTTGTCTGCGATTCAGGCCCAGCGGGCCGACAAATCCAATGCCGGTCGGCGTGAGCCACCGGACAACAAAGGCGAACATTCTTTCTCAAGCCCAGAAGGGGCGACACATTGATCACTTCAGGCCGATTCAAATGTGCCGGCCCTTCGGGCCTTTTCTCATTCGTCAGCATCCGGGGCCTTCGACCCCGGCAAAGGATGTATCGGCCCTGTCGGGCCTGAACCGCAGCATTGTGTCCAACCACCGGTTCGGAGTGCTGAGACCGAATCGACATGGATCCCGGAAGCTCCCGAAAATTTGGAAATCCGCCCTCATCCTGTTTTTCGAGCAGAGACAGTTTTAGCACGACGCGGAGAATTGCTCAAAAATCAAACCATGAAAACCATGTTGAAAGCTGTTGGACTGGACATCTTTCTTCTCAGGAGGGCAAGAAGATGTCGGGACAGGAAATGAAGCATTTCAAAAGCTTCATCGTTGCGTCCGACTTTTTTTGCTCTGCTGGAAGGCTCTTGCCAGGTATCAACCAGAGAACACCATGCTGAAGTCCATTCTGACATTTTGCCTTTGTGCCCTGGTTGCTGTGGACGTAACAGCAGCCGATCGCCCCAACATCATTTTGATTTTGGCGGACGACCTTGGTTATTCTGACCTTGGTTGCTACGGTGGCGAGATCGATACGCCGAACATCGACGCGCTGGCCAGTGGCGGAGTGCGATTCACTCAGTTGTATAATTCGGCGCGATGTTGTCCAAGTCGTGCGTCGCTGATGACGGGACTTTATCCAACACAGGCCGGCATCGGAGATTTCACAACCACCAGGCCGAGTGCTGATCGTGGACCTGGCTACCTGGGGCGATTGAACAACAGTTGTGCGACGATCGCTGAAGTGCTGAAGCCCGTTGGTTACGGTTGCTACTACGTTGGTAAATGGCACATGCATCAGGAAACCGGGCCAATCAAACGCGGCTTCGATGAGTTCTACGGCTATACGCGAGACCATTCGCACGATCAGTACGATTCCAATTACTATGTTCGTTTGCCAGAAGATCGTGCCAGGGAGATCAATCCACCTGCAGACGAGTATTATGCAACAGATGTGTTCAATGACTACGCCGTGGAGTTTATCAAGCAGGGACAGCATCGCGACAAACCTTGGTTCTTATTTCTTGGCCATTCGTCGCCGCACTTCCCGGTGCAGGCTCCAGCAGAACGAGCGGATAAGTACGACGCCGTTTATCAGCGAGGCTGGGACATACTCCGCGACGAACGCTTCAAGCGGATGCAGAAGTCAGGACTGATCGATGGCGAACACTGGAAGCTATCGCCTCGTTCGATCGTTCCTGTCGACGTGGATGATGTTGCCAATGGTTTTCCGGGGCAGCTTAACCCGGCCTGGGATTCGCTCGACAAGGATCGACAACTGGATCTTGCTCGGCGCATGGCCGTCTTTGCGGCGATGGTCGAAAGCGTTGACAAAGGTGTGGGACAAATCGTCGATCACTTGAAGGCCACGAACGACTTCGAGAATACGTTGATACTGTTTCTCAGCGACAACGGGGCTTGCTACGAATGGGGCCCGTTTGGCTTCGACGGCGAGTCGCGGCGAGGTCAAACGATATTGCGAGCAGGCGACGCTGTCCAAGAAATCGGCGGCCGCGGCACCCATCTTTCGTATGGCAGCGGTTGGGCAAACCTCGGCAACACGCCATTTCGAATGTACAAGCATTTTACGCACGAAGGTGGCATCAGCACTCCTTTCATCGCACATTGGCCTCACGGGATCGCCAAGTCCGACAAATGGGTGCGAGATCCAGCGCACATGATGGATGTGTTGCCGACTCTGTTGGAGGTGGCCCAGGCTGAATATCCCCAGGAACTCAATGGGAATAAGCTCACGCCGCTGGAAGGCACCAGCCTGCTGCCTGCGATGTGGGACGAAGCTTTGCCAAATCGAACGATCGGCTTTGATCATCAGGCGGCTCATGCATTGCGACAAGGCGACTGGAAAGCCGTCTACTCAAAACGCATGCCAGACGAGTTGAAGTGGGAATTGTACAACCTGGCTGAAGATCGATGTGAGCTGAATGATTTAGCCGTACAACAACCCGATCGGATCAAGCAAATGGCTGCCGATTGGGAAGCATGGGCTCAGCGAGTCGGCGTAACATGGGACACCCCATCGACGAAGTAGTCGGGCGACGCACAATGCCATTAAAGCAACCAGGTTGGTAGGTCGCGGATCTTGCTAAAGAGGTCGTGACTGCAGGACCTCATGGCAAGGTTCATGATCCTGAATTCAAATCTGGACAAAGCACGAGTCCTTTTCTGCTTCCTTTAACCGTTGCTCGGGAGCCAACCCGGTTTTAACAGGCGTTCTGAGAAGTATCCCGCCAATGGTTCGAAAGACGACGAGTCTCACCGCCAAAATCATGCCATTAGCATGGGCCGAAACTTGAAGAGCAAAAGATGGGTGGGCAAAAAATGATCGATCAAGACCATGCCTTGAAGTTAGAAAGAGTCATTGTGAAAACGCACTCCTTTCACGCACTACCATTCGTGGTTCGCTCACTGTTTGTCGCAGCATTTCTCGTGACGCTGAGCACAACCAGTTTGGCTCAGGAGATCGTCGACACGTGGCGTTACACACTTCGCAAGCCGGCTGATGGTTGGCGAGCTCCGGGCTTTGATGATTCGGAGTGGACAGAGGGCAACGGCGGATTTGGGACGATCGAAACTCCAGGGGCTCGCGTGGGCACGACGTGGTCGACGAACAGTATCTGGATTCGCAAGGCGTTTGCTCTTGAGTCCATTCCAGCCAACCCCGTGCTGTGGATGCATCACGATGAAGATGCGGAAGTGTTTATCAACGGCAAGCAAGTGGCGGTCGTCACAGGTTTCACCAGCGAGTACGAAGCCGTGCCGATTGCTGCCGAGAAGCGCGCGGCGCTGAAAGTTGGCGAGAACGTGATGGCGGTTCACTGCCGTCAGACTAACGGCGGACAATTCATCGACGTCCATTTGGTCGATGGCGATAACGTGCCCGAGTTGCCGAAGCCAAAGCGTTCGACGAAGCCGTTTCAATCGGAGCTGATCACTCAGTGGGGCGCGGAGGTGACGGCTGAAAATGCGTGGACCGAATATCCGCGTCCGCAGATGCAACGTGACAACTGGATGAACCTGAACGGGCATTGGGATTACGCGGTCACCCCGATTGCACAAGCGGAAACGCCGGCTGAATGGACTGGCAAAATCCTGGTACCGTTCTGCCTGGAATCTAAACTCGGCGGCGTGCAGTACTTGCTCGATAGTAGCGAAGCGCTGTGGTATCGCCGCAGTTTTCAATCGACGGTTAACGAATCGAAACGAAAACTGTTGAACTTCGAAGCCGTCGACTATCGCTGCGAAGTGTTCGTCAACGGGAAAAGCGTGGGCACACATGTTGGCGGAAACACTCCGTTTTCGTTCGATATCACGGATGCGATTCGGGATGGTGACAACGAACTGATGGTGCGCGTCGAAGATGCGACGGAAGATTGGCAACTTCGCGGCAAGCAGGTGATCAACGCTCGCGGCATCTGGTACACCCAAGCCTCTGGGATTTGGCAAACGGTTTGGCTGGAGGAAGTTGATAACAATCACATCGAACAGGTCAAGATCAGCACCAACGCCGAAACCGGAACAATCTCCGTCGAACCCAAAGTGAAAGGCGACGGCACCGTTGTCGTTGTCGTTAAGGATGGCGACAAAATGGTGGCTCGAACTGGCGGTTCGGGAAAGATCGAAATCAAGATTCCGCAGGCTCGACTTTGGTCACCATCGGATCCGCATTTGTACGACGTTTATGTTTCGTTGGTTGGGCCAACGGATCGGCCCTACGATTCGATTCAATCGTATGCCGGCATTCGCTCGGTTGGCAAAATCAAAGACGCCGACGGTCACTGGCGATTCACGCTCAACGGCGAAGTCGTCTTCCATTGGGGACCGCTCGATCAAGGCTGGTGGCCAGATGGATTACTGACGCCTCCGTCAGACGAAGCAATGTTGTTCGATATCGAGTGGCTGAAATCTGTTGGCTTCAACATGATTCGCAAGCACATCAAAGTCGAACCGCGGCGATACTATTATCATTGCGATCGCCTGGGCATGCTGGTTTGGCAGGATCAAGTCAGCGGCGGAGAAGGACGCAACAAGGGCTGGCCCGAGTGGACTCGCCTTGCCCCAAATCCTGTCGACGCCGAATGGCCGCCGGAGCAGCACGAGCAATTCATGGCGGAATTGGAAGCGATGATCGACTCGCTGGAGAATCATCCGTCGATCGTGTGCTGGGTTCCGTTCAACGAAGCGTGGGGGCAACATCATACCGTGGAAGTCGGCGAGTGGACTTCGAAGCGCGACCCAAGTCGTCTGGTCAACGTGGCCAGCGGCGGCAACTTCTGGCCAGCGGGAGACATTGTGGACGAGCATCGTTATCCGCATCCTGGCTTCCCGTTTGAACTCAACACCAATGGCCGCTTCGACGACTTCATCAAAGTCATGGGCGAGTTCGGCGGACATGGTTTTCCGGTGCAGGGACATCTGTGGGACGCCAACCGTCGCAACTGGGGCTACGGTGACATTCCCAAGACCGAAGCCGACTACAAAGAACGCTACGTGACTTCGATCAAAATGCTGAACGATCTGCGAGGTCAAGGCATCGCGGCGGGCGTCTACACGCAGACGACGGACGTCGAAGGCGAGATCAACGGCTTGATGACCTACGATCGCAAGGTGATCAAGATTCCGGCTGAAGAGTTGGCGAAGCTGCATGAGCAGTTGCTACAGAAGGCTCCGCGAGTCGAGTCGGCTGCGAAGGCTGGCAAAGCGGATATGTTTGCGAAGTCGGCGTTTGTCGAACAGAAGACGGATCGCAAGCCCGGACCGGTCATGGATGCGCAAACCATTCGCGCTGGGCTGAAGTCGCACGATCGAGCTCTTTACATCAAGGCGGGATGGATTCGCGATCCGTACATAACGCTCGGCCCCGACGACTATTACTATCTCACCGGAACGCAACCCAACGAAGGCGACCCGCGCGAAGCCGACAATCCGTACAACATCGGACTGGGTGACGAAAGCATCGTGGGTAATCAAGTGCGCGTGTACCGCAGCAAAGATCTCATCGAATGGGAATCGCTGGGAGTTGTTTTCTCGGCCAAAGACATACTGCCTCCGGCAAATCGCAGGAAAGCGAAAGAACCTCAACATATCTGGGCTCCTGAAGTTCACTGGATGGGCGAACAATGGGCTCTTGTTCATTGCCCGAAACAGGTTTCCAGCCTTGCACTTTCGGTTGGCAACGATCTGGCGGGCCCGTGGTCTCACCCGATGAACGGCGGGATGGGCGAGCGTCATGATCCGTCATTGTTTACCGATGATGATGGCACGACCTGGATGCTGTGGGGCAACACATTCGTCGCACCGCTCAGCAAAGATCTGTCGAAGTATACTGCTGAACCTGTCCGCATCGACCCGTCCGGAACTCGTCCCGGACCTGACGGCGAGCTCATCAACCGCATCGAACACGAAGGTGCCACAATGATCAAGGTCGGCGGCAGGTACGTTCATCTGGGAACCGCCTGGTCGACTGATCAGGGACGCAAGGGCTCGTACAACCTGTACTACAGCGTCGGCGATAAAATCACTGGTCCCTACGGTCCTCGCAAGTTTGCCGGACGTTTTCTCGGACACGGAACGCCGTTCAAAGATAAAGACGGCCAGTGGTGGTGTACGGCCTTCTTCAACGCCAACGTCCCTCCATTGGCTCGCGAAGGAATTGAGAAGCGAGACATCGGCGACAATGCTCAAACCATCAACGAGCAAGGTGTGACGATCGTTCCGCTCGATGTTCGCATGCTGGACGACGGTGACGTTCACATTCGAGCGAAAGATACTGCCTACGCCACGCCAGGACCTGATGAAGCTCAGAAGTTTTAATAGATTGCAGGCTACCACCGCAGGTAACCAACTTGCGCAACTCTTCAGGCCAGCCTGTTCTATCACTTCAAGGAGATGCAATGATACAACGACGCAACTTTCTAATGACCACTGCTACCTTAACAGCCGCGATGCTTGCGCGTACTTCGAGCGCTCAGCAGGCAACCGGTGCAAAGCCATTCAAGCTCGCCTTTGCTCCGCATCCAGGCATGTTCAAAACCCTGGGCGGTGACAATGTGCTGGATCAGATTCGTTTCGCCCACGATCAAGGCTTCACGGCGTGGGAGCACAATCCAATGCCGACTGAAGAACCTACGATGCAGGAGAAGATCGGCGAGCTGCTTCGCGATTTGAAAATGCGCATGGGAGTGTTCGTTGCTTACAGCGACTTTGAACGACCAACCTTCGCGGTCAAAAAAACGGCATACCGCGACGAAGTCCTGAGCAAGGTCAAGCAGGCCGTTGAAGTTGCCAGTCGATGTGGTGCGACGCACTTTACCGTCGTGCCTGGGACCGTCGATCAACAGTCGATTCATGACGAGCAATGGAATAAGTACGGCGGGCCGCGACTCTCCGAAGGTTATCAACTGGCGAATGTCATCGACTTGCTGCGCGAATGCGTTTCGATTCTTGAGCCTCACCAGCTAACGATGGTGCTTGAACCGCTGAACTGGCATGCCAACCACGGCGGCGTCTTCCTGCAGCAGTCCGATCAGGCGTTTGCAATTTGTCGCGCGGTGAATAGTCCTTCGTGCAAAATCCTGTTTGACATTTATCACCAGCAAATCACGGAAGGCAACCTGATTCCCAACATCGATCTCTGCTGGGACGAGATCGGCTACTTCCAAACCGGCGACAATCCCGGACGCAAAGAACCAGGAACGGGCGAGATCAACTACGTCAAAGTCATGCAGCACATCGCTCAGCGAAGTGACAAAGAGAACAAGTCCTTTATCTTTGGCATGGAGCACGGAAACTCGATGCGAGGCAAAGAAGGCGAACAAGCCGTCATTGATGCCTATCGAGTCATTGATCCCTCGTAGTGCGGGCTGCCGGCCTGCAACTGACACACGCATTCACTCCTCGCTTCGGCCATCACCCATGTATTGCCCACGAAGTGCCCCCAAAGCCGAACTTAACCGGAAAGCCCACTCGCAAATGAAGATGCTCCGTGCCATCTGGATCACTGGGATCTTGTCCAGTGTGTTGGTCGCCGTCTTCATGCCGAGCAACTTGACCTTCGCGGATGAACCAACACTGCGTGATTCAGACTGGGTGGTTCGCGACACCGAAACGGTCACCGGCAAACACATTGTGCTCAACGGCGACTTGATCTTCGAACCCGGCGGACATCTGAC
>JBGSVD010000267.1:0-17044 GCA_041753135.1 Planctomycetaceae bacterium
GTAATCGAATCAACCCCCGAGTCATCAAACGAAAAATGTCCCGCTGGAACAAATGCCGTCCGGAACACAGAAAACGCAAAGCCCTGACGAAAACCTTTGCACAGACTGTGGTTGTGGATAATTGAACGGTATTGCGGTTAATTGAGCGTTTTTTGTCGTAAGAATGGGAGTTCCATGCGAATCAGGATCGAATTGAATGCATGCGGCTTCATCCCCAAACTCGCGGAACAGCACTGCTTGCATCGCGAGGCGACTGTTCAGAAACTGTCGCTGTTTGACCGATGGTCGAAACTGCTGCAATCGCAGCAAGTCCCTTGCGTTTAAGTTTGCTCTGGCCAGATCGTTTTCTTCGCTTTCAGAGCTCACTTCATTGGTGTTCTGAAAACTTGTGAGCAAAAAAAATTGCACTTCGGGAAAATCTGAACTGGGTCAGCCAGTTGCATCTTGAGCTTTCGGCATCTCAAAATCGCACAATAGTTGCACTACGGTATTTGCAAACGCCTGAGTTTTTTCCATTGTCAGAAATCGTGGCGACGAACGGACCGAAAAGACAATTGTTTTGCCAGATTCGCACGTTGCAACGCTTACGGGTACGTCTTCGGCATATGGAGCAAAGCCAGTTGTAGTCTCCAGCCTCAGATCACCTGTTTGTGGTTTTCCATGAATCTGCGGAAGAAGTCGTTTCCCGCCGCGAGCAACATCTCCCAAAGTGGTCAGTTGCAATGAGGGTATGAACAACCCCATGCGGCGGACCATATTGATGCCACGCGGAATCCTGGACGCCGTCATCAGTCCCTTGATAAATTCAACGCCTATATAATTTGATCGTACGTAGGTCATTTCATCATGTAAGCTGCGGAGGATAACCGCAGGATTTAGACATTCCGATCGAAGTCGGCGCATAAACGCCAGTCCAAACCTGTTGGCAGCCGACAGCGTTCGATCCGATGGCATTCTTAGATCGATCGGGTTTAGAACGCTGATGCGATGATTCATCGGACCGGATGGTGCCATTTGCGCGAACGCCGACATGCTGCATGCCATGACGAATTCGTTTAGCTTCACACCCCATGCTGCCAATTTCTCGCGAATTAAGTCTCCCTGCTCATCTGACAGGATGATCTCGTAGCAGTGACTCATTTCATGTGCTGAGCCATCGCCCCTGTTCTGATGCGAGGGCGTCCATCTCGCTGTGCGACCGCGAATCGTTGCCCAGAGATTCACAATCGCCTGGCGGAAGGAAATGGGTGGCAACGACGGTGGCTGTGGGAACAGATGCCGATTCATTAGTCGATCAGGTTCGATCTCGTGCAGTTTTGGAGTCGTTCCCGTGACGGCACAATGGTAGAAGTGAAACCATTCTGTCACAAATTGACGCATTCCGTTTCCGTCGGTCACTGCATGGTGTGCATCCAGTGTGACCTTGACTCCAACATCACAAATGAGAACAGACACCAGCAAGCCTGCAGTTTGTTTAACGTCAATGCCTTTATGGTAAGTGGCATTTTCAAGTTCAAAGACTGAGCCTGATCGACGAGTGACGCGGATGGGTTCTGGTTCAGCGGGTACCCAGCACCAGTCCTGGTTGATTTTCTGAAGGCGACAACTCAAAAGCGGATGTCGTTTAATGGCAGCTTCATGTGCATCGACAAATTTTTCTGTTTGAATTTGACCAGTTAAACGCATTACGACTCGAATTACCATCGGGGAAGACGGTGTCGCGCATTGAAGCAGGAAATTTTCGAGTGGTGTGAGTGGCAGCGGAGGGAGCGTCCTTCGCGGGGCTGTGTTCACTTTACTCGAGTCGATCGCCTTATCACTGATTGATGCTTGAGTAGGGATAACCACGAATCAGCCTTCACCCAACTTGGACGTAAGGTTAATAACAATTTGTAATTGCGAAGGACTATTGAGCCAACAACTCGCCAAATCTTAATGCCTACCATCGGTTATCCACCAGATCAATGCAACAACCATCTTTCCGCTTGGGGAATGAAATGTGTGAATGCATTGGTTGGTTGCATCTTTAATCCGCATCCCGCATGGTCTCAAGAATGCTGGGGAGGCGGCTGGAATTGAGGCGCATTGTGGTCGATTTTTGTCCGACAGGCGTTGTTTGCGAGGTTTTACTGGGGCCGAGCTTGTTCATGCCACTTCCAGGCATGAAATTCAGAGCAGGCCATGCATTGTGAACTCTTTGTGTTCACGTGGCCACACTTACGGGAAGTGCCGGAACGCGGATTAACACCAGCCCCACCTTCTAACAAACGCGACGACATCCACATCGACCAGATTAGTCTGTGACAACTCACTGGGTCTAAACAGTGAGAATCAAACGGGCGCAACGCATGTTCAAGGATTGATTGTCTGAGGCAAAGTCGGTAGATCGCCCCACTTCGTTTCGCCTCATCGCTCCTGAATCTATACGCATGATCATACGTTGCGATGGAGCGCCCTGTTTTGGGTTCTGCGCGAAATGAAGTGCGCGTGGGTTGATAGTGATCATCCAATGAGAGCAAACTTGGCGAGGTGGAGCGCGTAGAGTTTGGCGATGAAGTAGTCCTTATCTTTATAACCATAGGCCATTCGCTGGATAGCTCCGATCTTGTTGTTGATGCCCTCCAGTGGACCCGTTGAAATCGGATAATCGTACCAGTTCAGGATTCCACGGCGGTGGCCTTCCAGAGTCTTCGCCATGGTGATCAGCACTTTGATTCCCGACGCGCGAGCTCGGCGACACCAGTCTGTCAGAAACTTTGCAGCTATGGCTTTGGTTGACTGCTCCCATAAACACAGGTGCTGCAAACACAGGTGCCATGCACTTGATGTGCAAACACATGTTGGCATGTTATGGCACAAAGCCGCATGTCAGGATTATTCAATTGCACGCAAAGTTCGCCTGCCGCCAAAGTCCTTCCCGGCAGACTCCCCCTTACCAGCGAGGCATAAAAGGTGGCAGGAACCGAGTGTCTGTGTTCTTACGAAACGGTTCGCTGACCCCTTTTTTGGGAACTGATACGTTGTTCTACAGGTGAGTGGTACGTTCGGAGATGCGTTCTCTACGGCAACAAGAACAGAGTCTTGTCACCTTCGCGCAGCAGGTATCGAGCATTCGTCGCAATGTTTGACAGAATCTGTTGTTGGCCTGATGGCCATACGACGGTTATCGATTCAACAAAATCTGCCGATCCGCACCCGAGAAGGATCTCATGCTGATTGCTCGCGTGGTATCCATCACCGGAAGTGAGCTGACGAACAACACGACGATCGTTCAGCATGTACGAAACCGAAACTCCAATCGCGTCACGGCTGGATTGGATTCCGGAAAAACGCAACGTGATGAAGTTTCCTGCTGTTGAGCAGGTGTTTGTTAACAGTGCGTATTCTTCATTCAGGTGCCCAATTGCAAGATCCGCACGTCCATCTCGATTCCAGTCCACCGTTACCATAGAACGCCCCAGGTGATCGTTTCGAAAGTAATCACCAAGCTTCTCTGAGTTGTAGAGACTGAATGCGCCGTTCTGGATGGTAAAGAACTGAGTTGGCATGGAATATGGTTTTCCTTCACGGACAAGATCGTCAACGTGTCCATTCGTGACAGCCAGTTCAAGCACGCCATCAAGATTGGCATCCAGAAGCTGAGTTCCAAATCCAAGCACATCCATCGAATCTGCTGCAACGTTTGCTACGCCGGACTTGTCCTCAAACAGGCGGCCGCCGATCGATTCATAAAGAGTATTTGATTCGTGGTAGAAGTTTGTGACAAACAGCTCGGAGTACCCATCATCGTTCAGGTCCCCGGAGGCAATGCCCATGCATCCCTGGGATTTTCCTTCTGAATTCACCGCAATTCCGGCCGCGAATCCCGTTTCAGTCACAACATTTGGCCGATCTGCGCTCACTTTCAACAGCATGTTCGGCGTTGTATCGTTGGCGACAAACACTGATAGTCGTCCATCATTTTCTGCCGACCAGGCAAGTACGCCCAGTCCTTTTCCGGGGGCGATTGTTGTTGGATCGATGGTCAGGTTTGCGAATCCTCCTCGACTATTATTAAGCCACAGCGAATCCTGCACTGCTTCAAAATGAACGGGAATACAGGCCCTTTCAATTCCATCGGCGCCACGGCAAACTCGTTCAAACAGGTCTTCGCCGCCCAGATAGTTTGTTGCAAAAATATCAGCGGCGGTATCGCCATCGAGATCTGCGATTAACGCGCTGGTCGTCCACTGGGCTTCTTCAGTGATTTCGGAAATCACATCCTGGCCATTGGAAAATGTGCCATCACCAAGATTTATCCAAACAGCGTTCTTTCCGATGTTGGCTACAAAGAGGTCCGGAAAGCCATCGTCATTCAGATCGCCGACGGCAATTCCCTGTCCGAATTGTGATTCAATGAGCCCAGCTTCGGTCGCGTCGCGAAAGTATTCGCCACGAATGTTGCGGAAGATCTTGTCCGTGGCTTCGCCTTTCTGTCCACGCGTTTCCCACCTGCATCCTTGAGTGAAACAAAGATCAGGGAAATCATCCAGATCGAAATCAAAGACCCCAATGCCGCCACCAGTGAATTCGAACATTCTGTGAGTCGTCGCTCCGGTGATGCCGTTGAGATATCGAAACTGCAACTTTGCAGCAGCCGCATCGTTTCGGAACGAGAACTCTCCAGCTGCGTCTGGCTGCGAAACTTTTCGGGAACTTATCAACGGTTGCGCAGAGGGCAGAGAGTAATTTTTCAACGAGTACTTTGTCGTGGGATTCAGCTGAGAAGGAACAAGGTCCAGCGGCAGACTTGCGGTCAGTAAACTCAGCTCTTTCAAAATGGCGGCAAGCTTGTCGCTGTTCGGGTGATAGGTTCGGCCGATTTGAGCCCAGCCATACGCTTCCCAGAGTCGTCCCATGTCTCGAAACGCAGTCACAGTGTCGATGATGGTGTCGATGGCTTCGGGACCATCTGCAAACAAGCGATCCTGCTGCAACTCCAACTTCTGCAGCAGAAACAGGCGATTGGAAAACACACTCGCGGCCTCCTCGTCGCCAGCTTTCTGAAAGAGTCTTGAAAGTCGATAGTTGACATCTTTGAGTTCTGGTCCCAGCCGCGCGGCATCGAGAAAATACTCCAGAGCGTGTTGCAGGTCGCCCCGATGCTCAGCCACATAACCGCGAACGCGCCAGGTTTCGGCGTAAGCAAGGCTTGACTCCGAAAGCGCGGTCTCCCAGCGATCCAGTTCATCAAACTGACCATCGGCCAGCAGTAGTTGGCCGAGGAGAACTTCAGCAGGAGCAAACGTTGAATCGTCAGCAATCGCCTTGCGGCAGTATGCAACAGCAGATTTCATATCACCGTGTTTTTCCGCGGCTGCCGCGAGTCCGACAAGGACTCGACTGTCATTGGGAAACGCGGCGACAGCCTTGCTGAGTTGTTCAGGATCGCTGATGGCCCCCGATCCGCGTGCTGCAACAATGAGCAGATCGGACGGATGATCGATTTCGACAAGGTGCAACAGTAACGGGATTGCGTCTCGCCGACGCCCGCCAATCGCCAACAGACGCGTCAGATTCTCGAGGGCCACCATGTTGTCTGGATCAAGATCAAGAACGGAACGATACGACTCCTCTGCTGTCCGAAAGTCATAAATTTCATGATACGACAACTCCGCCTTCAGGAGCAAAGCCTTGAGCGTGAGGCTGATGTTCTCTGACTTGAACATCTCCAGATGCGCAATCGCCTCCACAAATTTTCCGCGTTGCGCGGCACTGTCGGCTGCAATCAGGCGAGCTTCATTCAAGCTGCCATCGAATGCCAGGAGATCCAGGGCTTTGGCTTCCGCCTTTTCATAGTCCCCGCGCTGATGCAGGCGGCGCAAATCTTTGAGCTCTGTTGTAACGTCGGGCGTATTTCTTCCCCAGAGCATCACCCAGATGGCGAGCGCCGCGATTGCGAACGGGAACACTCTTCGAAAAAGATATTTGCGAACCAAAGAGCGGCACCTTGTTGGCCGTGAAGGCGGCGTACAATTTCTTTCCGCTGGATTCTATTGTTTTGAATGCGTGAATTCGACCGGCAAGCTCTGGCTGGCGGCCGTTTGTGTCAGAAAAGCCATCGGCCTTGCTTCGATGAATAAGAACGTCCCATCGACAGTAGGCGATTTCAGGGTTGTTAATGCACCAGAGGGCCATGCGACCTCGATGCTTGTCAGCTGGCTGTGTGCTCCCAGACCGAACTGCAAAAATCGTTCGTTGCTTGCCATGTAGCCGTCTCCGGCGAGCAGAGACCTGGTCCACTGAGCGCCGTCCGCCGTTGTGACAGTCACTTTTGTGCCGATTGCGTCCCGAGCGGTTGTGGTGGCGATGATTCGGACATTGATGAAATGCCCGGCGCCTGTGGTGGTATTTGTGACCAGAGTCGCGTCATCGTTGATATTCGATACAGCGAAGTCCATCAGTCCGTCCCGATTCCAATCCAGGCGAGCCAAACCTCGCCCGAGTCGTTTTTGTTCGAAGAAAGGACCAATGCTGTCGGCAAACAACTCAGCAAACTGCCCGGGGCGTTCCTGGTGAAAGAATTGTGGCCGCATGTGGTATTCGCCGCCTTCATTCCGATAGTCATCAACATGACCATTTGTGAGGACCAGATCTGACAATGAGTCGCGATCGACGTCCAAAAACTGAGTCCCCCATCCAACGTACGCCATGCTGGCGGCTTTCAGGCCAGACACGCCTGTCGCATCTATGAAAATCCCGGGGGCGTCCTGAAGGAACAGTGTGTTTGGTTCATCATGAAAGTTGGTCACGTAGAAGTCTGTAGTTCCATTTCCATCGACATCATCTGCGGCGATTCCCATGCCTGCCATCGCAAGACCATTTCCGTTGAAGGCTGTCCCCATGACGAATGCATGATCGATCAGATTGACCTGCGTTGTTGTTGTCGCCGGCGAGTTCTGCAGCAACTGATTGGCAATCTGATCATTGGAGATAAACAGCGAAAGGTATCGTTGCGATTCAATGGGCAGGCAGACAACACCAAGCCCCTTGCCCGGTCGAATATCGGGGCCGTATGGCGTTGCCATGAAGGTACCGTCACCCTGGCTGAGATGAAGTCTCGCCGGAGTGCCCTGAAAAGAACGTGGAGAACATGCTTTCTCTTTGCAGATCGTCTCATAGACGTTTTCGCCGGAGATGTAGTTCACATCGAACACATCAGGATCACCGTCGGCGTTGAGATCCACGATCACCACGCTGGCGGTCCAGTCCATTTCCGTAAAGCCGGCCTGTGAGGTGACGTCAATGAATGTTCCGTCTCCCTGATTCTGCAACAGCTGATTTCGCCCGACGTTGGCCACATACAAATCAGGGAACCCATCGTTGTTGAAATCTCCGGCTGTGCAGCCCTGGCCATATCCTGTCTCTGCGGAGGTTAGCCACGCTGGAACATCGTCAAAGCGTTCGCCTCCAGCATTTCGCAGCAGTTTGTCTCGCAGACTTCCGGACGGCGTTGGGCTCGAACTGCCTGTGCTCCATTCTGTTCCCTGCGACAAGAAAACATCTGGCCAATCGTCCAGATCAAAGTCCAGCACCGCGACACCGCCGCCTGTCTGTTCAAAAGTTCGGACACCTTTTGTTGATGGATCGTCAGCGTTGAAGTACCGGAACGGAAGTCGATTTGTGTCGTCGAACTGTACGCGGCGAGATGACGATCCCAGAGAAATCGCCTCAGACGAACCGGCCATCTCCTTGCGTTCAATTCTCTCAACAAAAGAACTGAACGTGAACAGTTTTTTTTCATCACGGCTGAAAACCGGCAGTCGTTCCTTCAGAACCATTTCCAGGTTCGGTTGCAGCATATGGCCGTATTTCACCAGGATTTCTGACGGCCATTGAGCATCAGGAAAGAGACGGTTTGCCGCTACGGCCCATGCACAGGCTTCCCAGATTCGTCCAAGTTCTTCAAGCACTTGTGTTGCCGTTTTGACGGAGTCGGCATCCCGGCCTTCGGAAGTGAGCACGAGGTCAATCGTCTGAGAAAGATGAACAAGACGGGACGAATACTGGGTCACGGCATCCGCGTCAGGGTGCTGAAGTGAAACTAAGGTCTGGCCAAGCAAATAGAATGCGCGTCGGTGAAAGGGAGTTCGATTGACGCACTCCTGAAAACACTCCTTCGCCGAATGGAGGTCCTGCTGTCGGCGAGCCCACAACCCCCGCACAAACCAGATATCAGGTGAGTTCTCAGCGGTGTCTGGAAGCGCTTTATGCCAATTGAGTACAGACGAATCATTGGAGTTGTCGACGAGAATTTCACCCAGCATCGCCTGAGCCGACATTTCTTCCGGGAAGTCCCGAACGAAATTTTCAAGACGAGTGCGTGCATCGGGTTTGCCTTCATCAAACGAATTGAAGGCTAATGCCATCCGAACATACTTATCATCAGGAGCTATCTGAGAACATTTCTGAAGGAACTCTGGCTGCTCAATTGAGCGTCCGACATCGGCAGCGAGGCTCAATTCGCGATAGTCCGCGTCTCCGCTCTTTACGAGGACGGCGTAGTGATCCAGCGACTGCCATCGCCGCCCTGTAATCGAAAGAAGAAATGCCATTCGCTCATTCGTCAGCCCATTGCCAGGCTGCACAGCAAGGACTTCGCGATACTGTTCCTCGGCTTCAGACAAACGGCACTGATCCAGATAGATCTCACCGGCTGAGAAAAGTGCCAGCATGCCGTCAGCGGATGTTCGGTCCTTAACGGCAGCCTCCAAATACAGTTTGATCGCCTTCTCAAACTGCCCCTTCTTCGTGGCTGCTTCCCCGGCCAGTAACATGGCCTGCTGCCATTCATCGGCCGTTTTCGGGATGTCACCCAAGATCTGCTCGACTCTGTCAAATTCACCATTCTGCAAAGCAAGTTTTGCAGAACTCAGTGTCCCGGGTGGTACCGATGGCTGTATCGTCCGTTCAGAGCATCCGGGGAACGATGCCTGAAGCACAATCAAAAAAAATGCCACCTTCAATTGAGGTGGCATTTGTTGTCTGTAAGACTTTGTCATGGCGAACTATTTTAGATCAAAAGTGAACACATTCTCGCCGCCGCTCTTCACCTCCGCGGTCAGTGGAGTCTCTGAGGCTGATGAATATTGTCGCGGTACCAAAACAGCTGTTCCACCTGCGGCGTCTTTTGCGTTATGGCTGTTTGCCGAATTGGCCTCCGCTTCATGGTCTCCAGCACCTGTCATTGTTTGCTCCGCCACGGAAGCAGTTTTAGACACAACAACTTTGAATCTCCCTGCGGCAGCACCATCTTTAAAGTCGTAGGTCGTTAAAGAGAATTTTCCGTTATCGTCAGTCGTTCCAAAGGCTGTCGGCTGTCCTTCCTGAGGCGCAAACGCAACAGTCGCTCCGGCAATTGGAGCACCGAAGAGTGTTACCGTTCCTCCAGCTGTGAAAACCGGCTTTCGAAGAGCTGACCCTGGATCACTGCATCCACAGAAAACCAAGCAGAGCGAAAGGGCGGCCGAGGAGACGAATCTGGTATCCATAACAAGTGTCTGTAGTAGCGAGGAAATGAAACGTGGAATGCTGAAGCATTCCACGCAGAAAGCAAGACATATTGAACAAGATCCGCACGGGAAAGTCTAGAACTCGCCCAGGACTTCGCCGCCATCAACGCTTCCGAGTGCGCCCCAGATTCCGTATGGACTCGGACCAGATTTTGGACCCAATGCCGCAAGGTTTCCAGTATCAATGCTGTCGCTGATGAATCGAACGGAGCCATCACAAAGCAATACCTGAACGCCGCCGGTGTGCTGGCTTGTCATTGTGAAGATACCATCGCGATCGTGCTGGTTGTCGTTTCCATTTTTGCAAGATGGGCCGTTCGGGGCAATGATCGTGTTCACTGTTGTAAATGGCGGAGCTCCGTCGAAAGCTCGCTGGCCGGCAAGAAGTGATCCGTTTGCATCGCCAATAGTTGTGTAGAGGCCGTTTTGCCCAACGGAAGCTCGGCACAGTGCTGGATTGTCTCGTCCGCCATTTGCAACCGCAGTGGTCATGGCACCATTCTTGATCGTTAGAGCGCTTGCCTTCCCCGTAATGCGTTCTCCCATGGCAATCGTGTTCGAAAGACCATCCAGAACGTCACGGAAATTTCGAGGCTTTCCACCACTTCCGTTTGCTTGAATGCTCTTGAAGAATCCACGAATACCGTTGCCATTATTGCCTGCCCATGCAGGGTTTTGGTCCCATGCATTATCGCCGTGACTGAACATATAGTTTGTCTTGGCCTTCACACCGTCAATTGTTGACTCGCTGTCAGACGGGCACAGCAGGTAGGGTAGCTTTGCAGTCACGCAAGGCAGTGAATTGTTCCAAGGAACTCCACCGCCGGAATTTGCTGGTTGAGCCAGAAATGAATTCGATGCTTCGTACACATTCGCCTGCTCAACATAAGGCAGCAACGCAAGGTGAGCACTAAAACGACGATAAGTATTGTTGATTCCATTAACCGTCAAGTCCTGAATTGTGCAACCAATTGGAGCTGAATTATACACGTCATGGTAGTTGTGAATCGCAAGACCCAACTGCTTAAGATTGTTCTTGCACTGTGTGCGGCGAGCCGCTTCTCGAGCCTGCTGAACAGCAGGAAGTAACAATGCGATCAGAATTGCGATGATCGCGATAACGACCAGCAATTCAATCAGCGTAAATCCTGAAGCGCGACGTTGTCGCTTTTCACTCAAGGAAATGTCCATGTTCTGAATCTCCATTCAACAAAAACAGAAAATACAACCATAAAACCCGGGCCAGAAAAATCTGCCCAAAATACTCGCTTGTTAACATGCTATGAATTTCGGCTTCGAGGTGAAAGACAATATTGCGCATTTTTTAACCACATTGGTGATCATTTCATGACATCATGTGGATGATGTGCGAACCCCTGGGCATATGTTCATTTTATTGCAGATATCCGCGCGAATCGCCGCTCATGGACGAGTCCGCTCCTGTCCCACAAGAGGCGGCTTCGGATCTTGAGTTGGGGCTCAAGCACTGCCACAAGTGCACAAACGGGCACTGTTGATTTATTTCCCGTTTGCAAAACGGGCATTCATCAAGAACGATGACCGCAGACCAACTCGCGTTTAGCGAATCAGTAAACTGTCAAGATGCAGAGAATTATCGAAATGTAGACCATGGCTTCGGAAGAACTGTGCACAGCTTCGCTCCATCATGGCCTTCAACTGCGGGGAATTTGATAGAACATCCCCGGAGCACGTGCCTGTTTGGAATCGCGATTGTGAATCTCACGGCTTGCCGCAAAGATTGCGCTGTCCAGAATATGAACATTTGATGTTGACAGGAATCTATCGGCGAGGCGGATGAAGAAACCGGGAACCAGTACTGTGGCGACAAGCCAAATACAAAGCGGCAAGCAGCTTGGTGGTGTTCGCCTGAGATTGCGGATGGCCGCAGGTCAAGTTTTGCTTTGCATCGCAATTCTGGTCACCAGTCTTTGGTCGGTGAGAACTGTGTTACCCTTTGCCGGGTCTCTTATCCCAACTTCGAGTTCCGGTATTGGTACGGTTCCGCTCTTTAATGCGTGGACGATAATGTGGAATGCGGATCGGCTTCGAGGTGGACTCGCCGGTTATTGGGATGCGCCGATCTTTCATCCGGCTCCCGGCGCATTTGCGTTTAGCGAACCACAGCCGGCGACAATGCTGGTGGCACCGATTGTTTGGCAAACAAACTCTCCGGCGATGGCTTACAATACATATTTGCTGATGTCGCTGTTTCTGAATGGATGGTTTGCTGCACGCCTGCTGCGACGACTTCGTGTGTCATGGTCCGCTTCAGCAGTTGGTGGAATTGCCATAGTTTGGCATCCTCTGGTGCACGCACAGATTGACGTCGCTCAACTCGTCCCGTTGTGGCCTGTGATCTGGGCTATCTCCTGCGCGATACAACTTCGGTCATTCGCGTGCATGCCATTAGTCTCCCAAAGTTCCCTGAAGCGGAAGATTATTCTGAAAGGCATTGAGGCAGGCGCTGCAGTTTTCTGCATTTTCGCGGTTTCCATTCACCATGGATTATTCATCGCGCTTTTGTCGCCACTGACGCTCTGGGTCTTCGTACCGTGGCGTCGATTGTGGCAATGGTTGCCCGGAGCACTCGCGGGAATGATGGTCGCGGCAGTCCTTCTTGCACCACTGGTTTTGCCAATGTATCGAATTCTGAATCAGAATAAATTCGAACGATCTGAGGCGTTAGTCAACAAGTTGTCGGCCAGGTGGGGCGACCTGATCACTGTTTCGCCGGCGTCGCTCGTCCAATGGACGCACCAATCGGTTCGGCGACCGTGGCAACTTTCGCCAGGATGGGCTCGCCTGGCTTTTGCTCTGATTGCAGTGTGGCAACTACGTTCAATTCGACGACTGAGAATCCGCCCTGCAGTTCGGTTTCTGATAATGCTTGGTGTTGTCTCCGCGCTGTTCTCGCTTGGAACAAATCTGCAGATTGCCGGATGGAAACCCTGGTTAGTACTAAGCCAATGGTATCCCGGCGTCTCGCAGATTCGAAGTGCCTTCCGATTCGGTTACTTCATGCAACTGTCGCTGGTTCTTCTCGCTGCAATCGGGTTCGATCAGGTTTTAAGATGCGTGATGAATCGAGTACGAGGCAGCCTTCTCAAGAAGTTGACTTTCCAGGGAATCCTTACCGGGATAGGCTGTTTGCTTGCCCTGGAGATTCCTCCAGCGCCCGTTCAGGCGGTTGGGGTGCCGGATCTTACGATCGTTTCAGGCTGGCAGACATTCGTTCGCATGCATCTCGAGCCTGGGCAATGCTGTATCATGCTGCCCTACGCTCCAGGCAACCAGGTCAGGGATTTTGATCAGACGACTCGATGGATGCTGAGAACAACTCAGCAGCATATTCCGACTCTGAACGGCTATTCGGGATTCTTTCCGAAGTCTCACTTTGACAACCAGAAAGTGTTTTGCGAATCCCCGTTTTCGCATGATTCACTGAGCAGGATGTCGGACAACGCAGTGCAGTTTATCGTGGTTCAGCAGCAGCCAGACCTTCGGCCTGCTGAGAACTCTCCGGCGGAATCGGCGTTTGTTGCGCAACTCGTATTTGACGACCAGGCTGGAACGAAGGTCTTTGAAATCCTTGATTCAGAAGCAAAACTGGTGAATCCGTAGATTCCGTCGGCAAATTTGATCTGAAAAGGTGCCAGGTGTCGTCTGCATTCTTCGTGGAGATCAGTATCCCACGCATTCGCTCGCGGTGAGCACAGGTAAAACCGCGCCACCGCAACTGTTTCGTTTTGGCGTCCCGTAATAGAAAATATTGCCTGGCTCCTCCGGCTCGAAGAACGGTTTCTGACCCTTTTTTGTCTGACCCTTTTTTGTCTTCCTCTGTCGGGCGATTCCTCCCTTTTGCGATTCCGCCAAATCGTGAGTGCTGCGTTTCACGCCGAACGCAACCAAGCCAACTCGCCTCACTCTCGGCAGGCTCTATTATCGAAAACCAGCCATCGCTCCCAACGGGAGCGCAATCGCGTCCGCAATTGCTGGCCAAGCTGATTCGGCAATTCTGAATCGAGTCAGTTCCACGTTTTCATGGTCGCGCCAATCCTGACTCAATTCACCCCAAAGCCGGGGCGAAAGGTAGGCTCGAATTTTGGAGTTTTGCTTGCGGGCCTTGAACAAATCAGACAACGCCGACTCAATGTCCGACACGACCTCGGTTCTAATCCTGGCAGATGGCAAAAACTGCTGCATATCTGCTCCCATGTGCTCAGCCTGCGACCGTTCCGACTCAAACAAAACGGCTTGCTCGCCTTTGCGTTGGACCAAGTCAGGGGCAACTTCGATTGGAACCGAAAGCAGGTTGAACCGTTTGCATGATCGCCACTTTTCAAATTCTGCAAAGTGAAAGCCGGTGACCAAAACCGTTTTGACTTGATTCGGAATTCGATTGAGCTTCCCGCCAATTTGGTCGATCGTCATTGGCAAACAGGGAACCGAAAGGGTACTGGTTATCTCTTCCGCGTGCCCTGATGCTTGAATGGATGTGCACTCGACAAACACACATTCGGGATTCGCTCTTGCCTGGATTTCGGCCAGGTTGGCTAAGTACCTGAATGTGCCCAGAATCGACAGTTTGGTTGATTGGGAGATTTCACCGGAGACTCGTTCGAACATGGCCTGTAACTCAAACCGGTGCCTCGAGACAATTTCGTGTGACGTACCAACAGCCACAAAATAACCAGAACGTGGAACACTTTTGACAAGCCCTAGCCGCTCCAATCGCTTGTACGCTTTCAGAACCAGTCGATGATCCAAATCCCACCGCTGAACGGCTTCTCGAATGGTTGGCAGTTTTTGATCCGGCAAAAACACGCCGGTCGCAATCTCGTACGTGATGTCCGAACAAACCAGTTCGATTCGCGAGTCGTTCTTTTCATCATTCATGGAATTTCTGCCATTCCCTTGAAACCATGCTGATACGTATGCGTAACAGACTGTACCATTTACGTTGCAATTCTAATTGACGGCCAACGTACTATCCATGGTTGTTTTACAGCCCCCAAGGAATCCGGTTTTGCATGACTAAGACAGCAACTTCTCACCGTGGAGACCACTCGCCACCGGAACGTCCCTTGTGGTTGCAAGTCGTCGTGGTGACTACCGTCGCCTTGATTGCGATCATTTCCATGTTACCGTTTCTCGGAATTGCCAAACTGCTGGGCGTCGACATGTCGAAGCTGAGTGGTGTTCAATTTCAGTTTCAGCCAGTCCCCGTGCTTTTCTTTTTTTGCTACGGGGCTACCGTTGTTCTCGTGATCGCGTTAGCGCAAAAGTATCTTCATCGCCGCAGCTTGAAGGACCTGGGGTTTCGACCCGGTTTCTTGATTCCCATCATCGCTGGAACGATTTTTGGAATTGCAACCAAAGCTGTGTGGCTGGCAATGCTATTGCTTTCCGCTGACGAATACTCGTTTTCTAACATTGTGCCTACTGATATCTCGATGATCAGTTACGCTTTGCACTACGTGTATTTCTTGATCGGATTCATAACGCTCAACTCATTCATTGAAGAATTCTCGATACGAGCTTACCCATTTGAAAATTTACGTAAGAGAATTCATCCAGTAATCCTGGCGGTTGCCTCATCGCTCGTTTTCACAGCGGGGCATTTCTTTGCAAACGAGTTCTCAATCCCCTACGCCCTGGCCCTAATGTCATGTGGGCTACTTTACTCCTTCGTTTATTTTCAAACCGGTTCAATCTGGGCGGTCGTTGGAATCCACAACGGCGCTAACTGGTTCACGTACACTTTCTTCGGGTCAAGCTGGAAAATCGGACACATCTACGAGACAACCATCTCTGGCACTCCGCAATGGATCGCTGAATACTCAAGTTGTATCGCGTATCTGCTGGCAATTGGTGTCGCATTCACCATGTCACGCCTGGGAGTCATTCCGTATTTCTTCGGAACAACCAAAATTGAACGTCCCCCAGGTGGTTCGCTATAGCCTTCATGAACTCGGCCATGGTTGGTGGAAAGCAAATAACTAGAAAACAACTCGCATAGAAAACAACTCGGGGGAAAGCAATAAGCTGCTATGTGTGGGAACGAACAAAGGTGTCAGGTCTCTTTAATTTTATGAAGGACAAAACCAAAGAAAGAGACCTGCCCCTTTTGCTTTTTAAAAGTTGCCGTCCACCTTTCCCACTCAGCAAGTCAACCTTCGGCAACACCGTCTAACGCGGTCGTTCTTTGGCAAAGCGATGACCGCCTCCACGAACAACGCAAAGCTGATCGGCGTTTATCTTCTTTGGATGATTGTCGGCACAGTCATCGGATCGCTCCTTTCGTCACTTGCTATCAATTTCAACACCATGTGCGGGTATTTTATCCGCGGGGCACACTCAATAGTGCCCCCATGCAATTCATTGCGGACCTTGCCGCTGGTCTTCACCCGTTCGCCCTGGTCGGTCCTGCACTTGGGCCGACTTACTATTGCTGGCGTAACGGACTCGCGAAGATTTACTTGTTCAGTTGTGCAATGCTGGGCGCTATTGCCGGGCTGTGCCTCAGTCCCTCAATTCAAGGCGTGCCAGACCAGCCATTCATATCTATCATTCCCGCTTCGGTATTTGTTGCGACTATCGTCGCCCTGTTGATCCAGACTGTCCGTGACGACTGGATCGATTACGATCCTCCGAGTCCTCAACATCCAGGACATTTCCGGTCCACGAGCCAACGCTGAGCAGCCACGCCGTCGTCTGGGGTGGATATTCCATTCTCAATCGGTCATAATTACCTTCAGGCATGGCTCCAACACGTTCCTCGAATGCGGCGGCAGAACGTGGGCGTCACCAAACTCAGCAACATAACAAAATGATGCTGCGGAGTTGTAGGCGGCACGCATTCTTTCGCGTCACGATTAATGGCCACAATCCGCTGATCATGGTCGTTTGCCTGCAAGTAGCCTGAAATTTAGTACACATGAGCGACGCATTTATACAGATCTGGGATGAGTCTCGGAGCAATGCATGGACTTGGGCATATCCGCTTTTTCTCAAAGCGGCGGTCGTCATGCTTGTATTGCTTTCCCTTATTCGCCGCCCATGGCTCCGTCGAACGACTAAGCCGATTGCGACTATCGCTTTCACGATTACAACGACTTTCCTGGCCGGGCTGGATATCGAGGAAAAATGGCGCATCAGGCATGCATGGGCCGATGCAAACATCGACAGAATGACTGATCAGGATTGGGAAGCGCTGACCGCTGATACGAACTACACTATTGGCCCCCTATTCCTTGGTTTTGAAGCGGCTGTCTATTTTTTCCTCCTTCTTGTCATACTCTGTATCTTACGTCAGGGCTTCCAGTACTGGAGGCAAGGCCAGCGCGCATATTAGGCTAATTTGGCAAGCTAGGGGGTTGCGCTTTTGTGAGGTTTTGAGTACACCTCCGCAGCATACGAAATGTCATCGCATGCTATGGAGAGAAGACTGTGTCACGATCAGATATCAATAT
>JBGSVD010000268.1:0-10268 GCA_041753135.1 Planctomycetaceae bacterium
TCGCATGAAATAGGCAGTGCCTCGACTCTTCTCGATTATTCTTCTACCGGTGGTCGTTGAGGCCGTTCGCCTTCACGTTCGCCCGGAGGACGTTGTCCCTCACGACCGCCTGGAGGTCGGTCACCTTCCGGACGTCCGGGACCTCGGCCGCCTTCCTGACCTGGAGGCCGGCCCTGACGGTTGCCCATTTCAGTGGCAAACTTCATAAGCTCGGATTTGTCCAGCTTTCCATCGCCGTCAGCATCAAAACGCATCGCATCTTCGACGAATCGTTCAGGATTGGGTGGCCCCATTGGACGTCCATCCGGTCCTTCGCCACGTCCAGGAGGACGTCCCTGACCTTCTCGCATCCGCTCGCCCCGTGGTGGGCCATCTTCACCCGGAGGACGATCACCTCGTGGAGGACGGTCTTCACCCGGTGGTCGGTCGCCTCGTGGAGGACCATCCGGACCACGTCCTTCACCTTCACGACCAGGAGGGCCATCGGGGCGAGGCGGACGGATTTCGTCGTCGGTCAATTTTCCGTCACCATTTTTGTCCAATGCCTTCAATGATGCCGCAGCGTTGTTGATTTCCTCCTCTGAGATCACGTGATCGCCATCTTTGTCGAGAGCATCCATCACGGGATGCGGCGGGCGCATTGGACCATCTTGACCAGGTCCACGTTCGCCGCGAGGAGGACCGTCGGGACGTCCTTCGCCAATCGGTGGCTGAGCCAATACATTCATCGTCACAGACACACCAAGCAATGCCAGTACCGCACTGGCGAGCAGAATCTTTTTCATCAGAGCAACCTTTCAAACAGGGACAGAGATCAGGAATTCAGAATTCAGTAACGCGGTGCAATGACTCGAATGGAGGAGACAAGCGTCGCTACGATCGCAAGGCAAGACAGTCAACGTGTATCCAGTTCAAAACTGGTGTTGGAACCCATAGTCAACCTGCTTCGTCTTGTCTTCAACATCTGGAGTGCTTTATACTTCTTGTTAGCGGGTCAACTGGAAGGATCAGCGTTCGCGCTGCAAACAATCTCATCGCTACAAGTTGCAAGCGGCAGCCGCACAGTGAATGTCGAGCCTTCACCAATTGTCGATTCAACTGCGATAGTGCCGCCATGCGTTTCGACAAGACTTCGGCAGATCGCCAGTCCAAGTCCGCTTCCGCCATGTTGTCGAGATCGACCAACATCCACACGATAGAAGCGTTCAAAGATGTGCGGCAGATGTTCCGATGCAATGCCACATCCGGTGTCTTTGACAGTTAACACCGCGGTGGTTTCATCGCGTCGCACCTCCACGACAATTTTTCCACCAGCTTGCGTGTGCTGAATTGCATTGTCGATCAGATTCGAAGGAACCTGCGCCAGGAATCGAGCATCGCCACAAACAGTCATCGGGTCTTCCGAAGTTATGCACTCCAGATCAAGTCCAGCGGAGATCGCCTTGCTCTGAAGTTGAGCAACGACATCTTCCACCACACAGCGCAGGTCAATGTCTGAGCGTTGGATTTCAAGTCGATCAGAATCGGTTCGTGCTAAAAGCAGAAGCCCGTCAATCAGCAGACTCATTCGTTCCGATGACTTCAGACAAACCTGCAACGTTTGTTGATACGTTTCCGGAGTTCTCGCCTGCGATAGTGCCAGCTCTGCCTGCGACTGGATGATTGCGAGCGGCGTTCGTAATTCGTGAGAAGCATCGGCGGTGAACTGCGTGAGTCGGCCAAATGATGTTTCGAGTCGACCGAAAGTCTGATTCAGCACTGTCCCAAGTTGAACAAGTTCTTCATCGAGTCTTCCGGTTTCTATTCGCCTGTCAAGACTCGTAGCGGAAATCTGAGCGGCTGTTTCAGAGATCAACTGAATCGGCTTAACAATTCTTCCCGACGCCCACCAGCCACCCAGCAGCCCGATCAGCAATGTGACCGTTCCCATGCCAGCAATCTGAAAGCCGAATCGGTGCAGACCGGCAAAGTCATGTCGCATCGGACGTGTGACCAGAATCATTGAGCCGAATGGACCTCGCATCAGAGCGCGAACGTTGCCAAAGTGCATTGAAACCTGCGGGGCGGAACCATTCCCTTCGATCGCTGGTACTGATACCGAGTCGTTTGGCGTAACTCCGGCACTCTGAGCGAGCACTGAACCATCGGAACGCCAAACCACGAACTCCATCCGATCCATCGGAGGTCGAGGGCCATCATCTTCCGGTGCGGATTCGGACTGAGGAACGCGAATCGAATCCGCTCGTTCACGTGGTGGCGGACCGTCAGCCCCGAATGGCCGTGGACGACCTGCACCGTCGGGACCTCGCCCCGAAGGCATACCGCCGAAAGGTCTCTGGTCGCCATTTCCTCCAGGTCTGCCTCCTGCCACTCCGGAGTTTTCAAAGTCAGGGCGTTTTGGCAACGGTCCACGGTCTTCGCCGGGCGGTCGTCGACCATGCATCCCGCGGTCGCGCGGAGGACGAAATTGAAACTCGGGCGGCAATGGCCCAAGCGAAAACTCTGTGGGAAAGTTCTCGCCGTTTGGAGCAACAGGATCACGAATCTCGCGAGGCCTGACGTTTCGAAGACTAACATCCAGATACTGGGCCGTCGACACAGCCTGCAGAGTTGCGCGTTCGTGAACATCACGATCCGCACGCCAATAAACGAGGCTGCCAAAGACAATAATTGCCAGAGCGTAAACCACTCCATACCACCACTGCAGTCGTCCGCGAATGGATCTAATCATGGAGTATGTACCCCTGTCCGCGACGAGTCGTGATAAAGTCCTTACCGAGCTTCCGCCTCAGGTTTGACACATGCACATCAACCAGATTGGAAAGACTGTCCTCATTCTCATCGAAAAGGTGTTCATAAATCTGCGTGCGACTGACCACCGCCCCGCGATGCAGCGCCAGGAGTTCCAGCAGTGAGTACTCACGCGGCGTGAGCAGAATGAGCGAATCGCCACGTTTGACGGACTTCGTCTTTGTATCCACGGTCAGCTCGCCAACCATAATCTCTGAAGTCGCGATTCCCGCCGAGCGACGAATGATGGCACGTAATCTCGCTTTCAGCTCTGCAAGATGGAATGGCTTTGCAAGATAGTCATCCGCGCCTCCGTCCAGCCCGCGCACACGATCACTCACGGCATCTCGAGCTGTCAGGATCAGAACGGGAGTCTTCTTTGTTTTCCGCAGGTGATCCAGAACTTCCCAGCCGGTCATCTTCGGCATCAACAAATCCAGCACAATCGCGTCGTAGTCCCAACTGGTTGCCTTATAGAGTCCTTCCTGACCGTCGCCAGCCTCGTCGACGGCGTATCCATCCTCACGCAGGACCTGGGCGATCGTGCTGAGCAAATCGGGTTCGTCTTCAACGACAAGGACTCTCATGGGACTCAACCACAGCAGGGACTGTACTAATCGCGTTCACGAATGAGGTGTTTAACCGTCAGCCGGAGGCGTACGTGAATGCCGCCGCGTACGTACGCCTACGTACGCCTGCGTACGCCTGCGGCTAGCGGTTAAACGAAAAATATCTCCATCGCCGCCGTTTAAAGTATAAGTCAGTGTTTACGACAAAACGGACAACTCAGGACTCCACTCTTTCAGGTCACCGGCGGGCAACTATACCGACCCTTACCTGAAGGCAGGATGAAGGCCAAGAAACTTTTTTTTGACGAAAATTCGCAGGATCTTGACAGCGTTTTCGTGAAGCCCAAACCAAGGTTCTCGGAGGGCGATATCACGTTTTTCACAAAGATTGTCGATATCCTGCCCGTAAGTGACATTCATCGCTCGCGTTTTCCTGTCAACGCTGAGAACTTCGTGAAATTGTGGCGTAAACATTGCCCCGGGTGACTCTTACCGTCTCCGTGTATATTGTTACAATGCCGATCCTTTCCAGGCCTGACACGCCTGTGGCGATTTCAGATCAGTAAACCCCTCATTAAATTTGTTGACGGAGATTTGGTTCCATGAGTCTTGCGATTACCGCCGTTCATGCCCGTGAAATTCTTGACAGCCGTGGCAATCCGACGGTTGAAGTGGACATTCTGCTGGAAGACGGCACCATTGGCCGCGCTGCAGTCCCAAGCGGAGCCAGCACAGGGGCTCACGAAGCCTGTGAGTTGCGCGACTCCGAAAACCCTTCACGATTCCTGGGCAAGGGCGTTCTGCAGGCTGTCGAAAACGTCAACGACGAGATCTCAGAAACACTGATTGACATGGACGTCACTGATCAGGCTGGTATCGACCAGGCCATGATGGATCTCGACGGCACTGCCAACAAGTCTCGCCTTGGCGCGAACGCAATCCTGGCCTGCTCCCTGGCTTCAGCTCATGCAGCAGCAGCAGCCTCGAATCTGCCATTGTTTCGCTATCTCGGCGGCGTCGGCGCAAACTGCCTGCCAGCTCCAATGATGAACATCATCAACGGTGGCGCGCATGCCAACAACGGCATCGACATCCAGGAATTCATGGTCATGCCTCTTGGCTTTGACACATTCAGCGATGCACTTCGAGCCGGCACGGAAATCTTCCACAACCTGAAGAAGGTACTCGCTGGCATGGGCCTCAGCACCGCTGTGGGTGACGAAGGCGGTTTCGCTCCAGACCTGAAGACCAACGAAGAAGCTCTTCAGGTCATCATGACGGCCATCGAAAAGGCGGGTTACACTCCGGGCGAACAAATCCAGATCGCTCTCGACTGTGCAGCGACAGAGTTTTTCGATTCAAAGACCAGTCTTTACAAAATTGATGGGAAGACGGTTGACGCTGATGGCATGGTCGGTTTGCTCGAATCATGGGCCGACAAATATCCAGTCTGCTCAATCGAAGACGGTTGCTCAGAAGATGACTGGGACGGATGGAAGAAGCTGACCGATAAACTTGGAGATCGACTGCAGCTTGTGGGTGACGACCTTTTCGTAACCAACGTGACTCGCCTGACACAGGGAATCGACAAAGGCATCGCAAACAGCATCCTCGTCAAGGTTAATCAGATCGGTACACTCACCGAAACGATTCAGGCCGTTCAGATGGCGTACCGAAACGGCTACACCGCTGTCATGAGCCATCGTTCGGGCGAAACGGAAGACACAACAATCGCCGACCTGGCGGTTGCTCTTCGCACCGGTCAGATCAAGACAGGTTCAGCCAGCCGCACCGATCGTATTTGTAAGTATAATCAGTTGCTCCGCATCGAAGAGATGCTGGGTGATTCAGCAACATTTGGTGGAACGATCTGATCTTCCTTTGGTCAGTTCGTGAACAGCGAACAGCAATGGCCAAAGTCGAACTGCACGATACTTCTGAACCGGCCTTTGAGGAACCAGCAATGGTGTCTCAAACGGCCGGTTCGTTGTTGATGTCGGTCTGCTTCTGGCTGGCATTGCTTGCATCGGCATTGATGTACGCCGCCGTGTCGGTGTCACCAAAGCTGGCAGATTGGATCACCGTTCGGCAGCAGTATCTCTCCAACGCCGTTCGGCTTAAAGAGCTGGAAGATGAAGTTGATTATCTGGAACGAGTCTCCGCGGCGCTGAAAAGTGATTCCGAATTTGCAAAACGCCTGGTGCGAGCCAACCAGGGTTCTGGTTCAGGAGATTCTGAATTTGTCCCCGTTTCGCAGGATCTGCTTTTCGGCGGTGGGGCCAAAGTGAAACGCGAAGTTCCACAGGTTGTTCAGCCCGTTATGGCGAATCTTGTGTTTCACCTCGCCAGCAACCAGACGCACCGGAACTGGCTCCTGATGGCAGCAACAGGTCTGACAATGACAGCGTTTACGTTACTGAACGATGCTGGCGTTGGGACTGTTCGAGCCGTTCTTGCAACTCTCGCCACACTATTGGCCGCAACGACGGCACGCTACCGAAGGGCAGTCGTCAATCCGGAAAATGCAGACTCAGAAGCAACTGAGGAAATGCACGCCGAACGTCGTTAAAACAAAACGATCTCGGCTGTGTTTCGCGGCTGTATTTAGGGACCGCCAATTCAATCATCGGTGCGAACCGGGACCGTGCACTTTTCTTGCAGGTAGAGTCGCCAGGTCATGCGGCTGCCCGGCAAACGAAAAGTGGCAGGGCAAGTTTCGAGTCTCACGCCGTCGTTGAATTGCCGGGTAACGGAATTGCGAGGCAGAAAAATCTCAAGAAATCCCGGGAGCACTGAATCCTGATTCAACGACAAATTAAATACGGCTGATTTGAAAGCGCCTGGTTCGTATCGGGTTTCAGAGTCATGGATGGACGTATGTCCGTTCTGTTATCCGTGAAATCCGTGGTTAAGAACATGACGGGCGGATTCTAATCCTGTCTGGATCTCCGCGACGAATTTCTGTTTGCGATTCAGGCCGTGCGGGCCGACACTTCGATCACTTCAGGCCGATTCCAATGTGCCAGCCCTTCAGGCCATTTCTCTTCAGTTATCAGGATCCGGGGCCTTCGACCCCGGCAATGGATGCATTGCCCTGTTTGGCCTGAACCGCAACATTGTGCCCAACCACCGGGTCTGAGCGCTGACATTGCATCGACAGAGATTCCGACAAATTTGGAATCCACAGTCTTCCGGACAGTCCCAAAGTGAATAGAAAAGGATCAGATTGAAGTTACCTGTCCCGGGTTTGCTAAAGCCTCACTGTCAGGCTTTAGCAAACCCGGGACAGGACAAACGGCACGTGGCCGGTCAGGCTATTTTCCGACCTGGTAGCACATCAGCTTATCCTGTTCACGAAGATACAGCTTTCCATTCACAACAACGGGATGCGACCAGCTCTTCCCTTTTTGAAAGTCCGGTTCAAACGTCCCCTTCAAGTTGTATCCAGAAGGAGTCGCCTCAATCAGTGCCACAGTGCCGTTCTCGTAGCGAAAGATCAGTTGACCATCAATGAACAGGGCCGCCGCTGAACCTTTGCCCGGGCCACGCAGTTTTCCTCCCCAAACGATTTCGCCAGTCACCAGATTGATGCACGTTGGGAAACCTTCGTTCTGCTGATGCCCGGCATAGATATGCCCATCCAGCAGAATCATGCCGCCATGATGGTTGTTGAAGACATTGCCTTCCAGGAAATACTTTTCTTCGGCCACAATACTGTCGCCATCCTTTTTCAATTCGACAAGGCACGCGCCGGTTTTGTAGCTTGTGGAGGCGAAGACAAGATTTCCATCAATGATCGGCGTAGGAATGTTGGCCACACCGTTTGCGACTCGATTATAAGTCCACAACTGCTTTCCGGTTTTTGCGTCCATTCCGATCAGGCCTCGTCCCGTCAACTGGACATACTGTTTGATGCCAAGAGCATTCGACACCATGATCGAAGAATAACCCGCACCATCTTTTCCACTGCTTCCTTCAAACGAAGCACTGCAGGCCCAGACTTCTTTTCCAGTCATCTTGTTCAGACAAACCACCATGGCTTTTTCACCGCCAGGCGTGCACAGCACATAGTCTCCGTCAACAAGTGGCGATTCGGAATAGCCCCAGCCGGACATCATCTTGCCCTGCCATTCACTGAAGGAACGCTTCCAGAGGATTTCGCCATCAGCTCGATTCAGACAGGAAATCGCACCTTCGGAAGAGACAACATAGAGTCGATCGTCATCAATCGATGGTGTGCATCGAGAACCTTCGTACTTGTGCTCTGGCTTGGATTCCGTGATCAGCTTCTTCCAGAGAATTTCCCCATTGTCGGCCTTTGCGGCAATCACCGCCTGACCACCTTCGATATCACCAACGGTGTAAAGATCTCCATTGGAAATCGAAACACTGGCATACCCCTCGCCAAAGCCTTCAACGGTCCAGAGATGTTTGGGAGGATCGGCTGCCCAGTCTTTTGAAGCAAGGATTTCATCAGACTGAGCATTCCTGTCTGGTCCGCGCCATTGCGGCCAGTCGGATGCCAGGAGACATTTGCCCGTCAAAAGAGTCACCAACAAACCACGAAGCATCAATCGCATGGCACAACCCTAAGCAATAGCGGAAGTCAAATCACCAGCCGTCCTGTGACTGGCGCAACGAAAACATTGTTGCAGGCTCTGCGGGATTATGAGTGATCAGGTTCATCTTCGCCAGTGTCGTGATTTCACGTGTCGCGAATCCAACTGTCGCGAATCCATCCGGGCCAGGACGGACTTTTCGACAGACTTCTCTGCAGAGTCGCCGAGAACGAGCTGTTCGCCTAAGATTGGCATCTTCCAGTCGAACCATTTTGTGAACCGGACACCATTTCCAGACGGCATGGACACGAACCGCAGCGGTCGTCCGATCCTGTCGTCTGGATGTAAAGAGCTGGCTCTGGCTCAATCGAAATACGCCCATTGATTCTTCCTGCCTGAGCGTTTTGATGTCGTTACCCACTGAAAATAATGCTCCCTCCTCGGATCTGACGCCGTCGGATCTGACGCCGATAAACTCACCCGGAAAGGGGACACGCGTTGACTTGCGAAGTGTCACCGTGCGCGCGGGCGAAAGGGTACTCCTTCAGGAGGCGTCGATCACTTTTCCGGCGGGCGAATTGATTCTCCTGCTGGGATGGAGCGGCGTTGGAAAGTCGGTCCTGCTGAGAATCCTTGCCGGGCTCATTGGTCCGAATCATGCCGGCATCCGATACTCGGGATCGCTTGATTTTGTCTCCGATTCCGGTGTTCATCGAGCGGAGCGAAATCAGACGCATCCGGTTGCCGTCGTCTTTCAGAACTTTGCCTTGCTGGACGAATTGTCCCCGATTCAAAACATTCAGATTGCACTGGACCACGCTTCGAATCGAGGCGATGTGACGCAGATCAAAGCGGCCGATATTCTTTCGGAACTGCGAGTCCCCACGGACCGGCCGACGTCGGTGCTCAGCGGCGGCCAGCAACAGCGGCTGGCAATTGCGCGAGCGATCGCTCCGGAAACGGACGTCGTTTTGTATGACGAACCCACGTCCGGATTGGACACTCGCACGGCGCAGCAGGTGGCCGATGTGATTCGCGAAACACAGCAAAGCCATCAACGAACATCGATCGTAATCACGCACGACTACGAAACACTCAGCCGAATTGCCGACCGAATCATTCTGCTTGACCACAACCAGTTGAAACTGATCGAGCTGCCTCGTGAATCCTGGGGACAGCTTCCCGATGTTCTGGGATCGCCGCCGGTCGTTTCGACAGAGCTGATCACCACGCCATTTCATCGCCGTGTGAGTTCGGCGGTGCAGGCGATGCTGGCAGGAACCGGCAGCTTTGTCGAAGAACTGATTTGTCTGCCCTGGTCTCTGCTGCCTGTTTGGCGAAGTCCGAAATGGGGCTTTCGGTACACGATCTATTATCTGAAGCTGGTCGCCGGGCCTTCAGCTTGCATCTACATCGCGGTTGCGGGCATGATTCTGGGATTCGTCGCTCAGGATTTTGTCTTTCGGTATCTGCCCTTTCGACAATTCACAGAACCGTTGCTCAGTGAGAATCTTCTGCATGCGACCGGCTTTTCTTTGTATCGATTTCTGGTCCCGATCCTGTCGACCATTCTGATTGCTGCACGTTCCGGGGCCGCTGTAGCATCGGATGTTGGAAGTAAGGTTTACGGAAATCAACTGGATGCCATGCAGACCATTGGCGTCAATCCGGCGCGAGTCTTGCAAACACCAGTCTTGTACGCGTTCTTGCTGGGAACACCATTTCTCGCGCTGCTCAGTTATGCTGTTGCAGCAGTGTCTGCCGCCTTCGCATTTTTAATGACTCATTCAGAACTCGGCATTGGATTCTGGGACTCTCACTTTCACAAAGAGCTTATCCCGGCGGTGGGATTCTTTTACAATGGCACCGGCTGGTTGATTGCGAAACTACTCACGTGCGGCATCGGAGTGGCACTGATCTCATGGCGTTGTGCGGTGACTCCCAAGTTGTCAGGGTCGGAGATCAGTCATGGTGTCACGCGCACAATTCTCTGGGCAACATTGTTCGTACTTTTCGTCCACTTCGGCTACTCCCTGTTTGAGTTCGTTGCACAGTCGTAGCACGACATCGCGATTTACGGAACGTTGTGTTTTGGGATGGTCAGCCGCAATGCGCTTTACAAATCGCGGTCACGAATGAGTTGTTTAACCGTCAGCCGGAGGCGTACGTGCATGATGCCACCAACGTACGCCTGCGGCTAACGGTTAAACGCAATACCGTTCAAATAGTAGCGGAGCAGCGCGAGCTGCCCGGTGAGTGCCTGCAAAATGCTGGCTCACCGGACGGCTTGCGCCGATTCCGCTACTTTACAGGCCGTTCGTTGAACGGTATTGCGATTTAACAAAAACAT
>JBGSVD010000269.1:0-6736 GCA_041753135.1 Planctomycetaceae bacterium
AACCCGCAACCTCTGGGTTATGAGCCATGTATTCCAATCGGCAGTCGGTCACCATTCCGCCTTGCGACGGGATGAGTCTGTATGTTGTCGGCGACGAAGTTGTGGTCAGAGAGCGGCTCCCGATTGAGCCCGCCCCGTCTAAAAAAACGATTCTGGGCGATAAGGGTCGAACTTACATGGACTCCGATCCGGCAGTCACCAATGTTTTCGATGCCCAACGAAGATTTGTCGAGAGTTGCTTTTGGCTACGGCCGTCCGTATCAGCGACATGCGTCGATGATTGTTGACCGGCCCCTTCATCTCAGTGAGATTCCGGCGCCATTCACTAGCCGGTTGCTCGGCATCGCTACCTTAGGACCGTCATGTACTCCAGACAGGCAGTTGAGCTGATCGATAAGGACACAGTCTTGCCTCCGGGGTTCCGAAAGTTTTGAAAATAGTCCAACGAAGGATTGCTGAGACATCGTGCCTTGCGGCACACCGTTACAGGGTGGTGATGTAGTCCCGGCGGACAGTTGGACTTGTATTGAGACCATCCAGCGAAGAAATGGTTCGGACGTTCCACATTGAAAAAATGTAGTCTGGACCTGCAGTTGGTTGGTCAGAGACGCCGGTGGGAGTCGAACCCACTTGAAACTGCTTTGCAGGCAGTCGCCTTACCGTCTGGCTCCAGCGCCGTAGTTGAGTTGAAAAGTGTCCTCGCCAGGAGTCGAACCTGATCTACGACCTTCGCAGAGTCGCGTGCTGTCCCTCACACTCCGAGGACCTGTTGAACTTGATTACCCCACCGAGGAATCGAACCTCGCCCGACTGCTTCGAAGGCAGTCATGCATCCTCCACACTCGCAGGGCATTTCATTAAAGAGCCGACGACTGGATTCGCACCAGCATGAACCTGTTTACAAGACAGGCGCCTTTCTCAGTCGAGCCACGTCGGCATTTTCGCAGCAACTGCTGCAGCACAAGCGTGAGGATTCGAACCCCATCTATCAGTTTTGGAGGCTGACTGCTCTCCCAGGAGCACACTTGTAAAGTTGTGAATAGAGGTGACCGAGCGGAATCGAACCGACGCCAAACAGATTCACAGTCTGTTTCCGGAAACCAACACCGGATCCGGCCACAGCGGAAGGAGCGGGAGTTGAACCCACAAGACGCTTTCACGTTCGACCGGCTTCCAACCGGTTCCCGTCGCCAATCGGGTGGCCCTTCCGTAATCAAACATTTCCAAACATTGGCCCAACCAGGATTCGAACCCGGACTGCCCGGGTAGAAGCCGGGTGTGATTTCCATTTCACCATCAGGCCAGTCATCGAGCGGAAGGCAAGGGAATCGAACCCTCAAGGCCCGGAGGCCGCACGGTTTAGCAAACCGGCCCGGCAAACCGTATCCGGCTACCTTCCTCATCAGTGGACCCACCGGGAATCGAACCCAGATCTCCGCTATGCCATAGCGGTGTCGTCCCTTTGGACTATGAGCCCATCAAAATTTCAGTGGACCTCATGGGAGTCGAACCCATCACACCGATCTTGCAAGGATCAGTCGCCACCATCGGCATGCAAGCCCAATTGGTAATACACTTCGTGACACGCAACCCACCGCGAACGTTCGCAAACATCGTGATATCGAGGTAAAGGGTCCGCCGGCGGCCGGATGACCGCCAGCGGACTTTCAGAGCTCAGCTAAGAACTTCGCTCACGACACCCGATCCGATGGTGCGTCCACCTTCACGAATGGCGAAACGAGTTCCTGCAGCGATCGCAACCGGTTTCCCGAGATCGACAGTAACCGTCACCGTGTCACCGGGAACGGCCATTTCAACTCCGGGTTCAAGCAGCGTACGGCCTGTGGCATCCGTCGTTCGGAAGAAGTACTGCGGCGTGTACCCATTAACAAACGGGCGATGCCGTCCTCCTTCTTCCTTGCTGAGCACATAGACCTCGCCACGAAATCTGACATGTGGCGTGATCGACCGTGGAGCTGCAATCACCTGTCCACGTTCAATGTCCACACTCTTCAAACCACGCAGCAGGAGGCCCACGTTCTCACCAGCTTCCGCTTCAGGCTGAGTTCGCTTGAACGCTTCAATACTGGTAACAACGGTCTCCATCATGCCACCAAGTCCGAGGACTTCGACCCTATCACCGGTCCGAATTCGGCCCTGCTCGATTCGTCCTGTGACGACCGTTCCACGTCCCTCAATGGTGTGAACACCTTCGATGGGCATCAGAAATGGTCGGTCGAGGACTCGAACAGGATTCGGCATTGCATCGAGCGCATCAAGCAGTTCCCGAATGCAGCGACTTGCGTCAGGATCAGCCGGGTTTGCTACTGCAGCTCGAGCACTTCCACGCACGAACATCGTCGCAGCTCCATCGAACCCATGAGTCGTCAGCAAGTCACGGGTTTCCATTTCAACGAGATCAACCAACTCGGGATCATCCACCAGATCGATCTTGTTCATGAAGACAACGACTTGTGGCACACCAACCTGCCGCGCCAACAGAATATGCTCTCGCGTCTGCGGCATTGGCCCATCTACCGCTGAGATCAGCACGACAGCACCATCCATCTGAGCGGCTCCGGTGATCATGTTTTTGATGTAATCCGCATGGCCGGGGCAGTCGATGTGCGCATAGTGCCGAGTTTCTGTTTCGTACTCAACATGACTGGTTGTGATCGTGACAGTCTTCGATGGATCTCGATAGGTTCCGCCTTTGGAGATTTCGGCGTAGGATTTTTCCCTGGCGAGATCCCGAGTGGCCTGAACAGCCAGGATAGCCGTTGTCAGGGTCGTCTTTCCATGGTCGATGTGACCAATCGTTCCGACGTTCATGTGCAGTTTCGTGTTCATTGAAATGGAGCTCCTTCTGATCTCTGCGGACAGCAGAAGTCAGACAACGTGAATGGTTACCGTTGGCTCGATCGTGAGATCTTTTCGGACGACGCGTCGCACCAGAGCCGAAGTAACCACATTGATCCCGGATGGAGTTGAACCATCGTCTCCTGCATGTCGGGCAGGTGTCGTTGCCGTTTGACTACGGGATCGTTCTTTCAGTGACCGAGGTGGGAATCGAACCCACAGAATCACGAGGCTCTCGACCTCGTCGCTTTCCCTATTTGCGTACTCAGCCGTTTGTGTCAGTTTGGACAATGGCGGGTTCGGGAGTCGCACCCGAAGGTCAAGGCTTATGAGGCCTCGATGGGCACTGGCCCACCCGCGTCAATTGGCTCAGCCATCAAGGCTGAGAACGAATATGGCTAGTTGCAGGTCCCGGTATCGAACCGGGCGGACCGGCCTTATGAAAGCCAGTTGAGCGCCTGCTCACCTGCACTGACCCGTGCGGGATTCGAACCCGCCTCGCCGACTTGAGAGGCTGGCATCCTGAACCGCTAGACGAACGGGCAATGTTGTTTGTGAATGCGTCGGGACGGAGTTGAACCGCCAAAGCCCGAAGGCGGGTGGGTTACAGCCACTTGAGCTCGCCAATGCTCAGCCAACGCAATTGAAGTTGATGACGCGAGTGGGAGTCGAACCCACAGACCACGAAGGTTTCGGGCACCGACGATGACGTCAGGAAGGCATCGTTGGTCGACGCCGCTTTGCCGGATTGCGTACCGCGCCCTGTTGTAAAAAAAGCGTCCCCGAGGGGATTTGAACCCCTGATCTCCACCTTGACAGGGTGGCGAGCACTCCGGACTGCTCCGCGAGGACGTGTTGATTAATAGCTCGAGTGGGATTCGAACCCACAGCATCCATGGTTCTAAGCCAAGGTGGTCTGCCAGTTGCCTACCGAGCCATATTCATGCAGGTGCCCAGAGTGAGGTTCGAACTCACAATCACTCGATCTTAAGTCGAGTCGCTCTTCCAATTGGCGTATCAAGGCGTGGTAACGAAGTGATCCCGGATGGACTCGAACCATCGTTTTCTGGGTGTAAACCAGGAGTCGTCGCCACTGGACCACGGGACCAAGATTGAAAGTCGGCCGCAGGCTTCAGGCTGTAGGAAATATTCGCATTGATTCAATTCCTCACGCCTGCAGTCTCGGGCATAAAGTCTTTGTAGCGGAAGCCGTGGGACTCGAACCCACAAACGAGTTTCACTCGTCACCTGTTTTCAAGACAGGGCCCTCATCCAGCCGGGTGACTTCCAATAGTTGCGGAGGCAGGAATCGAACCTGCGGACCCGTCGTTCAAAGCAACGAATTTCTACCAACAGAAACTACTCCGCATCATGAAAAGTGCCCTGCGGGAATCGAACCCGCCTGTCCAGCTTGGAAGGCTGGCACCTTTGCCGCTCGGCCAAGGGCACGTGTATTCTCCGTCAAGCGGAAGCCGTGGGACTTGAACCCACAACGGACATTTCGCCCGCACCTGCTTTCGAGGCAGGCTCCTCATCCGGCCGGATGACTTCCATTGGTATCCAGCTGCGGTGGCAGGAATCGAACCTGCGTCGCGGCGATTAACAGTCGCCTTCCCGTACCAGCACAGGACCCACCGCATCACATCAGTCAGCGTGGCCGGATTCGAACCGACGTTCTCGTGCGCCCGAGGCACGCGCCCCCGTTCATTTCAAAGAGGGGCCAACCTTTCCCACACGCTGAAATCAAAGAGCGCCCAGTCGGATTTGAACCGACCCAACTGCCCTGGCAGAGCAGCACGCTACCGCTACATCATGGGCGCTAAAAGTTCTGGCCAGATTGTCAAAGATCCAGGAACATCAAGTGGGACCGGACGGACTTGAACCGTCACCAACCCGGTTAAGAGCCGGGTATGCTGCCGCTAACACTTCGATCCCGTTGTGTGTCGCATTCAAGTAGGCCTGGACGGAGTTGAACCGTCGTCTGGCCCTTATAAGGAGCCGGCTCTGACCGTTGAGCTACAGGCCTGTATCTCAGGGCGAAGAATGGGGCCGGAGAGAGTCGAACTCTCGCCTTGCGAGTTAAAAGCTCGCTGTGCAGCCGTTACACCACGACCCTGAATCTGGTCGCGGTATCCGTTTCAATCGTTGTCGTTCGCACATGGTGAGTTCTCCAGTAAGTAGCCCGAAAAGGAGTCGAACCTTTGTTTCCGCCTTATCAGAGCAGCGTCCTGAACCGTTGGACGACCGGGCTGAAATTTGTGTAATTGACCCGTGTGGGATTCGAACCCAACCTCTCCAGCTTGAAAGACTGGCAGCCTCACCAGAAGTCGAACGGGCCATGTTGTGCGCGCACCGGGTGCGCAAAGTGGGTCGAGAGGTGCTTGAATCCTCGTCTGCAGATTTTCAGTCCGCCGCTAATCCGTCTCAGCTACCGACCCATGATCGGGGAAAACATCGCAGCGGGAACAAAAAAAGCCCGATGTCGAGGTGACACCGGGCTCTGGAGGTTGTCTCCGAATACGGCCAAGCGTCACAAGCGCAGAATCTGGGTGGAGAGCTCCGTTCCATTATTGGAACGGGCCGATTGATCGACATAGCTCCCTGTACCCAGGGATTTGCGTATGAAACTTGACCGTAAGAAAAACATGGAACTGAAGCTCCGAATCTGAATCTCGTAAGGCCGGCGTTTGCCGGCAGGTTGCTGAGTGAGACGCACTGCAGAGTCAGAAAGTTCGCAAAGATTCTTGGATTTCTTGGAGAGAACTCTGGATACCTTTGCGGGTATACCGCTTTTCAAGACCGGACGCCTGAATCTCTAACTAATAGTGAGAGTAACAACTTACGGAAATCTCAGCAAGTCATTGCAGCGCCCATTGCAGCGCCGAACGGTCATGATTTGGCAACCAATGACAACTTGTGTCATCTCCCCGCGGACCTGGGTCGTGTTGTCGAGGCGTGGCCGAAACTCTCTGCGGAAGCCCGTTTGATGATCATGGCACTGGTGTCAGCTGCCGAGTCAAGCCTCGCACGCGAACCTGAATGAAACACCTTGGTCAATGCTTGTCATAACCTTGAAAGCTGGTTCGCTGGATTACCAAATCGCGGATCCTCATCACGCTGAAATCACTGGCATGACAAATCGTTCAGGCCAGCGATCAGGGACTTGTTCATTCAAATTGTTACTGCAGAGACAACGTAATCTCGAATTCTGATCGTGCGATGAGCTCCGCAGGCTCAGGAAGCGAGTTGGTACAGGTTTTCACCTTCAGCAAAGCCGATTCCCTGTCGAATCGCGCGGACTTGATTGAATGCGACCCTTGTGGCAATCAGGCCCGTGCGGACGACGGGGGATAGTGGGCTTTTGGGCATTCCCGGCAGTGTGAGCCGTTCCCCCACTGAAATCTAACGAACGTGGCTGAAACTGCACGGACGGGAGTGAGCGGAGGTAATTCTCAAAGTGCATTGCACGACGAGGTTTTCGTTCCACTCGCTTCCGTTCCTGAGTCTTTTTGTTGGAGTCGTGTCCCTTGTGTCCTGCCAGGAAATCAGGTTGGAAACGAAAACCCATTTAACTCTGGACGGTTCAACCTGAGTCAGATACGACGATGGAATATCTGCCGCCAGTTTTTCCAAATCAACCGGATTCTGGCGATCTCAGACATGGCAAGAAAATGCACCAGGATCGCCGTCAATTTGAATACACCTGCGGGATTGTCACGATAGCGTTCGACGCGTGGGTCGATGTGACCGGAGCAGTTTGCCGCGAGGCGCAAAGTCGCTCTGGTCGGTCTCACCGAACTCACCGAAGCTGGATCGCATATCTCGTCGCCAGTTTCGGCGGGTCGGACTGAACCGTCGATCATTCCCACAAATCTGA
>JBGSVD010000270.1:0-26121 GCA_041753135.1 Planctomycetaceae bacterium
CCCAGCGTGGCGAGCCCCAATGGATGCCGGACGACGAAGGCAGGTCGAATGCCCCCCCAGCAGATCAGCACAAAAAAATATTTGGTTGTTGACGTTCCTTGAGTTTTACAGGACGGTGAAGCCGGATCCTTTCCAAGATGCGGCACGCACCGCTGCCACCGGCAAAGTGAAGCAAGAACACTTCCAGTTTCCGGACTGTCCGACAGGCGAGCAGAACGATACCACGGCGATTCGCCATGGGCGAGCACTTTCCACTCTCGACTTTCAACTCGCGTCCCATGCGTTCGTGCCGGAGGCAAGATGAATAATGAACGACGCTTGCCGACTTCGGCCGATTCCGATCGAAGCGGTATGTGAAACGGGCCTTGTTGCGTCACGGGGGGGGACTGCCGCAGCTTAGCGATTGTCGTTCGATCCGGAATTCGCGATCAGCTCGGTCAGCTGGCCGGAGACAGTAACTCACTCAGGACGGTAGATCGAATGGCACTTAGTTCTCTTTAAGTCCTTTGAGCATATCACGTTTGATTTCCTTCCTTGGCTTCATCATGCGATCGTATTTCTTTTGTCTGCGTTTTCTCAGGCGAGGCTCAAAGCGATTGGGGCGGTCGGCGACGGAATGGGTGGCGATGGCATCGAGCAGTTGTTCGTACAGGCTTCGGCGAAATGCCGCGTCACGCTCGCCTTGCAATGCAATCAATGGCTGAAACGCTTCGAGTGACTGGATCGCGCCTTTGAAGCTGATCGATCGTGGTTTCATATCGTGTTTGCTGGCGGCCTGTGCGATGATCGTGCGGATCAGATTGTAAGCCAGGATATGCGTCCAGATTTCCTTCCGCACCAACTCCGGCGTCTTGCATCGCAGGATGTCCATCTGCATCGTTTGCTTGAGAGACCTCAGATCGAGCTCTGCATTCCATCTCGCAAAATATAGATCAGCCAGATCATCCCGGCTGATCTCTTCCGCGTCCAGCAGAGTCGTGACAACGATTATGGTTTGACTGCGAAAGCCCGGCTGTTCAACCTGCACGCGAGTCTCTCGGATGGTGAGGAACTCGGGTAGAGATTGCAGGGTTTGCCAATCAATCGAACGAATCATGCCGGGACGCCGCCATTGAACAATGTGATCCCCCTTGCCGAGGCGTCGACCGCGTCGAAAGTCGGCACTGCGATGGACACTGAGGCGAGTGACGGAGTGGACTCCGCGTTCCTGAAGCAGAAAGATTTCGTGCCATGCACACATATACCGATCTGCCAGCAGGACATCTCCACTGTGCAGGATGCTCCACATTTTGCCAAGCATTCCCAACTCGCTGTTTCCCTTGCCTGAATTGCGGCAGATTCCCAGATCAATCACGGCTCCGCAGGAAAGAGAAAAGAAAGCCGCAATGCGTGCCAGAGGAAAACCGACGCCCGGCTTTTGTTGCGGAGGTTGCGGATAAGCCTTCTGGTTCTTCACTGTATCCGGCATCGAGACGGTCGATCCATCATAGGCCAGGACACGACGCTGCTTCCAAAGCCATTCCTCTTTGGCACTGGTATCCAACGCACTTCCTGTTTGGCGAGCAACGTCCGAGAAGAATTCTTCAGGCAGCCGCTTTCTGGCCAGGCAGTAAGCACCGGTCTCCGCAGAACAGGCCCGCTGCTTCCGCGAAATACGATGAGCGATCAAGCGAGCGACGGCTGCACGACAGGAGTGATCCTGACTCAGAACCTGGCCCAGGAAGACCCACAACGTGACCAGCGGCGAATAGATTCGATCCAGGAAAACTGACTCGATCTCGGTGAGTGCCTGCGATACTGCCTGCTCCGAGAGGATGTTGCAGAACGGCAGATCTCCATCCTGCAAGAACTGACGCCTCAGGAATCTGAACTGCTGCTGAAACCGTCCATGATGAAAATAGCGCATCCTTGAGGCCTCCTTGCCAGTGATGGTTTTTTGACCGACACCATTTTATGCAAGTAAGGCTTTTCACATGAGGCTTTTCGCATATGTCTTTTTGGGCCAACGACTTGCGACAGAACTAAGTGCCATTCGACGGTAGATCCTGAGTGAGGAACGGAGACCGAAATATCTGTCGCCAGTTTTGCCAAATCAACCGAATTCTGGCGATCGCGGGCATGGCTAGAAATCGCACGTTGCTTGCCATCGATTTGACTACACCTGCAGCATTGTCGCCAAATCCTTCGCCGCTCCGGTCGATGTGACCGGAGCAGTTTGCGACCATGCTCAACGCGACTCCGCGTCCGTCTCACCAGAGCGAGTTCGAAAGTGACTTCGGAGAGTTCGGCTTGTCGGACCGAACCGTCGATCGTCCAGACGAATCTGACTTTGGACACGCCCTCCTGTGCTGTTTGGACTAGAGCCGTTAGGTGCCGACGTCGCGATCACTTCCGCGTTCAACGGACTTCCACCTGTATTCGACTTGACTGCGCCACTTGATGGAGTACCGCCGACTTGGCGAATCGAATCGATGTCGCTCCGGTGTGTCGGATGAATGGCACTTAGTTCTCGGTAAGTCCTTTGAGGATATCACGTTTGGCTTCGTGTCTTGGTTTCATCAGTCGGTCGTAAGGTTTGGGTCTTCGTTTTTTTCGGCGGGGTTCAAAGCGGTCGGGCCGATCAGCAACCTGGTGGGCAGCAATGGCATCAAGGACTTGCTCGTCGAGGTACATACGGAAAGGAGCGTCACGTTCACCCTGGAAGGCAATCAGCGGCTGGAAGGCATTCAGTGTCTGGATCACTCCTTTGAAGCTGATCGATCGCGGTTTCATATCGTGTTTGCTGGCCGCCTGAGCGATGATCGTGCGGATCAGATTGTACGCCAGGATATGCGTCCAGATTTCCTTCCGAACTAGCTCCGGTGTCTTGCAGCGCAGTATGTCCATCTGCATCGTTTCCTTGAGAGACCTCAGATCGAGCTCTGCATTCCAGCGCGCACGATAGAGATTTGCAAGATCGCTCTTTGTAACCTCCTCCGCGTCGAGCAACGTTGTCGCGATGATGAGTGTCCTGCTTCGAAATCCGGGCTGCTGGACTCGCACGCGAGTTTCCCGGATCATCAGAAAATCCGGCAGCAGGTTGTAGGCCTCCCGATCAATCGAACGGGGTTTCGTAGGCTTGACCCATTTGACGATGTGATCGTCTTTGCTCAGGCGTTTTCCACGACGAAAGTCAGCTGTCCGGTGTGATGTGAAACGGCATACGCAGTCAACCCCACGCTGCTTGAGCATCACCATTTCCGTCCAGGAACACATCAGGCGATCGGCCAGCATAATGTCTCCCGGACGAAAGATGTTCCACAAGGTTCGCAACATCCCCAATTCACTTTGCCCCTTGCCAGCGTAGCGACAGATTCCCAGATCGAGCACCGCGCCACAGGCGAGCGAGAAGACGGCTGCGATGCGGGCCATTGGGAATCCGATTCCGGGTTTCTGCGCAACCGGCTGTGGGTAAGCGGCCTGGTTCTCCGGAGTATCGGGCATCGAAACGGTCGATCCATCGTAGACAAGGACGCGACGCCCTTTCCAAAGCCAATCCTCTTTGGCGTTGGTATCCAACGCACTTCCTGTTTGACGAGCCGCGTCCGAGAAGAACTTCTCCGGCAGCCGCTTTCTGGCCTGGCAGTAGGCACCTGTTACTGCTGAACACGGAGATTTCCCGCGCAAAATACGATGCACAATCAAGCGTGCGACCGCAGCGCGGCAGGACGGGTCCGCACTCAACACCTGCCCCAGAAAAACCCACAGCGTGACCAGCGGCGAATAAATTCTGTCGAGGAATCCGTCGATAGCTTTCAGTGCCTGCGAGATGACCTCCTCGGAGAGGATGTCGGTAAACGGCAATCCTCCATCCTGCAGAAACTGACGTCTCAGGAATCGCATCTGCTCCCGAACTGATCCCTGACGAGAATATGACATCCCTGTGGCCTCCTTGCCGGTGATGAATCTGTCCCTGGGAGCTATTCTTACGTTTAAGCAATCTTTTCCTATGTCATTTGGGGGCAAGAGCTTGCGGAAGAACTAAGTGCCATTCGTGTGTCGGATCGACGCTCGCTTGACAAACGCCGACACTACGTCGGTCGTGACCGACGCGTAATGATTAGGATCGGAATTTGTGTTGGTCATTGTGCCCGACGCCACTGGAAATGTGAGGCCCGCTTCCTCCAAACCGTTCGTTGTGCGGTCGCCGAACACAAACTATTGCATATGCCGATGAGATTGCCTGACGAGCGGGATTCCGGTCGTCTGAGGGAACTCTGGTTTTGATCTTGAATAGATCATGGCGAGCTTTTCTGCTGAAACTCCGAGCTTGAATGCCGCGATGATAATTTGATTCAGCAGCGTCGCCTTCAATACTCCGATACGCTTCCAACGGCGGGCGGAGACTCTTATTGCGGAATCTGTGATGGCAATCGTTCCAAGGCAACGAAGGCGCTGTGCAAAGTCGAAATCTTCCATGATCGGCCAGTTGGCGTAACCGTTCATTTCAAAGAACGTGTTCGCACGGACAAACAGGCCCTGGTCGCCATAGGGCATTTGTCGCCAGCGAGACCTTAGATTTGCCCCGATCTCAACAAGACGCAACAACCATCGATCGTCATCGATTCGAAGTTGGAATGCGCCGCCGACATTGCCAGACGACAGGTACTTCCAGATGGTGTTGTCAAAATCAGCGGGAAGCTGAACGTCTGCGTGAAGAAACAGAAACGCTGTACCCCTTGCCAATGCGGCACCGGTGTTCATTTGACGCCCGCGCCCTTTTCCGCAGCGGACTACTCTCGCGCCGGCGAGTTCCGCGAGCTCGCACGTTCGGTCGGTGCTGCCCCCATCAGCGACAATCACTTCGACTCCCTGAATCCGCTGGAGTGTTTCGAGTAACGCGGCGATATAAGTTTCTTCGTTCAGAGTTGGAATGATGACCGACAATACCCCGGACTCAGGCTTCGGTAGCACCGGAGTGAAGTTGTCCTGCAATTTGCGGCAGTTAATCAAGTCCTCCGGAAAATCAACATCCGAGAGCGGCGACAATCGGTGGACGGAGGCATTGATCCTTCGAACATTCTGCAGCGTTTGCTTCAGTACATTTGCGGTCCCCCATTCAATCAGGTTGAATAGTTCTGAATAGTGCTCCCGCATGCCCAGCAAGTAGTAACCACCATCAACTGCTGGCCCGACAACGACACCAGAATGGTCCAGCGACTGAAAGGCCTCTGCAAGGTGCGTTGTCGTCAACGACGGGCAATCGGTGCCGATCACGACGACACGCTGGAACCCGCCTTCGAATGCTGCGGCGACAGCGTCGTTCATCCTGTCACCGAGAGAATCTCCCTGCTGTGGTAGGAAGCGATGTCTGGATTCAAACAGCCTTTGCATCCCGGCTTCGTCGCCACCGGCGAATCGAACTTCGACATCGCAGCGGCGAGTGCTGATGAACTGATCGACAGTTGCGAGAGTTTGCTTCACCAAATGAGTATGCAGTGCCGCCGCCCCTTCAGCACCCAGAGCCGGGATGATCCGTGTTTTTGTTTTCCCTGCCTCGGGGTACCGGGCCATCACGATGATTCTGTCCCCCACATCGGCCTGCTGCGGGACCAGATCGGCCCGCACATTGACCGTGTTCACGGATGATTCTACAGATGACTTCATTGTCGAAAAGTGCTTCCGCGAAGTTAAGAACGACGGAACTGAGATTCTATCGAGTCTGAAACGATGACTATCCAGCCTGGCGTCACTTACTTTTTCGCGGGTTCATCCGATGAGGCCGTGAGTATTGCAGTGTCTGGCCGGAACGCCGCCCACGCGAACCAGAGTGAGTACATCCACTGCACTCCTGGATCGGAATTCACGATCCGCATGGATTTTGATTCAGAAGAATATCGTACGGTGAACTTCAATCCGTTGATATCTGACTCGATCTCATTGTCAGCATCGCCGAAAGCTGCTGCAGGTATTGCAATGGATGTGTCTCCCGCCCAGACGCCAAGGATTCGCGTTTTTGCACTCAATCTGGCATCTTCGTGATCGACCGGGAACATCAGTTGTGGAGTCGAGAAATAACTTCCGTACGGCGAGACCGAGTAGTCTCGCTGGTGGCCTGTGTTCTGAGACAGCACTTCTGTTTCCGGATACCGTGTCTTCCAGTCGTTCCACGTTGTCAGCTCGACGGGAAGCGTCTTGAGAGCCTGATCCAAACCGGGCCCCGATACACCTTTTGTCTTGAGTTGCGACCAGAGACTCTCCGGCTTTCCGCCTCGGTCATACATCAGCACATTGCTGTTGTACAAAAGGCCGGAAACACCGAACTCGCGGTCGCCAAGTGGAGTCCGGCAATCGAACACGCACACGGAGTCGCACAAAGGGCAATACGTCACGGCTATTGGCGTATCAGCCACATGATCATTGACGATTTCGTGATAGTTCATGATCCGTAAGGGATAGGCTCGTGCCGAAGTCTTGATGGCAACGCCGATAACGACATCCTCCGGGTTCAGGAAATCGGCGTCGGCAGCGGTAATGAATTGAGGCTTCGAGATCGCGGGAATGCCGTCCTTTGGAGGACCGCCACGAAGAATCTGCGACACGGGAATCGAGGTCTCGGTAAGGTCAAAATCTGACGACTCAGAATTCACTGCAGTTGTGGCCTGCGCCGGCCCCGTTAAGTTCCGACCGGTTTGTCGACTGATGATGAAGAGAACAACCAAAACGGAAACAGTGCCCATCAGCACCACGATCATCATTGCGCTATCGCAGCGAGCCCACGAAAACCTTTGCACTGTCGATCGATGCTTTGGAGCGACTAATTCGCCTGGAGAATTTGAAGACGTGCTGAATTGTAACATTGGCAACCTCATGGATTTGAAAGAGTTTTGGGAGAATTCGTTCTGGGCAATGGTGTGGATTCTGTGACGAATCACATCACTGAGCAGGATAGTTACCAAATTCTTTCTGTCTGTGAGGCGGCACACAGAAGCGGGCGAGATCGATCGCGATGATGCCTTCGCAATGGAGCATGTGTTGATAGTTAAGGCATGAGTCGCATTGTCAGATCGACGAAAATCTGCAGAAGTGAATTTACACGCTTTTCTGAGTTAGGGTGATTGAAATGAAACGAATTGGTCTCATGACTCTCGCTGTGGCAGTCACAATGTTGACTGCGGCAGCCATATTACTCCCCACGAATGATGCGTATGGGCAAAGCGGAACACGCAGCGCCTCGCCACGATCTCAATCGCAGTCACCTCAACGGGCGACGACGCAGGGTTCCGGAACGAATAGGGCGTCAGCAACCGGTTCGGGTACGACGGAGCAGGCAAAGGCTCCATTTGAGAGTCGGCTGTGGAATTGGCTCCAGCAATCACAGTATCGCAACTGGGCTCCCCTCGCGGGTGTCTCGGGCGATGCTTATACGGGACAGAGCCCACACGGCGACATGGTCAAGCTTTACGCCAACCGGACCGCAGTGGCAAATACTGATTCATTGCCGAACGGCTCAATGATCGTCAAAGAGAACTTCGGTCCCGATGGCACAACGCTGATGGCTGTCACCATCATGTATCGGAGTGAAGGCTTTGCCCCAGAGCATGGCGACTGGTATTGGGCCAAGTATGACGCAGACGGCCAGGTATCGCGGATGAATGGCATGGCCATCGCGGGAAAAGTCAATATGTGCATCGAATGTCACGCATCGGCAGTGGGCAACGATTTTGCATTCTCCAATGATCGATCCGTTGAACAGTAATTGAAGATTCCCTCGGAGAGGGGAATGGGGAGATGCCTGTGGACTTCACTGAATTTCGTCACGACGAGACATGCCGAAATTCACGGTCCACAGGCGACCTCCCCAACATATGGCATTGAGGCTGCAACGGGCGTGAAGCTCAAATCAAGTGTTCATGCCAAAGGATAGTTAAGTTTCTGTCACGTTTCCTGATGTCGTTGCGACAACCGTTGCAGCGATTCTCTACTTTGAAAAGGGTATGACATGTTAAGAAGTATGTTGGTTGTGGCTTCACTGGTCACAGTTATTTCCACGGCGGACCTCGCGATGGCTCAATCGGGCTCTCGGGGTGGCGGAGGTATGTTCGGGTCTGGTTCGCGCAGCTATGCACCGGCACCATCTCAGTCCTATGGTAATCAGTCATACGGCTCACAATCATACGGCTCACAATCATACGGCAATCAGTCGTACGGATCGCAATCGTATGGCAATCAGTCATACGGCGCACCCGTCTATCGTTCCCAGGGATATTCTTACGCCCCGTCCTTCGGTGGCGGCTGTTCGTCATCCGGTCGATCCGTCAGGTATTACGCTCCTGTGCAGTCCGGTTGTGGAGCATCGTCATGCGGCAGCTCCTGCGGATCCGATGGCCTGCAGTATGCACCGTCTCAGTTCGGCCCCATGCGATCCGCACCATCGCAGCACGCACCGATGCAGCAGTCGCCCGCTGGAAGCGGCACATCGAGTTCCACATACCAGCCGGACCACAACACGATGAGGTTTGACGGCAGTTCACGTTTAAGTTCCGGTGAAAATCAGGCTGTGCCAGCCAGGCAGGCAAACCCGGCACCGATTCAGCATAATGCACCGCCGAGACCAGATGACTCTGCCGCGTTCGAGCATCCGGTTCAGGGACTCCTGAAAAAAGCCTCATACTCCAAAGCCAAATCAGCCCCGCAAACATTTGCCATCGACAGCGATCGAGATCGTCAGCAAACGATTCGTTGATGAAGCGGAATGTCTCAACAAGAGTGAGCACCAATAATTCGATTGAACTTTGGTTTGGAGTGTGACAATGGCGAGGAACAGGAATCTGCCCAGAGGGGCCTCGGTTCGAGCGACGCGGCCTGGCGTTTTGACCACTGAAGCCAATTCAGCGAAATCCAGGTCCTCCGCAGCGGTCAAAGGTGATCCGGCTCACCAGTCTGAACATGAGCGATGTGGGGAACTTTCCATCGATTCGCGGGACACGGAAATACGAGAGTTGGCTCACCGCAAATGGGAAGTGGCAGGCCGTCCGGCTGGAAATGGCATTGACTTCTGGCTGGAAGCCGAGTCCGAAGTTCGTGACACATGACGCAATAACCTTCTGTCCGGCGCATAGACATTCCATCTCGTGTCGGTACAACAGCCGACACGTTGCTCATTCAGCTGAAAGGAATAGCTGCTGTGAATAGATTCAAGTCGATGCCTGCAGTGTTGGAAGACTGCCTGTCAGATTTGACGAAAAGCGTACTGGCCGTATTGCGTCAGCAAGGATATGTGCGCCACTTGGAATTGGCTGTCACCGGGTTACAAGGAACAGTCGTCGTCGAGGGCGGCTTGCCTTCCTACTACCTTCGCCAGAATGCTGTTGCGTGCATTAAGCGTGTTCCCGGTGTTCTGAGGGTTATCGATCGGATCGAGGTTTGTCGATTACCTTTCCAGGATCCACCGAAACTGCGTTCGGTCACTGATGCGGAATGAACGGCGCTCGTACCACAGCAATGCTACGGTTCACAGACTGTAAGCCAACTCAGACTCGCCGAGCCTTAACGCGGTTCGTGCCGAAACTCCGATGCGCCCAGCGTCGCTGCGGAGGAGATTCTCACGACCGATATGGATGGCGTGGCTTACACGATCAGAAGTCATACCACAAACCCAGTCCGAGCAGTTGTTCGCTTTGATCGTGGAATTCCAACTGGCTGGTTTGACCGTTGGCAAATTGCAGGCCGAGTCTGCACAAGTGATTGTTTCGATCGGATCGCCAGGCCCAGCCGGTCATCAGTGTGAACGTGCCACCAAAATCGACCTCTTCACGCAACAACGCATTTGCGGCAAGAAACGGGGCTCCTCGCAGACCGGTCGGCTGGCTCGGAGCCAGGTCAAAACCAAACTGAAACCACCATGGATCGGAACCGCCATCGTTAAAGAATCCATAATCGGCTTCGGCGTACAGCCTGAGATCCGGCGTCGGAAAATATCCTGTTCCCAGCACAAACGCATTCCGACTGAAGTTGATGCGTTCGAAAGACGGATTTCGCACCAGAAATTCATCACCCACATGCGAACTCAGATGGTAGAATGCGACTTTGAACTGCCATTGATCCTGACGCCACGTGAGCGGGACACCGACGCGAAAATCGGCAGCGTCAACATCGGCATTGTGTTCGGCGTTGAGTCGTGGAAACGCAGCACCTTCAACATCCAACTGCCAGCCTTCCGGCCAATGCGGATCCGTGGTCCCCCATCGCAGCAATCCCACACGACCACCCAGCGTCGTATCCCAAACATCATCACCATTGGAATTGGATAGCACCGCCGTGCCAATGCGACTCTCTCGCGGACCCGCAAGATAAGAACCATACAGCAGTCCATCGGGCATATGCTGCATTCGAAATGGCTCAAATGCCTCGGTCATCTCGGGCAACAGGAACGACGGCTGAGCACTCAGGTAGTCGTCAGCAGGTGATGGCGGGGACTGAATGACCGAACTTGCTGCGATCGAATCGGCAGACACAAACGTAGTCACTCTGGTGTCTGGAATACGAGAACCTCGGATATCCGTCACATAAAACAATGGTGGTGCAGGAAATCCCGGACTAGTCGGATTGCTCAGTACTGTCCGCATCTGCGCCTCCGCCCCATGAAGCATCCCAAATCCCGCTAGCAATGCAGATGCAGCGATAACAAAAACACGGAGTTGACGAGGCTTCGTTGTAGCTTCCATGATCAGTCCTGCTGCCGACGCCGCACATTGTCAGGGCGTCGTTGCTTCCCTGTGATTTCAACTACGATTCTGACGCCGCCGTATTCTGGTGGAATTGACATTCCCAAAACTGTATTCAATTTCACAGTGAGAAGTGCTGGCGGACAACATACCGCCGAGTTCCATCAACAGAAAATGAAGGAGTGCTATTGACGTCAGCGCGAATTGGATGATCTGCGTTCACAACGCGGCCTTGAGCCGTTTGGGGTGCTCAAATACAAAGTCATTTTGCTGAATCATCTCCAGTGTCTTATGAATGCTGGGGCGGTCGCCCCAAAAGGTGCCGTAGTAGGCGAATCGCACCATACCGTCTTTGTCGATGATGACAGTGCTCGGCCGGTTGATGTACTCTGAATGCACGGCGAAGGCCAGTGGCGACGCGCCGTAGGTGGCAGCGATCTTTCCAGCCGGATCAGACAGATGAGACCACCAGATGGACCCCGGATAATTGGCTGACGGTGCATTTTTCGCCCCCTCGTGAACCGCCAGCAGTTCGTCACCGGTCATCACTTTGTTGCGAAACTGTTCGTGACATTCAATCGTGGCGACGACCACATCGTCGTCAATGAATTGCTGTTTCATCTGAATCAGTTCGCGAAATTCACCATGGCAGACAGGACACCAGTCGGCAAAGATCCAGATCAGCACGACGGTCTTCTTGCCTTTCAATTCAGACAAAGTCCAGGGTTTCCCCTCCGTGTCCATCAGAGTGAAGTCAGTTGCGGGTTGGCCAACGGACACGCTGTTAAAAGTGGATTCATCAAGGGATTGGTAAGCCTGAAACAGAGAATCTTCGTGCTGCTGCTTTCCAATGCGCTCAATCGCGATTTCACACTGGTGCCGTACGTCTTTGCTGTCGTCATGTTCAGCAGCCTTCGTAAGAACTGCCACGGCCGATGTGGCATTCAGACGGCCCAAAGCAATGGCGGCTTCCGATCGGTCAAGCTGTTCCTTGTCATTTTGCAGTACGACCGTCAGCCCGGCAATCCGCTCTTCAAGGTGTGGTTTAGAGTTGGCGTCTGCAGGGAGAATTCCAAGAGTCAATGCCGCTACTTGACGCACATGCAGATCCACATCCTCCAACGCCTTGAGCAGCGCGGGCGTGGCGGCAGTCCCAGCTCGACACAAGTCGCGCACCGCCAGCGTATTGACTCGCCAGTCGCTGTTTTCCAAATCCGCAACGCCATGCGTCTTCTGCGTCTCGTCACTGGTGAAACCATTTCCAAGCGGCTGAAACGAATGACTTCGGACACGATCAAAAACTGCTGAAACAGATTCGTCCACTGATTCGGTCGAAGCGGCATCAGATTTACCGGCCGACACGATAGCCAGTTCGTCAGCCCTTGATACCACGGTGACCCAAAGCAAGAGTGCCACCGGCATCCAGACAGTGGCTCCAGGGCAAATAATTCTTTTGCGATTGGTTTGCTGAGAACTCATTTTGAAAACCTTCGTCGGGAGAAACTTCACATGGTGAACGCGGCTGCCTATAGAAATCATTGGAGGGAAACTATTCATTCAGTTGTGTCCGAGGGGCCGCAGGTGGTGTTCCTTTCAACGCGACCTTCGCGAATCCGGAGATGCCAATGATGATGGCGGCCAGCAGAAGGATGATGTTCTGCCAGAATTTCGAATTCCGCCGCATACCTTCAAATTTCGCAGACCGGCCCACCAGGGCAGATGCAACAAAGAACATCCCCATCGCCAGCAGGATCTTGGTGCCAATCAGCGGATGGTACAGTTTGTCTCCTTTGTGCGAAGGCAAAGCCACGGCCAGATAGTTGTAAAAGCCGCTCGCCAGAAACAACATGATACCGACATGAATGAATTTCTTCCAAACGTTCAGCACATGTGACAAAAGTGAAGTCCGTGCGTCGTCCGGTAATTGAGCCGCTGCCGGAGTGTAGACGAATCGCAGAAAAACTGTACCGCCCACCAGAACGATTGCCGTTCCTACATGCGTCCACCGAGAAATGATTGCCAGCCAGTCCATTCGAAAATGCCTTGAGGTGTAAGATGTTGTTGAGAATCGTTTTGATTGACGAGATGCAGGTATGCGACAGAATTACACTTCGGTGCCTATCGTGTCCACGCCAGCCATTTCTGAAAGAGTGACTTCACGAAAGGTGTCAGGCGAGTTCGGCTATACTGGTCGCCGAGTTTGCGGATGGCTTCAGCCTGCGTCGGATAGGGGTGAATCGTATTGCCGATCTTGCCAAGCCCCAGGCCGTGCGTCATGGCCAGCGTGATCTCAGAGATCATGTCCCCGGCATGTGATGCAACGATCGTGGCACCCACAATCTGATCGGTCCCCTTCTTCGCAAGAACCTTGACGAACCCTTCGTCTTCGCCGTCCAGGATGGCTCGGTCAACGTCGTGGAACTTCTGAATGTATGTATCCGTCTCGATGTTCTTTTCTTTAGCCTGCTGCTCGTACAGTCCGACGTGAGCAATCTCCGGGCTGGTGTATGTGCTCCAGGGAATGACAAGCGAAGACGACTTTTTGCGTCCCTTGAAGAGCGCATTCTGAATGACAATGCGTGCCATGAAATCGGCAGCGTGCGTGAACTGATAGGGAGAACAGACATCTCCGGCGGCATAGATCATGGGGTTGGTGGTCTGCATGCGGTCATTGACGGTGACGCCCTTCTTGTGATACGCCACGCCGACCGCCTCCAGATTCAAGTTCTCGACGTTCGGCGCTCGGCCCACGGAAACCAGGAGCTTGTCGATCGGTTTGTCATAACTCGAGCCGTGCGATTCGACCGTGAGCCGGATTCCGCCCTTGTTTCCGTTCCCGCCGTTACTCTTGATTGCCAGGTTCTTGCCGCAGCACATCAGATTGACACCGTCTCGGGTCATTCTGCGTTGCACGATCTCCGCCGCATCACGATCTTCGCGCGGCAGGATGCCGTGTTCGGCCTCTACCAGAAACACTTCCGAACCGAATTGTGCAAACGACTGAGCCATCTCGCAGCCGATAGGCCCGGCACCGATTACCCCCAGTCGATGAGGAAGCTCTGTCAGTGAAAACAGGTTTTCATTCGTCAGATAATCGACCGAGTCCAGTCCAGGAATCGGCGGAGCAGCGGCACGCGCTCCGGTTGCGATCACGGCTCTCTTGAAATTGAGTTTCGTCCCACCAACTTCGATCGTATTCGAGTTGATGAATTTGGCGTCCCCGAAGTAAACATCGACACCAAGATCCCGAAATCGTTTGGCCGAATCATTCGGACTAATACGAGCCCGCAGGCGTCGCATCCGTTGCATAGCAGCACCGAAATCAACGTGTACATCCGTCGGCACGTCTACTCCGAATTCGCCGACGTTCCTGACCGCCGCAGCGGCGCGGGCCGCACTGATGACGCCCTTTGAAGGCACGCATCCTACATTCAGGCAGTCGCCGCCCATGAGGCTGCGTTCGATCAATGCGACCTTTGCGCCAAGTCCCGCCGCTCCGGCAGCCGTCACAAGCCCTGCAGTTCCGGCTCCGATGACAACCAAATTGTAACGACCGACTGGGACCGGGTTCTTCCAGTCAGGAGGATGGACGTCGGCTTCAAGCTGGCGGTTGAATTCGTCCTGAGGTAACAGTTGAGCAAAATGAGTCATTAGAGCGGCTTTCCGAATTACGGAGCAGAGTTCGTGAGAACTCTGATGGATTTTCTTAGAGCTGTGGAGGCCCGAATTCTTACGAATCCGGCTACAGTCCATTGGCCTGAGTGTTCGTTCCCGCCGTGATTGCAGGGCGAGCCAATCGTTTCATCACAAAGCGAACGATGAGCGGAAACAGACCCAGAAGAACGAATGCCATAAGGATTTGAGCCATCTGGCTGGGTGTAAAAATCGCCCCCACGCCTTTGTCAGCCAGAGTCTGAAGTTTCGGTACGCTGGCACCGGCGTAGACGTACACGGCTGTTCCGGCAAGCATCCCCAATTGGCTGACCCACCAAAATGTCCGGACTCGCAGTGGTGTCAGCCCCATGACGGCATTGATTACAAAGAAAGGAACGGCCGGAATCAGACGAAGTGTGAACAGGTAGAACGCACCTTCGCGCCGCAATGCCTCGTTGAAAGAGTTCAGGCGATCGCCGAAGCGTCGCGTGATAGAATCGCGAAACAGATAACGGCTTAGCAGAAACGCGACTGTCGCCCCGGCGGTTGAGCCGAAGCTGACAACGAGCACGCCACGCCAGAAGCCGAACAACCAGCCGAAGAGCAGGGTCATGGCAGCGGCTCCAGGCAGTGACAGGCCTGCCACAAAAACATAGGCAGCCAACGCAACCAGATACACCATCACGGGGTAGCTAGTCTGAAACTGCCTGAACTCAGCTTCGCGAGCTGCCAGTTTCGTCAAGGTTAATTCATCCCCCAGAGCCCAGGCACCGAGGACGGCAGCGATGATAACAAGAATCAATACCAAAAGCTTCGATACCCCGGAATTCTTTGCCGCCCCTGGAGCAACATCGGGAGTCATCTTGGTAATCGACAGGTTGGACATACGAACCTCAGTTTCTGATCTGGCCTTAACGCGAGCGCCGCCCGCAACTCAATGTGCCCCGACACTCCGGGGAGGGAATTCTCGCCACGGAGTGACGATCTGCAAAGCAATCAGCAAGTGGATCAAACGGAAGAGCGGATGGCCCTGGATGATGTCAACGGGTTTTGCATGCTGGACCCCGCTGATCGTCCTGAAACCATCCGCTCGGAACGAAGCCTATCTCTTGCCGCTGGCGGCTTTTGCTGCGGTTCCGGATCTTCTGGCAGGAGACTGTTGATTGAGCGACCAGCTGTAGTCCTGAAATTCAACTCTCGCATTGGGACTGACGGCCAGACGCTGTGCGTTCTCAGGAAGATACTGTTGCAACGCCGTGAACTGAGCCTGTTGAGTTGATCCGAAGTCTTCTCCGAACCAGTCCAGAATTGAGCTCACGTGCATCTTGCCGGACTTGTCGAGCTGAAAGTTCTGCGGACGGCTGAAGAAATCTTTCGTGTTCAAGGCCAGTTGTTCTTCCAGACGATCCGGAACATAGGCTTCATTCAACAGCCGAGGACATCCAATGGACGCACAAACAATCGCGAAGTGAATTCTCGGCTCGTTCATTTTCCGCAGAATCTGATGTTCAATGGTTTCCAGTGAATGCGGCTTGCCTCCAACCAGCAACGGGAGATCTTTCCAAAGGTTGTATCCGGCCACTTTTGCCGTGTGATTTCGAATACTGGACGTCGGATAGACCTGCAGAATTCCTTCCAGTGTCGTCGCGTTGTAGGCGTTGATCCAGAAGGCCAACTGTCCTTCACGGCTGGCTTTAGCTCCCGGAGTCGCCTGACTGAGTCGCCCCAAATACTGCTGAAGCTGCCTGCGATCTTCGGCGGACTTATGCCACGCGGCATAGTTCACCATTCCGTCCTTATCGACATACTTCTGGAGCAACTGATCGAAGGCCAAATGATCGACCTCATCCATTGAAACATACTGACCCGCTTGCCAGGACTTTCCGAGTGGTTCCTTTGCAGATGCATTTGCATTGCAAATAATCACACCAGCGACAACTGCGGCAGCAGCAAAGAAACCACTCATCGACAACCCCACCTTCATTCGACGCGTTAACATTATGATTCTCCGGATTTCAGTACCAGACCTCCAGCCGATGCTGCCACACAGGTGCGGAGCATTCGTCGGTGAAGATCAGGTCTTCCCTGCCGACAATGAAGTATCGACGTTGAACAGTCTCATGTCTGTGAGACCGCACACAGTTCGGCCTTCGGAGTGAAAAAGAAGACAAATTGCCGCATTTGAGCGTCATGTTGCGGTCAGGATCGGTTTTCGCCGCCGAGATAATTCGCCCCAGGCCAACAATAACATCCACGGCAGATGTTCGGCCCAAACGATGACGTAGTGAAAAAAAGCCTCGCCCTGGTATCGTGTTCCCAGCACGGACTGGTTGCCCCACTGGTATGCGAACCAGAATCGCAGGTAGTAGACGAAAACAATGGCCGAAAGAAGAATCCACGCTCGGTTGCGTGCAAACAGTACAAACGGCAATGCCCACGTCCAGTACCATGGGTTCAGCGTTGGCGATAGAGTCCAAAACCACGCCAGCGTCGAAAACACCAACGCCAGCCAGTCGGCAGGATTCTGCAGCTTCATTCCGTGCCACGCCCATCGCAGTGCAAGCAGCAGGAAGGCGATCGAAAGGATTCCACGGCTGAGCAGAAACGGGACAAGTTCCGGAGCAAGCCCCAGCTGATTGGCGGCTGTCGAAGAAATCGACTCGCGAAGGGACTCCGGAAGGAAGACGAACCATTGGTCCTTCTTCTGCAATTGCCGTGGACGTGGCGTCAGGTTGCATTCGAACAGCATGAAAATTAAGTCGTTCATCTTCCATGAAGAAAGAAACACTTTCAGACTATTCCGCGTCGAAACGCTGACAGGATTATCGACCGAGCGGTTGGAAGAGCCTGAATCTGCCACGTTTGGGATATCCACAGCATCACTGCTCGAGACTGAATCGTTGTCGTTGAGTTGTGGTGGCGGATGATGCGCGTAAGCATCTACCGTCACGGTGTTAATGATTTCCACAGGGGCCTCTTTGCTCGCTGTGGAATTCGGCGTGGAATCAGAAATTCCGCGATCGATCATCGGCCAACAGCATACGACGCTCACCAGCCCAGCCGTTGCAATCCACGATAATGCGGCCGTCACCCCGACTCTGCGCAGCACCAAACCAGCCATCAGCGGGACCAGAACAACCGGGAATAATTTCGCCCCGATCGCTAGGCCCAGCATCCCCGCACTAAGTTGTAAACCGCTTCGCCTCATCTTGCTGGTTGCATCGACAGTCATGACGTTCGATGGGAAAACGCGGGACACGAGCAACACAATACTTCCCAGCATGAAAAACACGGCGATTGCATCAAGATGTCCGCTGTTGGCGAACTCCTTCACGACCAGCGGACACCAGGCATACGAAATCACAAGCTCCTGCGAAAAACCTACATGTCGCAGCAGTTTGATCAGCCAGAAAATGATGCCGATGTCAAAGGCGACAATGAAGACTCGGAGAATGACGACGGCGGTCTCGATGCTCGCACTGTCTGGGGTGGCGGCCGTTGCGATCGCAAACACAGCGAGACTGACCGGAGGATAAATCGAAGGGAGTTCACCATAATGAACTCTGGCAGCCGTTTCATGAACACGAGGTCGCTGGCGACAGATTTCTGCGAGCGAGCCAGTCTCATCAACGTGTGTCCCGCCATGTTCACTTGCGATGAGTACCTGTTCTGGTGTGACCAGATAAGGATTCGCACCAGCAAGAACGGACTCGCCATCCCACATGTAACGATAGTAATCCAGCTCCTGAATGGGGGTTGAAAACACGGCGACGAATCGCATAGCCAATGCGATTCCCAGAATCGCCTTCATTGAGATCGCCGACGAACGGGATTTTCGAACGAGCGTGACGGCGTACAAATGGACAACCGATAGGACGATCAGGAGCAGCGTGACAAACAACACGGGGCGATCGACCGCTGCAACACCGTACGCAAACGACGAACTTACGAGCGTCAGCACGACCCAGCCGGCCCAAAGCAATGTTCCACAAAGCTGCGGCGTAATGAACTCAGGGCGACGGCATTCCGTCGATAGCCCGGATTGCTGGCGAGCGTTCCGCGCCGGACGAAAACCGCTGCGTCCCACGCTAATAACCTCCGGAACCGAAGAAACCAGAACCCGGTGCTGGCGCTCGACCAGGAGCCTGATAGTACGGTGCCGGACCACCTTGCTGATAACCAGCGGCACCAGATCCTGGCTGATATCCTCCCGGTGCCGCCCCGTAAGTGGATCCACAGGCATTTCCGCCTTGAAGATTGTGATACGCACAACCAACGAGCGTGCTTAGCGTGAGGAGCGCAGCCAATACAAGATTCGTTCTTTTTTGTGGTCGATCCATGACCTGATTTTCTCCGTTTGAGTAACTGGGCAACATTGCTCCGCCTCGCGATCTCGCAAATTCGAGCCGTGGATGCACCAGGATGCACGGTGAAGCCGACTCGAAGAATCGGCAGGGATCGTCATTCAGCCGTGCAAAAGCGGAATTTACCGCCGGTGCCAAATGAAGTCTGTGAGCCAGATCACGAAACAGACTCTCAGGATCGTCTTTCGTTCGCAAATTTCAACAAAATGCATTTCTGACCTTTTTCAACGCCACAGCATTCTGATGCGTTTTGTGGATGCACCAATTCTGCTATCCTGCTCAAGGATCATTTTGAGTCACTCTGTCAAGGGTAGTACCCTGCTGTCACACCGTGGGATTTGCAGAACTTAATTTTCACAGTGGGTCTGCTGTTTCGTGTTCCTTAAGGCGGCTTCATGACTGAACGAATCTGGTGCATTAAGAAATGCCGAATGTTCGAGCAGTTGTCCGCTGCAGATTTGTCATTCCTTGAATCGCGTGCACGGGTCAAAACGTTTCCGAGGAATTCTTCGGTTTACTTTCCGAGCGACGCTGCGGACTCCATATTCGTTCTTGTTGAGGGACGAATTCGACTCTATTCAATTACCCCGGACGGGAAACAAGCGATCCTGGCACTTGTTGAGCCCGGAGAAATCTTTGGCGAACTGGCCCTGCTTGGATCGAGTGAACGTGATGAACACGCACAGGCCGTTGGAACATCGAAAGTCGTTTCACTTCCCCGCGAAATCGTTGAAACCGTCTTACTCCGCAATGCTGACCTTTCGCTGGCCATTACAAAGTTTGTCGGGCTACGAAGCAAACGTCTTGAACGCCGATTAAGAAACCTGCTGTTTCGTTCGAATCGTGAACGGCTGGTGGGGCTCTTGTGTGAGCTGCTGGAACAGTATGGCCGCCGAATCGACGAAGGGCTGTTGATTGATATCAAGCTTTCTCATCAGGATCTTGCCGGATTGATTGGTATCACGCGCGAATCGGTCACACTTTCGCTGGGGGAACTCCAATTAGAACGCATGATTACAGTCGGCCGACAACGCATCGTCGTCCTGAATGCGGAGAAACTGGCTCAGGCGGCTGGAGAAAAAACGTGTCAGTCGCAAATTGGTGGTAAGGGACTACCTGTCGTGAAGCCTGCGCCAACGTGGTAGCGATAATTCGCCCGGATCGGAAAAACAACGTGTTGTGTTCGAAATCTCACAGACTCAATGGATTCAAGTTTCGATACTGTGAAGATGAGCGGGATGCTCTCGGTCACTGCAAGATGCACACCTAACTTTCTCGCAGCATCAATGATGGTGTAAACATGGTAAAACAACAAATCTCTGAAGATGGATGGGGCCCGTGTCCGAAAGGCACGCTGACGGGGCTTTCAGTAGCCTTGAAGCGGCGAGCACGCTGGCAACAAGTGCAACAGGCCTCAAGCCTTGTTGCTGTGCTTCTGCTCGCGGTCGCTGCTGGCACTTGGTTCGCAAATCGACAGCCGACTCACCCTGAAGACTATCCCTATGGCGGCATCACATGTACTGAGGTTCGCGATTCGCTGCCTCAGATGATGAGTGGCAAGGCCGACGAAAGCCTGGCCACTCGGATCAAGGCTCATTTGGCCGAGTGTCCTCGCTGTGCCGAAATGGCCCGGCGAATGAAAGAGCAGGAAATGCACGCCGTGGTGGGCCGTTCCAGTCGAAACTCGGATCGCCGACAGAGTGCCGTACTGCTGGCGAGCGGCGCTCCATAAGCAAGCTGTTCTGCTGCAACCTTAGAGCCCGAGCTTCTTCGATAGAAACTCGGGCTTTTTTTGTTGTGCTGTCAGGAACGGCGCAGCGGGTTTCGAAGAATTCGAGGTCCTCTGTGAGTCAGATCACGGACTGGATGTGAACAGGCTCCCGATAATCCAGACATCAAGCAATCTACCTGGCACGGAACGTCTCTAGTGCCGATGATGGATGCGTATTGCTGAAACGGGAGTTCCAATTAATGCTTCGAGAATCTGTCTTAGCACTTGCTCTGTTACTGTCGCTCTCCCGTTCCGTGACGGCACAGGATCAAAAACCCGGAGTCGTTTGGCTCGCGTCCTCCCAACGCGCCGTCGAGTCGGTGGAACAACAGCAACGTCCACTGCTGTTGTACTTTACGGGAAAACAATGTGCCTGGTGCCGGAAGCTGGAGCGTACCACGTGGAGCGACTCAAAAGTCTCAGCGACGGTCAAACGCAGTTTCGTGGCTTTGAAGGTCGATGGAGCAAAGGAAACTCAGCTGATGGAAAAACTGGAAGTGGTAGGACTTCCGACGACTGTCATCGTTTCTCCGGACGGCAAGGAACTGAATCGCATCGTGGGCTATGTGACGCCGGAAGAAATGCAGATAGCGCTGGAAAAGTCAGTGGTGGGCGACAGGACCGTTCCTTCGAACGAATAAAGCAACAGGAACGGTCTTGGAGACTGGTTCACCAATCAAAATCACGGAGGACGTTTTCACCTGTTTGATTCTTAAGGATCTGTGATGATACGAACTTCCGTTGTCGTATTAATTCTGTTGATTACAGGGTGGGTTGGAATGAGTGCGTCGCAAGCTGGCGACCAAGGCAATTGCCCATGGTGGAGACCGTGTGGGCCCGGCAACTCATGGGGTGGTAATCGACTGATCGGCCAGGGATTCGGCAGAGTGGATTATCGTCCGGCCTGTGCGAGACACGATGCATGTCTTGCGGCGGGAATCCCGCGGCATCAGTGTGACCGGCAGTTTCTCGGGAACATGACTTCAGCGTGCAGCCAATCACAACATCCGCTGTTGTGCAGGTTGAACGCCTTCAAATTCTACGCCGGTGCCAGAATCTTCGGCGGATTGTATTACTGAGGAATGACTCTGCGATGAGTTCGGTTTGGCATTCGTCGAACTGAACTTATGCGGACAAATCTCCCGCTTTGACGCACACCTGCACAAGTTGGTGCGATATTCGTTATGAGTCGACTGAACCTGCAAGAACTGTTGCAGCGGCGATGTCCTTCGTCATGGGTTGCTCGCTGTTGCTGCGGCAGCCGTACTTCTGCCAGCCGAAGCCTGCGAGACCATACAGTAACAGTTGCATCATGGGAAAATCGGTAAACGTAACCACCGCGAACGCCCAGCGACGCAGAGAATAACTTCGAGCCAGTTCCGTTGCGTTTGGATACCAGGTGATTAATTGGTGAATACCGGTGCCAAGCACGCCAAAAAGCCCTGCGCTGCACAACACCCAGAAGAAAACGCTCAGCAACTGCCGGCGATGAGCGAAATAGTGGAATGCCAGCGGAATGGAGGGTGCAAGGAACACCATCCATCCCAGATGGCAAGCCAGCAAGGCGTTTGTTGGCGGACCACATCCCCAGATGCCACACACGCCGTGGTCCTCAAGAATCGGCGCGTCACTGAGTTTCAATGTGCTCCAAAACGCAACTGCCCAGATTATCCAGGGGAAACCGCTGCGAATCATGTCCAATCCTCCAGAAGTAGCTGAGCTGCTGCGGGGCGGCGGCGCCCGCCTCGGCCACGAAGGCGAAATCAGTGACAACACACCATCAGCGGGAACCGGAACCTTCTTTGGGAGCAGCCGAACCGGACCCACCCGATGGTTCGCTGCTTGCCGCTGGTTTTTCGCCGGAGGAGCTGACCTCTTCCGTGCAGCCGATCGTGCTGAAGACGGCAATCGACATCATCACGCTGAACACGAAACACTTGGGCGTTTTCAACATTTCCGGCACTCCAAAAATCACAAACAGAGAGTTCAAACTAAGCCACAGTCCATTCGTCTCGACTCCACGGTATATCAACAGCAGATGTCTGCATGTGACCGGACGAATGAATACCGGTGGAGACTAATGAACTCGAACGTGCCGATCTGTGATTTGGCACACATTTCAACTGAAATGACGGAAAAGGCGATTTTCTTTGAAAGGAGTCGTCTTCCCCGAATGTGCCAGACAGATAGACTGCCAGATAGACTACTCTTCCGACGAATTCACAGTTTTCGAGACGAGATACAATGTCACCGAATTCCCCCGCTGATTGGCCTTCAGAGAGTTTTTGTCTGCAGCATCGACAAGTCCTCAGTCGGCGGTCGGTGATCAGGGCTGGGGCGACGTTGTTTGGTCTTGGGCTATCAGAATCAGCGTTGCCCAATTGTCAAGGCTCTTGGCATCAAGATGACGGACCGCACCGTGAAGTGCCAGACGCTGCGGAGCCGGATGAAGCGTCACAAACGAACAAAGAGTCATCAGGGGAAACAGCAGCCGAATCTGAGATTGCATCCAGAATTCGCGGGCTGATTATGGGGGGAGTTTTGGGAGACGCGATCGGCGGGCCTGTCGAGTTTCAGTCGGGCGATAAGATTGATGCCGTGCTGCCGGGGACTCGGAAATGGAATGTGGATCGGCGTTTGACCGAGACTGAGCGACGGACTCTGGCAGAGACCCTGAAACTTCATTCTTATGAAGAACTCAGACCCGGAATTGAATCGTACGGACAATGGGCGATCAAAGCACCTGCCGGAACTGTGACCGATGATACTCGTCACAAAATGGTGTTGATCAGAACGTTGCAATCCGCAGTGGCGAAGCAGCAGTTTCCGGTTCGAGCACGGGATCTGGCTCGGGCTTACATTGACTTCACGCCATACCAGGGAATTCAGCCGGAAGGCGAACTGGCAAAGATGAATGACGAAGGGTTTCGAGAATATCGAATGGCGGCGCGATGGTTATTGGGAGAAAGGAATCTCGGAACCGCGAGGCCGCTGGATCGGCTCTGGTCCGGTATTCCCAATTGCTCGGGCCAGATGATGCTGACTCCTTTGGCGGCGGCCTTTCCGGGTCAGCCGGAGGCGGCGTACAGAGCTGCCTACGCACTCGATTTTATCGACGGTCCGGGCGCCAGGGATATGGCCTGCGCACTGGTGGCAGGGCTGGCGGCAGTGCTCAGTCCGCCAGCGACAGATCTGCCGGAGTCTGATCGATGGAAGCTGCTGCTGAATACGATGCGTGCGACAGATCCCTACAAGTATTCCGACGTTCCGTTTGCGGGACGTCCACTGCTGGGTTGGATGGATAAGGCGGAAGAGTTTGCGTCGTCGGCCAATGGCATTCCGGCGAAACTGTTTGAACGACTTGAGAAAGACGGACAGCCGGTCTACTGGTGGGACGCTCATTTTACATTGCTGGTTCCAATGACCATGTTGTTTTTCTGCGAGTTCGATACGCTTGCAGCTTTACACTTGACGCTCGACTTCGGTCATGACACGGATTCGTACGCGCATGTTCTCGGGGCGATGTCTGGAGCAGTCATTGGAGAGTCGGTATTTCCGCAGGAAATGCAGACCACGGTGCGAAACCGAATGCAGGCCGATTACGGCGAAGACATCGACGATTGGCACACGACACTGAATTCATGCGCGAAGTATCAAAAAGCAAATGCACATCTCGTCGCTGACATTGATTCGCCCTGATCAGATTCTGATCAATCAACGGCTCGCTGGTGTTCTGTTTCTTCGTCAGTGCTTTCTCTTTCCGAGCCCCCATCACTACCTTCAGAATTCGGCAGATCACTCGCGATTCGCCGCACGGAGATGTCACGAGGTGCTTCGATTCCCAGTTGAACACGACCGCGTCCAACCGAGACGACGGAAACGGTAATCTTATCCGAAATGATCAGCTTTTGGCCAAGACGTCGAGTCAGCACCAGCATGTTGAAACTCCCTTTAATGCTGATTTGCCGCGACGTTCAAAGCGTTTGAATAATGCGACAAGTCACTTTGATTGTTTTACAAACGGGACACCCCGGCTTGATGTGCCGGACAAAGATACATTTTCTGCGGAGCAGGTTATCCCTTGAAGGCCCCGTTGATCTGTAAGGTGACGCACAGATCAACTGAGTTTTTTTGCTCCGCTCAAATTCACTGTCGCTGGGTGAGGTGAAACACACCATCAGGCAGAAGGCAGGAACGCCTGATCAATCGGGGTCCCAGCGATGTGATTTGTGTAGTTCGACAGGGTCTTCATGCCAACTGCCACAATCACGGCCAGTAACTGAGCCGACGAATATCCGGCGGCTGCCATGCGATTCGTCGCTACCGCTGAAGGATTTCCGCGTGTAATCGTCACTTCCCGAGTGAACGTCAATAGAGCGTCAAGTTTCGCTTCACCAGTGGGCCGACCATCACGTGCTGCAGCAATCTTGTTCGCATCGACTTGATGCATCGCAGCAATGGCTGAGTGCGCGGCAAGGCAGTACTTGCAGCCATTGGCCTGGCTCACCGCGAGCAGCACCAGCTGACGTTCTGAGACGGACAGAGTACACTTTTCAAAGATCGCATTTAGCGACATGTAGGCTTCCAGAAGTGGCGGCTCACTGGCCATCACTGCCAGCAGGTTTGGAATGAATCCATATTTGCCTTTCGCCCCTTCAAGAAATGGTTTGGCTGCCGCAGGCGCACTGTCAAGAGTGTGAACTGGAAATGTCATCAACGCTTCTCCTGTTTCGATGACCATAGAATGGAAGTCAGACGCCTTGCTCCTCTGAACACATGGCGACGTGCTGAGAATAGGCTCGGTAATACCTGTCGTCTGTAAGCTGACTTACAGAGTCTGCGAATCCCATCGCTTACAAGAGCTCCCGCCGACAACTGCGGCTGGGCAGATTTCTTCCGCGTTGAGAAGACCGTGGAGGAGAAGACCGTGGAAACGAGGAAGTGGCACATGAAGTTTCATGCCAGGTTAACGAATTCAGCCGATTCACGTCGTCCGCTGCGTATCGCAGCGTTTACGTATTCGTATTTCCCGACGATGACAGGCATCTCCTCTCTGGTTCACGAACGCATCGCCAGCCTGCTGAGGCAAAAGCACACTGTGCGATTGTTTCACCCTGAAGTCCCGGAAGGCGACGAAAGTGTTGCGAACGGCGCAGCTGGACTGAATGAACTTCACTCCCTGGGAGATTTTTCTTCTGTCGCATTTCCATCCGTGCGAAATCCCTTCAGACGCTCGTTTCCGGAGGCTGCATCGTGGAAGACATGGGATGACACCGCGCTGCTTGAGGACTTCTCACCAGACGTGATTACTGTCGATGAAGCCGCAGGGCTGTTTGGCGCATCATCCGGCTGGCTGTGCGGATATCATCGACCGATTGGCGTTCGTTATGCAAAGCTTTATCAGGTACCCTGCGTGAACCTGCTTCAGACCGACTGGCAGGGATATGGCGAACAATACATCGGCTCGGCGCTACTCAGACTATGTCTTCCTCTGGTCCGCAAGCTGATGAAACCCGTTGCGACCGGCTACGACGCGAATCTTTCGCCATCCGAATACCTCACGCAGAGAAACCGATCGATCTACGGAACGCTGGTCGAACACATCAGATTTCATGGCGTTGATTGC
>JBGSVD010000271.1:0-9014 GCA_041753135.1 Planctomycetaceae bacterium
CGCCGCATCTTCGAACTACTCGCGCCCTGCCCGTAGCCAGAACCTGGATTTTGCTTCGCAGGGATTCTTCGCATGAATCCCCGCAAAACACGGCCTTTCGTCCCCAATTCAATCCCGCCGGATTCATTCAAGTTCGGGCTAAGCAGGGAAGCACCTCCGTTCGACTCGTCACATCATCCAGCTTTTCACTTAGCAGCTCGATTTCCTCGCTGCCTTAGATTGAGAAATCTCATGGGAATTCATGCGACTGCTTTCGTCCATTCGGACGCCGTTGTTCATCCGTCATGCGAAATTGGCCCTCATGTGGTCATTGATGGACCGGCCCGCATCGGTGCGGATTGTCATTTCGGTCCCTCAGCAATTGTCTTGGGGAACACGGAGATCGGTGCTGGCTGTTCTATTCATTCTCATGCAGTCATCGGGGACATTCCCCAAGACCACAAATTCAACGGGGCAGAGACTTACTGTCGAATCGGCCAAGCCTGCGTGATCCGAGAGGGAGTCACGATTCATCGTGCGTGCGTTGAAGGAGAAGCCACCGTTGTCGGTGACCGCTGCTACCTGATGACGAATTCTCACGTTGGCCATGACTGTATTCTGGCCGATGAAGTCACTTTGGTCAGCGGAGCATTGCTGGGAGGGCACGTGCAGGTCGGTCGCAAAGCGATCATTTCCGGCAACACGGGCATCCATCAATTCGTTCGGATCGGAGAAATGGCAATGATCGGCGGCGTGGCCATGATCAGTCAAGATATTCCCCCGTTTGCGATGACCAACCACGACGGGGAGATTGCAGGTCTCAACGCAGTGGGTTTGATGCGTGCTGGCGTACCCAGTGACGAACGGCAAGAGATCAAAGCCCTGTTCAAGATCATTTATCGGTCCGGCATGTCGTTAGAACGTGCGGTCGAACTGGCATCTGAGTTGGCCGTCACTGAATCAGGGCGTCGATTTGTCGAGTTCTTTGATTTGGGTTCACGCCGTGGAATTCGCCGGTTCAGCAGTCGTCGAAAAGCAGCCGCCTAATCGCATTCGCCTGGACCCGTACAGATTGCCAGACCGTATGCCGTCCCCGAAGCGTTGCAGCATATTGTTGCCATGACCGCAATTCAGTTCCTCCTATTCGAGCCGGAGGGAAGGGGCAACAGGTACCTCGAATCCGCCAAAAAGAAGACCCACCTCGGCCTTTTGCTGGGGCAACTCACCGAAGGACAACGCAAGGGTCGTTGGGCAGTCGCCCCGCTCCATAGCTGGTGCCGGGAAGATGCTTGCAGGCGAATTCTCGTCGAGCTTCCTTGGCGAAGAAACGCATGGCGGCGGGCGATTGACGACTCCGCAATCGTTCGACATCGCCCGGGGTAAAGTCGATGTCCCGATGTCCGAATCAATCCACAACGTCTCTGCGAACCCGTTCTGCATGGCGCTGCTGTAAATGCAGTTTCTGGCCACATCCATCTGCGAGAATCCTCGTGTACCGGCAATCCTGAATCGATGCAACGTCCGTTGGTTAATGGAGTAAAGTTGTCCGGCGCAGGAACCAAATGTAGCCGTCTCGCTCCTCTACCCACTAGTCTGTATTGCGAGAATCTCAGGTCAGAGCGATGTACCGGAGCCGCGCGTTGCTTGTTCCGGCCTGCCAATGGGTTCACAATGCCGAAGAGTGCTTCTTCGGCACGAGTGGCGTCGTGCAGATTCCCTCACTCTTCCCTGCAACATCGAAGGACATTTGACATGAAACGTTACCGTTACCTGCTGATCACTGCGGCATTGCTCACACTGCCAGCCTGTGACAAATCTTCAAACAATAATCAGACAGACGGAATCAAGGACGCTCTGGATGCTCGACCGAACGAAGAAATTCGTGATGTCGGCGAAGACGTCGGTGCAGCGGTCAAGGATGCCGGAGGCGAGATCAAGGATTCAGTGAAGGACGCCATCGACGACAATTGAGGAACACAAAAAGGGGTCTGAAATAATCAGACGCCCCCATATTGATATCTTATTGTATTCTGAATTTTTTCGTCGGCGGTCACGACCGGAGTAATAAAACGACGTTGGCTTCGCTACTCCGGTCCGACACGCCGGAGTGTCTTCATTCGATGTGACCGGAGCAGTGAACCACTGGAGACAAACTCGCGTCGGTCGGTCTCAGCGGAGCAGATTCGATGATCATGTTGCTTGGGTGGATTTGGTAAAGCGGTTTTTTGTCAATTCCTGTAAATCTCACTCAAGACACGCCCTCCTGAGTGAGTTCGGGCGGCAGTGGCTTTATGCCAAAGTTGCGATCGCGTCATCAGCTTCGACAAGAGGTGCTTGTCATCATTTCGACTGCGAAATCCGACGGCTATTTTAGCCCTAGCAAATCAGATTTCGATTTGTGTTGCTGTTTTTGCCCCAGGCGTGTTCGACAGATCCCGATTCCCGCGTCAATCGTGACTAACGCAGACGAAGTGGGCTGTGACTTCAACGGCATGCGCCAGCCGTCGTCCGTAGCCCGCCAAAGTTGCCATTCATGGCAGGAACCGTTTACGGCAACATGGCGTATTCCTCTGGAATCTGATGCAGCAGCGCTCGAGCGTCCACCGCTCGATTAGCATCGTATCTGGCAACCGCAAGCTGAAACTTTGCTGCCGCTTCTGCATCGCGTGCACGTCGAGAGTCTCCAGTCGCTCTTTCTTCCGCTTCGACGGCGTTGGCACGTTCTTCCAACGCTTCTCGCGACTTGCGTTCCGAGAGTTGGGTTTTCTGGTTTGCTTGAAGCAGTCCGTAAGTCGTTCCGGCGATCCCAACAGGCAGCGTGACACTATTCGCGAGCAGGGTGGCGACCAGTCCGCGATTTCGTCCGGCAAATTTTCGCACCTGATACCACGTCGTTGGTGGCCGGGCGGTAACCGTTTCGCCTGTCAGATAGTTGGACAGGTCCTGGCCTAAATCATTCGCGGTTTGATATCTACGGTTGGGATCCTTCTCCAGAGCCTACATCACGACCCAGTCGAGTTCGCCTCGCAGAAGTTGTTGATGTCTGGCAGGATGAAGCCGTCGCAGGTCGCTGACTGCTGAATTTACTTCGCCCGATGACGAACTCAAACGGTTGCTGGGGCGGGGTGGGTCTTCCTCTCGGATAATCTGGAGAACTTTCAGCAGAGCGATTTTCCCGAGGGTCTCCTTGTCAACAGGAGTCGAGCCCGTCAGCAGTTCATACAGCATCACACCCAGCGAATAGACGTCCGTCCGAGTGTCAATGTCCTCAGCATCCGGGCCTTTCAGTTCGGCCTGTTCAGGCGACATGTATTGAACTGTTCCGACGACCTTGCCGAACTCCGTCTGCATTGTCATGTCGGTCAGAATCATGTTCTGTTCGACGGCTTAGGCGTCGTACGGAATTAAATTGTACAGTTAGCGGAACGGCACGAGCCGTCCGGTGCCGCAAAAACCGGAGGGCTAGCGCCCTGCCGCTACAAATCCATTGATCACCTTAATGTCGTGCGATGCCTTTCGCCAGAACAAAGTCGATGACCTTGGGAACGGCATTGCCATCAATGACCGTGACGAGAACGTTTGACAGTTTCAAATCGCGATGAACAATGCCCTTCTGGTGAGCGTGCTGGACAGCTTTGCAAACCAGGACGAATAGCTTCAGCCGCTCGTCTACACTCAGTTTATTGTCGTCACAGTATTGAGTGATCGAAACGCCATCGACCAGTTCCATCACGAAGTACGGTCGACCGTCGTCCGTAGTGCCGGCATCAAGAACGCGCGCGATGTTGGGGTGATCCATCATCGAGAGTGCTTGTTTCTCGGCGTCGAACCGGGCGAGCACATCCCTTGAGTTCAGTTCCGACTTGATCAGCTTGAGTGCCACCCGACGTTTGACCGGCTTGTCCTGTTCGGCCAGCCAGACAACGCCTATTCCGCCGCGACCAAGTTCTTCGATCAGGCGGAAGTTGGCCAGCACTGGCGGAACGTTGACCGGTAGCGAAATCGTGCCCTGCCCGGGGTGGTGCGTCGTCGCATCGCAAGCGAACAATTCGGCGATGACACTTTTTTGTTTCGGGAATCGCGGGACGTATTTGTTCGGCTGAGGCTCTTCTCCCTCTTTCGTGCGATATTCCACTTCCATGGCCAGCAGATCAGCAGCAGTCCAGCCCGAGAGGTTTCCGGTGTTTCTGCCAAGAAGTTCTCGATGCGCGGAGCGTCTCCTTTCACCAACTCCTGATCGAAACGGTCGCAAAGAGCGTCGATCTCGGAGAGTTGCTGATCCGTCAGTGACAGGTAGGCCGGATTCCTGATCGAAGGGTCATTCATGGGGAAAAAAGATGAATGGGAGAAAAATGGAGGTCTCATAGTCCTTAGATGTTCAAACAACGGAAAACACCGACAGCGGAATAGGGCAAAAACAATTCCGGGCAGAGAGATCGGTCTTCAGCAGCCGGGTTGTTCTTCGAAATCGTCTGTCTCAAATCTTTTTGCCCATCCATGTTTTTGCCACACTCATTAGGCGAGCGGCAGATGAAACGAGACCAGCACGCAGCGCCAGCAAGTGATTTTTTTTGCTCACTCGCTGGCGCGTCGTGCTGGTAAACAGGTAAATCCATATCTGCCGCCCGTCTTACTGCTCCCCATCATGCAGTCCCGCTTCAATCCAGATTCGGCGGATTCGATCCAGCTTTCGTTCGACGGTCCGCTAAGTGCATTTCAATTCGCTGGCAATTTGGGCGTTCGTGGCCCTCTGAAACTTGAGCAACACGATCTTCTTCATTGCTTCGTCTGGTAACGCGGCGAGCAGTTGGGCACAACTTTCGGACACTTCGGCCAGTTCATCGGGCGGCGACTGGTCGCCAACAACGGCGTTGATACCGGCAGCACCCAAGTCAACAAATCCAGACTCACCACGTACGGCTCCGCTACCGCGTTTCTGACGATGGATATGCCGCTGCTGTGCGGAGATTTTCCGAGACGTGATGACGGCCAGCAGACCTCATAGTTCGTCGCGATTCTCGGCTTCGAACGGCCCTCGCTCAGGCCGCGGCGCAGACTGTGAAACGCACTGTTCGCCGCATCTTGCTCGTCATAGTGCCGACGGATCTGAACGTCGAGTTTCTGACGCGCGAACTCACGCAGCGGAGTGGAGATGTGTTGCCACAGTTGTTCCGCAGCCTGCTGATCTCGGTCGGCAAGCTCGTTAATCCAGCCCGTGACTGAATCGATGCACATTCTTCAAGCCAGCTGAGTTTCGCCGCAGAAAAACTATCCTGCCCGTCAGCTGCGAGTTGTTCCAGCAACGGCAGCATTGAAGATGTGGCTTTGTGGTGGAAATCGCAAAAAATCCGTCAGCGGCCTGTCGGGCCACCGGCTCGGTTGAACATTACTGTCGTGAGGCCGAATGCATTCTTATGTGAGGGCGTGATGGGGAGCCAATGATCCCAGCCCAGAGACTCGACCAGGGAATAAACTCGATGAATCGAAAAGTGGTCACAGCGATATTCGCACTTTCGGCCGTCCTCGCGACAAGTGCATTGGCTCAGGCTCAACCATGCACGGGCCAACAGGCAGGGCTGACCAACCCCGGCTTTGAGGAACCCCGGTTGGAAGAGGGGGGTTTTAAGCTCGTTGAAACCATGCCCGGATGGAAGACCACCGACACCCACTTCGAAATCTGGAGTACGAGGTTTAAGGAAGTTGCAGCGCATGAGGGGACTCAGTTCGTGGAACTCAACGCGCACATCGATGGGACTCTTTATCAGGATTCCACAGGGATTCAGCCAGGCTCCGTGCTCGAGTTCACATTCGCTCATCGCGGTCGCAGCGGCGAGGACACCATGAAGCTGACCATCACCGACCTCGGTGCTGACAACGCCCTGGATGGAGGAGATGACACAGTTCTCTTTACCAAAGAATATACCACAGGGAAAGATGCCTGGGCCGTCTACGACAGCACGACCGAACCGAAAATCAAGGCGCTGGGAAGTACCGTACGGTTCGCTTATGGGGCGATCTTAACTGCAACAGGAGAAATAGGAGAAGGAAATCTCCTGGATGCCGCAAACTTTGGCGTCGGGGTCGTCACCGCGGAACCGAATGCTGCAGGCAATTCTGAGACGAACACGCTCGGTATGGAGTTCAAGTTGATACCGGCTGGCACATTCATGATGGGTTCGCCCGAGAACGAAGAAGACCGTTTGGATGATGAACAACAGCATGAGGTGACGATCACTCGCGACTATTACATGGGCGTCACCGAAGTCACGCAATCCCAGTGGCAGCAGGTCATGGGGACCACACCCTGGAAAGGGCAGAAAAATGTTGAAGAAGGAAAAGATAATCCGGCGACCTATATCAGTTGGAATGACGCGGCTGAATTTTGCCGAAAACTGAGCGAGCAGGAAGGACGTACTTATCGGCTACCGACTGAAGCGGAATGGGAATACGCGTGCCGTGCGGGCAGCGATACAGCTTACAGTTCAGGGGATGAGGCGGAGTCACTTGGTGACTATGCCTGGATTAGTAATAACAGCGACGGTCAAGTGCATTCTGTTGGCCAGAAAAAACCGAATGCCCTGGGTTTGCACGACATGCATGGCAATGTCATCGAGTGGTGTGCGGATGTGTACAGTGCTTATCCCAGGGAAACAGTAGCCGATCCTGTTGGTCCACCAGAGGGCTCCGAGCGGGTGATTCGAGGCGGCAGTTGGGTCGTCGGCGCCGGGATATGCCGTTCGGCGTTCCGTAGCGACTTGGTGCCGTTGCACCGCGGCAAATTCGTGGGCTTTCGCCTCGCCCTGAGTTCCGCTAACACCAACTCCATCGGCATGGAGTTCAAGTTGATTCCGGCGGGCACCTTCCTGATGGGGTCGCCAGATAGTGAAGCCGGCCGTGAAAATGATGAAGTTCAGCATGAGGTGACGATCACCCACGACTATTACATTGGCATCACCGAAGTCACGCAATCCCAGTGGCAACAGGTCATGGGGACCTCACCCTGGAAAGGGCAGGAACAAGTTATCGAAGGAAATGATATCGCGGCGAGCTATATCAGTTGGAATGACGCGGTCGAATTTTGCCGGAAACTGAGCGAACAGGAAGGACGTACATATCGGCTACCGACTGAAGCGGAATGGGAATACGCGTGTCGCGGCGGAACCACGACTGCGTACAGTTTTGGTGACGACGTATCACAGCTTGAACAATCCGCATGGTATAGGGACAGTGAACCAAACCATTCCAGCCAGGTCAAACAAAAAAGCCCCAACGGATTCGGCCTGTACGATATGCACGGCAACTTACTTGAGTTTTGCCAGGACTGGTATGGTGCTTATCCGCAGGGCAGCGTCACGGATCCGCCCGGTCCGTCCAGTGGTACTAATCGCATAGGTAGAGGTGGCTCCTTCTTGTATGAGGCCCCCGTTTCTCGCTCTGCGTGCCGTCGGTTTGTAAACGATTCGGCCGAACGTTTTCAAACACTAGGGCTTCGTGTGGTACTGGTTCCGGGATCAGATTCGGGTCAGTTGGCCCTGAACCGGGCCAAAGATTTGCTGAGAGGCCATTGGATACCCAACCTCGACGAAACCGCGAAGCGTGTTGGCGAACTCCACCCTTCCGAACGCGAGGTGCTCTCGATCCTGTCCGTGGAATTCACGTCACGCAGCATCTCGCTGCTTGTTCAGGATGAACCGGTCAGCTTGAGTATTAACACGGAGCTTGTCACGCCAAACGAATTCTACGACTTGAAGCAGACGGAAGCCGGCGACACATTCCAGCTAATGCTGAATGACGAAGAGGGTGTCGAGCACGTGGACGGGGTTCAGTTCCTCAGCGAGACACAGATCCTGGTCACGCTGGGGAAAGGCGGTCGCCCTGTCGTTCTGGATTGGTCTCGTGGCGTGGCGGAGGACACGTCTGGAGTGGTGGAAGACACCTCGCATTCAACAGTCGTAGCATGGGGAAACAACGAAAAAGGACAGACGGACATCCCTGAGGGGCTGAGCGATATCATCGCGATTGCTGCCGGTGGGGCACACAGCATGGCATTGAAGGCGGACGGAACCGTCGTGGCATGGGGAAACAACGGAGCGAAACAAACAGATATTCCTGCGGGATTGAGCGGTGTTATCTCCATTGCCGCCGGCGGAGACCACAGTCTGGCATTGAAGCAGGACGGAACCGTCGTCGCATGGGGATTTGACTTTTTTGGGCAGACGCGCGTCCCTGAAGGGTTAAGCGGTGTCACTGCGATTGCAGCCGGTAATAGATTCAGCATGGCATTGAAGGCGGACGGAACCGTCGTCGCATGGGGAGAAATCGAAAATTACAACCTCACCCCCCCCGAGGGATTGAGCGATGTCACCGCGATTGATGCCGGGAGTGCCCACGGTCTGGCATTGAAACAGGACGGAACGGTCGTCGCGTGGGGAACATGTACGTATGGATCCTATAGGAGGAACGTCCCAGAAAGGTTGAGCGGAGTGACGGCGATCGCAGCCGCATGGTCGGATCACGATGTGGCATTGAAGCAGGACGGCACGATCGTCGGATGGGCCTCGCCAGATTCCTCGAATGACCCGCCCGACGTATTTGGGGAGCCGAAGTTTCCCGCGGGCATGAGCGGAGTCATCGCGATTGCTGCCGGGGAAAAGTGCGATCTGGCATTGAAGCAGGATGGCACAGTCGTCGCATGGGGATCCAATGAGCATGGAGTCACCGACATCCCTGAGGGGCTAAGCGATGTCACCGCGATTGCAGCCGGTAAGAAGCACGCTTTGGCATTGGTTAGAAAGGGGAAAGCCCAGTAGCGGTCGTGAACCCCACATAGACACAGGTGCTCTGTCAACTACCGAACGAGGAATGCAGACCCCTTTTCTAAGCTGTCCCTTCTCCCAGTGAGATCGTGCAGCTTTTAAGTTGCATTGCGGGTGGGGTTTGAGTCAAACAAAGTGACCTTCGTGTGGCTTGTGATTTCGCACAGAATGTGCGTTCTTCAAGAACCACAAACGAACACGGAGGTCGCTGTGAGTTTA
>JBGSVD010000272.1:0-54158 GCA_041753135.1 Planctomycetaceae bacterium
CCGCATCTTCGAACTACTCGCGCCCTGCCCGTAGCCAGAACCTGGATTTTGCTTCGCAGGGATTCTTCGCATGAATCCCCGCAAAACACGGCCTTTCGTCCCCAATTCAATCCCGCCGGATTCATTCAAGTTCGGTTTAGAGCCAGTGGACCGCGGCCCGCATCTGTTTCACACCTATGCGGTTGAGCGATAGTCGCCGACGGATTCTTAGATGCACCACTCGCAGTTTCCTTACTTGAAATTTTCCGAAATCTGAACGTTCTTCCGCGACAACACGAATCATTCCGTAAGGATTGTGCATGGAGTGCGTCACAGGAGCACTCGCGGGACGGTACTCCAGGACGAATGATCTGGCCCCATGGATCAAGCGAGACATTTCTACAAACATCAGACTTCCGCACTATGAATTCATTGAACCCAACAGAAAAACACACCAGTAGCGGATTGAGCGAACCTCAGGATGGCTCGCCGAAAGCCCGCCAGACTTGGGCGAAGCCGATTGCACTGATGGTTGTAGCCATTATCGCCGCCATTGCGTACTGGCAATTGGGCGACCGATTGTCACTTGACTACCTGGCTCAACGTGAATCCAACTTACGAAGCTTGCAGCAATCGGCACCCGTTCTGACCGCCGTTGTCGCGATTGGAATTTACGTCGCGGTCACCGGGCTTTCTTTGCCGGGTGCAGCCGTGTTGACGTTGGTCTTCGGCTGGTACTTTGGATTCGTGCAAGGACTCTTCATCGTCAGCTTCGGGTCGACAACCGGAGCGACCGTCGCATTTCTGCTCAGCAGGTATTTCCTTCGCGATTGGGTGCAGCGTTCGATGCAAGCTCGATTGACTGGCATTAACGATGCACTGGAACGTGAAGGCGCTTTTTATCTATTCACGTTGCGGTTGATTCCCGTCGTCCCGTTCTTTGTTGTCAACGCGGTGATGGGGCTGACCAAGATTCGAGCAACCACGTTTTGGTGGGTCAGTCAGATCGGGATGCTGCCCGGAACCGCCGCGTATGTGTATGCCGGATCGACGGTACCAAGTCTTGAAGTTCTGGCGAAGGAAGGCGTAGGAAAAGTGCTCAGTTGGCCACTTGTCCTTGGCTTTGTCATCCTCGGACTTTTTCCTCTCGCTGTCAAAAAACTCGTTAGCCTTTTCGCAAGTCAGCCAACCACAAAAGAAGTCGCATCAACATGAGCTACTTGAAACAGCTTGAACCGCTCGGACCGTCAAACCAGATTCTGCAAGCAAACGTCCATCCGCTCGACTGGACAAATCCGACTCCGACCGGGCGTTACAATCTGGTGGTAATCGGCGCAGGGACGGCGGGACTCGTAACGGCCGCAGGCGCTGCGGGGCTTGGAGCCAGGGTCGCCATTATTGAACGCGGCCTGATGGGCGGTGATTGCCTGAACGTGGGTTGTGTACCGTCAAAAGCCATCATCAGCGCGGGGCGTGCAGCAGCAGCAGTTCGTCATTCGCAAGGGTTTGGCGTCAACGGAGCCGACGGGGCTTCTGTCGACTTTGCAGCCGTGATGCAGCGAATGAGAGTGCTGCGTGCTCGCATCAGTCCCAACGATTCTGCTGCCAGGTTCCGCCTTTTGGGGATTGATGTTTTCTTTGGTCAGGCCAGCTTTGTTGATTCCAATACGATCGACGTCGATGGGACGAGGCTTCAGTTCAAACGAGCCGTGATCGCAACCGGAGCGCGAGCCGCTGCGCCACCGATTCCGGGTCTGAACGAAATCGATTACTTGACGAACGAAACACTGTTCTCGCTGACAACGCTGCCGCGAAGACTGGGTGTCATCGGAGCAGGACCGATCGGATGTGAGATGGCTCAGACGTTTGCTCAGCTTGGCTCCGAAGTCCTTGTTGTCGAAACCGCGAACGGTATCCTGCCGCGAGAAGATCGGGACGCAGCCGCTATCGTCGAACAAGCGATGATTCGAGACGGAGTCAAGCTCTTGCGTGGTGGAAAAAACCTGGCGATCAGGAATCAGGACGGGATTCGACTGACCGTTGATTGCAATGACATTGGATACAACGAGATGGTGGATCAGCTTTTGGTTTTCGTTGGCCGTGCTCCTAACGTGGAGAATCTGAATCTCGAAGCGGTCGGCGTCGAATACACGAAGAAGGGTGTCGTCGTCAATGATCGATTGCAAACAACGAACCACATGATTTATGCGGCCGGGGATGTTTGTTCGCCTTATCAATTTACCCATGCCGCCGACTTCATGGCACGCATCGTGATCCAGAATGCGCTCTTCAAAGGAAGACGGAAATCGAGTTCACTAATTATTCCATGGTGTACCTACACCTCGCCCGAGATCGCTCACGTTGGCTTGTACGAGCATCAGGCAATAGAACAAAACGTGGCCATTGACACCTACGTGCAAAAGTTTCACGATGTGGACCGAGCGATCCTTGAGGGTGAAGAAAATGGTTTTGTCAAGGTTCATGTAGAACGCGGCACCGACAAGATCGTAGGGGCAACGATCGTCGCAAGGTCAGCAGGAGACTTGATCTCCGAGATCACATTGGCCATGACCAATGGAATTGGTCTGTCGAAGATTGGTAACACCATTCATCCGTATCCGACTCAAGCGGAAGCGATTCGTAAACTTGGTGACCAGTACAATCGCACCCGCTTGACGCCTTTCGTGAAGTCACTGTTTTCTCGCTGGCTTAAATGGACACGCTGATTATGTCAGCACAAAACTGGAGTCAGAAGCATAGACCGCATTGGCAGAGCGTTTTGGGGCCTGTTCCTTTGGACGGTGTTGCAAAAAAGCAAAGGAAGCTCAAATTTCTCTAATCCGCTAACGAATTGGTGTCGTTCTGCAATCGCAGCAGGTGTTCTGCGTAAAGCCAGTTTCTCATTTCGCGGTATTCACTCGTGCTGGTTGGCGATAGTTCCGGAGAACGCAGGCATGGGAAGTTGGTCGAACCCTGGCAAGACGACTGCTTCGCCGCTAAATTTCCTTCATGACTGATTCAATAGTGTGCCGCAAAGCCAATGCTGCATCCTAGATCAGTATCAGCCGTCTCAGTTTACAACAACCTTTCGATAGATGTCCGGGGTCAGGTTTCATGAGCCAAGATTCGCCTTCCGTTGTCGGTTCCAGTGTTCCACCTGCTGTACCTGCGACTGCGTCGCCCGAGCAGCCAGATCATGTGTATCTCGTTTCATATCCGAAGATCATATTTCTCTACCCTACCGTACTGACGTCCTTGTTTTGCGCTATCGTCATGTGGAGCAAAGGGGACGTACCGATCAGTGAAATGAACGCGGCCAGGGAACGGAACGTTCCGGTGGTAATGCGGGCATCGATTGTGTCTCAGGAAGAAGCGGCGACTGCATCCGATTCTGCGGCGGCTCAAACCGATGGGTCTGCAGCATCTTCTCCCGCTGCGGCTTCGGGTGAGGCAGAAGCAGCTCCGCAGTTGATCACGATTCACTCGTATCACAATATTTGTGCGAGAATTTTCCTGATCGTCTTTGCTTTGAATATGGTCGTGATCTCCTTCGACTTTCCTCGAACCACGTCGCTGACATGGTTTTTCGCAATTACTGCGATTGTGATCAGCTTCTGGTTGATACTTTCCAAGTATCCGGATCTTGCTCCAAAAATTGTGGCCGGATTGTTGACCATTAAGCCCTGGGCAAACGCTTCGTTTTACATGATTTACACGATGATCATGCTGTTTCTGTATATGTGGGTGATGATTAGTCGCCGATTTGACTACTGGGAAGTGAAAGGCAACGAGTTGTTGCATCATCACGGCTTTTTGAGCAATCTCATACGCTACTCAGCTCCGAATCTGCGAATTGACAAAGAGATCAATGATCTGTTCGAGTACATGTTACTTCGGTCGGGGCGGCTGATTATTCACGCGAGCAACGAGCGTCGAGCAATTGTGCTTGAGAACGTGCTGTTCATTAACGGTAAAGAAGATCGTATCACTCGAATGCTTGGCGCGCTGCAGGTGCGGGTGCGGACGGATAAGGAATAGTATTGAGTTTGTCGTCGCTCGGAGTCACGGCATTGTCAGCCGGTTTAATCTATCTGGATAACAATGCCACGACGCCCACCGATGCGCGCGTGGTGCAGCGAATGGATGTTTGCTGGCAAACGGCATTCGCAAATCCGGGCAGTCCGCATTCTTTCGGCCGCGATGCTCGACGGGTGCTTGAGGACAGTCGAGAAAGCGTTGCTTCGATCCTGAATGCGGATGCTTCGGAGGTTATCTTTACCAGCGGTGGAACCGAATCCGTCAACATGGCGATTCATGGTTTCACACTTGGTCGCCGAGGAGTAATTGCCAGGACAGAGGGAGAACATCCTGCTGTGCTGGAAGCCTGCAATGTGGCGAGTATGAATGGAATGCAGCAGGTCACGCTCCCGGTTGATTCAGATGGCTGCCTGTGGCCGGATTCGATTGAGGCGTTGCCCTGGAACGAACTAAAACTGGTCTGTGTGATTCTGGCTCACAATGAAACCGGGGTCATTCAGAATATTTCCTTCTTGAGCCAGCAATGTCGCCAGCATGGCGTTCCATTATTGCTCGACGCTGTCCAGGCTGTTGGGAAAATTCCAGTCGATTTCCAATCGCTTGGGGCGACGGCAATTGCTTTCGGCGCTCACAAATTTCATGGTCCACGGGGAGTCGGCGGGCTGTTGTTGCGTCGAGGAGTGAAACTGCTGCCGATGCTTGTGGGTGGTCATCAGGAAAGCGGTCGCCGCGCAGGGACTGAGGCTGTTCCGTTGATCGCTGGAATGGCGTGTGCTTTGGAATTGTGGCATTCAGAATCGGTCGAGAGACGCGAGAAAGTGAGAGCTCTGCGGGATCGATTGCAGAATGAACTGGTGACTCGCTGTTGTCCGGCCATCGTCCACGGGCTTCATGCCGATCGTCTTGACAATACGCTCAGCATTGCATTCCCTGGAGTTCCGGGAGAAGCGTTGCTCGTCAATCTGCAGCTGGCGGGAGTCGCCTGTTCGCTGGGAAGTGCGTGTGCAAGTGGCTCAGTGGAGCCGGCAAAGTCATTGCTGGCGATGGGAGTTTCCCCCGAAATCTGCAAGTCGTCTGTTCGCTTTTCGCTAAGCTGTCACAATACCAGCGATGAAATTGAGATGGCGATCGAGCGGATTTCCGGGATCGTCAGTCGAATGCGAACTGAGAAAGCGAACTGAGATGCGATATTTTCGGAACAAGAACGTCGATCGAAATTGCCGCACAGTTGTTTCAGTTCTGGTGATGATCGTCGTTGCCGCACACGGCAGTATTTGCCTGGGACAGGATAAAGCAAACGACGTCGAATTTGATGATGTTCGGTTGCGTGTGGCAGTTCTGAGAAGCATGCAGAGAGGATGCGATTTTCTTGAGCTAGAGCAGAATAACAATGGATCCTGGTCCGGCGGTACGATACTGACGAATCACACCATCGGCGTAACATCGCTGGCAGTTATGGCCCTGATTAATTGTGACAGGCCAGTCGATTCGAAAGCAGTTCAGGCTGGTCTGCGCTATCTTCGTGAGTTGCCGCTGAATGCTCTGGATAATGCTCATGGCGTCTACGAAACATCGTTACTGGTGATGGCGTTATGTGCGGCCGAGCAATATGACCGTGATCTTCCGCATATTCAGCGGTATGCTCGCCTGCTGGAGAACTGCCAGGTCAAGCAAGGTTCCACGCGAGGGCTATGGAGCTATCGTCTTAGTGATCCCGGTGTCGAAACGGGGGACGCAAGCAATGGCCAGTATGCTGTTCTGGCGCTGCGTGATGCTTCCTATGCCGGCGCTGAGGTGTCGCGTGAGACATGGGAACTTGTTCATGAACGCTGGGTCAAAGATCAGCAGGGAAATGGTGGCTGGAAATACGCGTCGTCGCATCCCACAACCGGCAGCATGACCGTTGCTGGTCTATCAACGATCGCGATCACGTCTCGAATGCTGCTGGATGATAAAGACGTTGACTTTCAGGGCCGCCCGGATTGCTGTTCCGTTCCGGCACCGGACAAGGTAATGGAGAACGGCCGGCGCTGGCTGGCGTCCAATTTCAATGTCTTCACAAATCCCGGCGTGGGGACATGGCATTATTATTATCTCTACGGTCTGGAGCGCGCCGGTCGAATGAGCGGTGTGAGATTCTTTGGTCCTAACGACTGGTATCGTCAAGGCGCCGAAATGCTGGTGGACGCGCAGTTAGCGGCTGGTGACTGGCTGTCGTCGGGTCCTGAAGCGTCTTCGACTCTGAATACTTCGATGGCCCTGATGTTTCTGTCCAAGGGACTTTCTCGCGTTGTCGTCAACAAGCTGGATTACAACTCACCGAACGGGGAGTCTCGTGATGATGGAGAATGGAATCGCCATCGCTTCGATGTGGTCAATCTGGTTGATCTGATTGACGGGCTTCCTGCCTGGCCGCCGCGACTGACGAGCCAGGTTGTCACCATGAGCCGACTGAAAGCGGAGACCGCAGTACTGGAGTTGAATCAGGCTCCTGTGTTGTTCATTTCAGGCCGTGAGGCTCCGGTGTTGAAGGACGAGCATATCGTCTGGTTGCGAAACTATGTCGACACAGGCGGCTTCATCTTTGCAGTTGCCAATTGTGATGGAAAAAACTTTGATGCGGGTTTTCGTGATATCGTCAAACGTATGTTTCCGCAGGGAGACGCGTCCTTGCAGCGACTTACGCCCGATCATCCCGTGTTTCGCAGTGAATATAACCTGCTGAATGCTGAAGGTGTGGAGCTTTGGGGCGTTGACTTCGGATGTCGCACGTCGATTGTCTACTCTCCCGATGATCTTGGTTGTCTGTGGCAGAAATGGATGAAGCATGAGCCCAGAAATCGCAACGCAGACTTAAGCCAGCGAGTCAGTCGCGGGATGAAAGTCGGCGTCAATGTCATTGCCTATGCGACGGGACGAGAGCCGCCCGAGAAACTCAGTGACGTCGGCGGTCGCCGTAAAAATTCCTCCGACCAGGTCGAACGAGGTCTCCTTCAAATTGGGAAACTACGCCACGATGGCGGATGGGATACTGCCCCGAAGGCTCTAAAAAATCTGTTGATGGCCCTGAACGACACCGTGGGACTGGCGGCCTCCACGCAGTCGGAAGCCATTCCTCCTACGCTGGACGAAATGAGTCGCTTTCCTCTGATCTATATGCATGGTCGGTATCGGTTTCAAATTGCACCTCAGCAGCAGGAAGCAATCCGTGACTATCTCAGTCGAGGCGGCGTGCTTTTTGCCGACTCCTGTTGCGGTTCATCAAATTTTGATCGAAGCTTCAGAGATCTGATCAGGCAACTTTACCCCGACAATCCCATGAAGCAGATCCCTGTCGATCATGAAATCTTTACTGATGTGACGTGGCACGACATCAAAAAGACGACTCGCAGGCGAATTGTTCCTAGTGAGGAAAATGCGGCACTAACAATGAGAACTGAAGTCGGGCCGCCGTTTCTGGAAGGAATCGAAATTAATGGTCGCTATGCTGTCATCTACAGCAAGTACGATATCAGCTGTGCTCTTGAACATCAGGCATCGCTGTCGTGTGATGGCTATATTGAAGCCGACGCTGCTAAGATTGCGATGAACGTGGTTCTGTACTCAATGCAGCAGGATATCAAGTGGTCGGGAGTTCTGGACGACGCTGAACCTGCCCCCTGAAGAAAGTGTGGAGTTCTATGAACCGATTTCTGGACACTCCGGATCCGAAAGCGGCCTGGGTTGCAAGTCAGTGGCCACATGACCGTCCTTTGATCTCCTGCCGATTTTCGCCCTCTGGAGAATTCGTCTTTTGCGGTTCTGAAGATGCCGTGGCAGAGCGATTTCGTTTGTCTGACGGCGCGAAGACCATTCTGGCGGGCGGACATTCGACCTGGGTTGCTGCATTCGCCTTTTCGAATGACGGAACAACGGTCGTCAGCGGCGGATGTGACGGGAAACTCACGTGGTGGCCTGTCGGCGATGATGCTCCACAGCCTGTTCGATCCATCGTTGCGCATGGCAAGCACTGGATTCGATCGATGGACACCAGCCCGGACGGAAGCCTTCTCGTCAGTGGCGGCAATGACAGTATGGTTCGCCTTTGGGCCATGGCCGATGGGACTGCGGTGAAGGAACTGTCGGGGCATGAAAAACATGTTTACTCCGTCACGTTTCATCCAGATGGAAAATCGCTTTTCTCCGGCGATCTGGCTGGCAGCATTCGCCAATGGGATGTTGCCACGGGAACGGAATTGAAGAAATTCGATGCGTCCGCACTGTATTCCTACAACGCGGGGCAAAATGTCGACTTTGGCGGCGTTCGAGCACTCAGTATCAGTGCCGATGGCAAGTACCTTGTGGCCGGCGGGTTGTATAAGGCCAGCAATCCTCTGGGGGCCGTGCATGAACCACTGATCCTTCTGTTCAACCTGGAAACGGGAGCATTGGAACGGCAACTGATTGCGGAAGGAATCACACAGGGTGTTATCTGGCGGCTGGAATGGTTGAGTGACGGAACAATCATGGGCGTGTCCGGCGGAGGAAGCGGCGGATGGCTGCTGTTTTGGAAGGTCGATGCGGAAAAGGACTTCCATCGCTTTCAGCTTCCGAACCTTGCCCGCGACATGGACTTGCATCCTGATGGACTTCAAGTTGCCACGGCACACTACGATCGCAACTTACGAATTACAAAGCTTTCGCCAAAGCCTGCTTGAGCGTGGTGGAGGATTCTAATCTTGTCAGGATCTCTGCGACATTTTTTGCGATTCGGGCCCTGCACGCGTTTTCTCATCCGTTAGCAGGATCCGGCGAATTCGACTCCGGCAAAGGATGTGTCGGCTCTGAGCCGCAGCATTTTGTCCAACCACCGGTTCTGAGTGCTGAGACCGCATCGACACGGATTTCAACAACTTTAGAATCCGCCGCTGCGATTTCGAGTTTCTCGATTTGGCTTTCGACGGACGTTGCAGCAGCGACATCATGGCAGGACTCGTTGCCTCGTCCAGGACTTAGGACAGGCGCCAAAATAACTGTCTGACCTGGATGATGACACTCGCCCAGTTTCTCAAGACGTAGGGTGTGACCAGCGGAGCGCTGGCACACCACTTTGCCGAAATTTGGTGTGCCAGCGCTCCGCTGGTCACACCCTACGAGTTGCGATCATTCTTTCCCCGTATCTCCGACTTTTGTTTATCGCTCAGTCCTTATCACCGGAACGCCGTACCTTCCCTGAAAGTACAGCGTTCGTCGCTAATCTATCTCTCTAACTTACAGCAGACGAACTTACGTCAGACGAACTTGCCTCAGCCGAGAGTCGTCGATAGTCCTTCATTCAATCGATACAGGTGCTCGCCGGCTTTTCGAACCAGCAGCACTCCTTCATCTTCACGATTGGCGAATGATTCCACATCGATGCTTGCGGGATCACGATAGCCAAGATTGATCCGTTCACAGACTTCGCGAGGAATCTGCGATGCAACCGTCACCTGGACTCGGGGAGTTTCAATACCGTTTTCAAACGTGCCAGTGCCACGCACGTGAGTCGAATGGGCCAGAACTCCCCATGGCATCTCTTTGAATTTGTCCCACTGTTTCGTGAAATAGTCACGGACGTGGTAACCGATGCGTTCGATATTCGCCCCGTGAGTGATGGAAATTTCCTTCATATGCGGAGCATAGATAATGAGTTCGCCACCGTCCGCCACGACAGGCTCAAGCTTGTACATGCACTTTCCGGCAACCCAAAGTTCGTCATACATCTCCGGAGCACACGAGAGGACCTGATGAAACGCGCGAGACTGACGCTTGATGTGGACTCGTCCGGAAAGTTCCGAAGCGCCGCGCCAGGCGTCTTCGGGAGTTCCGTAAAACATTCCGTATGGAGTCGCATCCGTGGAAACAACAAATGCCAGGCAACGCCGTTCAGCTTTGATCAGCTTCGCAGCTCGATCAACCACACGTCGCACAGGAGTATCCTGCACTCCGATGATTCCCACGTTCGTAATTAAAGCACCGAGCCAGTGGAAAAAATTGAGAAGCTCGGGGCCGGAAATACCAGGGAAGAAGTATTTGTTTCCGCCGCTGAATCCAACAACCTCATGCGGAAACACCGGACCGACGATCAATGCGATGTCGTAGTCCAGAATTCGACGGTTAATCTGAACGGGAACTTCCATGGAAAGGACACCATCAGAAATTTCCCGTGTCTCGGCCTCCGTCAATGTACCGATGGTCGCCAGTTCATTTGGGTCATCCCAGGCATGATTAAACAGCCCGACGTCGTCGCACGGGTCGTTGTCCTGGATTCCCAGCATGGATCGAATCTTCTGCTGCGGCATCGGCGGATGCGTCCCCAGCGCCACCAGCACGTCGAGCGATTTCGTGGCAGGCCGCAGCATACTTCTCAATGCGGGAAACAAGACAGGCAGCGGAGCCGTTCGCGTATTGTCGGGAACAATCAGCAATACGCGTTTGTTGCGGAATTCGTCTACGGGAACATTCTGGAGCAACCAGCTTCGCATCTGGTCGGCGTTCATTGTGGGAAGAGAAGAGCTCATCAACAACCTGCAAAATAGAAGGGACTTAGAATAACTGTCGTTGTTCTGGTGGCGAAAGCCTTCAGCTTGCGAAGTCGCGGCACCGCAAGCTGGACGCTTACGGTACTTATTTCCTTGTCGGTTTTTACCTGAATCAAGGAACCGTCAACGGTCGCAACGAGCGACGCCTTTCGCCAGAGATGCGAAGCATATCGAACACGGCCGATTATCGCACATCGAACAGAACTTTCAGGCTGTCTTTTTGCACAGCATGAGCAAATGCAGCCTCGGCCGCTTCCAGCGGGTAGCTGGCAGACAGCAACGGCTGCACAGAAACGTGGCCGTTACTCAGCATTTCCAGCGCCTTGTCAAAGGGGCCGCAGCGTGAACCAAGCAGTGTGATTTCATCGATCACGAACGGAGCCATATGCAGTGTCTGGTCAGCGGCCACTGTCGTTTTCAGTACGATCTTGCCGCACGGTCGTACAATCTGAAGTGCGGACGTCAGTCCCGTTGGGGAGCCTGTGCAATCAACAACAATGTCGGACGATCGGTCAATGTTGAGCTGATCGAGCCGCAATGATTCGATGCCCAGGTCACGAAGTATCCTGAGCTTGAAGTCATGTTTTCCGATGACTCTGACATGGCAGCCGCAGTGCTTCAATACTTGAGCGCAGAGATTTCCAAGTCGACCGTCGCCGAGCACTGTGACTCGTTCTCCGCCGGTCAGTGAAATCTGTTCTGGGATTCTGCACGCAGCTGCCACTGGTTCCACAAAGACGGCCATCTCATCCGTAACATGATCGGGAACTACATGCAGATTCACCTCAGGGACCAGCACGCTGTCTGCAAACGCACCGTCATGCGACACAATTCCGATGACGGTTCGGCTCGGACAATGGTTGCCCAATTGTCGTCGACACATTTCACAAACCTGGCAGGCACAGTTAATTTCACCAACAACTCGACGCCCTGCAAACTTGCCTGAACGCGCAATGCCAACAAACTCATGCCCGAGGATTCCTCGGAACCCCATATAGCCCTTGCAAAGCTGAAGATCCGTTTCACAGATCCCTGCCTTTACCACGTCCACCACAACTTCGCCGTCCGCGGCATCTCGCAGTTCGGCATTGGCTGTGAAGTCGAGTCGATCATCGAACGTAACTGCCCTCAATGGATTAACCTCCAGCGATTTTTTTAGTCATCACGACCAGGAATGATGCAGTACCGCAGGTTCACTTCTGATTGTCCAGCGATACGAAGGGCAAAGATACTGCGGTAAGCGACCGGGCAGTTCGGAGCCAAAGCAATCGTTCGAGCGATTTGCGGGCCGGAAGATTTGAGATTGAAACTCTGCCGAGTCTGCGTCAGACCACAGTGACAAGTTGGGTGGGGACACAAAAATCATACGATACGACAAGACAGTCATGGTGAGTTTGGAACCGTGATATCAACGCGGCGGGGTTCTGTTACTCGTCTGTCGTAGTACCATGTGCTCTATTCAAGCGGAAGAGTGCTGTCCTGTTTCAACGCTAAGTCTAGAAATCCCCAACCACTTCACCACCATTGCGAGTCCCCAAAGCCTGCAGGACTCCACCGTCGATACTTGAATCGATATCTTCATTCACAAGGCGAACGGATCCGTCGCAAAGGTTGATATTCACTTTTCCATCATGTCGACCTGAGAAGCCCGCAAATGATTTGTTCAGGCCAGACAAGTGATTCATGTCCGTCATCACGTCATTCTCGTGGCGGTTACTTCGAACGCCCGCCCAGATGCCTGCACCGCTCAATGCACTACGCTCGCTCATCATTACCGTGTTGGACGACCCATCGGTGATGTCGCGAAAGCCAATCTTGCTATTCACGAACATGATTCCATTTCCCTTCGTGGGTGTTGGAACTCCACCTGGCCAGAATTGTTCAGACCCGGATTCATACCAGCGAGGCAATAACTCTGTTCCGAAGTTGCCGGAGTAGTTGGATGTTCCGTAGCCGTCGCGAAAAGGATTCGTTCCGCCGGTCGAATCCTGCGGACAGAGATAAATAGGCAGCTCAATTCGCGGAATCTCTTGTGCAGCCGTTTGACCGCGTCCTCGGAGTTTGGGCGGCGAAGTCGTCCATTCCGGCGTCCGATAGTCAATTGCGTTGTACAGTGGTGCCTGTTCGATATACGGCAACAAGAAGGATTGCCAGCCATACCACGACTGGGAATCTGCTTCCGTATGCCGCGCGCACCAAGCGGGCGGAAACGTATTGAAGACGTCATGGTAATTGTGCATCGCCAGGGCAAGCTGCTTCATATTGTTTTTGCAGCTTTCCTCCCGAGCCCTTTGACGCGCTTGAAGGATTCCGGGCATTGCCACTGCCAGAAGCAGAGCCGTCGTGGACGCGATGACCAGTAATTCGATGAGAGTAAAAGCACGTTTCTTCGTAGCGAATTTGTTATGCATCGTTAAGGTCCTTGAAGATTGATTCATTTCGGATTGTTTCACCGCAACACGCTGAGTGTGGGGAAAACGCTAGAAACCACGAGGCATCTTTGACAGTCGCCAATCACTTCCAATCTTTTCGAGGACCAGCTGAGATTTTAATGATTCGCCGCCGGCATCCCGATTCAACGCGGCGTCCAGCTCCGCGACCGTATTGGCGTTCGAATCGAAGAATCTCCACGAATCTTCAACCAGCGAAAATCGAATCACTCTCTTTCCGGCTTCCACATTTTCTGTATTCCGCCCACGAGCAACTTTCACAATGTTGGGCAAATTGAACTCCGCTGTGGCGCCATCAATGACGGGCTTTGCTTTTGCGAGAGTCGACAGATCTTCAACCATACGCTTACTCATCGCTGAGTCGCTTGTGAATGACTCTACCATACTGTCCCAGCGATCGTCGGCCTTCATCATCAGGACCGTAGAACGCGGCAACATACGGCCCATAAAGACTTCGTAGTTTTCGGACTTCAGGTCCTGTAATGCTGATTCGATTGCTGCCTGCAGATCATTTCCATATCCCGGTTCCGTCGCTTTTTCAGCCGAGGAGTAACGACTTTGCGGACGATCCACCTTCGGTAATTCCTGGTGCTTCACGAGTTGCACAATTTTGCCGCCTGGATCAACAGTCATGTCTGCGTCCTGCATATTCTTCAGGGTCTCAGACAACTTCACGAATTGCGGCAGCGCACTGAAAGGGACCTGCCCCGCACGTCCGGCTCGAAACGCGGAAACATATTCATCAATCGGAGAGTGCTGATGAATAAAGTCGACGTATTCTCCCTTGCTCAGTTTCCGAATCATCTCAGCAACAGCGGCCTTTGCTTCCGCCATCACAGCTTCATCACGTTTCTCTTTAACGGATTTTTTTGCCTCTGGTTGCTGTTTTGCGGGAGTTGCCTCCTGAGCAACGACGGACCCAGTGGGATCACTTGTCGGATGCAGGAAAACACTGGCGGACAAAAAACATCCGAGTAGAAGCAGGCTTCGCTTTGCCATTTGTTACCTCGTGCCGCAAGACGGCATCGTCAAGCTTGAAATCCAATCAGGAGCGGGGGTGAAAGGATGTCAGACCAGTACCTGAATGTCAACTGTGTGTGCTGTGTACGCAGACGAGTTGCCTTGATGTCGCATCAACGGAATCCATCGCTTCACGCAAGATTGTGAGCTTGCAGATGGGCCCGACTCAATAGAATCTGAAAAGTGCATTGTTAGCTCAGAGTTCAAAGTCTGGCGGGTGATTTTCAATTCGTTGAGGATCGCTGTAAGGTCTTTGTTTGGTTTGCAGCATGCTCGACAACTCTTCACTAGAACAAAACCGGGACAGGCACCCTCTCAAAGCTTATTTGGAAGCGTTTTCTGCGTTGCTCGGGAGCCAGTCCCGGTTTTGTTAGGCGTTCTTAGTCATAAACGCATCGCTCTGATTGCATCTCCTGATTCCCAATCTGTGTCTGATAGGTTGCTTGCCATGAATAAACTTCGGTTCGGAATCCTCGGAACAGCAAAAATCGCGCGATCTGTCGTCCCACATCTTGTAGCATCGGAGATGGCGGAAGTGGTTGCTGTGGCAAGTCGTTCACTGCCTAAAGCGGAACAGTTTGCTGCAGAGTTTGGGATTCCTCATGCTTTTGGCGATTACGAGACGCTGCTGCAGAACGACAGCATTGATGCCGTTTACATTCCTCTTCCGCCATCGATGCATTGCGAGTGGACGATCAAAGCTGCCGTTGATGGCAAGCATGTTCTTTGCGAAAAGCCGCTGGGAGTTCAATCGGATGAGGTCCAGCAGATGATCAAGGCATGTCGTGATAATGAAGTTGTTCTTCTGGACGGCACGATGTGGTACCACACGGCCCGGGCTCGCGAGATGAAGCGCTTGGTTGTTGATGGTGAGCTCGGCGGGATCCGCCAGATCACATCCGCATTTACGTTTCCAGGCGACGCACTTTCGCCCGACAACGTACGATTTGCGGCTCAGCTTGGAGGCGGAAGTCTGCTGGACATCGGCTGGTATTGCGTGGGCGTGAGTCTGTGGATGTCGAACGCTATGCCAGAGCAAGTCTTTGCTGCCGCGCAGTGGCTCGATCCATCATCGCCCAGGGATAGTGTCGACATGCACATGAACGGACTAATGTGGTTTCCTGACAATGTGATGGCCTCCTTCGAAAGTGGGTTCACGGCCATTCGTCGTCGGTGGGTTGAAGTGACGGGCTCAAAAGCAGCAATCGTCTGCGACGATTTCACGCGTCCGTGGAATCCTGAGAAGCCTCGCTTTTGGGTTCATGATGCGAACGGAGTTTCTCAGCCGCATGTGATCGAACACCCGGCGATTGAACGCTGCCTTGTGGACGCGTTTTGTAGCTTGGTTCGCGAAAAGCGAGTTGCACACGAATGGTCGCTGTTGTCTCTGCAGACCCAACACGTTTGCGATGCGTTGCTCGAGTCGGCCAGATCAGGAATGCCACAACCTGTGCCTCCTCTGAACATGTCACAATTTCTCTGAAGCGATCAGCGACAGCATTTAAGACTTGATTTCCTTTGCACGAAAGCGACGCTGCTGCACAAAGAAATCGTCGGACCATCTTCTACAAAGCTGGTCGTTAAAAAAAGCCCGGTCTCTTCTTTCGAAAAGCCGGGCTTTATGATTTTGTGAACGACCGAATTAAGTCTGCCAGTCACTATTTGTTACTGACAGTGACTCCCGGCCAGTCGTCCGTTCGGAACGGCGTGAGTGGCAAACCGTTAGAACTGTACATGTTGCAAACAGGGTTGTCGGCCCAGGCATACCGCACAGAAACCGGGTTCGGAACATCACTGCTGGACACTTCGACTTTGCCGTCAGCCAGAATTTTTGCGTCCGCCCAAACAAATTTTTTGTCGTCGCCAGCGATCGCAAATCCTCTTGGCGCACCGACGTCGAACGGACGCCAGCCTTTGTCACTCTTGTCGACGAAATCAAAGTTCAGGACAATCTTTGCCCCCTGAGTTTCCATGCTCGTGTACTGAGGGCTATGGAATGGAACCGCAACTCCATATTCATTCGCCAGAGCCCAGCGTGCGAGACGGCGTCCGACGTCGACCTTGTTCTTTGGATGAATGTCCTTGCCTTCACCGATGTCGATGATGACCGCTTCACCGGTATGAGGCAGTTTGCTCATCGTCATTGTCTGCGCTTCTCGCAGTTCGGCCCAATCGCTGTCGACGGGCTGAGCTTGCTCAGCCTTGAAATCAGCCAGCTGAACCCAGTAAAACGGAAAATCGCCCTGGCCCCATTCCTGTCGCCAGTTGGAAATCATCAAAGGGAACAACTCGCGGTACTGATAGGCACGCGATGCATTGCTTTCACCCTGATACCAGATTGCTCCACGAATTGTGTAACCCAGATGCGACTTCAGCACACCGTTATAGATATTTGCAGGTCGTGCATTGCCTCGCATCTGACCGGTCAGTTGCTGCAGAGTCTTCTTTTCATCATCCGTCAAATCGGATTTCTCTGACAATTCGGCGAACTTTGCTTCCATGCCGGACCAGCGATCCAGCAATGGCTTGAATTGCTCGTCAGCGCTCAAAACATCACGATTGATCCAGGCTTCACAAGCCGAGCCACCCCAAGCATTGTTGATCATGCCAACCGGAACGTCGATGGTTTCCTGAAGCTGGCGAGCAAAGAAATAGCCCACCGCAGAGAATCCACCCACTGTTTCCGAATTGCAGACCATCCACTGACGATCGTGAGTCAGGATTGGCTCCTGAGTTCCGACTTGCGGAAAGTTAATCATGCGAATATTCGGATTGCGCGCTGTCAGACGTTTGAGGTCGGCGTCATTGGAAGCATTCACGCTCCATTGCATATTGGACTGACCGGAACAGACCCAGACTTCGCCAACCAGAACGTCTTCAAATGTGACAGTTTCGTCGGCCTTGATGGTCAACTGGTGAGGGCCACCCGCGACGAACTCAGGCAGTGCTGCGTCAAAGCGACCGTCGGCGTCGGCAGTTGCGGCAACGGACTTCCCGCCCATTTCAACGGTGACAGCCTGACCTGGATTCGTCCAGCCCCAAACTTTGATTGGAGCCTTCTGTTGAACCACCATATGGTTCCCGAAGACATTTGGAACCTTCAATGCCGCCTGTGCGCTGCTTGCTGCGAGCAGCATCGCAAATGTTGTCAATAACCGTAGTTTCACTGTGGGCCTCCGAGGGGGAGAAATGGAGAGGTGGGACCGGATTCCGCATGAAAGTCCGCCGCTGCCACAATTTGCAACGTGCACCTTCAGTTGAGTGCTCCGGCCGAAAAACTGTTGAGATCAGAATTAGAGCATTCCTGCGGTCGGATTGCACCCGAACCGATTGGCTGCGAGCAAAGAAATGCGTGCGTCTGTTACTGAACCGACTTCGACTTTGGCAGATAGAGCCCATGTTGATGGATATAGGCTTCCACCGCACGCGGCGTACAGAACCTAATGCCCAGCCCGTGAGCAACACGCCGACGCAGGTCGGTTGCTGACAGGTCCGTGCCTGGAATGACCACTGAATGTACCCTTTTGGCGATGTCGTCACCGACCCATTCAATGATCTGCGACTCGCTCAATGGATCAACTCCCGGGCGATTGCAAGCCAGCAGAGTCGCCAGTTCAGAAATCCTTTCCGGCGATTTCCATGTCAGAAAATCCCGAAGTGAGTCTGCTCCCATCAGGAAGTAGAGTTCTGCATCTGGGAACTCACGAGCAAACTCCGACAGGGTGTCGACAGTGAAAGAAGGCCCCGTTCTTTTCAACTCGCGCCGATCGACTATGAACTCAGGATAACCAGAGACCGCAAAGCTCAGCATGTCGGCTCGAAGATCGCCATTCGAAACAACCGAGTCAAGCTTATGAGGCGATACAGCGGCTGGCACGAATCGAATTTCATCCAGGCCAAACTGCTGTCGACAAGTTTCAGCCGCGATAAGATGTCCGTAATGGACCGGATCGAATGTGCCTCCGAAAACCCCCAATCGCATAGTCTCTGCGTCCTGATTTCTGGGGATCTGCGAACAATCCGTTCACCGATCTCCCGCATTTGTTGTTAGTCGCCATCAAGCCAAATGGCTCACACTTCTGATCGTAACAGTTTTGTGGATGATTGCAGTTGTTTCGGTCTCAGCATGTGGGAAAACATGGTAGCGGTTGCGGCATCAGGACTCTGGGTAATCCAGTCAAGGAGTTCGGGCTTCGTTGTCGATCCAAAGGCACGCACTTCGAAACAAGTCACCTTGCCACGACGAAAGCCTGACGCCGGCATGAATACGCCAGAGAACGATTGCATCGATGATTCCTGGAACCTTCGAGTCCAATATCGCTGTGACGAAGTATTGACTCGATTGTCATCGGTGGTAGGAAGTCTTCGCAAGCCCCGTCGCAGGGAGCTGAATCAGTCAACAAGGCTGAGTATTTACCAGGAGTGTTCTTCATCAACACTTGTTCTGAATGAATTCTGCGAACAGCTGTAGGCATCGGCTCATAGCGTTCCAAGCGGGTTGTCTTTGCACATGAGCGGCATTGCAACCGGACCACCAGTTCGGTGAGACTCAAAGACAGCCATCACCATTTCAATCGCTCCTCGAGCTTCGTACATTGAACACTTCGGCTGTCGATCTCGTTCAATGGCGGCGATCAGGTCTCGTGCGGCGGCCGGATTTCCGCCTGCGTAGCCTGCTTCTTTGATGATCTCGGGCTGATCAATTCCTGCTGATGAAATCAAACGCCACGGCTTCCCTCTGCTCGTCAGGCCCCATGTTGCGTCGTTCATCAGAAAGGCGGGATTCGCATAGCCGGATGTGTGATCGATCATTCCCTTGCTGCCCATAATGCGAAGCCCGAAACGGTTTGGATTTCCTCCCGCAGATTTCTGTGACGAAAAGTATCCAGCAATGCCGTTTTTGAAGTGATACATTGCGTCAACGCGAGTTCCGGCCAGCGGTCCTACACCCTCATTGCCTGGTCTGATGTGTTCACGGGTGACTCGCTGCCCATCCTGATACAAATTGGCAAAACAAGAATCTGGTTCTCCGGCAATCGCTCGCATCAGATCAAGCACATGTGTTCCCAACACCCAAAGATCTTCAGCGCCGCCACGAGCATCTTCCTTACCTCTTGCGCGGACCTCAAGAACATCGCCGATCTCGCCCGATTGGATCAATTTCCTGATCACATCCAGTTGTGGTGAGTAGCGACTGATGTGAGCGACGGCGAGTTTCAGGTGTCGCATTTCACAAGCCTGAATAATCTCGTCAGCCTCACCAAGCGTGCGGCAGAACGGCTTTTCCATGTACATGTGACAGCCATGCTCTGTGCAGGCAAGCACCATATCGCGGTGTTGGTCGATCCACCGTGGGCAAACCGCCACGATCTGCGGTTTCTCCTTGTCGAGCATTTCCCTGTAGTCTGAATAGGCTCGCGCGGCTCCCGTGCGAGTGATCGCTTTTTGCCGACCGACTTCATCCTGATCCGCCACAGCAACCACTTGACAGTCATCCATCGTCTGCCAGATCGCATCCAGACCATGGCCGTAATCGCCGCGTCCAGTACTGCCGATAATCGCCACCTTGTATTGAGTCATCATAAAGCTGCTCCTTGAGTGTCGCATGGGACAATCCTGCACGAATCAGCGAACTCTTCGCGCGGCCGAGATTGAGGTATTTCGAAGTCGCTGAATTCGGGACTTTGGGCGCTAAACGCCCGCGGGCACAGCCCAATGTCCAGCGCGATAACTGCGGCGAACCATGGCGTTCGCGGATTCATGGTTGGTGATCACTTCCTTTTCAGGATCAAAGTGAAGGACCTCCCCCGTGCGTGCCGCGATATTGGCGAGGTGCACAATCGTGGCCGACAAACGTCCGGCATCCACCGGAGCATTTGGCAGCGTCGAAGGATCGCGAATCGAATCGAAAAAGTTTTGATGATGAGCCGGCAGGTCTGCGTTTCCTGTACGCTCAGCCAGCAGCTTTCCTCGCGGTCCAAACAAACGCCATCCGATCGTGTGTCCCATAATCAGAACGCCGTCTGTTCCATAAAATGCAGCGCCGTTCTCATAGCCCTCCTGAACGTACGGAGACCAGATGCGTTGTTCAAAAATCAGCTGTCTGCATCGCCCATCCGGTTTGCCTGTCGTCGGATATTCACAGACTGCATATTGAGTGTCAGGAAACTGCTGGTCATCATCAAAGAAGTTCTTTTGACCAAAACAGGTGACTCGACTGGGATGCGTTTCAACACCAAGCCCCCAGACGGCCACATCAATGTCGTGAACGCCATCGTTGCCGATGTCACCGCACCCGAAGTCATACCACCATCTCCAGACACCATGCAGAAGATTGGGACGCCAGGCCACTTCCGGTGCCGGGCCCAGCCACGAGTCAAAATCCAGGTGAGCTGGTGGTGAACCCGTCTGAGCTTTTCCAATCGAACCTCTGCGCTGACTGTTCCACGCTTTTGCCACCAGGATTTCGCCGATCTCTCCATTCTTCAGTCGTTCAATTCCCTCACGCACGCAGCCCGTGCTGCGACTTTGGGTTCCCACTTGCAGGCGTTTGCCACTGCGTGCAACAGCGTCCGCCAGCAGGCGGCCTTCTCGAATGTTGTGGCAGCACGGCTTTTCGACGTACACATGCTTTCCAGCATCCAGTGCCAGGATTGCAGCAGGCGCGTGCCAATGATCGGGCGTGGCGATGAAGACAGCGTCGATCGATTTGTCATCCAGAATTCGTCGAAGATCGCCCGTCGATTGGGGCGATCTTCCTGAACCATCATGAACCACAGTTACCGCGGATGCCAGTCTTTGTTCGTCGACGTCGCAGACGGAAACAATCTCAACATCTTTCCTTTTCGACAACACTTTGAGATGGTTTGATCCCATGCCGCCGCAGCCGATAAAGCCGACACGGATCACATCGGATTTCTTTTCATCCGCTGCTGACTGTGTCTTACCATTCAGTATCGTTGAGGCCGCAACGGCTGCGGATGTCTTCAGGAAATCTCGTCGAGGTGGGGTCATCGCAACGCTCCTGTGAATAGGGTGAGCGTTCGAGAGTAACGACCATCGGGGGCATTCGTCAACAAACTAAGACGATCAGAGACCAGTCAGTTGATCCCATCTGGCACTCGGTTTAGTCGTTCAACCCCCAGACACCATCCCAGCGAACGAAGCCTTCGATCGCTTCGTATTCGGCAAGCCCGAGCTTGTCGAACCGTCGAGCCGTGTCGGCGTTTCGAGCTTCTGCCCTTTGCCAGAACTCCCGCATATCTGCACCTGGAAACAAGGCGCGGTCTTTCTGAGATTCATGCTTGAAGATCGCGTTTCGCTTCTGCTTCACTTCCTGTGGACCCAGAGGCACCGCCATTTCAATCTGATGAACTGGCCATTCCTGCCAGGCTCCTCGGTAGAGCCAAACTTCACAGTCCTTGAACCAGTCGTCATTGCGACAAACATCACACGCGAGGAAAATGGCTTTCAGGCAAATTCTGTGTGTGCCATGCGGGTCGGTCAGGTCACCCGCCGCGTAAATCTGATGTGGCTTCAATTTACGAAGCAGGTCCGTAATGATCTGAATATCTTCGGGCCCCAGCGGCTTCTTCTTCACGCCCCCGGTTTCGTAAAAAGGCATGTTGAGAAAATGCAGGTGCTCATTGGGGACGCCGCAACAGCGAGCTCCAGCGCGGGCTTCTCCCTGTCGAATGAGCCCTTTAATTTGCTGAATCTCTTTGCTGTCGACCTGCCCCGGCTGCTTGTTCTTGAGGAACTCTTCGACATGCTGCTCCAGTCCCGTGAGGCGGTCTGACATCAGCCCAAACGCGGCGCAGTAGTCCGAAACAAATTCTGTAAAGCGAAGCGTATCGTCATCAAACACGGCAATATTGCCAGATGTTTGATAGGCAATCTGCACTTCGTGCTTTTGATCAGCAAGGCGAATCAATGTCCCACCCATGGAAATGACGTCATCGTCCGGATGAGGAGAAAAGCACAGGACTCGCTTTGGGAAAATATGATCGAATGGTTGCGGCCTGTCCCCTGGGCGTTTCGCATGTGCTGGCTTTCCCGCGGGCCATCCAACAATGGTGCTCTGCAAATGACGGAAGACGGTCAGGTTGATCTCGTACGAAGAGCCATACTCGGCCAAAAGATCCTGAAGCCCTTCTTCGTTATAGTCCGAATCCGTCAGTTTCAGAATCGCCTTGTTCATCTTCTCGGACAGCCAGATGACCGCACGTCGGATGATTGCAGGTTCCCACGTCACGCTACCCACCAGCCACGGAAGACGCATTCGAGTCAGTCCGGTTGTAGCGGCCTGATCAAGCAGCATGTCAACATGCGGATGTCGCTGCAGGTATGTGGCTGGAATTGAAGGTGTCATTTCTCCTTCAACTGTTTTGGCAACGATGCCTGATTTGTTTTCGCCGAAAGCGAGGATAAAGATCCGTTTCGCTTCCAGAATCGTTCCAACCCCCATGGTGATCGCGCGACGTGGGACGTTTTCTGTTCCAAAGAAATCGCTGGCGGCGTCGATTCGGGTGACGGTATCCAGAGTAATCATTCGAGTACGAGTTGACTGGTCAGAACCTGGCTCGTTGAATCCGATGTGTCCGGTTCGCCCAATTCCGAGGATCTGGATGTCAATACCACCGAGTCTCGTGATTTTCTCTTCGTACTCGCGGCAGAATTCCCCCACTTTCTCAACTGGCAATGTCCCATCCGGAACGTTGGCGTTCTCCGGTTTAATGTCAATGTGATTAAACAGGTGCTCGCGCATGAAACGCACATAGCTTTGCAGATCTTCCGGCTGCATCGGGTAGTATTCGTCGAGATTAAACGTTACCACGTTGGCAAAAGACAGGCCTTCTTCTTTATGCATCCGAACCAGTTCGGCATAAATGCCAGTCGGGGTCGATCCGGTTGCAAGACCCAGGACACACGTCTTATTTTCAGCGTTGCGAATTCGGATCAGTGATGCGATTTCTGTCGCAACTTTGCGAGCCGCTTCCTTGGCGTTGGCGAAAACTGTGCAACGTAGACGTTCGAGCTGACGGAGGTCCTGCTTGGGGCTCATTTCAATCGCAATCCCAGAAGTTTTACTGTGTCGAAATTCGGCGGAGCTAAAGTCTAACGGGTCTTCTCGACTTTTCATGCGTGCGAAGCAGACTTTGCTCAGGAATGAAACTGCTATCAAAATCAGGGTCAATGGGAAATGCGAAATGTGCGTGCTGAACGCGCATTTCCGGTAGTGTTCCCGCGAGCGGCAGTTGCAAATGCACGGTTAACTCTGGCATAGCCCCAAATTCTTAATACCCAATGCGGTTCCCGTGGCTTGTGTTAAGCCCTTGTAGTACAAAATCGGGCGATCATCGGTGTTTGCGACGCATACTCGGAGGCTGGCATTGACCAATCATGCGTTTTCCAGCAAGATCCGCCGGTTCGCTCTCTCCGGCTGCTCAATACAAGCCGGAATTCTCATTGTCTCTCGTCTCACAAGAATCTGTGCAAGCCGTGTTTCTTCACGGTTTTGTCACTCATTGGCTAACGTGTGTTCATGACCGCAGGCTCACAACCGGACCGCTTCGAACTGGCTCGACTTGAAAAGCTGGAAAAAATCCAGTCACTGGGGCACGATCCCTGGGGACAACGCTTTGATAATCACGACGCAATCAGTGCCGTCCGAGACCGCTGCCCAACTGAATCTGGTATCGATGGTGATGTCGTCCGTGTTGCTGGACGAATTCGAGGGCGTCGCAAAGCTGGCAAGCTGCGTTTCATCGACCTGCAGGATCAGACCGGCCGAATTCAGCTGCTGTTCTCCAAAGGCGACATGACAGAGGCTCAATGGGAACTGGTCAGCGCGTTGGATGACGGCGATTTAATTGGTGCGGATGGGCCGTTGCGGCTGACGAATACGGGCGAAAAGTCCATTTTCGTCAAGCAGTTGACCATGCTTTGCAAATCGTTGACGCAGCCGCCAGAGAAATTTCACGGCTTGAAAGACGAAGAAATTCTTGTACGCCAGCGATACCTGGACCTGATTTACACGGATGGTGTGCTGGAGCGAATGCTGAAACGCTCGTCGATCATTGACTCCATTCGTCAGACGTTGCGAGCCAATCGATTTTATGAAGTAGAAACACCCGTTCTGCATGCTGTTGCTGGTGGCGCGGCGGCTCGTCCATTTGTGACTCACCACAATGCTCTGGATATGGAGCTGTATCTTCGCATCGCCCTGGAGTTGCACCTCAAGCGACTGATGGTCGGAGGAATTGAACGAGTTTATGAGATTGGTCGTGTCTTCCGAAATGAAGGCGTTGATGCGACTCACAATCCTGAATTCACAATGATCGAGATCTATCAGGCGTACGGCGACTACGAGTCAATGATGGATCTGACGGAGCAGATTGTTGTCAATGCGATCAAAACGATTGGCGACAGCTTGGTCATTCCGTGGGGCGATTCGGGCGACCAGATTGATCTCACGCCTCCATGGCCGCGTCGAAAATACGCAGACCTCTTCAAAGAGCATGCGGGATGCGACATGCACGACGGTCCGGCCGTTGAGGCGATTGCAAAGAAATTTGGAATTGAGACGGCAGGCGTTCATCCCGATGTGATCGTCAACGAAGTCTTCGAAAAGACCGTTGAAGATCATCTCAGTGGGCCTGTGTTTGTTATCGACTATCCCGCGTCGATTTGTCCGCTTACGAAGCGTAAACAAAGTGATCCGGCCGTCGCCGAACGCTTTGAGCTCTACATTCGCGGCATGGAACTGGCCAACGCCTACACAGAACTGAACGATCCTCGCCTGCAGGAAGAGCTTTTCAGAACCCAATTGGCTGGGCTGGCTGCAGAAGATTCCATGGCGAAAATGGATCACGATTTTGTCAAAGCTCTGAAGGTCGGAATGCCGCCGGCTGGAGGACTTGGGATTGGTATCGATCGTCTTGTGATGCTGCTGACGAATAGTCATGCCATCAAGGACGTGATATTCTTCCCTTTGACACGGCATGAGGATCATGTGCCGACAGATAAGAAGTCCGAAACGGCAGAAAAATAGATAAAGCGTCTGGAGATTTCCTTTCGCTGAAACGTGTCCAACAGTTCAATCGCAACGGAGTGCGCTGGATGTACAAACTGCTGCTTTGCGTTCGTTATCTGCGAACTAAATACATCGCTCTTGCCTGCATTATCAGCGTGATGCTGGGAGTTGCGACAATGGTGGTGGTGAACAGCGTGATGGCTGGATTCACCACCGAGATGCGCGATCGACTGCATAACTTCCTTGCAGACATCGTTATTGAATCACGCAGTATGGCAGGTGTGGAAGACGCCAATCGTCAGATGGCGACAGTGGATGCCGCAGCGGGCCAATACATCGCCGCAATGACACCGACGATTGAAATCCCGGGAATGATTACATTCACGGATCCCTACAGCGGTGAAAGCTACACATCGCCCATTCAGATTCAGGGAATTGATCCGAAAGGGAAAGCCCTTGTCGGGCCGCTTCAGGATTATCTGGACAGCTACAATGATGTGATCGAAGATGGCGTCTTCGTTCGAGATCGACTGCGACAACGCGATGAGCCAATCAGCTGGAATCTGACTGAGTCTGCTCGAGAGCATCGTGAACTGGTGAAAGAACGCGAAGCGCTTTACCTGCAGGATTTGAGCTTCGACCAACAAATGATTGCTCCAGAGTCCGGGAAATCCAAGGCTCCGGATTTCGACATGGATTCCGCGGATGAAGGCGCAGCATCCGAACAGATTGCACTGGATGAGCCCAAAGTTCAGACCGCCCCGGGGATTATTCACGACGACTTTCTGACAGACCCCGTGATGGCAAACCAGGCAACTCAGGTGCGCACCGCCCCGTTGTCAGCTCGAATTTTTCTGGGTGAAGGACTGGTCAGCTTTCAGGCTCAAAACCCGGAAACAGGTAAATTGCAGAAAATCATGATGGTCGAACCTGGAGACGATGTGATCGTCAGCACGGTCACCGCTGGTCGTCCACCCGAACCTGTTCGAATCTCTGCAACCGTTGTGGATATGTTTCGCAGCGGGATGAATGAGTACGACACAAGCATCGTGCTGATGAACATCAACGAGCTGCAGAAGAATCGTGGAATGCACCTTGATAATTCGATTACCTCAATCCATATCCGGCTGAAAGATTATGCGGACGCTCCAGCCGCCATCGCGGCTTTGGAACGAGCCTTCCCGCCGGGTCAGGTAACAATCAAGACGTGGGAAGAAAAACAAGGCCTGCTTCTTTCGGCGGTGGAAGTCGAAACTGCAATTCTGAATGTGCTCCTGTTTCTTATTATCACTGTGGCTGGATTCGGCATTCTCGCGATCTTCTACATGATTGTGGTTGAGAAGACTCGTGATATTGGAATCCTGAAGTCACTGGGTGCCAGTTCCAACGGTGTTATGTCAATTTTCCTGTCTTATGGACTTGGGCTTGGCATTGTTGGCAGCACTGCTGGTGTTGTGATCGGGCTGTTGTTTGTCAGATACATCAATCAAATTGAAGACGCCCTTAGCTGGCTCACGGGGCGTAAAGTTTTTGATGAGAAGATCTATTACTTCTTTGAGATCCCCACCAGCGTGAGCCCGGTGATGGTCGCATCAGTGGCGTTCGGTGCCATCAGTATCGCCGTGCTGGCCAGCATTCTGCCGGCTCGCAGAGCGGCCAGATTGCATCCCGTTCGAGCGTTGCGATTTGAATGAAATGGCTTGGCTTTGCTCAATTTAAACGCTGATGAGGTTGATGAGTAAGACAGCCTGTTCCGACATGGATTCCGGGTCAAACGACGAGTCCGATAACTCTTTCGCTGAAGTATTCCGCCATGGCAGAGACTTTAAAAATGACACAGCCACTGATTTCCGCCGAGGCGATCACGAAATCCTACTTCAAGGGCGCGCACAAGGTGCCTGTGCTTCAGGGAGCCGGATTGCGTGCCCATCGCGGTGAATTCATCTCCGTCATCGGGCAAAGCGGTTCTGGAAAGAGCACGTTGCTGCATGTGATGGGGTTGTTGGATTCACCCGATGTCGGTGAAGTGATGCTGGACGGAAATCGAATCGACAACCTGAATCAGGCGGCTCGCGACCAGCTGCGTAATCATGTTTTCGGATTCATCTTCCAGTTTTACCATCTTCTGCCGGAACTTTCGCTGCTTGAAAATGTGATGTCTCCATTGATGATTCGACATTCCATTTTTGGATACTGGAAGCATCGCAAAGAGATCCGTGAAGCAGCCATGGAGATCATCAAGCAGGTCGGGCTTGAGCACCGTATCAAGCATCGCCCTTCGGAGCTGTCCGGTGGGGAAATGCAGCGAGGTGCGATTGCTCGCGCTTTGGTTGGAAAGCCTGAAATTCTTTTGGCCGACGAGCCCACCGGCAATCTTGATGCCAGCACCGGCAGCGGCATTATGGACTTGCTGAAATCGCTGAACGAAAATCAGCAATTGACCATCGTGATGGTGACTCACGATGAGTCCATTGCCGCCCAGGCTCACCGCACCGTCCGACTCGCCTCGGGTCGGATTCAGACGGTCGGTCGAGAAGACGCTGCTTAGGTTTGATCGGCAACTCTACGGAATTCGCATCAGCTTGAGCTCATCGAACCAGAGGTCGTCGTTGGGAACGTTCAAACGCAATTCGCGAAAGACACCGTTTGCATCGGGAACGAATTGGATTGTTCCCTCGGCAAACCACGCGAATTTCTTTCGCCAGCGTATGACCCAGGTGTCGTAGTGAAGATGCGTGAGGTCGGCTACCAGTTCAGGATTTGGCAAGAGACTCAGAACGAGCTTGTCGCCGTCTCTGACGACGGTCGCATCACCGTACAAAGGGCACCGAAATGTGCCGACATAGGCATCAACTTCGCGGCTTGGCTTCGTTTCAGACACGACAGGCGTGATGGTGTCCTGTATTCGTCTGTAGAACGCCAAACGATCGCTTTGGTCGAGTTGAAGTGCTGGACTTAGCCAGTCCGTTTTGTCGCCGCCCAGGAACGCATCCACAATCGTGTTCGCCAGTGGAGTGGAGATTCCTGTCATGCTGTTGGTCAGCAGAACAACGCCAAGATTTTCTTCCGGCACCAGACAGACATAGGAATACATCCCATCGTAACCGCCACCGTGCGACGCCGTCATGCGTCCTTTGTAGTCGGCAAGGCTCCAGCCAAGACCGTAAGATCGGAAGTGCGTTGTCGGTGATCGCTTTTGTGAGGCTTCGCTGACAGGAATGATTGTGTGAGGAGACCACATGCGCCGCGAAGATGCTTCTGAGAATAATCGACGACTGTCGTCGATTCGTCCTTTGGCAAGCTGAACATTCAGCCATTTTGCCATGTCGTTCGAACTGGAAATGATTCCTCCGGCTGCCGCCATTGTATCCCAGTTGTACCACGGGATTGGCGCTACTGCCTCCGGCGTGGGCTTATGAGGGCTGGCATAATTTCCCCGAGCTTCGAGCGACGTGATGGACGTCACGCTGCGATCCATTCCCACCGGACCAAGAATTCTCTCCTGAACGAAGTTGTGCCAGGACTTGCCACTTGTCTTGCTGATGACTTCTCCCGCCGCAAGAAACATGAGATTTGAATAGCCGTAGGAAGAGCGGAACGGACCTTTTGGCGGAAGGTGTCGAGTTCGGCGAAGGACTTCTTCCGGCGAATAAGGTGTGCCCCACCAAAGAAGGTCACCGCTGAAAGTGCCGAGGCCGCTTCGGTGGCAAAGAAGATCGTCGACTCGCAGTTCTGCAGAAACGTAAGCATCGTAAAGCTGCAGCCACGGCAGATGCTGTTGCACCTTGTCAGACCAGTGAACTTTTCCCTCTTCATCCAGAATAGCCAATGCGGCAGCGGTAAATGCTTTTGTGTTGGAAGCAATTGCAAACAAGGTGTCGCCATCGACGGCGTCCTGCTTTCCAAGCTCACGAACCCCAAAGCCGCTCGACAAGAACACCTGACCATCCTTCACAATCGCAACGGAAAGGCCCGGCACGTTCCATTGCACGCGAGCTTCTTCAATCTGCTTTGCGATGTCAGCGGCCAGAGGAGCAGTCCCTGTTTGACTCCATGCCGTCCGTGTACAGAGCAGCAAAACGAGAATCGAAAACAATCGCATGTTGATCACGAAACGTGTCCTTGGCGCAAATAGAAAATGGAGTGTTCTTTTGGCTTGTCCGAAAGTCGCTTTGACACGGAGATTTATGAAATTTCAGCCTTCAGTTTTGCACGGCTGTCTTCGAAGTCAATCGACCGTTGATTGGTGACACGTCGAGGTTCAGATCTTCGGCTTCGTTCACGAAGAACACAAACCCGTTAAACATTTCATGCACGGTTTGCGGGCCATACTTCACCACGCTGGAGGCATCAGGGTTGTAGGGGTTGAATGACGAATTGTCAAAATGTGCAATCGCCTCAATCTTTGTTCCGCTGCGAAGTCTCTTTTCGCCAGGCGGCACCTCGTATCCCAGTTGCCATTCAAAATTGTAGTTTGGGATTTGAAGCAGCGTCTCCTGACGTCCCTCGGGCGAAATTGCAAAGAACGTCATGTCGCGTCCTCGAACATGCATGTGGGTAAACATGCCAAGCAAATCGACATCCTGGTCCAGCATGCGGCTGGCCTGAATTTTGAACGCGGGGTCATTCGGAGGAATCTGCCATCCGCGTGGATCGAGCAGGAAATGGCGGAATTGTTTGTGGATTTTTCCTCGTGGAAACCGAAGCCCCACCTGAATTCGACAAGTCTCTTCTTTGCCGGTTGTCGTGTAGTGAATCTGAAGTCCCAGCCCGGCTCCACCCGGAATTTTGCAGGCCACACCGTTGTCGAATCGTCCGAGATCCATCGGCTGACCGCCAGGAACGTAGCCAGTCAGAAATGTTTCTTCGCCGGCTCCGTCTTTCGTGATGTAGGCCATGTTGCAATGATGAACGACAGCACGGTTGTCGGGTCGAATCTCAAAAGCTTCCACCCACGTTTCGTCCACAAAAAGATATGGCAGCACTGTGTATCGATACGGAACGAAGCCCGTTGCAGGAACCGTGTGCTGTTCCAGCATTGTGATGACAACATCAGGCTCCCCAATCCGCCAGCCGGCTGATGGAGGCTCGGGCGGTGTCGACGCAGCCTGAACATCACCGATTCGGCATCCTCCCTGAACCCATTGCAGAATTGTGCGACGATCAGCATCGGAAAGAGACGCATCATTCTGAAACTGCCCATGCGCTTTGGATGCGTACCACGGTGGCATCGTTTCATCGCGAACGACTTCAGCGATCATTTGAGCATTGCCGACCACGTCATCCAGAGTCAGCAGAGAAAATGGAGCTGAGCTTTCAGGACGATGACACTGGCTGCAATGCTGGAATACGATTGAGTCCACGGTTCCGTAGAATGCTGGCGAACTGGCATTCTGTTCGGAGGCTGCTTGCGATGTGATTGCAGCGTTTGCCGAAATCAGGCAACCGTCCACCGGTGTTTCTGGTTTGGTCACGGGCATTCCGTTCAACACTTCCTGCAGAGCTTCCTCAAGATCTTTTCGAGTCGGCTTTTCTCTTGCTCCGCCGAGCCGCAACTGGTCATCAAACCGTCCTCGATAGCGCAGCGTCAGGTTTGTGTCGAGCAGAACAACTTCGGGTGTTCGTTGAACTCCAAACGCATTCACGCAGGAATAATCGACATCTTTGACAAACGGAAACGGGATCTCCAGTTCGAGCGCCTGAGCTGCCATCTTTCGAATCGTGTCATTGCTGCCAGCATTGATCGCGACAAACTGGACATCGTGATCTTTGAACTGTTGCTGAAGTTCGGCCAGTTTTGGCAATGTTTGCCGCACAAGCGGACATTGGGTCGTTGTAAACACAAAGACCCACGCGTCGTGGGTTCCCATTTCGGACAGGCTTCGCGGCAGTGCTCGTATATCTTTGAAACGAACGTCGGGAATGACCGAACCAATCGGTGTTCGGCTTTCACTTTTTGCTTGTTCTTCGGCGCCATAAAGGGAAGCGGAAAAAAACAACAGAAGCAGCAATTCGAGCCGAAAAACCATTAAACAGCTCCAAAAAAGCAGGGCGGCACACAACAAGTCCTCATTTTGCGACCTGTCACGAGCCGCGTCCAGTCAGGATGGCGTCTATTTCGTGCCCACGCTTTCAATGTACGACGTCCTGTGCGGTCACTGTGGCGGCAAGTCGCTTCAGAGGTTATTGTCCATGCCTCAAAGATGCCGATGAGTTACGGGCAAGTGCTGACGGCAGCTTGGTTTGCGAAGTTCGTCAAGAAAGTCAATGAGATGGGTTTAGGTTGGGAAGCATGGCTGACAATTGCCGTGACTGTGCTGGTGCTTGTGGCATTGATGATGGAAAAAGCCGCTGATTTGGTGTTCATGGGGGCCATCATTTTTCTGTCCATGTGCGGGGTCATCACACCCGATGAAGCGTTTGGCGGATTTATTTCCAATTCACTGCTGATGGTTGCAGCACTTTTTGTTGTCACAGCCGGGTTGCGTGAAACGGGACTCGTCGACGCTGTGGGCGCTAAGATCCTTGGCCCTGCGAGTACGGAGCTTGGTGGGCTGGTCATGCTGGCCCTGTTTGCGATCGGGACCTCGGCATTTCTGAATAACACTCCCATTGTGGCGATGATGATACCGGTGGTCATTTCCTGGTGCCGCAAGCATCACGTTGCTCCGTCAAAGCTGTTGATTCCACTGTCGTTCATGACAATTCTCGGCGGTTGCTGCTCACGCATCGGCACCAGTACGAATCTGGTTGTCGATGGGTTGATGCGAAAGGCCGGAATTCAGGAAATGTCATTTTTCGAAATCTCCTCGGCCGGAGTTCCATGCGCAATCATCGGTGCCGCTTACATTTTGACTGTTGGGCGAAAACTGCTGCCGGAGCGGAAAGAGTTGATGGAACAGCTTGGTGATGCTCGCCGCGAGTACCTTGTGGAGATGGTGGTCACACCGGCATGCCGCCTGATCGGTCAGAGCATCGAAGCTGCTGGCCTTCGTCGACTTCCCGGATTGTTTCTGATCGAAATTGATCGTCGCGGTTCGATCATCGCTCCGGTTAGTCCCGATACCGTGATGGAATCCAATGATCGACTGGTATTCACTGGTGTTGTCGGCACGATCGTGGACCTTAAGAAAATTCCAGGTCTGGAACCTGCAACAGAAGCGACCGACCAATCTTCCGAGGAGCAAAGGCGGCGACGATTGTGTGAGGCCGTTGTCAGTCGATCGTCTCCATTGATCGGACAGACGGTTCGCGAGGCTCAGTTCCGTTCACATTACAATGCTGCCATTGTGGCGATTCATCGTAACGGAGAGCGACTGACTACCAAGATTGGAGATGTGAAACTGGAAGCCGGTGATACTCTGCTTATGCAGACAGGTCCGAATTTTGTTCAGGCTCACAGAAACAATCCGGACTTCTATCTTGTCAGTGATGTCGCGGGATCTCAGCCACTTCGCCACGAGCGATGGTGGGTTGCACTCGTGATCTTTGTCGGCCTGCTTGTCACGATGTTTTATGGAAAAAGCGACACTGCCATGCTGGCCGCATTTGTGGCTGGCGGATTAATGGTGCTGACCAGATGCATGTCCGCATCGGATGCGCGGCAGACAATCGAATGGCCTGTGTTAATTGCCATTGGAGCCTCATTCGGACTTGGGGCGGCTCTGGAAAAATCAGGGGCCGCACTCTTTCTGTCCAGCAAGCTCGTGGCAATCACCCAACCATTCGGCCCCTATGCAACTTTGGCGGCGATCTATTTTGTGACTATGGTATTGAATGAACTGGTGACTAATAACGGAGCGGCTGTCATTGCATTTCCATTCTGCCTGGAGGCCGCCAAACTGAGCAATTGTGATCCTCGTCCGTTTGTCATGGCGGTTGCGTTGGCAGCGTCATTTGCGTTTGCTTCTCCTGTGGGTTATCAGACCCATATGATGGTCTTCGGTCCGGGAGGTTATCGCTTCAGTGACTTCGTTAAAGTTGGCGTCCCTCTGAATCTTATTCTCTGGATCGTCAGCATCATCATCATCCCGATCATTTGGCCGTTCTAGTTTTGTAGAGTCGGCTTCTCAATTTTTTGTGAACTGGAGACGTTACGCTATGTCGAATGAAAGCCTGAAGTACGTTGCCGATGCCGCGTTGAAATTGCTGCCCGCAGGTCGCATCGCGGCTTTGAAAGAAAAGTTGCTTGCAGCTCGGGAGGAAACTCTTGTCGACGTGGATCTTTGGCAGTCAGGCAATACCGTCCCGGTTGAAAAGCAGCCGCTGGATGCCGGGTTTATTGAATGGCCCGAAGAACTGCTGGCTGATCTGCAGAGCAATGGTGAAAAGAGTCTGGTGGCCCGGCTTGAATCCTGCGGTGCAAGGCTGAGAGAGTCGGCAGATTCCGTCGTCGTGCTCGGTATCGGTGGCTCTTATATGGGAATGCGAGCCCTGTTCGAAGCCCTGCGCAGCCCGTACCATAATGAGCAATGTCGCTCGACTCGCGGCGGCGTTCCACGACTGTACTTTGAAGGCTGGAATGTTGATTCCGATCATCAGCAGGATCTGTTGAATCTTCTGGATCAACGAGCTGAAAAGAGCCCCGGAACAGTGGAGGGAAAGACGGCCGTCATCGTGATCAGTAAGTCGGGCGGAACACTCGAGGCTGCGGTTGCCTTCCGAACATTTCGAGAGTTAATCGAACGGCGATTCGCGGACGACGCCACCAGTCTGATTGTACCGGTGACAGGCGATTCCGGACGATTGCGAAATCTGTCAAACGCCGCGGGCTATCATGATATCTTTTCAATTCCCGATGGCATTGGCGGTCGTTTTTCAATTCTTACTCCTGTGGGGCTGCTGCCGGCTGCGGCAAATGGAATGAACATTCGAGCGTTGCTCCAGGGGGCCGCCGACATGACGGAACATTTCCGCAATGCTCCATTTGAGAGCAACATCGTTCTGCAGTTCGTGGCCGTTTGTCATGCGTTTGAAATGGATCTTGGCATGACGATAAGAATCCTTTCGACATGGGGCAGCAAGCTAGAAGCCGTTGGACTTTGGTACGACCAACTGCTGAGTGAAAGTCTCGGCAAACATGAACGTGGCGCGACACCGCTGACAGTTGTTAATACTCGCGATCTTCATAGTCGCGGCCAGCAGCATCAGGAAGGCCGACGAGACAAGCTGATAACCAATCTTTTGCCAGGGCGTCCATCGATGCCGTCGCTTCAGGTCCCTAAACACCAACTTGATCAGGACCAACTGAATCAACTGGCAGGCGTGACGATGTCTCGAATTCTGCAGGCTGCGATTGACGGAACAAATCAAGCGTATGCAGACGAGAATCGCCCGACAGCGGATCTTGTTTTACCAGAAGTTTCTGAGCATTCACTGGGACAGTTGTTTCAAATGTTGATGCTGGCTACCGTCGCTGAAGGTCGATTGGTTGGGACTAATCCCTACGGTCAGCCGGGCGTCGAAGCGTACAAGAAGAATATGCAGGCAAACCTCGGAATCAAGTAGTTGACCATTGTTGTCTTGGGGTCTTTGCCAACGTATCGATAGTTCCTTGTAGTTTGACTGTGGAATCGACGATTTGACTGTCGTCGGACGTGCTGCTGGGCGCGATTTTCGATGTTGGCGAGGCACAGATATTTTTGTGATGTTGTGTTTTCGGGTCATCGGAAGAAAGCAGCACGACATCACCTTGCGAAATTGGCAGGGCTCGGGAATGATGGCCGAGCGTGATTCAGATTGCTGAAAAATCATAGATCCCGACTGAAGATAAAAATCGCGAACTTTGGATTCGCCAAAGCAACGACACACTGCGGATCGATCCCTCTTACACCAGAAATTCAAACGCTGGTGTCTCATAAATTCGTTTCATCTTGATCTGCCCTTTGACCTTATGGCCGGAGTCGCCAGAATTCGGGGCTCCCCGTAGAGTACTTGCGAATTTCGCAACGGCCTAATTCAGAAAACTGAAACCCCTGACGAAAACCTTTGCACAGACTGTGGTTTTGAATAATTGAACGCTATTGCGGTTAATCATCTCAATCGGGACTGCGATTCGTCTAAAGGTCCTGCGGTCCTGGGATCTTTAGCAAGATCCACTAAATCCAACGCTGATTTTTCATCTTAATGAAGGACTAGTTCTTCGTCGTAGCGGTCATCCTTTTTGGCACGGTGACCTACTGAACTGCGGACGCATCCTCTGCGAGACTGTCCGGCTGGCTGTTTTTGAACAATTCGTCTGCCTTCTGAAGCATCAGAGCTGCGAATCCTCGCGCGAGGGCATCGCCAAGTTGGCTGCCGGCAACCATGCCACTTTCGTCCGCATCAACTGCAAAGGTGAATCGCTGAGATCCCCCGAGCGCGAGTGCTCTGGTGAAAAGAGCCTGAGATTCTGCGTATGTTCCGGGCTCATCTTCCGCTGAGTCGAACGGCAGGACATCTCCGAGTATCTCACAGGCAAGCATCATCACCGCCGGAATCAAGGTACTGTGCAATCTGGTTAAGCCTGTCGCATCATCTGGTGAATAGCTGGCCCATTGCTCCAGATCAACCACCATGGTCAAAATGGGAGTGCTCTGGCGGCCAGACGATGCGTTGCAACGTTCGACCGACTGAGCAATGATCTCGTGAGCGTTCTCCCCACCGGCCGCAAACCAGAAGCAAGAATTGATATTTGCCAGATACAGGTGGCTTAATCGAACAGGCTCCATGTCCAAATCTGAAGGAATTCGGATCTTCAGCATCTCGTATTCAGGCAGCCTCACGATTTTGTATTCTTCATCAGAAGTCGCACCGTCATTCAGAAGAGTCAGGATCGCATTCAGCAACTGTTCGTTATCATCAATCTGAAGCCCACCGTAGATTACTCCTCCCGACTTTTCGGACCAGCCAATCTTCGTCAGGAACTCAACGTTTCCGTGTTCAGTGATACTGGCGAAAGAACTGAGCACACATCGAGCCGCCTCGGCGTACTGTGCAGCGTCTTGCGATTCGGCGGCCACATCTTCCAAACCGATCGCGAGGCCAGCTTCAATCGCGTTCTTCCAGAGATCGGGCAGATGGATGGCCCCGTAAAATGTGGCGGCGGCATTGTCGTTCAGGACGGGAGCAAATCGGCGTTCCGCGGAGGCAATGTCTTTCAGAGTCTTCCCCAAATCACTGTTTCGACGCGCGGCGATTCGGAATTCCGAACGAACTGGATTCTGATCTTCCGAAAACCGAAACCACGCAGACACTCTTTCAGTATCAAAAATCGCCGAACGAACAAGAGCCAGCCCCGCGTCTCCAAACGATCGACGAGCCGCATAACTCAGGGAATCTTCGTCGTCTCGCTGCTGCAATTCTGCACCTGCGGCAGTATTCAAGGCGTTCCAGCCGAGATGGCGAAATCCCATCGGAATACAATCGGGGTAAAACGTGACTTCGCCATTCACCTCACCATGTTCGCGTTGTCGAAGTGAATCACCGGATGGAAGTGACATCTCAAAGAGATCTGCAGACTGACTCTCGAACATGAATCCATCGTGATATCGAAAGTACACCCTGTTCGTTGACGAATGTTCGCGAAACTTCACACCATTCTCTTCAATGAGCTCACCCTCTTCTTCTGACGAGAGCGCCTGCACAACAACTCCCGGTGATGAACCGATACCTATGCTCAGGGAAACCTGTTTTGATTCCTTTGCCGAACCTTCGGCGACCTCGGCATCAGCAGTAGAATCCGCGAGGTCCGGCGAAGTGCCATCCGTCTGGCTTACTTCCTGCACTTGCACTCGCCATGTTAAAGTCACGACTTGCTGATACAGATCACCAGACCCCTCGAGCGTGGAAGTTGTGCCAAATTTTGATGATCGCGTATTGATGAGTCTGACAAATTCGGCATGATCCACGACTTCAGAGAATACGATCTGTTCTGCTGAAGGGATTAACCCGCTGGCCATGTAGACCAACATGCCATTTGTCGGCATAGAGTGCGAAGTGACAAGCTCAGCGTTACTGGCGTCAGTTGAAGCCTTTGCAATTGCCCCACCAATCTCAAGTTGCTCATTAAGCTGCCGGACATAGGCGCTAGCCGCGTCCTTTGAAATACCGCCCGATCGCATCACAACGATCGGCTCCTTCGCCAACTTCGGAGCATCCTGAGCCACCACAGCTGTTTCGAAACAACAAAGGGCTGCGAAACAACAAAGAACCGATATGGTAAATCTCATGGGACGGCCTCCGTGCCGCGATGATTAATGTTGCGATGATTGTTGTTGGTGCGAAGTCTTGCGTGTTTGGATTTGTACGGAGATTCCATCACACTGAATAGATCGCTTCTTAGAATGAGTTTCGGCCCGCGGAGTTATCCAATCCGCTGTCCAGGTGCGACCCTTTCACTTGCCAGCCACAAGCACACCAGCAGCGTGGCCTGAAGGGACTTCAACACGAGACGATGGTCATCAGTGGGACAATGGTGACAACTCAAAACATTAATTCCGCAAGAATTGAAGCGGCTGAATTTGCCGATGCGCCACAAATCGTTCCACTGCAACACGTTGCGCAATATTTTTGAGCAGGCTTCGACCACGAATAACTATTGACCCGCTTTTGCAATCCTCGTACTGTTCCGTTCGTTGCGGCTGGGTGAAACACTCAGTGAAAACGCAAACAAACCAATCGCCCCCGGAAGCAGCTAGAGTCCACCGCCCCCCCTTGGATTCGCTGCTTCCGGGATTTTTTTTGCCCCGGCATTTTGAGAAAAACAACGCGTGGCTACCGATCACTCGTTCGTTCTCAAACGCAAAATCCGAAGCCAGCATTCTCCTTCAATCGCATTTGATCGCGAGAACACCTTTTTCACGCTCAACGTCTGGCGAGTTTGCGCTGTCGATTGTCCTGCCCTTCGAATTATTCATTCAACAAAACCGGCCAGCCATGCCGGCGTAGTCGCGGATGATTGTCAAAGCAGGTCCTTTTCTTCCGGAAAGGACTTTCACCGCAAGGCGAACCCCGAGTGCAATGGGCTGCAGAGTATCGGCCCGTTTCTTTTTTTGACGTGCACACAGGTCGCGGCTGGCCACGAAGTCCTCCTCGGCAAGGAGGACCTACAAAAATCTACGACTCCACCCAGCATTCACGGCGCTGTGGGCCTGATTGCCGAATGAAGCGGCATTCGGCACAATGACCGCACAGCAAGTCTGAACGGTCCGGCCATCACGAACCTCACGATCCTGTCGATTCGTTTTCTTTGGGGAAGCATTTCAATGAGGCGATCCAGCTATTTTTCATTGCTCTCCGTACTTCTATTCACTGCCAGCATTCCACAATTCAGCGGAGCTCAGGCACCAGATTTGATTCTGCATCACGGGCAGATTGTCACGGTCAATCAGAAGTTCGACATCGTGGAAGCGATGGCCGTTCGTGAGGATCGAATTGTGGCCGTCGGGACAAATGACGAGATCCTGAAATTGGCGGGACCAGAAACTCGGATCTTACCTCTGGAAGGTCGCACAGTGCTGCCCGGATTAATCGATTCACACGTGCATGCAACCGGTGCGGCGGTCTATGAGTTTGATCATGAGATTCCTCCTCTGGAAACGATCGACGATGTACTCAAGTACGTGAAGGGGCAAGCGGATCGACTGGAGGACGGGCAATGGATCATCATGAATCAGGTGTTCATTACTCGTCTTCGCGATCAGCGTTTTCCAACACGGCATGAGCTGGACATGGTCGCCCCAAACAACCCCGTCTATTTCCGAACGGGGCCGGATGCCGCGCTGAATTCTATGGCCTTGACGCTGAATGGTATCGATCGAGACTTTCAGATCACCGACGGTTTGCCTGGAAGAATTGAAAAAGATCCTGCCACCGGCGAGCCCACCGGGGTTATTCGCGCGGCTGGCCGATTCGTAAAGACGGAGTCTGCAGAAAAGTCGCCGTCGTTTGATGAGAAGAAGTCTCAGCTGAAAAAACTGATCAGCGATTATAACTCCGCAGGCATCACCAGCATCGTGCAGAGAAGCGCGGGGGAACAGGATGTGAAGCTGTTTGATTCTCTGCGAGAGGAGAACAGTCTGACGTGTCGAACGTTTTTGTGCTGGGGCGTCAATCCGGACGGTGACTGGGAAAAGGTTGCCGCGCAGATTCGAACGGCTGCCGAACATCCGGCTCATGAATACAACAACCTTCTGTGGCTGCGAGGCGTCAAAGTGTTCCTCGATGGTGGCATGCTGACCGGCAGTGCGTGGATGCAGAAACCGTGGGGAGTGAGTTCGATCTATTCCATCAGCGATCCCGAATATCGCGGTGTGCTGAATATTCAGCCGGACCGAATGTACGAGATCGCGAAGTACTGTCTGGAAAACGATCTTCAGATCACCGCTCATTCAGTTGGAGATGGAGCAGTCCAGGCTCTGGTCGAAGCCTACGAACGAGTCAACAGTGACTTCTCGATTCGTGACAAACGGCCGTGTATCACTCATTGCAATTTCATGAGTCTCGAATCCATCCAGAAAATGAAGTCACTTGGGATCGTCGCTGACATCCAGCCAATCTGGTTGCACCTGGACGGACGCACGTTGTTTCAGCAATTCGGAGAAGATCGAACGAGCTACTTCCAACCGTACAAGACGCTGTTCGAACAAGGAGTTATGGTCGGTGGTGGCTCGGACCATATGCAAAGAATCGGCAGTCTGCGTTCCGTGAATCCTTACAACCCGTTCCTTGGCATCTGGACGACGTTGACTCGTCAGCCTCGCTGGACGGATTCTCCGCTGCATCCCGAGCAGATCATCACTCGTGAACAGGCACTGCGATTTTATACGATCAACAATGCGTGGCTGACGTTTGAGGAAAAAGAAAAAGGCTCACTGGAAATCGGCAAGCTGGCTGACTTTATTGTGATCGATCGCGACATTTTGAATTGTCCGATTGACGAAGTGAAGGACATCACCGTCGACCAGACATGGCTTGGCGGGCGAGAAGTGTTTCATCGGTCCAACTTCTAATGAAGGGATGTGATGATCAGAGAACTGTCAGAACCAGGCGGCGGCTTGAAACCCGCCTCGCGAAATAACAGAAGAATCCGTCACTCGGAAAACCGAAATTCGAGGACGCGACGTTGGTCGCGGTTCAGTCAAGAAACAGAAATTCCTTCTGATTCATCATCACATGGCAAATCTCCGTGATAATGGCGGCGTCACGCAGCGACAAGTCGGCCTGCAGATTTCTGTCGCTCGCGGTGACTGCTGCGAACGACTTGAAGGATTCAAGTTCTTCATTGGACGCAGGGCGGCTGAATGCCTGACGAAATGCACGCTGAATAAGAGCATCACCGCCGTCGGCAACTTCGTTCAGTAATCGTGCCGCCCAGACGCTGGCCTGTTCATGAACGAACTCACTGTTCATCAAAATCAAAGCCTGCGCGGGAACGTTTGAAGCGGCGCGACGGGCAATAGCGGTGGCTGGTTGAGGTGTGTCGAATGCCAGCATAAACGGATTCAAAAAGTTTCGATTGACGCCCTGATAAATGCTTCTTCGACCAGCTCCATCAAGTGGCCCCGAATTTCCCGGTCGACCACGGCCCTGCATGAAGCCTGACAGGTAGACCGGCACCGGTCCGCCAAACATCTGCGGATCCAACCGGCCGGAAATCGCCAGAATCGAATCACGCAATGTTTCACCTTCGAGTCTGCGGATCGAAAACCGATGAAGCAATCTGTTACCTGGATCAAGTGGTTCCGCGATCGGGTTGCGTTGACTGCTCAGACGATATGTACGGGACATGACAATTCGTTTGATCAGCCGTTTTAACGACCAACCGTCGTTGCGAAAATCGTCGGCGAGCAAGTCAAGCAGTTCGGGATGGGACGGTGCCTCTCCGAGTACACCGAAGTTTTCGGACGTCGGCACAAGTCCTCGCCCAAGCAGATGTTGCCAAACTCGATTGACGGCGACTCTTGCCGGGAACGGATTGCTGTGATCGAGCAATCGATCGACGAGCTCCAGCCGTCCGCTTCCACTGGGATGCTGCAGCGGTTGTCGGGCATCAAGAGCCGTCAACATATGACGAACGGCCGTCGGACCATGGTTGTTATGATTACCGCGAATGAAAACGTATTCATCTTCTCCCGGCCCATCGCACATCACCAGAACCGGATCACCCAATTGCGTTTGATTGGTCAGCGTCCGCCAGTGATCCTGCGCAGCATCGACGATTTTCTGGCTGTCGATGGAGAATAATTTATGCTCAGCCGCTTTTGCGATCCACGCGGGATCTTCTCGCAGTGCCGCCGCAACGATTGGGATCAACAGATCTCTGCTTGCCACGTCGGGAATTTGAAGCGAAGCGTTCGTGCGGCAAACTTCCTGAGCCGTCGTCGGGGCTTCATCTGACATTCCCATCAGGCGAATTTCGCGAACGGCAAACCATCCATCGGCTTCATCAAGAAATTCCAGATGGCAACGATGACCAAGATAACGTTTTACATCGCCAGCAATTCGAATCCATCGAAACGCACCGTCAGTATCGATGGGCTGTCGGCAACCGCCGAACAAGAGTTCGCTGAATTCGTTCATCACGTAGCCATCGATCACCAGTCGAACGCGTGATGCTTTTCCAGCCGCCAGAATTTGAATCTCGGGATGAGTCAGTACAAACTCCGGCGAATGCAGTTGACCACGCAATGCCGGCGACAGCACCGCAGAACTGACGCAGCCTTCGACGTTTGCCGCTGCACTGACTGGACTCCAGGAAGCCGCCATCTTTGCGGCGCCGTTGAATGGCTCAGCATCAAACGCAGCTCCAAAGGCATTCCACCCGATCGGCAGTCCCGCACGCAGATCGGCGGCCACAACAGTCGGGCTGCCAATCTTTGTTTCCACCCAACCGGTTCCCTGTGCTTGCGGAAGAGACTTTGCAATCGCCAGAGTCTCGTCCCGCAATTTCACCCACTGTGCAATTGTCGCGGCATCGGAAATTTCCGAAGACGCCTGCGCTAATGTGGCCAGGAGTGAAAGTGGATGCGAAAGCTTGCGAGTATTCTCATCCTTCAGCACCGCTCGCAGGGAACTCAAAACGGGATCGCCGGGCGGATCGGAACTTGAAACCGCAGCCACCGCCTGAGTCAGTTGCTCGGTGAGCTCATCGCCATTGTATTCTTTCGCAGCAATCTGAAGTGCGTTTGCAGTCTGCAGTTGAGCCGACTGCAAAGAACTGACAAGCAGGTCAGTCTGATTGTTTGAATCGAGCCACTCGACCCTTCGGCGTGAACTTTGCAGGAACCCCGACAGAGCGTAATAGTCATCAGCCGTGATTGCATCAAACTTATGGTCGTGGCAACGCGCGCATGAAATGGTCAGGCCGAGGAATGTTTTCCCAAACACATCAATCTGATTATCAATACGAGACGCCTCTTCCGCTTTCACGTCCACCGGCGCGTGCTTATCTTCGCAAAGATACCAGAAACCCGTTGCGATCAGCGATTCATTGTAGCCCAGCATCGGATTTCGTCTGGGATTAACCATGAGATCGCCGGCAATGTGTTCGCGCACAAACTGGTCGTAAGGAACATCCTCGTTCAGAGCACGAATGACATAGTCGCGGTATCGCCAGGCATACGGCAACGGATAATCGAATTCATGGCCCAAAGTTTCTGCGTAACGCATCAGATCCAGCCAGTGCCGTGCCCAGCGTTCTCCAAAGTGAGGTGACGCGAGCAGTTCATCAACCACCTTTTCCATGGCGACCGAAGTTTCCGCGGAGTCATTGAAAAAGCGATCCTGTTGCTCAATGGTTGGAGGCAAACCGATCAGATCAAAGTACATTCGCCGAATGAGTGCTCGTCGATCCGCATCAACGGCCGGGACGATTTTTGCATCTTCCAGTTTCGCAAGCACAAAGTGATCAATCGGACTGGCTGGCCAGTCGGCGTGCGTCACCATTGGCAGATCCGGGCGGACAATTTTCTTCCATGCCCAGTGAGAGGCGATGCGTTCCTGAAGAGGAAACTCGGCCTTCTTCGAATGTGCCGTTCCGGATTCCATGTCCGATGGCCACGGAGCACCGTCTTTAATCCACTTCACCAGGATGTCAATTTCTTCATCCGGCATTTTGCTGCGCGGAGGCATCTGAAAGTTCTCGTACTTGACAGCCTGAATCAGAAGGCTCTGATCCGGCTCCGACGGCACAATCGCCGCGCCGCTTTCGCCACCCGTTAACATCGCCTTTTTAGATGTCAGCCGAAGATCGGCTTCGATGTCTTCCTGATCACCGTGACATTCAAAACATCGTGATTCAAGCAGTGGAAACACTTTGTCACGAAAGAACTCGGCCTGCTCTTCTGTCACCTCTTCCTTTTGCGCAACGCCAGATGATTTTTGGTCCGATTCATCGTTGCTGAAAGCCATGGCCGGCAGAAGCAGGATGGCAACGCCAAAGCTGATCGCTGACGACGATGAAGGGGTGGCCATGTTGGTGGCAGACGTGAAGAGTCGCATTCAGGGATCCCGCTGAATCTTGATCCTGGAGGTCGGGGTGATTTTGGGAGGGACCGCTATTGTGACCCAAATCCTACCCAAAAAGCAACGCAGCCATCCGGAGAACATCAACCTAAGGCGAGCGGCAGGAGAGGATTTACCATTGTAGAACGATTGTCCCAATCGTTCATAAGCGGTTGGGACAACTGCCCTACGATGGGCTGGTAAGCCATTTCCTGCCGCTCGCCTAACCGGACAGCGCCATGTAAGAATTCCGAGTTCTTACGAACTCGGCTACGGCGGCGTGTTATAGCTCGTGCGGTCAGAAATAAGATGTCGGCGAGCGAGCGGACAAGCGGACGAGACGTCCGCGCTCCGGGGGCCGCGGACGTCTCGTCCGCTAAATCATTCCTCATTCCTGGCCGCGATGAACATACATCAGAACTGACCGGACGAAAGAATCAGTTCGCCCTGGTGAGGACGTCTTTTCCGACCCATCGTCGCAGGACTTCCGGAACGACAACGCTTCCATCCGCTTGCTGGTAATTTTCCAGGACCGCAATGATCGCGCGAGCGCAAGAGATCGCTGTTCCATTCAATGTCTGAACAAACTGAGTGCCCTTCTTGTCAGGGCTCTTGCAGCGAATATTCAGACGGCGAGCCTGATAGTCGGTGCAATTCGATGCACTGGTCACTTCGCCGTATTCGCCACCGTCGCCTCGACCGGGCATCCATGCTTCAATATCGAACTTGCGATACGCGGGGCCACCAAGGTCGCCTGAAGCCGTATCAATCACACGATAAGGAATTCCAAGAGCCTGGAAGACTTCTTCTTCAATCCGCAGCACTTCCAGGTGCAATGAATCGGAGTCCTGCAGATCTGGACCCGTGTAACCGAACATTTCGACTTTTGTAAACTGATGAACGCGATAGATACCGCGCCCTGCTCGCCCGGCGGCCCCGGCTTCAGTTCGGAAACAATGCGACAATCCGGCATACTTCAACGGCAGAGTCGCAATGTCCAGAATCTGATCTTTTTGAATTCCACCGAGTGTAATCTCGGCAGTCGCGACAAGACTCAGATCACTATTGGCCACGGAATAAATCTGTGTTTCATTCCCACGCGGATTAAACCCGATTCCTTCAAGAACCGAGTCTCTGGCAAGGTCAGGCGTTGTGAAGAGTGTGAAGCCTTCGCTTCGCAGCTTCGTCAGTGCGAACTGGACCAACGCCATCTCCAGCATGACGGCGTCGTTTTTCAGGAAGTAAAATCCTGAACCCGCCACTCGAGCTCCCGCTTCGAAATCGATGAGATCGAGATTCGCGGCGATCTCCACATGGTCTTTGGGCTTGAAGTCGAACTTTGGCTTTTCGCCCCAGACGCGAATTTCAAACGCATCGGCTTCACCGCCAATTGGCGCCGAAGGATGAGTCATATTCGGAATACGAATTTGCTCGTCACGCAGTTGCTCTTCAACTTTCTTTTGCAGCTCTTCCGTCTGGCCGACCTGATCTCGCAGGAGTTTGCCGCTTTCAACAAGTTTCGCCCGATCCTCAGCCGATGCTTTCGGAATCTGAGCCGACACTTCTTTTTGCTGCCGGCGCAATTCGTCGCCTTTTGAAATCAGCGCGTTCCGTTCATCACGGAGGCGGATCACCGCGTCTACATCCACTTCGACACCACGCTTCTTGCAGTTGTCGACAACAAGATCACGATGATCGCAGATGAACTGCAGATCCAGCATGGGCGGAACTCCTGAGTAACTGTCCTGGGGGGATTTTTGTTTCGAGAATCAACGTCGGGCGTCCGGCCCGCATTGAAACAATGTGCGTTGTCTCAAGTGGCAGCTTTGCTTCGGTCCTGGCGACTGACCTTCGCGAGTTCTGCCCACAAGCATGCACTGGCGAGGGTTCCGCGGTGGAAATCCACCACATGAATGTGCTCGTCCGGACTATGCAGATTGTCCGAATTTCGCCCCCAGCCGAGCAGGAGCGTATCGATTCCCAGGATTTGTTTGAAGCTGAGAACGACCGGAATTGAACCGCCCTCACGGATCAGAACCGGCGGCTGTCCAAACGCCGTTTCGACAGCCTTTCGCGCGGCCGTCAGCCAATCGCTGGTCGGATCGAACACAAAGGCTTCACAACCATGGAATCGTTTGAATTCGAATTCAATTCCGGGCGGACAATTGGCCTTCAGAAATTTTTCGAGAGCGTCCAGAATCTTTGCGGGACTCATTTTTGGCACCAGACGGCAGGTGATCTTTGCCACAGCGCGAGACGGAATAATTGTCTTGGGCCCTTCGCCCTGATATCCGCCCGAAATCCCGTTGATGTCGCAGGTTGGCCGAGCGGTTCGACGCACCAAAGTCGATCGGCCAGCTTCCCCGAACGTTGCGGAGCTGCCAACTTCCTTGAGAAACGCGGATTCAGAAAACGGAAGAGCCGCGTACTGAGCCTGCTCCAGAACCGACAATTCCATCACGTCATCATAGAAGCCCGGAATCTGAATTCGGCCATCATCGCCCACAAGCTTGCCGCACATGCGAGCCAGTGCATTGACTGGGTTCGCGATCGCACCGCCGTAAATTCCGCTGTGAAGATCCTTGGATGGCCCCTTGAGTCGCATTTCCGCAGCAACGATTCCTCGCAGCCCGCATGTGATCGCAGGAATTCCATCCGCATACTGGCTTGTATCGCTGACAACAGCAACGTCGGCCTTCAGCAGTTCCTTATGAGTTTCAAGGAAGTGATCAAGGTTCGCCCCGCCAACTTCTTCCTCGCCCTCAATCAAAACCTTGACGTTGACGGGCAGATTTCCATTCACTTTCACCCAGGCTTCGATAGATTTCAGGTGAGTGAACAGCTGCCCCTTGTCGTCGGTCGCTCCGCGAGCAAAGAGTTTTCCGTCACGAACCTGTGGCTCAAACGCCGGCGTCGTCCAGAGGTTCAGCGGATCAGGAGGCTGAACGTCGTAATGTCCGTAAACAAGAACCGTCGGCAGAGAAGGATCCTGAATGCGTTCCCCATAGACGATCGGATGGCCTTTGGTCGGGTAGATTGTGGCATTCAATCCAGCTTCGACCATTGATGATCGTACCCACTCGGCACACAAGTGCATTTGCGGAGCGAAAGCGCTGTCGGCACTGACGCTGGGAATTCGCAGAAAATTGCAGAGCTGCTCCAGCGAGATCGATTGCTGCTGCTTAAGAAAGTCGAGCACTTCATTCATGATTCCAGGCCTGCAATTTAGAGATCAGGGAAAAGCAAAATGCCACACGTCAGCCCGCTGTCAGAGGAACGTATGACAAACGAAGAGCCGCAATTCGTGAGACGAATAACTCGATAATTCAGGATGCTGCGGGATTCTGCCCTTTGGCCAGTTCCGCTTCCCACTCATCAAGCAACGGCCAGTCCACTGCACACGTACCGAAATCTGCCATGTGCTGGTACTTGTCCAGACGATCGATTGCGGACTGCAACAATGCACGATCGTTTCGAAACGCAGGTCCATGGCTTGGCAACAGCCATTCGACGCTGCTTTTCTGAATGCGAGTCAACGATTCGATGAACGCCGGCAAATCGGAACCGTGATGGCAATCAATGCTGCCGACACAGCCATCTCTGAAAATGTTGTCGCCAGAAAACAGCAGCTTCCCGAGGCGGAATGCTAACTGCCCCACGGCGTGGCCTGGCGTGTGCCAGACCTGAACCTTTAGATTTCCCAGCTCTAGAACGCTGCCTTCGTCAACTTCCTGATCGATCACAAAATTCGGCATCTCGATCGAAATACCCTGCGCAGGAATTTCGGCAAAGGACGCGATTCGGTCATTCGATTCCAGTATTCGTTTGGCATCCGGATGTGCCACAAGTCGCGACCCCGGCAGCAACTCTTTAGCCCGCTGAAAGCCCTGAACATGGTCGGCATCGGCGTGAGTCGCAACCAGATACTTGCAGTTCGCGAGGGGAAAATCCATCTGACGAATCAAATCAACAAGTTCATCGACGGTGTCGGAATAGCCGATGTCCAGCAGCATCCAATCCGTGCCAGAGTAGATGAGATAGACACAACATCCGAGCCGCCGACGGGCCTGGAAGTTGAGTTCAATAACGTTCGGAAATAGCTCACGCCGTTCGAGCATTGGGCCGCTCTCGAGTCCTTGATGTAGAAAAACCGCTGACGGAGAAATTCAGTTCTCCCGCCAAAGGCTGGATTCTAGGAGACCCAGTCGATTGCGGCAACGCAGCCAGCGATTTGCGAGATTTTGGTCCGCCGCCAACGACCGAGGAGACTCGAGTTCAGACTCCCTGGGACCGATAACGATCGAAATCGAAACTTCGCCGACAAGATGCTCCTGCCTCTCAGAAGTAAGGAGCGTGTGTGAAGTCAACACTTCCGTGTGGGATTCCCCCGACTGCAACTGCGTATCCTAATTCAAGCTTGATATTGAGAAAATCAAATTTGACACAGCCTTACACATCGATATTCTCGCGCGACAGTCTGTGTTCCACGGGCGGAGATAATGACACACTCTTTGTTGGCACAGTACGCGATACTTACGCGTTCGCCAACACTCAAATCGCTCTCCAGCCCACGGCGTTTTCAATCTTCAGCAACTCCGGCGGAAATTTTCAGGTGTCGCGACTTTCCGCGAATTTCTCTGGCATTGCCGCGGCCGTTCCTGAGCCTGCTTCCGTTGGTCTTCTTGCGAGTCTCTTATGCAGGATCGCGATTCATTCGTTTCGCGGAAAAAAATCGTGGCGTCAGTCATCCACCACTGCTTCGTGCACTCTCATTTGTGAATTGAGGAACGCTCAGCGGGCGAGACGCCCGCGCTCCCGGAGCGCGGGCGTCGCGCCCGCCTTTATGCGCCCACTCAAACCAAGACGGCCGGCGGACTACTAAATGTGCAGATCGACCGCACCTCAGATGCAGCAGCGTTGAGAACGTTGCTCGTCGGCAAAACAGCCTACTACTCTGTCAAGGCTTGATTTTAGGGCAGGATGGGCCTTCTTGCCCGTCGCGGGACTATCGGACAAGAATGTCCAACCTGCGGTTTTACGTCTGACGAAGCACTACCCAGTCCACGCAGTCGAGTCTGCTGGTTTCTCGATGCTGCCAACGCCCAGGCGAATCGAAAAAAACGTCTAATGGTGGCATTTGGAGCTCCAGTGCATGTGGAAATCGCGTTTGCTCGAAAGTAGTATCAGCCTTGGTTTGCAGAAAAGCTTTCCGCGTGGAGAAGGGCGTTTCCGTGAAGTACGCAGAGATTACAGATCTTCGAACATGCACCGCTGAAGAAGTCGCTGATTCCGCGATTCTGCAGATGGTGCTTGATTCCCCAAGCATCATCATTTTTTCTTTGGACAGATCTTATCGATACACGTCGTTCAATAAGGCTCACGCTGACACGATCAGAGCGATCTGGGGGATAGAGATCGCAATCGGAATGAACATGCTCGAAGAAGTCGTCGGCAACGAGTTTGACCGCCAGAATGCAAAGCGAAACTTCGATCGCGCATTGGCCGGCGAGGAAGTCGTGGTGATTGAGACCTATGGAGACGAGAGTCTCAACCGGCGACATTACGAAGACCGATACTGTCCCGCGCGTTTGCCGGATGGCACGATTTTTGGAGTGACGGTGCTGGTCACAGATATCACCGAGCGAATCAAAGTCGCCGAGGACAAACTGAAATTGGAACTCCAGCTGCAAAAAGCCGCAAGGCTGGAAAGTCTGGGACTGCTGGCCGGCGGAATGGCGCATGATTACAACAATTTGCTCGTGCCGGTGAAATTGTATGCTGAGATGGCCAGAGACCTTGTCGCTGAGTGTCACCCGGTAACGCAGTTGATGGACAATGTGATCCAGGCTGTTCAGAGAGCCTCCGACCTGACCAAACAGCTGCTCGCTTTTTCCGGGGGAGATGTGCTGGAGAAGCGTGTTGCCGATTTGAACGAGTTGATACGAGAATCAACAGATCTCGTGAGTGTTTCGGTCGGAAGGCAACTGACGGTGAAGTACGCACTCAGTACGACAGCTCTTTATGCCGACGTTGATACGACACAGTTTCGACAGGTACTGATGAATCTGCTGATCAACGCTTCTGAAGCGATGAAGGGCAAGCCGGGAACCATCACGATCGCGACTTCTTATCTGAACTCCCAGCAGTCACTGAATGCTCGGATTACAAGTCCCGAGCAGATTTCTCCCGGAAACTACGTTTTGTTGACAGTGGCGGACACCGGGTGCGGCATGACAGACGCCCAGTTATCACGAATTTTTGAACCCTTCCTCTCCAACAAAGGTGCCGGGCGTGGACTGGGGCTTGCCGCTGTCCAGGGAGTCGTTCTGAATCATGGTGGATTTCTTGCAGTGAACAGCAAAGTTGATATGGGTACCGTTTTTCATGTCGGACTTCCCGTCGCCGTTCAACAGCCAGAACAGCAATCGCATCCGTTGGGCAGAAGTCAAACGGCAGCCGTTGAATCGACGAATTCTCAGAAGCGATCGATGCGAATTCTGGTGGCCGACGATGACGCAGACATCAGGCGGGTCATTGAATTAGCATTCAACTCGGCTGGTCACAAGGTGATGCTTGCTGACGATGGTCTGTCGGCATTGAAAATTTATCAGGATCACGCCCCGTTTGATTTGATTCTGCTGGATCTCACGATGCCTGAAATGGGAGGAGCAGCCTTCGCGCAGGAGCTCGGTTCGGAAAACTCAACTCCCGTTGTTTTCATGAGCGGCTACAGCGAAGACGATCTGCAATTTGAATCTGCGCGCTATGGCGTGCAGCGAGTACTTCGGAAGCCATTTTCACTGCGGAGTTTGCTTGCTCTGATTCAAGATGTTCCTGAGCAAATCCATGTTCGACACAACTGAAAGCGTCCTCTTCGGATTCGCAGCAGTATTGGATACGGTCCTGCTGTTGATCATGCTTGAAAGAGTGAACCGGCCCGAAGTTCCGGTCTGGCTGACATTGTCTTTCTTCGCTGTCTGGTTATTGCACGTCGGTGATTTTCTGCATGGGCTGCTGAGCGATTCTTCGGGAGGAACTGCCACTCTGCTGGACGACTGGTGCATGACCATGATGGCTTTCGGCCTGATGCTTTTGCCATCGACCGTTCTCCATGGTGGCTTGCGACTTCTGAAGACCGGATCCGTTCCTCGACCGCCGATGCAGTGGAAGTACCTCTTCGTCTATCTTCCTGTTCTCCTGATCGTCCCTGCGACGTATTCCATTTTCGACGATTCCGAGCGAGATTTTCGCCGGGCGATCGACCAATTTACAGCTCCCTATGTTGTCTGGTTGTTGACCGCCAACATCGTGGCGGCGGTCGTCTATGGATTGGCGAGCCGAAGATTGAACCAGGCATCTTTGGCTCCGTTTTTGCGGAAATTCAGCGTACTCCTGGTGCTCATGAGTGCCATGGTGGTTTCGTATCTTCTGGTGCCCGCAAGTTCGCCGAGCGAACCAGTTCTGCGAATGCTGATCGCGCTCTCGCCCGTGATACCGGTGATCCTGTTTGCGTGGTACGCATTTCGGCACCATCTGATGCCACTGATTTTCGAACGTACTCTTGTTTATGGTGGTTGTCTGATTACCGTTTTTTGGCTTCACCATGTCACGGTCTCTCCATTGACAGCAGCCCTGGAACGCCAGGCGCAGTTCGACTTTGTTGTTCTGGAAGTGACATTGCTGGTGGCATTGATTCTTGCCTGGAGACCACTGCGAGAACGCGTCAGCGAATCTCTTCGTTATCTGCTGAGCAGTTCCGTTACTCAGGTGCGAGATGCAACTCGATTGCTTTCCGTTCAGTTGTCACAACGTTCCGCGGATTCTTCCGAAACATTGACCTGTTGGCTTTGTGAATCGCTTCGTGATTCTCTTCGAGTTGAATCGACACGCATCATTGTCTGCTCTGGTTTTCAGCTCGACGTGATGGTTCCAATCGAGGAGCCAGCAAACACAAATGAAAACTTCGACGTTCCTGCTTTCTGTAAGATGCTGGCCGAGGAACCTCGGGCGACGATCGATTTACTGAACGTCACGAATCCTGAACTCCGGATCCGGTTGCAAGCTTCGAAGGCGACTATTGTTTTTTGCTTTTCGTATCGAGACGTCAGCGGGTTTGTGCTTCTGGGACCTCGCAGGAACGCGGACTGGCTATCGCAGGAACAACGCAGCACGCTGGCGTTGCTCTTTGAACAATATGCCGCAGTGCTCTTCAATCAGCGGCAGGAACTGATCCGCAGAACTTCTGAGCGACAGGCCATGCAGCAGGAAAAACTGTTCGTTCTTGGGCTGCTGGCCGGATCAATGGCGCATGAACTCAGAAATCCGCTTTCGTCCATGCGTACGATCGCCACTCTGCTATCAGAAGATCTCGCCGATCGACCAGAGCATCAAAAAGATGCGCTGCTGATTCTTCAGGAAATTGATCGATTGACCGCAACGACGCAGCGTATGCTGGATTCGGCTCGCCCGGCAGACGACAGCCGACGTGTGGCCGAGCCTGATTTGTTGATCGTTCGCTTGCTGCAGATTCTTAGTCATCTGGCCAGGCAATACGGTGCCACCATTCAGACGGATCTGCGAGCGACGGGAGTATCTGTTTCCTGTACGGAAGCGGAATTGAGTGAAATTCTTTTCAACCTTATTAAGAACGCCATCGAAGCTGTGCAAAATTGTGCGTCGCCGGCCGTCAGAGTTGAAACTCGCGTTCACGACGACACCGTGGTCATCGAAGTCATCGACAATGGCAACGGGATTAGCCCCGAGCTGCAGAATTCACTCTTTCAGCCGTTCGTCACCGGAAAGCCGCATGGAACAGGCTTGGGACTCTATGTTGTTTCTGAGCGAGTTCGAGAACTTCGGGGTGAAATTCGTTCTCGAACAGAAATCGGTGTCGGTACCGCCTTCGAAGTCTGGCTGCCGTGCCTGCTGCCCACCTGAATGCGACGTGCTGGCGTCCGCAGTCGTTGAATATCGATGCATTAGTGGCAGCGGAATTCGTAAGAAGAAGAAAAAGGGCCACCCAATCCAACGAGCAAACGATCAAGCACGCAGCCATGATCCCCCTACCCCGCAACCGTACACCCGTCGCTCCGCCGACGGGATTCTGTAGCCCGACCTGTCTCAGGTCGGGACAACGCCCCGTGGTCGAGTCACGCGACAATGATCCCTCAATCGCCAGCCAGCGGCGCTCGTCCGCACGTCGCATGCGAGCATACGCGGAACCCCATTGTCAGTCTTCTGCGAGTTCAATCAAATTTGCACGAACGGGGCTTCGCTCCACGTACCGCATGACCGTCAGCAAGTGCCCGTCTGTTTGAATTGGAAACGACTTGAAACGCCCCCTGATAAAGATGCCCTGTGCCGCCTGTCTTATAGTGTGCCGCCTGTCTTATAGTGTGCATGCCAACGCATCGTGTGCATCACCGTGAGACGACGAAAGAACTCACTGACCTGATTGTTCGTCTCGGGACGGACCACAAAATGCCAGTGATTCGGCATTGCCACCATCGCATAAATTGGCAGTGGCACAATTTCCCACGTTTCCTGCACGACGCGCATGAACGCGGCATAGTCTTCCGCCTTTTCAAAAATCGTGAGCCGAGCCACCGCTCGATTCAGAACGTGGAAGACTTCACCAGCCGGACAAATGCGTTTCGTACGTGCCATCGCGAAAGTCTAGCAAGATACTAGATGGTACCAGTTTAGTCGCTCGCGACTGATCTTGGCAGGAAATACGTTGGGAACGTAAAGTTTCGGCGTTCGGGAAGGATGCCGATGAGATTCAGTTTTTACGCTCAACATGAACACAAGTGTCCGCACGTCAGCCACTGCCCGCATTTGGGTGGAGCCGAGTTGGGGACGTTAGTGTTGCTGGCGAATGAGCAGGAACTGAGTCGTCGGGCGATGCACGCGAGTCTTGATGCCGCACGAGCTCGCGGTGATCGGCTGTTCGAGGAAAACCAGCGATTGCAGAAGGAACTGGACCAGGTCAAGCTGGAACTGAAGCTGGAGCGGCAGAATAAGTTCGCTACCAACAAGCAGAAGCAGGAGTCCGGCGGTACAACAGACACGCCAAATGCCTCAGCAGCCGCGGTAACAGCAACGGATAAGAGGAAGCGTGGAGCCCCTGTCGGCCATCCGGGTTGGTTTCGCAAAACGCCGACGCAGTACGACTGGGCCGTCGACGTGGCGACTCCGAAAGAATGTCCGCACTGCTCGGGAAGCGTCAGGGTCTTCGACGAAGCTGCTCCCATCGCATCTTCAGGAAGATATCATCGACGGTCGCTATCGGGTCGTTCTGTACCGCCATGAAGCGGCTCGTTGCGAGGCCTGCGGCAAGTGGGTGCAGAAGGCCGGAGACGGAGAGATTCTCAACAGTCGCATCGGTCCGCATCTGCGAAGTACCACTCCCGTCCGTTACTCAGCGTGTTTTGATGACAACATTCGAGACCGCATGTGGCGAAGGGTTGTTGGGGATGAGACCCGCACGGCTGACGCCGTGGGCTCGCCGGTTTGGGCGACTGGACGGAACCTTTTTTCTCGATTGGTATTGGTTGATGTTGCCCAGTTGCTTTTCGTGATCACAAACACAAC
>JBGSVD010000273.1:0-3109 GCA_041753135.1 Planctomycetaceae bacterium
GTCTTCAAAGCCCACTCGCTGGCGCTTCGAGCTTGTATGTGGGTGATCTTAAGGTGGATTATTCAATCTTTCAGCCCGCTCAGTTGGGATTGATCGCCGTTGATTCAGCGGAAGTCTCTACGGCTGACGATGAGCCTTCCAATTCAGTTCGGTCCAGTCGCCTCCACCGTCGAGTAGGGGCGCCCCTTCAAGGGCCGTGTTGTGCCCTCGGGCGAACTCCATAACCATGCCATGTCCACTGAGTTTCAGATTGTTGCGGTGAAACCAATAGGCGTAAGTGGTGTGCTTTTCGAAATCGATCGTTTTTTGACCAGATTCGTCATGGATCTGAATATTTCTCGGGTTGTGCTCGGGCAAGCTGTACCATTTGTGGCCTCGCACCGTGACGTTCTTCTTGGGGTGATCCAACGATTGGCCCGCCGGATCAGTGATCGAAATGCAATGCCAGTCGCCTTCGAGTTCCGTGACAACGGACTTGCGGCGCAGCTCCCAAATGTCCGCATCTTTTCCGACGGCGAATACCTCGGGACGCGGGGATTGAGACGAGTTGGCGTAGCAGATGCGGACGGTGTCTTCCCCGAACTCGATGATGCCTTTGAGTTCCGACCGCTCGTTGTTGTCGTTGGGAGACATGATCAGATCGATTCGCTGCGGCAAATCTGATGACCAGGACGCGGGCTGCCTCCGAAGTACGATCGGCTTCCCATCCATTGTTGCCGCGTATGTTTCTGGTGAACGATCGAGTTTGAGTTGCACAGGTGTTGTGATTGTCTTGCCATCAAGTGTGATCGTGATCGTCATCAGATTCCCCTCGATCACAGCCTCTTCCTGGCCTCCCGGCGGGTTCGGGTCGGCCTCGATGATGTGCATGTCCCATTGGCCTTGAAGCTTCGCCAGCAGACCGGCTTTGGGATCAACTGGCGTTCCCAAGTGCCAGTCACCTTCCAATTCACTCACAATGGCCGTCAGATTTCGTCGTTTCAACACCAGCAGGTCCGAATGCTTTCCTTGAGCGAAGGCGATGGGACGCTGAATTTTGCCCTTGGGTTCCTGCGAGTCGTAGCAGAGCATTACGGTGTCGCCAGTGATTTCGATTATCCCCTGTGTCGCCCGCCGTTTTTCCCCGTCGTTGGGGCCGATGACCACGTCGATCTGCTGCGGTGGGCCGACTGCTCCCGGTTCCAGGAGCATGGTCCCCGCTTCAGTTCGGAGGGTTTCTGTGGTGAGTCCTGGCTGAGGTGGGACGATTTCCCACAGCTTCAGCAAGTTCCCCTCAATTGTGACTTCGGCCCGCGCTCCAGGAAAGCCGCCATCCTGATCGCTAAGATCTAAATCCCAGGTGCCTTGCAGCTTGGCCAGCACTTCGGACTTGGGATCAGCGGCGGCTGGAAGGGGAATCGCCGGACTATTGGGCGAAACCGATTGCGTCAGCGGCTGGCCGGGTGCGGTTCCGCCCTCCCACTTTAGCTGCGGGTTCAACAAATCTTCAACCCGTCGATCTACGATCTGATCGGCCATGCGGTCTCGCATGTCGAGCGACTGTTGAGTCTTCTCCAGGCGAGCCTGCATCTCTTGCAACTCAGCCCGCAGCAGGCTTTGTCGCAATGTGAAGGCTCGTTGCACGGCGATTCGCAGTTCGGCTTTCTTCACAGCATCGGGCGTTTGGCTAAGCGACTCGGCGAGATCGTGAGCCTGCTTGTTGGTCGCTTCGTAGTCGGTCCGCCGTTGAGCGATCTTACGTGCGTTGACATTTGATGGAAAAACCATCGTGCCGGTCAAAGTTATAGACAGGCCGCAATGCTCTGCTGCGGTTCGAGCTGCATTCTCGATCCATTGCTGTTCTTCGTGTGAGTATCCCGGAATCGCCGTAAACAGAAGTGTATTCTGGCCGCCATGATGTCCTCGCAAATCACAGTTGATTTGTTCGACTCCGGATTGTCGCAGGGCCACGATGAATTGCTTGATCTTCTCAAGTGGCTCGTCTTCCTTCGGTACGAAATTGAGTTGAATCGGATATCTGAAAGCCGGCGCAATCCCTTTCGCTTCAACGTTGGCAATGCCATCACTTTCCAGATCCGTAAGAAACCGCGTTACCATCTCGGACGGCTCCTCATCCACGTCAGCGAAAAGAGCAATGCGTTTGGGCTCGACTGGCCGAAGTGAAGGAAGTGTTGCTGACTCACCGGTTGGTTTCCACGACTTGACGTATGTCCCGCCCAGACAGAGTGCCAGTCCGCACGATTCGGCTGCACTGACCGCGGCATTCTCTATTCGCTCCACGTCGTCAGGTGAGTACCCCGGAATGGCGCGAAATGACAGACCGTTTTTTTCATCACCTCCGTGCACATTTTCGTCGGTCTCAAAAAAGATCCGCTCAACTCCCGCGTCCCCGAGCGATGTCAGGAACCTTTTGATCTTTTCATGCGACTCTTCATGATGCATTATCAAGTGTACCTGCAACGGGGCGTCCGGAGTCAAAGTCAGCTCGGTCACTTTGCCTGTCGCAAAGCCTTCTTTCTCGAGGTATGCGACGAACTTCATCGCGACTTCTGATTCCTGGGCATCACCCGTTGGAAAGATAGTGATGCGTTTGGGCTCCAATGGCCGCAGTGGTTGGGGCTCAGCGGGTCGATATGGCGAGGGCTGCTGATTCGCAGAAGCTGGCGTATCGTCGCTTGTGGACGCATTCGAATCCTGAGCGCGGCCGATTGGGACTGCGAGGATGAAAATGAGGCAGATGGAAATGAGGTGGTTCATGATGAACTCCTGAAACGAAGGGATTTGATTGAGGTTGTTGGATTTTCAGGTTCAGCGATTGAGGCCCGGAGGGCTGGTACATCCTCTGCCGGTGGCGTAAGCCACCGGAATGATGGATCTTGTCTTGAAAGGCCTGAAGGGCCGACACATCGACGAATTGTGCCAGCCCTTCGGGCCTGAGATTTCATTGGGCTGCCAACCGGGGCCTCACGGCCCCGGCAGAGGTTGTGTCGGCCTTTCAGGCCTGGAAGACGTATCCTGACTTGGGACAGTGGAATTCAACCTAAACGGCGAGCGGTTGGGCGTCAGCCCTCCGTGTATCACGCGCAAGACACGGAGGGCTGACGCCCTG
>JBGSVD010000274.1:0-23974 GCA_041753135.1 Planctomycetaceae bacterium
TAAAATCCGTCCATTCTGATCCTCAGAAAACGTTGAGCGTCCCTGCTCGTTCATGTCGTGACTCCTTGCTGAAGTTGCTGTGTTTGCAACACAACTACAGCAGGAGTCAAGATTTACAATTTCTGAACGGTATTGCAGTTAGGCGACCAAGAGTGTGCCGTTTCGTTCTCGCATCCTTTCCGGTTGACACAGATTTGGTGGCACTCGCCGCAACAATCCCGGCTGAGCTGCGGCGTTCGCTGTTGCGTGGTGGGCTTAAAGATTCTTGGCCTGACCATACGCACTTCGCGTTCGATCCCGTATCCAGCAAACTCGAACTCCCATTCGCGGATGAATTGCTCGTGACGTGCACTCGAGTGCATTGCGACTGCTGGTCGACTTTGACCACCGGTACCCCCAATCGTAAAGAGCTTTCCCGCTGGCGCTCGATTTTCGACGCACTCCACGTTGCTGTCCCGCGATTTGGTCTTATTGTCCATTTCGGCGATCCTTCCGATGTCTTCCGTCTCGCCGGGCCAACACGATTACCAATGTCCGAGTCAGCGCCGCTTCACCGAATTCAGTTAGACACCTACTACGACGTCACGCGGTAGGTCGCCCAACAATGTTTTTACGTTCGTCGCTCCGCGATCACCTTCGGTCTTTGGCAACGGGCGTTTGCGCTGGTACTCTCTCTCGTACCCTAGAGTCATTCGCTTCGTTCACGGCGGTGACGTAACAACCTTCCGTTGTCGGGCATAGCGAGCCAATGATCGTCTACGGACTCGATTCAATCGCGACGTTACTCGAACAGGATGGCTACGTCTTCAAGCTGCTCGCAAATGACACTGGCGTTGTTCTCTTTCCCCACACCACAGAGCATCGTGACGCAACGCAGTCCGGCATCAAGTATGCGGACGATTCTCGCGGCAACGCGCTCGCCGCGATGGTGAAACCAGGGCGCATTGAATTTCGCTTTCACCGCGGATTCTCTGATGAGCGCGTTACTGCATTGGCAACTCGCATGCTCGCCCTTCCCGAACTCGCGTTTGCTCAGTCATTTACGGTTACCTATCAGGCTCGGACGTTGCTTCACGGCAGCGCGGACTGACTTGCACGTCTTTCGGGATTGATACCGCCCTCGCACTTCCATGCCCGGCAACATGGTTTTTACGCCAGGCCTTCGCCAAACTTTCCTTGTTTGGCGACGCAGGCTGGCGTTGGTAAAGTTTACGTAGTTCAGACTCGCTCGCTTCGTTCAGAGCGGTGCCCTGTAAACCTTCCGTTGTGCGGGCGAAGGGTTCATCAATGCCACTATCTGCTGAACAAAAGCAGGCTCTGTTCTCACTGCTGGAGCGATCCGGGTGGAACTGGCGTGAAAACACGATCTACGCTCCAAATGAAACTATGTGGCTGACTCGCGACGAACCATGGGGTGGCGATGTCGTTGACTTCTACAATCGGATGTGTGGTCGACGATCACGCATTAGCAGCAATTGCAACAGATGGGATACAGACCCATCGTTCATCGACGTAGATTCTCTGATCACTGCGCTCGAAACCTTGCAGCCAAACTAGCAGCTCATTTGCCGCACAACATGGGTTTTACGCCAAGCCGTCGGCAAACCTTCAATGTTTGGCAACGCGGGCTGGCCTTGGTACAAATCGCCAGAGTTCATACTCGCTCGCTTCGTGCTGAGCGGTGTCTTAAAAACCTTCCGCTGTGCGACTTCAGCGAATCATGCCCCGGACAAGAATAATCTTCGGCCTCCTCTTCCTGCTGCTTGTAGGTGTCATTGCCTATCAGGCCATTGAACGAGGTGCCCATTCCATTCGACTTGCCTTCGCCGAAGAGCAATGTCAGATCTTTACCCAAATGGCGGACGAGGCTTCGGCCGCTCTGGGCAGCCAACAACCGGACACAAAAGCAGCCGTTCAGCATCTCGAATACGCACACAACTATTATCCATCCGGCACAAAACAAGTCGCCGGATCAAGCCTTGATGCAATCGTCGAAAACTCTCGTCACGCTTGCGAAATGCGAATCATTGGATTACTGAAATCAACGACTGGTTCCGATCTTGGCAATGATGCCAGTTTATGGATCGAGCACTTCCGCAAGTAGCCGGCCGCATGATATGGTTTTTACGCTGGTCCTTCAGCACAACTTCCTCGTTGCACAACGCGGGGCGGCGTTGGTACTGTTTCTCGTAGTTCAGACTCGCTCGCTTCGTTCAGGGCGGTGTCGTATGAGCCTTCTGTTCGCGGACATCAGTTGATGAAATGGCTGTATCATATTCCGCATGTATGGGACGCCCCAACTGATCGCCATGTCTGGGAGGACGTCTACCTCCAACCCGAATCCGCGCCAAACGGCACGCCCTCACTTTGGTTGACCGTTGATGCCCTCGGCGACCCGAAGATTCCTGAACACGGATCAGATCGCGCTGAATTCCGAATGGAGTCACTCGCGAAGTTGGGCGATGGTGACTGGCACATCAACGAGTCTCACATTCTGGTACGTTCCGTCGACTTCAACTTTGCGGAATTACTTGACTGGGCTTATTTTTGGCTCCGCGAAACTGGATTCCCCTGTTCAGAGCTGATGCTCGCACCAATTGAACGGTTCGCTAACACCAATGATCACGCGTCAGCTGTTTCTGTGCTCAAATCAAATATGAACGAGAATGAAGAGCGATAACGCGGGTTCGAAATCCGCTAACATGCAATTGACCGAACACGTCACGACGACTCAATCGCTTGCTTTTCGCGGCGGTACGCGCGGCGATTTTTCGTCAACATAGCGTCGTCCATGGAAATCACTGGCGTTACGAGGGCCTCTCTTGAAACAAAGCACTACGTGGCAGGCGTGGGAATTTGACGGCTGCATAACGTTTGCGCCGACGGATCGCATCGCTGGTTTGGTTGCTGATGGCCAGCTTGGTGGAGATGCTGTTCTTTTGCACGAGATTGTCGCTTCAACCGGTGAGAGCGCAATGACGCAACATTACCAAAAAATGGGCTGGAACGCTTACCAGCCAGAGGGCGATCCGAAACCGTGTCCCAACGATTGCGGCGGCGAATATTATCCGTTCGGGTACGGGGATTGCCCCAACTGTGGACACCTGGGATAGGGATCTCAGGAGAGCATTTCTTTTGCAAGACTCGAAGGGCTGACACATCGGTCACTTCGGGCCGATTCAGATGTGCCGGCCCTGCTCTCTGGACCTCGTGCGGTCAGAATTGAGGTGTCGTGGAGTGAGCGAATCTGCGGGCGAGACGGCAGCAATTCGTCGAACTGCTGCCAGACAGAGACATCTACGCGAAACCGCGGCGAAGTTATTTGCCTGCGGCCCACTTGATGCCATTAATCACAACGTCGAGAAACACCTTGTCCTCAAACGTCTCGTTCGCGTGCCCATAGGTCGTTCCGAAAACACGAGCCTTGCCGTATCGATGAGTCCAGATCACGGGTTGCAGATCGCCCGTGACTTCACTAATGGAAGTTGCCAGCACTTCAGTGTCTGGCCAGACTTTTTCGATGATGTACAATTCGTCGCTTGGCGTGATCCACTCGTTCGGAAAATCTTTCATGATGGCATGCTCTGGCTTGACGTTTTTCACAAGATAGTTGCTCTTGTGATCATGCTTTCGACTGGTGACACCAAGCATTTCTCGCCAGTCGTCGATTTCAGCGGCTCTGTACGTGTGCATGGCACAATGAACCACAACCGCATTCGCACCTTCGTGATGAGCCTTCGTAATGCGGCGAATATAGTCTGCGTTTTTAGTGTTGGCGAAACATTCGTTGTGAACAACAACATCGTATCCATCAGCCCACTTTTCGTTCTTGTACAGATCGATTTCGGCTTCGGTTCCTTTGCCCCCATCATTAACGACTGTCCAATCGATTTTGACCCCGCGCGCCGTCGCGGCTTTCGCAAGAGCCTCCGCCTGAAACGGATAGTCGTGACAGCAGCCACCGGTGATCAGCAGCACTTTTAGCGGAGCAGCCTCCTGGGATTTGGCATCAGCAGTGAAAAGCAATCCGATGACGACAGCAAAGGCAAGGCGAGCAATTCGGGGCAGCATGAGTTTTCCTGGTGGGTGCGAGTTACGAAACGTTCATGCCAGAATAGCGATCCTCGGTTCGCATTCCCAGACTCAGTTCCCGATTTCATGATCACCGAGGTCAGGGTGTGACAAGCGGCGCGCTGGCACACCAGCATTTTTTTTACGCGAGCGGCGGGAGAGGATTTCCCATTGCAGAACGATTGTCCCAATCGTTCATGAGCCGTTGAGACAACTGCTCTACAAAGGTCGAGTACGCAATTTCCTGCCGCGCGTCTTGAAGTTTGCGCGACGCGTGAGCCTTGGGATTCATCTCGTGTTCCTGACAGACGCAGCGGGTTGCAATGGCAAAGCGAAAGACGATTCAGTCACAAACGCAAGAAGGCAAGTGCGTCTGAACTGCATGTCGTTGTGCATTGTTGTGCATAGGTGTCGGAGCGAACTTGCCGTCGCAGGTCTCATACAAAAGTCAAAGCTTGCCACTGTTGCCAAATGCATTCGACTGGCATCCAAAGTTGATCAATCGAGAACGCACTGCGGAATCTCAGTCGAGTCGCTTCAGCAGCGTGGTAGGTTTTGAAGTCGCCGCAACAGGCAGCGGCTGAAAAATGATTCTGTAGACACAAGTGACTTTGCTGTGGAAAGGTGCTTCCGATGGGAAGACGATCTTCAATTTTCATTCGCGGATTGCTCCTGACGGCGGCGTGTTTGGTAGCAGCGTCCGCGCAGGCATGTGATTGCCAGACGGCCCATACGATCTCGATGGGAATTCCCTCCTATGGTGGGCTTTCCATGGCCCATTCGATGTACGCTCCGATGGCGATGACGCCGATGGAACTACCATTGGTTCCAGTGCCGCCAGGGACTTTGGGCCAAACGTACTCGCGGCCTTCTCATCCTGTTCCTACCGATGAGCATCCTCGAACCGCAATGCTGGCGGTTCGCGACAACGGCACGATTCCCTTCATGAGTGTCACGAATATGGGCGGCATCAAGATGAAGAGCGGCATCTGGCTTTTCGAATCCAAGCGTCCACTTGATCCGGGAGCCTGTCAAATTGTGCGAGTCGAAGCGCGTCAGACGTCCGCCGATATCGAACCGTATGAAACCCGTTTCGTACGACTGATCCCAGGTCGCATTGTGTATCTCGATTTTTGATACACCGTCGATTTCGGAAGCCTGGTGAACCAATTTCCTGATGCAGGACGGGTCGAAAGATCTGTTCTGCATCTTTTTGTTTTGACCGACCGGAGAATCGTTCCTCTGCCAACGGTCGCCTTGCCAGTCGCAGAAGTCACGGATAATGAAAAGAACGTCGGTTTCTGGTGATTTTGCGAACAGAATTTGACATCTCTGTGCGGTGTCTGCAGCATACCGACGGGCAAGGCGAAAATGTTCGCAGCAATTTGCTCCGGTTCTGGGTTCTAAATTTCCAACACGAGTCGTCTATGCATCCCGAACGAGTCGGTCCCTATGTGATTGATCGCAAGATTGGCGCTGGAGGAATGGGGAATGTCTATCACGGCGTTCACGAATCCACCGGCCAGGAGGCGGCGATCAAAGTGCTGCCCGCAGCGATGGCGCGCGAAGATGGGTTCGTGCAGCGATTCTCTCGCGAAATCGACGCGCTTCGTCAGTTGTCCAACAAACACATTGTGCAGCTTTTTCAGGACGGAACGACGAGCGACAATACTTTTTACTACGCCATGGAGTTTGTCGACGGCGTGACATTGACGACGGAGATTACGGATCGGAAGCGACTGCCGTGGAAGGAAGTGATCGAACTGTCAATGCAGATTGCTGCCGCGCTGAAGGCCGCTCATGATGCGGGCATTGTGCATCGCGATTTGAAGCCCAGCAATCTGATGCTGACAAAAGACGGTATGATCAAGCTGACCGACTTCGGTGTGGCCAGTCTTTTTGCGTCGACACGTTTAACGCGAACCGGAGGTGTCGTTGGCACGGCGGAGTACATGTCACCCGAACAGGCTCGCGGCCAGCGTGCCAGCCGTCGCAGTGACCTCTATTCTCTTGGCGCAGTGATGTATGCGATGCTGGCTGGGCGTCCGCCGTTTACCGGTCAAAGTGCCAACGACATTCTGCAGAAACATCAATTCTCGCAGTTCGATAAGCCCAGTCGCTACGTCCCGGACGTTCCTCGACTGCTCGAAGAACTCGTCTGCCAGTTGCTCGAAAAAGATCCGGCCAGGCGACTGCCTGATGCTCTTGTTGTGATGAAGCGACTGGAGCAGATCAGAACTCGTATGGAACTTGTTGAGCAGCATCTTGAGTCCGAGACGGTTGAACGCCCGTTCCCGGGGACGACGATCAAGTCTGAAGAAGCCGGAGAAGAAGATGATGGCATCCATCAGCCTGGCCCGGCGACGATGGTTCGCAACATGATTCGAGAAGACATGACATCTTCTTTGGTCAAGTCTCCAATCGCTAAGTTTTTCGACAACACGTTTGTACTGATTGCGCTCCTGGCACTCATTGTGGCTTTCGGCATCTGGATGAGTAAACGGAATACGGTTGATCCGCTCGATCAACTTAACATGGCTCGGGCCATTCTGCAGAAAGAGGCTGGACCGGCATGGCTGAGAGCGCGTGATGAATTCCTGCAGCCGCTTCTGGATTCAAAGGCAATCCCCGGTGTGGAGGAAGAGCTTCAGCAGATGATCTTGAAAGCCAATCAGTACGACTTCTGCCGTTCACTTCGTGCTGACCCAGAGAGCAGTCAGGATACGGCCACGGAACTTCAACGGCTTATTCGCCGTGCGTTTGAAAAGTACAGCAGCGGAGATGTCGTCGCTGCTCGCGAAGAATTGCAGGCTTTGCGTGATATTGCTGCGAGAGATCCCAGGAACGTTTATCTGAATCAATATCTTTCGGATACTCTGAAAAAGTGGGACGATGAACCATTGATGACGGGGCGAGTCGAACTGCTCACAAACCTGCTGGCAGAAAGTCGGGAGCTGATGAATGACAGCAACAACCGCGACGGCGTTCGACAATCTCTTAACGCAGCCGTTCGACTTTATGGGGACGATCGCACGGTGGTTGATTTGATCGCGGAAATCCAGGCACTGCTTTCTCAACTGGATGAGAACGCAAAATAATTCCTGCGACCGGCGGCAAACGGTTTGGCGAATCGGTTTGAGCATCAATCCTTTTTTAACTCTTCCGGTTTCGTTTCTATCTGACGAGCGCCATGTTCGGTTAAAAAAATTCCCCGGGGGCGAATGCTCCTGAATCCCGCCGCGAGTCAGGCCACGACTTCAGGCCACGTCGCGATGCTTTGTCTGCTGCATGAAACGTGGAAGCGGCCAGATCTCACAGCTGGACAGCGCCAGGTTTGGCGAGTTGTTGAGTGTTTTTTTGGAGGGACGGATTTGATTCTGTCGGGATCGACGCCGAGTTCGGCCAGTGGCTTGCGCTTGGTTTTTTGGTGAGACTTGCTGGCTTGGGCGTTGAGGCGAGCGTGGTTGCTTTGGCGTTCGGATTCTTCGCGATACAGTTGGTTGAAAGTGCGATCGTCGGTGATCCGGCTGGTGAAAATCGCCTTCCAGAAGCACGGGATGTCGATGCCCGAGAGGTCGTCTTTCCACAAGGGTTCCCATCACCATACTGGACGGCAAATTGGGTGAGGCGCACGTTGTCGGCCCGGCCAGTCGGCTGTCTGCCCAACCCCGGCCTGATGAACTCGATGCGCCTTCCGCGAAGGCGGAATCGCCAGCGAAGCCGACGTCATCAAGGATCAGGCCCGGCAGGTCGGGCCGCTGCACGACGGGGAGATTCTGTTGAAGGTTCCCTCTGGCACTCCGTCCGCGGACGAAAAGGAGAAGAATCACGGCGACGACGGAAGAGAGTCCGGCAAATGACGGGAAGGATGCAATACTCTTGCGACCGGTCTGAGCAGCGACGTCTCTGAGACAGCCACTCCACTGCCGCATTTCGGGAACACGCCGTCCGAAGCGACCACCTACCGACGGCTTTGCTGACTGAGAAGTAAACTTCCTGAGTCAGCATCCCGTAGACCTCTGGTCCAGAACTGTTCAAACTCGGTGTTGACCGATGTGACCGGAGCCGTTTGCGGTGAGGCACTACGTCACTCCGTTTCACACCGTTTCACACCTTGTCGTCGGCTCGAAGAGAACTTCCAGGAGTTCTCAATACAACGGAAGCCTGATTGAATTCAAAGTATGAATCCCAGGTAATCGTCGGCATGGGGATAGCGATAGTCGATCCTGATCTCTTCGTTCATTTCGATGTCTTTGATGGCACGAAAAACAATTTCTCCCGTCGAAAGTCGTTTGGTGAACTCAGCGTTAGGACAGACAGCGTGGTTGTAGAGTCCACCAAAGCCAAGGGCGAGAGCCGCCAATGAATCGTCCTTTCCCCAACAGAAGACGTAACGTGTCAATTCAGTCTTCGCAATATCTTTGTATTCTTTCTTACTGATGACGATGATGGGGCATTCTTCAATCACCGCCCCTTTCTTAATGGAAGTCAGAGCAAAAACGCCTCGTCCGCACTTACCGACGTTTCTGCAGTAAATGAGGGATGACGGTTGGGATTTCATAATTCGATGCGCCGGGGTTAAAGGAAGGGAAGTTATCGCGTGCCGCCAGAATTCGCCTCGCTGTGGAGGAGAATGGGATTCTAGCCGACTCGCAGGCTCTTTGCTCATAATATGAGGCTGAGTCTCTTCAAACAATTCTCTTCAAGTGCAGCCGAACGGGTTCACCACCATTGAGTACTCCAGTTCGATTGCCTGCTTAAGCAATTCCGTGGTCTCGCGCCCGAATGCTGCGTTCGTCATACCGTGTCATACTCAAAACGGTCCCGACGGAGCTGTTTTTGTTTAACCGTCAGCCGTAGGCGTACGCGGATGCGGCGTACCGACGTACGCCTCCGGCTGACGGTTAAACAACTCAATCGTGACCGCGATTAGTATAACTCGCCACAGCCATCCGAAACTGAACATCAAGACTGGCCCGTAGTTCCCATGGCACTTGAAGGATTTCCGCAAGACGTGTGCGACCTGCTGTGACAACCACATGCCTTGCAGCGAACATCCGTCCAGGACGCATGGGTGTCACTTTGTTCCGGGGAATCAGATCACCATCGTGGCGGCCCGAAGTCGAAGCACATCCGCCATGCTCAGAGTCGTAAAAAACTTGCCCACCCAGCATGCAGCAGTTTGCAGCGCGGCAAACCGTAGCGATTTCGTTGTTGCGTATGATTTCGATGGCGAGGAATTCCGCATGTCTATTCCTTTTTGCCCCACGTCGATCGAATCGGGTGTAGTCGCGGATGATAGCTAAAGTAGGTCCTTTTCTGCCGGAAAGGACTTTCGCCGCAAGGCGAATCCCGTGTGCAAGTTGCTGCGGGAAATCGGCCCGGTTCGTTTGTGAACGTGCACACAGGTCGCGGCAGGCCGCGAAGTCCTCCTCGGCAAGGAGGACCTACCGAAATCCCCGACGGCACCCATCGAATCACACTGGACATTAAATAGTCGCTAGAGTTCTGCTGAATCGTTACACTGTCAGCCCCCGAAAGTGACGAATCGGCATTTCGATCCGTTCTCGCCAGTTCGAAACAAGTGAGCTTCTCACATGCATCGCAACGTGTTGACGACAATTCTTCTGCTGGCTTCTTTGCATATTTCGACCGCTGTGTTGTCACAGTGTGCGGCAGAAGATGGGAACGAACCAACGCGAGCGGTCGATTACGAACGTGAGATCAAACCGCTGCTGTTTCAAAAATGTGCCGCCTGCCATGGCGCGCTGAAACAGAATTCAGGTCTGAGACTGGACGCGGGTCAATTGATCCGCAGGGGCGGTGACAGCGGACCAACAGTCGTGCCTGGTGAAGGCGTTCGCAGCTTGCTGATCGAACGTGTGATCGCTCAGGACCACAGTGTTCGCATGCCGCCGGAAGGTCAGGGCGAGAAACTGTCGGAGTCTCAGGTTGCTCTGCTGAGTCGCTGGATTGACGAAGGAGCGGCCTCACCGGTGGATGAAAAGATCCCCGATGATCCCGCGCTGTATTGGTCCTATCAGAGCCCAGTAAAACCCGCAGTCCCGGCGGTCAAAAATCAAGCTTGGGTGCGCAATCCGATTGATGCCTTTATTGCCGTGGAACATGAGAAGCGTGGTTTAACTCCCACCGAAGAAGCGCCGAGAGAAGTCTGGTTGCGGCGAGTCTTCCTGGATCTCACGGGGCTTCCGCCAACTCGCGCGGAACTGCACGCATTCCTGCAGGATCAGTCCAGCGATGCCTTTGAGAAAATCGTAGACGAATTGCTTGCGCGCCCCGCGTACGGCGAACGCTGGGGACGCCACTGGATGGATGTCTGGCGTTACAGCGACTGGTATGGAAGTCGAGGCATCAATGAGATCCGCTACAGCCAGCGACACATCTGGCGCTGGCGTGACTGGATTGTCGAATCGCTCAATGATGACAAGCCTTATGACCAGATGGTTGTTGAAATGCTGGCGGGGGATGAACTTGCTCCCGCAGATCCTGATGTCTTGCGCGCCACGGGGTTTCTTGGACGCAACTGGTACAAGTTCGACCGTAATGTCTGGATGTTTGATACTGTTGAACAGACGAGCCAGGCATTTTTGGGTCTGACACTCAAATGCGCGCGATGCCATGATCACAAGTTTGATCCGATCACACACGAAGACTATTACCACTTCCGCGCGTTCTTTGAACCGCACGATGTTCGCACAGATCCCATCAGCGGAAACGCGGATATGGAGAAAGATGCGACGCTGGGGCCGGTGCTGAAAGAAGGCGTTGCTCGCACATTCGACAAAGTGATCGATGCGAAGACGTTTGTCTTTCAACGCGGCGACAACCGTTATCCGGATGAATCAAAACCGATGTCGCCGGCGGTGCCCAAAGCATTGGGCAAACTGGATGGCGAAATCCAGCCCGTGGTACTTTCTGCGGATGCATGGTATCCACAGTTGCGTCCAGCCGTGGCGAACGGACTGATTGCCGCCGCCAATTCGAAGGTCGCACTGGCAGAACAGCAGGTCACGAAGGCTCGCGACGACGTAGCTCTGGCCGCTAAAGCTGTCGAAGAACGTCAGGCCACGCTTGAACAGCAGCGGGCTGCGGGAACGGAAGCCACTGCCGTTGAGCCGGTGCTGCAAGATGACTTCCATGCACAATCAGATCAATGGAAAGTGATCTCGGGCAATTGGTCCTGGCAGGACGGCAGGTTGATCGAATCCTCTGTGGGTAATTTTTCCACAGTGGTTGCGGACGTCATTCATCCTCGCAACTTTCGGGCTCGCGTGCGATATCGAACGCTGCAGCCGGGATCATATCGCTCGGTTGGCTTAAGCTTTGATTACGTTGATAACGGCAATTCGCAGGATATCTACACATCCACTGGTGATGCCGCGCAGTCGGTTCAGGCATTTCACCGCGACAAAGGACAGCATGCTTACCCACAGCCTGGCATCGTCAAAACAAAGCTGTCCGTGGGTGAAGTGTCAACGGTTGAGATCACGGTTCGCGATCAGCAATTGACGATTATGCTCAACGGCGAACACAAGCTGGATTACACCATGCCGGTGGCTCGCCGTGACGGAAAATTCGCGTTGTGGGTGCACAGCGGATCGGCCGAGTTTCTGGAAGTCGATGTGCGAGAACTCGTTCCGGACCTGAATGATCTCAGGCACCGTCACGTGACTGCAATAAATCAGGTGCAACTGTCGGAAGCAAAGCAGATCACCGCTCAGCACGAAGTCGACGCGATTAAAGCACGACTTGCGGCCGAACGAGCAAAACACTTTGGCGAACCCGAGGACGTCGCTCGAGCGACGACTCTTGCGGCGAGTCGCGCAGAACGTCAGGTTGCCGTTGCTAAACTCTCCGAAGAAGCCCTGGCTGCAGAACATTTCCTGGCAGGCATTCGCACATCCGCCGCAGCGTCAGCGACATCCGAAAATTCCACCGCTGCTCTGGCAGAGGCCGAACAAAAGCATTCCGCGGCGCAGCAAAAACTGGCCCACGCAAAGGTTGCGGTCGATCAGGCGGATGGCACTTACACTGCGCTGGGAGAAACGTTTCCGAAGTCTTCTACCGGACGACGCCTTGCACTTGCGCGATGGATCACGAGTCCTCAGAATCCGAGAGCGTCTCGCATTGCCGTGAATCACATTTGGCTGCGCCACTTCGGTGAAGCACTGGTTCCGTCTGTCGCCAACTTTGGACTGAACGGTCAACAGCCTTCGAATCAGAATCTGCTCGACTGGCTGGCGACGGAACTGACGAACAACGGCTGGCAGATGAAGTCTCTGCATTGCATGATCGTGCTGTCTTCGACGTATCGGCAAAGTTCCGCGACGGGTGCTGATACTGGAGTGGGCGAGGCTCCTGCCAAGCCGACGGCTGCCGAAACGCACAACTCGGAAGGAGCCTCACCCTCCCTCTTTGACAATCATCGGCAGGTACCCTCAGTTCAGCATTCAGCTTCGTTCCTTGCAAACATGGCGGCTGATCCGGGAAATCGATTTTTGTGGCGAATGAATTCTCGTCGTATGGAAGCTGAAGCGGTTCGCGATTCGGTGCTATCCGTTGCGGACTCCATGGATCTGTCACGTGGCGGCCCGGAGATACCGGAATCGGAGGCTCAATCCAATCTTCGTCGCAGTTTGTATTTTCGCAGCACGCCCAACGAGAAGGCCGGGTTTCTGGAGACCTTTGATGCGGCGAATCCCAACGAGTGCTATCGACGCCAGGAGAGCGTCGTTCCGCAGCAGGCTCTGGCGTTGATGAACAGCCGACTGGCTTTGGATCACGCTCGACTTCTGGCCGGGAGACTCAGTGAAGATGCTGGCGAAGGCGACGCGTTGGAGATCCGACTATCATTCATCACGGTTGCGTTTGAAACCATTCTGAACAGAGCACCGACACCGGCTGAAGTCACCGCGTGTCAGACATTTCTGGAACGAAATACTGTCACAGCCGGGACAGCAAACCTCGCAGTTTTCCCCGCCGGAGGCGAATCTTCGAAGCGAGCGCCGTCAACTGTTGATTTCCTGCGAGCCCGTGAGAACCTGGTTCATGTGCTGTTGAGTCATAATGATTTTGTCACGATCCGTTGATGTTCACATTTTCCTTCCACGAACGGGCGAGCGGTGTGGCGTCAGCCCACCGGTACAATGCGACTTTTTCCCACGAATCGCATTCGTACCGGCAAGCTGACGCATGCGGCTCGCCAATGCCGACTTCCTCTGACGTGCGATTATCGACCTGGACATCCTTTAAAGAACGCTCCAATGAACGCATTTTCTGCTGCATCTTCGCGAGTGAAGTCTGGCTCCGAAATCAAAAGCGGTCGCCGGCACTTTCTGTCCGACATGGGAATGGGCTTCACGGGCCTGGCACTCGGTTCACTGCTGGCGCGTGATGGCTTCGCGCGACCGGTTGAGACCAATGTCAACGCGATCGCCGATGCTGCGATCTCTCAATTCGCACCAAAGGCCAAGAGTGTCATCTGGTACTTTATGCTGGGTGGCACCAGCCATCTGGAGAGCTTTGATCCCAAACCGGCCGTGGACAAATATGCGGGATTGACGATCGATGAATCGCCCTTCAAATCGTCGGTGCTGGATTCACCCTTCTACCGCAAAAACGTGCGAGATTTTGCCGGAACTCCGCGAGCCCTGATGGCGAAACTGTATCCGACTCAGGTCGGATTTCGACGACGTGGGGACAGCGGCATCGAGGTCAGTGACTGGTGGCCTCACGTTGGAGACTGCGTTGATGATCTTGCCGTCGTGCGTTCGATGTGGACCACCGACAATGATCATGCGGCTCAGCTGCAGTTTCACACAGGGCGACATATCTTTGATGGTTTTCATCCGTCGATTGGATCCTGGGTGCATTACGGCCTCGGTTCTCTGAATGAGAATCTGCCGCAGTTTGTTGTCATGGGTGGCGGGCCGGGAGACTGCTGCGGTGGAGTTGGAGCTCACAGTGCCAGCTATCTAGGTCCGGAACACACCGGCGTCAACATGGCGCTGGATCCAAACAATCCGCTTCCGTTCGGAACACCCGGTGCCAGTGTGTCTATTGCCGAACGTCGTGAACAACTGGATCTGTTGAATGAACTGAACGGTCTTACTGGAATTCAGTACCCCGATGATCCGGCCATGCGTGCTCGAATCAAAAGTTATGAACTTGCGTTCCGCATGCAAATGTCTGTGCCGGAAGTCGTGCGACTGAGTGACGAAACACCACACACGCAGGAGCTGTACGGGCTGAATGAATCGGCCACCGAGCGTGTCGGTCGCATGAGCCTGGCAGCCCGTCGACTTGTGGAACGCGGCGTTCGATTTGTTCAAATCTACGACGATGGCTGGGATGCTCATACTGAACTACTGAAGAATCACTCCACTCGCTGCAAAGCGGTCGATAAGCCAATCGCCGGATTGTTGAAAGACCTGAAGCAACGCGGACTGCTGGACGAAACGCTGGTCGTCTGGGCGACAGAATTCGGTCGGACACCGGGTGCCGAAAGGTCCGACGGACGCGACCATCATCCGTACGGATTTTCGGTCTGGATGGCAGGTGGCGGTTTGAAACGTGGCGTTGTGCATGGGGCGACAGATGAAATTGGATTTCACGCCGTTGAAAATCGCCACTACGTCACCGACATTCATGCGACGCTGTTGCATCAATTGGGCGTGGATTCTCGTCGGCTTGAATTCCCAGGACAAAAGCGTCTGGAAATCGATTACGGCACACCGATCCAGGACATCATTGCGTAACTGAGGTTATATCTCAAGTGTATTCATCTGTAGACAGGCCATCAAGTCGTCTCACTCGAAGGTTGGACGGTTGTGCTTTTCCATTTGCGTGGGCTTACGCTCAAGGTGACATGCTGCCGGCACTCCGGGCTTGCAGCAAGCCACGCCAAAAATCTTAAACACTTTATAGCCACGCTCACACGAAATAGAAGAAGCCCAAGTCTTGTTGGCAAGACCCGGGCTTCTGTTCGGTGTTTCTGAAATCATGGGCTTCGCGGTTGCGGATCAGCCTCGGACAAATTCCAGGGCGGCTGATTGATCGGCAGCCAGTTTGAAGCTGAACGTATTGGATCCGGTCATCGTCATGCTGCCCTGAAGCTTCTGGCCGTCGTTTCCGCGAGTCAGTGACAAGGCACCATTCTCGACAGCGTAAGTTCCCTGGAAGACGCTTGACTGTCCATCCTTGTTGATCGCAGTCCAGCTAAAGTTTCCGTCGGCCTGAAGAGCAAGCTGAACTCGGGCACCGTTGGGAAGACTTGCGGTCCATGAACCGGCCATTGGATTCTGCTGACCAGGGACATTCGTCGACATCGCGGATGACTCTACCGCGGCCTGAGGCGGAGCGAATCCTCCCAGAGCCTGAAGAGCCGATTGCTGTGCGTTCGCTAATGATGGATTCACAGGAGCCGCACCAGCTTGAACAGATCCGGCATTTCCAGACGGCATCGAGACGTTCTGAATCGAACCATTCTGAAGCATTGGATTCCCCTGAGCCACATTTCCCTGCTGACTGAACTGCGGCTGACCGGCGACCTGTGTTTGTCCGCCCATCATTGATGAGCCGGCACCTTGTCCGATCAGAGGACTACCTGCCTGAGCCATCTGAATGGTATTTCCCTGCATTGCGCCATTCTGAATCGGCTGTCCGGAAGTTGAGTATGTCTGCTGCGTCGGGTAGCCTGACTGAGTCGGCATGCCCTGCTGAACCTGCTGCTGAACCTGACCGTACTGCGGCTGCTGCTGTGGCTGGCCATAAACAGGCTGCGACTGATTGTAGACAGGTTGAGATTGGCTGTAGACTGGCTGTGAGGAACCGTAAACTGGCTGAGGCTGTGAATACACCGGCTGCGAGTAGACAGGCTGTGGATACGAAGGTTGTGAATAAACTGGCTGCTGGTAAACAGGATACGAATGCACGTGGGACGAATAGACGTTGTGTGAAGAAGAATGACTTGAGCCGTACGATCCGCCACCAGAACGACCATGACAGCCTGCTTCAACTGGTACAGCAGACGCCAGGAAAAGGCCACCAAGAACAGACTTCAGCAACAGGTTGCGAGAGTGAAGAATCATGACTGGAACTCCTGAGTTTCTTTTCATTTCAAATTTGTAGTAAACACCGATAGTGTCTACAGCGCAGTTCCTGGAAAAGTGTTACACAGATTCTTTCTGGAATCTTAAAGTGCCAAAAAGCCCGGCATTTTTGAGATGCCGGGCTTTTAAAGGCAATACCGTTCAGCGAACGGCCTGTTAAGTAGCGGATCGGCGCAAGCTGTCCGGTGAGTCTGAATTTGGCGGGCTCACACCGGGCAGCTCGCGCCGCTACTTTTTGAACGGTATGGCTTTTAAAGGTTTGCGGTTGACCAGTCCCGTGATTCGCTGCGGAGCAACGCCGCTCATTCATGGTGTGCCTGTGCTGTCGCTTGTCAAACTCTACGAGTTTACTTCGTCAGCCACGAATCCAGGATCTGCGATGCCGTTTTCACGTCATCCTTCGGCAACAGTTCTTTCTTGGCCGTTCGAGTCAGCTTGGCCACGTATTCCATGGTGCTCTTCACAGCATCCGGGCTGGCGGTGGCATCGATTTTCACGCAGTACAGTAGCATGAACTCGCCCTGTTCGTTCCTTTCGACCATCCACGCTCCCAGCTTGGTTCGCGAGTTCTGTTCGAGAAGTCGGAGCGTCGTTTCGGAACTCGGAGCCTGCTTCAGCGTGGCCGCCAGAGTCCAGATCTTTCGCACGTCGGCTCGTTCGAAGTACTCCACGTCCTTTGTCAGGAAGACCGATTGCTTCGCTGCGTCCTTTGCATCTGCATCGTCGAACTCCACTTCCAGATGGCCCGATTTGTGGACGGTGTACTTCAGTTCCGCTTTATCCAGCATGTCGGTCGCTGGCAGCGGAGCTGGCTTCCAGGGGCTGGCGAGGAACGTTTTGACTTCTGAAATATCAATCGTGTAGCTGACCAGCCGAGCGTTCGGGGCGATGGCCTGAGCGATCGCAACGAGCTCGCCTTTCGCGTTCATCACCGGTCCGCCACTGTCTCCCTGATTGATCGGAGCCTGTGTTTCGACCACTTTGAAGTCATGCTCCCCGGCTCCTGTGCGAAACGTTTTCTGATAGACCGATCGAACCGTTCCCGACGTGTAAACCCACAACGCGTCGGTTGTTCCTGGGTTGCCGATGGATTCCACATCTTCGCCTGGCCCGGCACCTTCTGCGGCCATCGGGATGACGGTTGCTCCCTCGGGCAGCTTGTCTAATTCAACAAGAGCGAGGTCGCGTTTTCTGTCGACACTGAGCACTCGGCCGCGAATTCCCAGCGTTTTTACGTTGTCCAGATAGTGCTTCTGAGTCACAACGGGCTTTTCGTTCTTCATGTCGGGGAAGAAAATCACAGCCGCTCGAGCTTCGCCGACGACGTGAAAGTTGGTGATCACCAGCTTCTTTTCGGCATCGATAAGAACTCCCGTGCCGCTAGATGTCGTTCCCGCGCTCTTGGCCAGCACCCATACGGTGGACGGCAGGGCCTTCTTGTAAACTTCGCTGTCAGCTTTGGCGGCCGACATCCCCGCAACAAGGCAGCACAACAGGCTGCCAGTCAAAACCATTCGAGAGCCGAAGACACATGATTTGATGAGGTTTTTCATGATTGCACCGTTGTTTGTTGAAGTTGACGAGAACCTGACTCGAGCAAAACCCTGCTTGCTTCTTGTCCTCAGCGGAAAGCCGGCAAAAGTGTTACACGCATTTCTTTGCCCATAGGCGAGCGGAGGGACGTAAGTCCCCTGATTGTTTTCCGGGCTTGCTTGTTGTCTTCAGCGGAAAGCGAGCAAAAGTGTTACACGCGATTCTCTGCCCAATCGCGAGCAGAGGGACGTAAGTCCCCTGATTGTTTTCCGGGCACACCTCGGCCAATCAGGAAATCGAAATCCCTCGCTCGCCGAAGAAGTTGCGAACGCTGTGCGGCTCATGGAGCCTTGCTGAAACTCAGCGTCGCACCGGTGACGCCGGCGGATTGTTGGGCGAACTGAAACTCCGTAGCGGAGTTCAATTTCACAAGCCCCACGACCTTCACTCCGTCGCTGCCATCCAGCGTGAGCTGTCCATTCGCGAACGCAAACTTGCCGGAGGAACGGAGCTGCTTGCCGTTGATGACGCTGACCAGAACAAACGTGGAATCGCTGTTGAGTTGCATCGCGAATGCCTCCGTGACCGAACGACTTGCGGCCCAACGGCCCTGCAGTGCTGCCGCTGTGAGTTCTGGCTGCGAGTCGGTCGTATTTACCGGCGCGGTTACGTTTGAATTGGCAGTCACGGGAGCCATTTTCGTGGCTTCAATCGCTGCCGACCCAGCGGCACCGATTGGCGATCCGCCCGACTTTTCGTCCAGATTCCAAACAGTTTCCAGGTCGCGAGCCAGAATCGCGAGGCGGTTGATTTCATCTCGAAGCAACACGTCCTTTTCGCCTGTGTTCCGAACCTGGCAAAGCAGCTCCAGCCGCCCTTTGTCTCGATTGAACACAAAGCTGGCTCGCGACGTTTTTTGGTTGGCTTCCAGAAGCTGAAGCAATCGTGCGGCGGGCAACTTTTGCGAATCACTCACGGCTCGCAGCCCGACCGCGATCAGCAGATCCTGTTCATCTTCGGAAATCGTAACGATCACCGGAAACTGCCATGAATCCAATTGTTTCATCGCTGCCGCGGCTCGACTTCCGGACGCCGCTGCAGTGAATTCTGCCTTCTGAAGAGCCTGAACCAGCGCCTCCGCCGACATCAACCGATTGGTGCCCGCTGATGTGGCCGTCGACCCTGTCGAAGCGGCGTCGCTTTCGGAAAAGACCGTCGATGCTCGAACCGAGGAAAACAAATCATCCTGCTGCGCAAGTGCGGGCCGACCAGCGATCGTCCCATTGAGCAGGACGATTACGGTCAGAAGGCCACGACGACTGAATTGTTTCATCACACACCTCGGATTCTCGATTCACAGGACATCGGTGGTTTTGTGTTCCAACCACCTCAATATCCTTCAAAGCGGAATCCGCATCCTTTTGTTACACCGGGATCGCGAATGTTCTAGCAGATGGACATCTCGCACCCATTTGCGTTTCTTGCTGCCGATTGCGTTGCTACAACTCGAACGCTGTTTCTGAATCGCTGATGGGTGGTTAATGTGCCGAAGATTGCAGTGCTGTATCACTCAAATTCCGGCAACACGAAACGCATGGCGGAACTCATTACCGAAGGCCCAGGCAACTGGCAGAAGCCGAAGTTCGTTTGAAAGATGTTTCTGTGGCCAATCACACCGATCTCGATTGGTGCGACGGCATCGCGCTTGGGTCACCGACGAACTACGGCAGCGGCACCCGGCGGTTGAAGCATCGTTAATGCTATCGACGGAGTCAGGTGCTGGGCAACATCGTGATCCGCATCACAACCCGCTGGCGAACACTTGGACTCCGCAATTGCAGCAGCGTCCGGAAGCAATCGTGGCCTGCCGATTCAGCGTTTCTGCACGACACGCCGGACAGGCCATTTGCTTCGAGAATCCGAGGCAAGATCCCAGCACAACAACGACCATCGCGAGAAGTGCCACCCAACAAACATACGACCACCAGGAGTCTCGCGTCACCAGGAATAGAGCGGGATATTGGCAGATCAATAGTCCGGCAATCAGCGACATCCGCCATCGATTGAATGATGCGACTCGCTCTGCAACTTTTTCACAAGAAACGAGCTCTTGTGCAGAGTGGTCTGGGCGATTCTTCAGAAACAGCATTTGGCAGTGAATGCACTTACCAGTGGAGATTGCCCACGGGTTAGTCTGGCTGTCTGTGCTGGCACGCGAACATTCCGGACATGCCAACTGTTTCTGAACGGACACTGTGCTGAAGTGCGACCAAAACAGGCCGCCGAAGAACGCCGCGCAACTCAGTCCGCAGACAACCGCAGCAGGATCGTCATGTCCGAGCAATGCCAGGATACCCGACAGTCCAAGCAGAGACAACATCGGCCCGAGCATCCAACGCAGCGTAGCAGTCTGACATTTTCGCCAGAGGTTGCGGTACTGTTCGAAGTCGATCTGCGTGCGAGTCGCCCTGGCATCCGGGATTGCCACGGCACGGAAGCCGCAGGAGCCGCAACAGCCGGTCAAATGGATGGCGGTTCCGGCAAGAACCTCATCACACCTGGGACACACTAATGCCGGATAGCGACGTGCCAATTGCTCGCCGCGACGAATCAGAGCCAGCAGAATCGGGATGCCCAGCGCCGCCACACTACAAGGCGGGATCATGAAACACCACCACGGTTCAAACTCGTCCCCGAAGAGTTTTCGCGAGATCGCTCCAGTTGCCACGACGGCGAACATCAGGCCATAAAATGCCGGCAGCACCCACCAGGACTTTTGCGGATGCCTGGCCAGTCGCTCGACGGCGGAATCATATTCGACCAGTGAAATCGTTTTTGACATGAGATCGGAGTGCTCCGAACTTTTCCAAGACGTATGCTGCGGGCGATCGTGGTGTTGAAATCGCCGCGCAGCGACTCTGCGGTCCTCAACAACGAACTACACGCAGTTGAGCCTCGAGAACGCGTCTCTCCGCCTTCAGGCTCACAAAGCTTTTCAAAATCATCAGGATTTTGGATTGTGGACCGACAACGCAGGTGAACTGTGACCGCACTGAAGTGATCGTTGACGTGGCTAACGCGTTTGTCGGTCAATTCGAACTCGCCAAACTGGCAACGGCAAACTGGCAATCGAGCTTCAAGCGGACGCGACGGAAGTCACACGACCGAACAGTTTGCGTCGCCCGGCATGACCTCGCGCCCACAACGTCGTTTTTGAGCGGCGTGATATCGATGACGCAGGTTGATCGGCAACTTGGTTTCAGCGGATTGCACGAGAGTATTCGGAACTCCAGCCAACTCAACCTGCCCGAGACAGCGACCACTCAAAACGGCAGTTTCAAATTCTTCAAAAAGAATCTGTAACAAACCAGAACAGCCGTCGCTTCTAAGAACATCCAAACGAACCTGAGAAACACGAGTGGCCGGTTGACTCGCGATTCTCTTCACTTCAACTTCAATCGGATCTGGAGAATGATCATGTTCAAGAAGCTTATGTTTGCTGTCGTGCCAATGATGATGATTGCTGGAAACGTTTTCGCGGATGACAACGCGAATGACACGGACCTGACGATCGATGCCTCAACGATCGCCGCTGCCGACGCCAATATTGTTGAAGTCAGCCTGGACGTTGATGTGGATCAACTAGCCGCGGACGCTGGACAAGAAAAGAAAACGGACGCGATTGAAGCCTGTTTCCGCCGCTGTGGTTACAGTCATTGCGGCTGGCGTGGATACAGCTCTTGCTACAGCAACTACAGTTCCTGCTACAGTCCTTGCTATACCCCATGCTACAGCTACAGCAGCTGCTACCAGCCGTACTACAGCTACACCAGCTACTGTGTTTCTCGCCCGGTTTACTACAGCCCATGTGTTTATCAGCCAACATGCTCATCTTACTGGGGCTGCTACTAATCAGACGAGTTGACGGATGGAGGCTCGTGCGACAAACGTTACTGAGTGCAAATGGATCGGAACCGCTGAACATTCCACTCTGAGACACCTTCGCTCAACTCCGCTGATGTTTACCAAAGCCCGACACTGCATTCCTGCTGGTGTCGGGCTTTTTTCTTGATTCGAATTTTTCGCGGCGATTTTTCAAAGACCTGAGCCGCAAGGCATTCGCCGCGGGTGTTGATTGAGTCGATTCATCAGCCGCCGGGCGTTAGTCCATTGGCAGTCGTTCATAGCGAAACAGCGCAAGCTGTCCGGTGATGGATCTCAAAATGCTTTGCAAAAACCGAATGCAAGCGAGTTCCGGCTTATTAAATCAACTTGCAGCTCACGCTTTGTGGCTCGCGAGATCAACAGCTCGTTCACTTCGTTTCATACACCTCAATAGTCTTCACAGGAGACAAATCATGATCACGCTCATTTTATGGCGACCGGTTCAATCTCGCAGTGTCGCCCTTCAATTCGCTTTGGTAACGACAATCGCATTGGCGATGTCGGCGACTCCGCTGATGGCTCAGCAGGGTCCGCCGAATTTCCCTCAGCAGCAACAGCAACAACAACAGGGCTTGCCGCAACAGCAGCTTCAACAACAGCCACAATCTCAAGTCGCTCCGGGTCAGAACTTGAATGGTTCGGTGCCGGTTGGAACGACACCGGTTGGCTCATCACCGACCTTTGTAACGAACGCCGTGGTTTCCGGAATCACAAATGTGTCCAGCAGACTTGTGTCGGTCTGTCAGGATTTTCATAGCGGACATGTAATCGACCTGATGATTCGCAATCGAATGCGACAGCAACACGGAGCCTTCGGGACCGAGATTGCTCCCGGATTGATGCTGTCTGCTCCTCCGTCGGTGACTCAGCTCGGCGATTTGGAACTGCTCGATGTGAATCTTGTCGCAGACGGCACCCCGTCACTCGGTCCCGTGATTCAGGTGACTCTGCGAAACGCAAGCCCGCTCGCCGTTGGCAATTTTCAGATCAGCGTTGTAGGCATTCTCGGACAGATACACGCTCAGTGCCCGACAGTTCGCGGGATGGTGTTGCAGGTTGCCGCAGGATCTGTTGCACAGTTTCAGCTTCAGTTGCCATCGTCTGCAATGACGATGGGTTTTCAGGGCCAGCAGCAACCGTTTGACACGCTCGTCGTGGCGATCGACAGCTTCGACGAGCTTCTGGAAGGCAATGAGCTGAACAACCTGCGAATCATTCGCCGAGTCGATCTGATGCCGATTCCAGTCGCAGCAGTTTCGGTTTCGACGACAGTCACCCAATCAAGCCCGCCCCAGCTTGACGCACCTGCACTGAATCCACCAGCGGACACCGCGATTCCGTCACCCGCTCAACCCGTGTCACCTCTGGATAGCCTGATGCTGGAAGACAATAAGCTGGAGTCGACTCATCCAACTGCCGCGGGAATGTCCGAGGTTCTTCGAGGAACAACGATCACCGGAAGCTGAAATAACTCGGAGCAAATATTGCATCGCAACACCCCGCGGACCTGTTCAAGCCGCGGGGTGTTTTTGTGACTGCTTCGTGCCTTCGCCTTAGCGCAAGGACAGGTCATCGAAGGCGGGCGGCAGGAGAGGATTTCCATTGTAGAGCGACTTTCCCAATCGTTCATGAGCAGGTGAGACAACCGATCTTCTCTGGCCTGGTAATCCATTTCTGCCAGCCGTCTAACCATCCGACGTAACTATCCATGCAGATACTTGAGGGCCGAAACAGTGGCTCAGGGGTCGGTGTCCGTTTCTCGGTAGAAGCGCGCGCTCTTGTTCTTCCGGAAGGTTTTAACATCACGCAACGCAAGCCGCTCAACGGTCGTCCGGTCTGGCGAATTTTGAATAGCGCGACAAAACTTGTGGTCTACGAAATCTGGCATGGGCCAAACGGTGATCCTGGATTCATCGAAGGTGTATTGTCCTGGTCAAAGTTCGGTCTCGAAATTCGCACGGCCGTTTCATTTCCGGTTTCGATGGTCGAGCTGTCGATGGAAGCAAGGCTACGCCTGCGAGAGCCCAGATCTGACGTCTCCAATCAATGAAACGCATTGGTGCTATTTAAGAGGCGGCGATACATTTCCCCAACACACCAACCTGCGTACGTGAAATCGACCGCAGCAAGAAGTGGCGTTTGCCTTGCGCGTCGGTCCGACACGCGAATGGTACGTAGTTCTTCCGCAAAGTATTGCCCCAAAATGACATAGGAGAAAACTGCTTCAACTGTAAAAATGGCTCCCAAGGGCAGATTCATCACCGGCAAGGAGGCCACAGGGATGTCTTATTCTC
>JBGSVD010000275.1:0-8898 GCA_041753135.1 Planctomycetaceae bacterium
GTTCTAATTGTCGCCAACCGGGAAAACTAATTGTCGCCAGACAGTTGCTCCTTGTTGCTCCTTGTTGCTCCTTGTTGCTCCTTGTTGCTCCTTGTTGCTCCTTGACAATGCCTGTCCTTGTTGCTCATTGAGGAATTACAATGCCTGTCCTTGTTGCTCATTGCTTGTTGCTCATTGTGGGCGACATCTCCTGCCGTGGTGTTTCCTGAGACGGTACTGTTGGTCAGCGTGATCGCGCCTGAAAGCGAAGAAATCCCGCCGCCGTTGGCGAAGTCTCCTGCCGTGGTGTTTCCCGAGACGGTGCTGTTGGTCAGCGTCACCGCGCCTGAAAACGCAAAAATCCCGCCGCCGTTGGCGTTGTCTCCTGCCGTGCTGTTTTCTGAGACTGTACTGCCCGTCAGAGTCACAGCGCCTGAATTCGAATAAATCCCGCCACCGTTGGCGAAAACTCTCGCTGTGCTGTTTTCTGAGACTGTACTGCCCGTCAGAGTCACAGCGCCTGAATTCGAATAAATCCCGCCACCGTTGGCGGTGCTTCCTGCCGTGCTGTTTCCAGAGACTGTGCTGTTGGTCAGAGTCACAGCGCCTGAACTCGCAAAAATCCCGCCGCCGTTGGCGAAGTCTCCCTGCGTGGTGTTGCCCGAGAGCGTGCTGTTCCGGATCGTGAGCACGCCGCTGGATGATGATGCAATCGCTCCGCCGCCGTTGAAGTCGGCGGTTGTTTTGCCGTTCTTCAAGGTCACGCCGTCCAGGGTCAGGTCACCGGTTTGTAAATTCAGGATGCGTGATAACTGCTGACCATCAATGACCGTATTGGTGGCTCCGTTGCCGGTGATGGTCAGCGTCTCTGTCACTAACATTTCGCCCAGCGTCAGATCGAATTCCGTGCCGTTGGTGGTTGTGGCAAAGGTGATGGTGTTCGGACCAAGACTGCCGTTGGCCAGTCCGATTGCTTCGCGAAGGCTCAGATCGCCGGTTGCATAATTTCCATCGTTCTCGTCCTGATTCGTGTCCACGATCAGACTTAATCCCGCGACGGTCTGCCGCTCGTACGATCCCATGTCCACGGATGCATCGGCAGACCGGCCGAATGGAGTCCCTCGTTGATCGGTGGTCAGCGGTGAATTGCTGTCGGTAACATCCACAGCAACGGAACTATCACCTCGGTCGATCGCCGGACTGCCTGTCAGCAGAGCTTGACTCCGCGTTGGACCACCATTCTCTGACAACGGGCCGAGCAACGGATTGATCCTGGTGCCATCTGTGGCCCCGCCGATCAGGTTGCCGTTGATATCCGGAGTCGTTCCGGTGGCCGTGAGCCCGGTGCCGTTGTTGCGTCCAATCAGACTTGAAGAGACTGACAATGCGTCAGATGGTGCTTTCTGAAGATCTGGTGCTGTGCCATTGTCAGTGTTGCCCGCCACGATCGAGTTGAAGATGTTCAACGGAGACGAATAACTGAAAATCCCTCCGCCACCACTCAGAGTTGCGCGATTGGATGTCACGGTGCTTTGCCCCACGGTGACGTTGCCAAACACAGAGAACACTGCACCTCCTGATGCGTTTGTTCCGGCCGTGGAGTTTCCAGACAGCGTGCTCTGAATCAACGTGGTGTGCGCGGTACCAGAATAAGCGAAGATCGCTCCACCAGCGGAATTGATTCCCGCCGTCGAATTCCCGGAGAGCGTGCTGCGAATCAGTTGCACCGTCCCGACCCGGGAAAAGATCGCTCCTCCATTGGCATTCGCGCCAGTCGTGGAGTTCCCCTGAAACGTACTGTCGATGATGCGAATGCTGCCATTCTGCAATCGAATGGCTCCGCCTTCAGATCCCGTGCCAGTGGTCGAGTTGCCCTGGAAGGTGGACTCGGATATCGTCAGAGTACCCGTGGACGTGGAACGAATGGCTCCGCCAAACTCATTGTTTGCGGTCGTCTTTCCGTTCTTCAGCGTGAGCCGTTGCAGGGTGACATCACCGGCCGTGACGTCAAAGATTCGCGACAACTGCTGGCCGTCAATGATCGTTCGACTGCTGCCGTTGCCGGTGATGGTGACGGCGTCTGTGATCGACATTTGGCCAGTGGTTAGATCGAACTCGGTCCCATTGGTCGCTGGTGCGAAGACAATCTGATCGGCCCCGGGCGCTCCGTTTGCGTCCAGAATCGCCTGCCGCAGAGTGCCGGTTCCAGAGTCTGCTGTAGAGGTGACAGTGAAGACGGCGAGAAGTGCTCTGGTTTCGAGCTGTTCGGTGCGGGAATTCCGCCGTTTCAGCCGTCTGTCAGTCCGCCTAAACGCAGACGCCAACGCTCGGGAGACCAAATTTCGCACCGAGTTTTCTGAGATCATGGCTGAGTTCACATTGCGAGGACAAAAACGGCATCCGGAGTAAGTCGCATAACGAGTACGCAGCGAGTCTTCCGGTTCTTCCACAAAATGAAAAGATTTTTTTTGCCCCGGCGCGCGGCATAGCGTCAGCTATCCGTGTCTGCGATTTATTTGTTTGTACGATGCAGGAAAAGAACAGCGCGGACGACACGGAGGGCTGACGCCCAGCCGCTCGCCAGGTTTGCGTTTCGGCGAGCGGCATAGCGTCAGCTATCCGTGTCTCTGCGATTCTTTGTTTGTACGATGCAGGAAAAGAACAGCGCGGACGACACGGAGGGCTGACGCCCAGCCGCTCGCCAGGTTTGTGTTTCGGCGAGCGGCATGGCGTCAGCTATCCGTGTTTCTGCGATTCTTTTGTTTGTACGATGCAGGAAAAGAACAGCGAGGACGGGACACGGAGGGCTGACGCCCAGCCGCTCGCCAGGTTTGCGTTCCAGCGAGCGGCATAGCGTCAGCTATCCGTGTCTGCGATTCTTTCGTTTGTACAATGCAGAAAAAAAAAAGAAAAAAAAATGCGCGGACGACACGGAGGGCTGACGCCCAGCCGCTCGCCAGGTTTGCGTTCCGGCGAGCGGCATAGCGTCACTGTTTGATTGCCGATTTTCGATTGAAGGCAAATCGGCAATCATCAATCGACAATCAAAAATCCCCGCCCCTCTTCTGGCGGGCGAAACTTATTCATCGTTCGCGTCACAAAAGTCCGCTACCCGCAACAGCGAGATTGATTTCAAAAGCCGATCAGGCTTTTTCAGAAAATGTCCGTTTCGAGTGAAGTCGATTTCAATTCCTTCGGAGCGAGGTGCCCTTGCGGGCTGTTGATTGAATCAGCCGGAACGCGCTAGCGTCCGGTTTTCACTGAATAAAACGCAGCAAATTCAACTCCTCTGCGATTCGCTGCGGAGCAGCGGCGTTTTGATGGCCTGTGGCTTTAGCCACAGGTCATGTGGCTCCAAACGCTCCAAGCTGCGGAGCAGCGGCGTCACTTGGCGAATTGGACCGCAAACCTCGGGCTAAAGCCCTTGTCATTACCCACGACATCGAGACCCCTGCACGCTTGTCGTGCAGGTGAATACGTTTTGAAGTTAGGCAGATTGCCTCAATTTGGCCGTCCCCGGCTCGCTTGTCGAGCCGGAACGCAAGTAAAAAGCTTTGGCTCATGCCGGACGAGCCGGCATGGGACCTGATTTTCAATTGTTTGACTGCTAATTTCAAAACTTCGCTACTGCCGGGCAAGCCAGCAGCGGGCGAGGAATTTCGTGGGTATTGACAAGGGCTAAAGCCCGAGGCTAACAGCACTCGGCTGCTCCGCAGCCAAACACGTGCTGCGGAAACAGTCAGAAATTTCACAAACTTGTGCAATCTCCTGATTGGCCAGGGGAGAATTTCTCGCTATTCAGGCGTGGAGAATTCCTCGTAACTTCCATACGAACATCCGAGTAATGAACGAAGAAACCCTCTTTGAACTTGCGCTCAATACTCCGTCCGCCGAGTTGCCCGCTTTGCTGGATCGTGAATGTGCCCACGATCCCGCGCTGCGGCTTCGTCTCGAAAAACTGCTGGCTGCGCACTTGACGGGTGAGTTTCTGCCGCGGCCGGCAAGTCTGTCAGAGAGTTCTTCCGCCGCCCGTCATTCCGCGGAATCCCTCATTGGGTCAGTCCTCGGAGGCAAGTACAAGCTGATGGAAAACATCGGCGACGGCGGAATGGGCAGCGTGTATTTGGCGCAACAGACGGAGCCTGTCAAGCGACTGGTGGCCGTGAAGGTGATCAAAGCCGGCATGGACAGCAAAGCCGTGCTCGCTCGGTTTGAAGCCGAACGCCAGGCGCTGGCGATTATGGATCACCCCAACATTGCGAAGGTGCTCGATGCCGGTGCGACAGAATCCGGCAGTCCGTACTTCGTCATGGAACTCGTCAAAGGCGTTCCGATCACGAAGTACTGTGACAACAACCAACTGACGCCTCGTCAACGACTGGAGTTGTTTATTCCTGTCTGCGAAGCCATTCAGCATTCACATCAGAAAGGCATCATTCATCGCGACATCAAGCCATCGAATGTTCTGGTGGCGATGTACGACGATCGAGCGGTTCCCAAGGTGATCGACTTTGGCGTTGCCAAGGCGACCGGGCAGACGCTGACGGATGCGGATGCGGTGACAGGATTCGGTGCTCTGATCGGCACGCCCGAGTATATGTCGCCTGAACAGGCTGGCTTCAATAATCTGGACATCGATACTCGAACGGACGTCTATTCGCTGGGTGTCCTGTTGTACGAACTGCTGAGTGGTCATACTCCCGTTGATCGCAAGAGCATGCAAAAGGCAGCGGTCTACGAGGTTCTGCGGATCGTGCGCGATGTGGACGCTCCGTTGTTGAGCGCCAAGTTAAGCTCGATCGACACGCTGCCCAACGTAGCGGCCAACCGAAGAACGGAACCGAAAAAGCTGGCAACGGAGTTTCGAGGGGAACTCGATTGGGTTCTGCACAAAGCCCTGGAGAAGGATCGGACTCGTCGTTATTCGACGGCCACTGGTCTGGCCAGCGACATCCAGCGATACCTGTCCAATGAAGTGGTCGATGCTCGCCCGCCCAGCACGTGGTACACGCTGCAAAAATTGTTCAAACGCAACAAGGGACAAGTGCTGGCTGCCGGTCTGGTGCTTTTGTCTCTGCTGGCAGGCATCGCGGGAACAACCTGGGGGCTGATTCGAGCAGAGCAGCGACGCGTGCAGGCCGTAGCGGCTCAAGCAAACGAAGCCACTCAACGCGGTATCGCAGAAGCGAACGAAGCCAAAGCCGTTCTGGCCAGAGAACAGGAAGCACAGCAGCGAGCCATCGCCGAGACCGAAAAGCAGCGGGCCATCGAATCTCGTAACCGAGCACTCGATGCGCTGCGTGCCACAACGGGTGAAGATGTAGAGAAGCTGATCGGTGCAAAGAAGGTTCTCAGCCAGAACGAGCGTGCCTATCTGGAAGCGATCGCCAATCGCTGGCAAGTCTTCGCGACTAAAGAAGGAGCCGACGAACTCTCTCGACAAATCAGCGCCGAGGGACATATACGCGTCGCTGATCTCTGGGATCAGCTTGGCCGTCGAGAAGATGCTCTGCTGGAATATGAGCAGGCCGAGAAGATCTACCGAGAACTGGCGACAGAATTCCCCAAAGTCGCGGACTACACAGATCGTCTTGCGTCATGCTGCAACAATTATGGTCTGGCGCTGGAACATCTTGGCCGGCGTGTCGAGGCGCAGGCCAAGCTTCGCGATGGTCTTGCGTTCAATCAAAAGCTGACGAATGAATTTCCCGAGCGTGCCGAGTATCGCCTTTCGCTGGCCGGCAACTACCACAACCTGGCCATCATAAGCGATGCTCTGGGAGACAAGGCCGGGGCATTGGAAAGTTATCGTCAGGGTCTGGGCATCGAAGAGAAGCTATCGAACGAATTTCCAGATCAGCCTGAATACCGCAGTCAATTGGCGGTAAGCCACAGTAACGTCGGAGTTCTCCTCGTCAGTATGGGCAAACACGAGGAAGCGCGAGGACACTATGATCAGGCACTCGTGATCCGGGAGAAACTGGTCGCCGACTTCCCGACGCAAACGGAGTATTTCGACAATCTGGCCACCACCTATAACAACTATGGCAACCTGCTCGATTCACTTGGGCAGTTGGATGAGGCTGTGAAGCGGTATCGCCAGGCCATTGCCATCAAGGAGAAGTTAGTCGCTGATTTCCCTGGAATGCCGGAATACAGCAATAGTCTGGCGAGCGGCTACAACAATCTGGGCGCCATTCTTCGCTCGTTGGAGAACGACGGTGAGGCTCTCACCATGTATCGGAAGGCTATGGCGATCCATGAGAACCTGGCAGCGACGTTTCCATTCGAACCGGAGTACCGGAAGGATTTATCCGACACATACAAGAACCTCGCGAACCTGTTACGAGCCGTGAACAAACCGGAATTGGCTTTGGAGCTGCACGTCAAGGCCATCGACATCCGAGAAAAGCTTGTGAAGGACTTCGCAGGCGTCCCGGAATATCGCGAGAGTTTGTCCACAAGCTATGCAAGCCTTGGGTTGCTGCTGCGCAGGGAGGACAAGTTGAGCGAAGCGGAAGAGGCTTATCGCAAAGCCCTCGCCATCCAGGAGGAATTGACCACGGAATTTCCCGAGGTCGCGGCCTATTTGGATGCCCTTGCGTCAACATGCAACGGCCTGGCGAATCTGCTTGCTGACAGGCAGATGCTGGAACAGGCTCTGGAGCAGTATCGCAGGGCAGCGACGATTCGCGAGAAACTGGTCAACGATCATCCAGAGATCCCGGAGTACAAGGTCGATCTGGCTGCGGTCTATGGCAATACAGGAATCAAGCTGTACGAAGCCGAGCAGTTTTCAGAAAGCCTCGAGTGGTTTCAGAAGGCCATCGAAGTGCTTGGTCCCGTTCATGAGTCCGCCGCCAGGTCGGATAAATCCACGAGATACCTTGCGGAGTTCTACGAAGGACGATCGAAGGCCTTTGACAAACTCCAACAGTACGCCGAGGCCGAGCTCGACTGGAACAAACATGTCGAGCTGAATCCGCCGGAAGACAAGTACAAACTGCTGACGAAGCGATGGAAGAAGCTGCTTCGACTGGGGCTGGTGAATGAGGCAATTGAACGAATTGCTGAATTCACAAAGCTCCCGATTGAAGACCCCGACGATTGGTACGAATTCGCGTGTTGTTATTCTCTTGCGGCCGATCGTCTGCCGGAAAAACAGATGAAGTATGCCAACCGAGCGATAGAATTGCTGAATCAGGCGGTCAAAACCGGCTACAACAATGCGAAGAGACTGAACACAGATTCGGATCTGAAGTCACTTCGCGATCGAGACGATTTCAAGAAGCTCGTCGCTGAAGTAGAATCCAGAGAGATTTCAAACCAGCCCGCCTCTCCAATTCCGGAGTGAGTCTGTTGACGCCTGAGGAACTGTTGCCGCTTGTCTACCAGGAACTGCGAAGACTCGCGGCAGCCAAACTGGCGAACGAACCGCCCGGTCAAACTTTAGAGGCGACCGGCCTCGTTCATGAGGTATGGCTGAAATTGGCCGACTCAAAAGTTGACTGGACCGACAAAGCCCATTTCATTCGCACGGCGGCAACTGCCATGCGGCAGATCCTCGTAGACCGCGCTCGTGCGAAGCTGACGTCGAAGCGAGGCGGAGATAATCACCGTGCTGAGTTCAACGACTTCACAGCACCGCTGCCTGACGAAGAACTGCTGCATCTGGACGAAGCCCTGAATCGACTCGCCTTGATCAAGCCCGATCACGCGAAGCTCCTTGAACTGCGATGCTTCGCCGGAATGAGCAACGACGAAGCGGCCGCCGCGCTTAACATCTCCCTGGCCACCGGAACGCGGATGATGAATTACGCAAAGGCATGGCTGAAGGTCGAGTTGGAGAGTACATAGGTTACAGGGAATCGCGGATCCTGCGGCGAGCGGCATAGCGTTAGCTATCCGTGTCCTGCGATTTTGTGCGGCGGAACAACAACAAACACAAACAGGGGTGACGACACGGAGGGCTGACGCCCAGCCGCTCGCCAGTCGCGTTCGGCGAGCGGCATGGCGTCAGCCATCCGTGTCTGCGATTCTTTGCGGCGGTACAACAACAAACACACACAGGGGTGACGGACACGGAGGGCTGACGCCCAACCGCTCGCTAGTCGCGTTCGGCGAGCGGCATGGCGTCAGCCATCCGTGTCTGCGATTCTTTGCGGCGGTACAACAACAAACACAAACAGGGGTGACGAGAAAACGCAAAAGGGGACATTCTACTTTTCCTGCTGCTTTGGCCGGCCTCGCGGTCGAAGCGAAGATTCAAGGCCGAGCATTGCAGCCGTTTTTGTCTGCCAGTGAGTATCACCGAATGGAGTGCCGCGGGCAAGGCTGTGTCTCAGGGCTTTGAGTTCGGCTTCTGTTTCCACACCGTTGACATGACGAGTCCACTGAGCGGGCTTCAGGATCGGGCCGTCGCAAAGAAGTCCGTCGGGCCCGCTTCGAGCTGTTGGCTTCAGGCTGGACCATTCCCAGTCCTGACTTCGATGGACCATGTTCGCTCGCAGCGGATTCCGCTCCACATAACGCAGCACCGTGAGATAATGCTCATCGGACTGGACGGGAAACGCTTTGAATCGCCCCTGCCAGACGTGCCCGCTGCCGTTGTAGTGCCGATGGTAACGGCGAACGTGAGATGTCATGAGCCACTGCATCCAGCGACTCAGGTCTCCATCTTCATGCGGCCACAACAGCAGGTGGAAGTGGTTTGTCATCAGACAATACCCAGTCAGCCGCATTGGCACTTTTTCGTGAGCCTCTCGCATCAGACTCACAAACTGTTCGGCGACAATTAGAAGTGCGGTTTAGCGACAATTAGAATTCCCGGATGGAAATGGGAGTTTGGTTATTGAGGAGTCTTTGTCTTGCTCTTCTTTGCCGATTCCACACGGAAGCTCGGCACGTTGAGTTCGATGA
>JBGSVD010000276.1:0-10718 GCA_041753135.1 Planctomycetaceae bacterium
ATCTCTAACTGGCCCAAAAATCCATTTTCCGCCGCCGACTTCATGTCAGCTGCTCTACAGCAATTCGCAGGCCGAAAAAAAACTTTTTCTCAACACAATTCAGCGACGTTTGGTGACATGTATCAGGACAGACTCCTAGAAGAGTCCGTTGAGGGCACTCAGATCGAGACTGAGTGACGTGAACAATTGGTCGATCGCTTGTGGTTCGCCAACGGTCGTAAACGATGGACTCTTTCCCGCGTCGGACGAACTGACAGTCGATTTCGCAGCCGACGAAACATTCGTTATCGGTCGAGCAGTGACAATCGTTGCCGACGTTTTGCTTCCAATAAATTTGGAGTCAAAAGTTACTACTGAGGAATCACGCTTTGGCACGACTGTTTGATTCCCTGCGTTGTTCCCGGCCACGTTAGAGAGTGACTGAAATCCGCCACCTGAGCCCGATGAATCGCGGCCAAGCTGATACACATGAATGACGGGCGTCGCCTCATCACCCGCTAACTTCTGGGAGATGTACAGTCTTCCGGTTGATGCATCAAACGCCGTTCCTCCCAGATACTTGGCAGGCTCTGGAGTTGGCAGGTCGAAGTTCACAACACTTGTCGGCTGCAGCGTCCACGGGGATTTGACACCGTGCCGAACCGCCATAAAATCTTCGATGTCATAGGCCCAGATTTGATAGGAATAGTTCCCGTTCTGTGAATGAAATCCAGAATACGGTCGCGCTGAATCATTGAACAATGATCCTACTCCGTAACCAATATCCGACAATCCATTCGATCCGATGAAGATGATGGATCGTGTTCCCGGCACAAATGTCACTCCATCGATCTTTGTCGTTCCATTGAACAAGACCTGTGGACCAGCATTGGGCTGATCGCTCCACTGCAGCGGGTGGTTGTGAGGATACGCGAGTAACGCGTTGCCGGAGCTGTCCTCCGGATTCACCGCGTCGAAACCGAACAAGGCTGGTCCAGTGGAAGAGAATTCAATGCGATTCTGCGCGGCGGCTCCCGTCACGTATTTCGACCCGATGTAAGGTTGCCACTCGGCCGGCACTTCGGTCATATAGCCACCGCGAATTCGCCCATCGAGTGAACTCGTGTTGCGACGAATGTCCAGAAGACCGGCAAAGCTTTCTGAAGTCAGAGAGGATAGATCAAGGCTGTCTGCGCGGAAGTGTGTGTGTGTTGACGTTTCCGGTTCTGCACTCGTGTAGCCGGTGTACAGGCCACCTGTCAATCCGCCATTCGCGACCAGCAAACCGCCAAGGTTGACATTCTCATAGTTCAATCGCGGTGCCTGGGCAGCACCGGACGTATCCACGTTGATGAGTCGGCCAAGATCAACGAACTCCTGAAGCACTGTCGCTGTGCTCATCCCCGACAATCTTCCGCTGGTTTGGAGAGTCGACGGTATCGCAACTTCAGCGACGTGAACGCCGACGTTGGAATCGGATGAAAGAAACAGAGAATTATTCAGAGGATTGAATGCGATCCCGCTGCTGGCGAAAGAAAATGTCGCTGACCCGACTTGTCCCGATGGAACTTTAAAGGCTCCAAGATACGACATATCGCTGAGATCAAACAATGGCAACTGGGTACCATCATTGTCCTGAATCGTGACGACAGATGCCCATCGTCCCAGGTCAAGGCCGACAGGATTCGTCAGCACAACTCGAAACGCTTCATCCGGTTCGTCTTCGTTGTCTTCCACGGTCACAATTGGAATCTTCGCGCTCAATTGCCCGGCCGGAATGACCAGCGTGGCTGTCGGCATATTGACGTCAATTCCGGCGGTCGCTGTAAAACTTCGAACCTCATAATCCACAGTGACCGGGCTTCCGGAAATTTTGCTGAGTGTCACGTTCACAAACGAACCACTCTCGCCTTCGGTGGTGACCGCGTTCGCTATCGAAACGACCGGCTTTGGGTCATTGTCTCGAATTGTGATTGTTCCGACAGCCCCGGCGATGATCGCATTCATTGGACTCAGCAACTTTATTCCGAACGTCTCATTCAATTCACTCAGAGTATCTCCCAGAACAGATCCTCGAATCGACAGATAACTTCGCCCTGGCAGAAATGTGAGTGTGCCGCTGGATGAAAGGTAGTCCAGTCTGGCCGTGGCCGTGATGTTCTGTGTCTGATAACTGAATGTCACGGGAACCGTTGACGCACTGCTCAGTCTGACGCCTGCAGTAAATATTGAGAGGCCCGTGTCGGATTCGTCGATCATCACGTCTGATATTGTGATCTCAGGTGGATCGTCGTCTGTAATATTGATTCCGACTGACGTCTTCGCCATTGTTGCGTTGGTCGCAGAATTCAGACTCAACGAAAACCGCTCTGTAGGCTCATCTTTTGTGTCGGGCAGCGTCGTCAGACTTACAACGTACGATTTCACGCTCGCGGGAATTTCAATGTTACCCGTGAATGGCACGAAATCGGAATTTGCCTGAGCCGTTCCACTGAGTGTCGCTGCGGAGATAGTCACGGGAAACGCGGACGGCTGACTGAACCAGAGTCGGATCGATGCAACATCTCCTTCGGTGACCCAAACGTCCGACATAGTAATGGACGGCGGTGGATCGTTGTTCGCAATGGTCACAATCGCCGTGCTTCGCAGAATAGTTGCGTTGGTTGGCGATGAAAGCGAGACATAAAACGATTCGTTCTGTTCGTCTTTCAAATCGCCGATCACTGCAAAGGACAGTTGCCCGCTGATTTCCCCGGCCGGTATTGTTAACGTTCCCGACTTTGCCTGATAGTCAAATCCGGCCCAGCCCGTGCGGTTGCGAGTTGCGTATCGCACCGTTATCGGTAGCGTCGAAGGTTCGCTCAATGTCACTTCTGCAACGACCGTTGACGTCCCCGAGTCCCCTTCAACAATGCTCGCATCTGAAATCGAAATAGCGGGCTTCGCTGCCGAGAGCAGGCATCGCGATTCGAGAAACTCAGATGTGCGTATGTCGCTGCACTGATTGTCACGCAGTCTACGAGTTCCCTGTCGTGTGACTCGCAGCGAATCCTTCAAACACCCCAGAAACCGGTTCAACGGCTGGAATCCGCGTTGAGAACCAATGACTGACTGGACGAAGCTCAATGTATTCATAACTGCAACTTGGCCCACGCAAACTCAAATCCAGCGGAAAGATAAGACGCCTCCGAAGAGGAAGCAGCACTTGACATCAGCATGGAGCCTGCTGATATGAGTCGCCAAAGGTTTTCTCTCGAAACTGGAGATGGTCGGTTGAGCTCGCAACACGAAAGCTGATATTTCCGACGCGTGGCGTCAACTCATCGTTGGCGTCGTAATGAAGTGTTGCCAAAAAACAACACAGACCATCTTGAGCGATCCCGCAGAGCCACTGCCGCAAGCGTACATGGACTCGCAAGAATTCGGATCCGGGAAATTCTCGCAAATCCCGTGACTGCTGAATTCAACGACTGTCGTGTTACATCGCACCAGTGAATCATTTCCGCCAACTGACTCGCCGACATTTCGCGCTGCTATTTTCGTTGATGCTCGGTGCTCAGTGCCCAGTGGCGTAACACTGAAATTCCTAACGCGGATGCGAGCGACAGCTGCTGGCGCAGGCTGAGCACGGTCAGGCTTCGCACGGTCACACGAGGGAATACTTTGATTCGTCAGTCGTTCAGCACAAACTTTGACGACTGGCTTAGAAACTTGCGAGGGTTTTCAAGCGTCACCTTGTCAATCAGTGACATCGCGTGACCGCGCCGCGACATTTCGATTCGGGCTTTTGGCACAGCCAGCGGATCGCTGCAGCCCCAGTCGCCCGCGGAGTTCATCCAGATGCGTTCCGAACCATACATCTCGATGACGTCTGTCGCGCGTTGCGGAGTCATCTTTGTGTCCGGGTAAAGCGTCATCCCTGCCCAGAAGCCGCGATCCAGCACTTCCGCAACGGTATGCTCTTCAACATGATCAATCAGGATTCGACCCGGATCAATGGTACTAGCACTGAGCGCGTCCATGATCAATCGCGTTCCTTTGCGTTTGTCTTCCAGGTGAGGCGTGTGCACGAGAATCAGCTGGTTGTGAGTTTCCGCCAGTGCGATCTGCTCTTCCAGGATGATTCTTTCGTTCTTCGTGTTTTTGTTGAGTCCGATTTCTCCGATGCCCAGCACGTTTTCGCACTTCAGAAAGTCGGGAATCAAAGAGACCACTTCACGCGCGAAACCCGGATCATCGGCTTCTTTGGGATTGATGCACAACCACGTGAAATGTTTGATGCCAAACAGCGCAGCCCGACGAGGTTCGTATTCGGTCAGCTGACGGAAATAGTCAGAGAAGCCCTGAGCTGATGAACGATCAAAACCAGCCCAGAATGCAGGTTCCGTAATTGCAATGCATCCAGCAAGTGCCATTCGCTGATAGTCGTCAGTGGTTCGCGAAACCATGTGAACATGCGGATCGATGTATTTCATGCGGCACCTCCAGTTTCGGAACGAACAGCTCCGGATGCGCCCTTCATTCCATGGGCCGACTGAGGAATTTCGGTCGTACAGTCGCTCAGAAGTTCCAGGATTCGTTTTGCACGGTGCACTTCACAGTCGAGCAGAATCGAGACCGCCTTCTTCAATGCCGCTTCGCGAAAGTCCATGGAATCGGACGTCGGCTTTGCTCGATCAAGCCGATCGAGGAACGCTGCGACATCCAGCAGCTTGGCGCGATGTTCCATGAAATACATATTCAGAACCTGCTCGCGAGTCTGCGGGCAGGAATAGGTCTGTTCAGCCACGACGCTTTCCCATTTGAATAGAGTCCGATTGTTTTCTGTTGCCACTTTAGCGATTGGCCGTTTGACTACAAGTGCCATTGCGAAGCCACCACCCTGCGGCGAATGAATCCCCTGCAAATTGTTGGCATCCTTTGAGAGTTTGCCAACGGGCCAGCGGTAACTGTTTGGTGTCCGCGTATTCAGCGATTCGCACAGTGCGGCTCACCCTCCGCCAACCCGATGCGGCTTTTCCCCCTTCCCCTGCTTGCGTTTCGAGCGACAATCGCCGATCGTTCGCACGGTTGCGAGAAATCATGACTTCCGACTGCGCTATACGACTATGAATGCTCTCAAATATCTTCAGGAATTGATTCCTTTTCCGTCCGTCAGCAGTGAATCCAACAGCGATATTTCTGATTGCGTCGAACAGTCGCTCAGAACACTGAATTTTGAAGTGGAGCGCCTGAATTATCAGGACGAACGCAACGTCAGAAAATCCTGTCTGGTTGCTCGGAAAGGACCCACCGACGGTTGCGGCCTTGCTTATTTCGGACACACGGATGTTGTGCCGGTGAACTCCTGGAGCTTTCCGAAATCCGGACCATGGACTCCATATATTGCGGATGGAAAAATCTACGGTCGAGGTTCCTGCGATATGCGAGGCTCGCTGGCTTGCATGCTGGCAGCTCTCGCCGAAACACAGAACGAGAAATTGAATGCCCCCATTTACTACGTCGCCACAGCGGACGAAGAAGTCGGCATGGGTGGTGCCAGGAAGGTTGTTGAAGCCTCCTCGATCTATCGCGAAATGGTGAATCAGCAGACGCGATCGATCGTCGGTGAACCAACAATGCAGAATGTCGTGTATTCGCACAAAGGTGGACGAGCGATCAAGGCAACATCGATCGGTCGAGCTGGTCATTCCAGTACAGGCAAGGGCCTGAATGCGAACATGGCGCTGATTCCGTTTCTCTCTGACCTCCGCCAGATCAACGAAGAAATGGAGACTTCCGCGTCGTGGCGAGATGACAGATTCTCTCCGCCAACACCGACCATGAATCTTGTGATTCGCGACACAAATACCGGAATCAATATTACTTCTGCCCAATCGGAGTGCATCGCCTACTTTCGCCCGATGCCTGGACAAAATGCCGACGCGATGATGGAACGACTGCGTACATTGGCAGAATCCTACGGTTTGAAATTTGATGTGCTGTTCTGCGGATCTCCGTTGTTTACGGATCCGTCGAATGCCTTCGTTCAGGAACTCCTGCATCTTTCTTCACGTCAGAATCCTTTGACAGCCGCCTACGGAACAGACGGTGCCATCTTCACGGAATTGAAGAATATTGTTGTGTTCGGCCCGGGCGACATCGCTCAGGCTCATACCGACGACGAATGGATCAGCCTTGAACAACTGGACCGTGGCACTGACTTGTATCGAAAGTGCATCCAACAATGGTGTTGCTGACGCGAAGCTTGTGAAGCTATCGTGCGTTTCGCGTGCTGATCATCGCCGGTGTACTCGCTCCCTGCATCCTCACGCCACCAACCACCAACCCTGGGCAACGCCCTTCTTTGGGAAGTATGGAATGTCAGAGTTTCCTGTTGTCAGCGTCTCGGATCTGGTCAACGCATTCAAGGAAGTCGTTGAGACTGCGCTTCCTCCATGTACAGTTGAGGGGGAAATTTCCAATTGTCGCAAGAGCCCGGCAGGCCACTGGTACCTGACTCTGAAGGACGACCAATCGGAAATCGGAGCGGTGATCTGGCGGAGCGCCGCCCAGCGAATTCGCTTTGAACCCCGAGACGGAATGAAATGTCTCGCGACAGGTTCGCTGCAGGTTTATGTGGCGCGCGGCACCTGCCAGTTCGTGATCAATAAATTGTTGCCGCAGGGTGTCGGTGAACTTGAACTCGCATTTCGACAACTGCGTGACAAGCTTTCAGCCGAAGGTTTGTTTGAGGAATCTCGCAAACGTCCGATCCCAAAGATTCCGCGCCGAATTGCCCTGGTCACCAGCCCCAGCAGTGCTGCCGTCCGAGACATGATTCAGGTTATCACTCGCCGCTGGCCACCAGCTCAGATTGTCGTGGTGCCAGTTCGAGTTCAGGGCGAAGGCGCATCGGAAGAGATTGCAAAAGCACTCAGACTTGTGCACCGAATTCCGGACGTTGATGTCGTTATCACCGGTCGAGGCGGTGGAAGTCTTGAAGACCTCTGGTGCTTTAATACAGAGATCGTTGCTCGGGCGATCGCGGCTTGTCGATTGCCCGTGATTGCAGCTGTTGGACATGAAATCGACGTTTCCATCGCTGACCTTGTTGCTGACCGACGCGCGTTGACACCCAGCGAGGCCGGCGAATTGGTCGTTCCGTCAGCTCGTGATCTTCGCGACACTTTGCAGCAGACGGTTCAAAGGATGAGACAAACGCTGCGTGACCGGCTCGAACGCATGCGTCTGAGACTCAGCGCCATAGAAGCCAGATCCGTGATCCAGCGACCAATGTCGTTGATCGACCAGCGTCGGATGGATTGTGATGCGTACTCCGATCGCGCTGTTCAGGCGATTCGATTGATGCTCGAACGCCGCCGTCGAGACCTTGCGAAGACCGCCGCGTCTTTGCAGGCCTTGAGTCCGCTGCAGGTTTTGTCGCGCGGTTATTCTCTGACACAAACATCCGACGGTCGACTGCTGCGATCTGCGAACGACATCGCCGTCGGCGATCCCATGAAGACGCGTCTCGCCGCGGGAATTGTCCATTCCACCGTGACGGCCGTGGAACCAAAATGAGTGACTATACTTTAAACGTTGACGCCGGAGATGTTTTCGTTTAACCGTTAGCCGGAGACGTACGATGGTGGCCGCATTCGCGTGCGCCTCCGGCTGACGGTTAAACAACTCAATTAAACAACTCAATTGTGACCCTGATTCGTATATTGCTTACGGTCGCTGCATTCTGGCCCTGCTATCGCCCCCCGAACCGTGATTCTTCGGCTGATGGTTCAAAACGCTTCACTGTTTGCAATCACCAATACCCTGTTCACGCGTCTTAAAAACTTAGACACCGTCATTTTTCAGACCTCGTCATGAAGCCACTTATACAGCCGCTAGGAGATGCCACCGCAATCGTTGAGTGGCCCGGTGTTGACGAACAACAAGCGTCAGAGCACGCATGGGCACTTTACAGCTCACTGAAAGAGAACCGACGCGAGATGTTTGTGGACCTTGTGCCAGGCTTCGCTTCGTTAACGTTTCACTATTCGGCGGAGACTATTTCCTGGCGAGAAATATTGGAAACGATCCAGGCTGCGAACGCGATTCGTTCGGATCGAACTTCTATGAGCACTCGAGTGATCGAGATTCCTGTTTGCTATGACGAGGCGTTTGCAACGGATCTTGCAGAATTGGCTGCGGCCCATCAACTGTCCACGGAAGATGTGGTGAAGATTCATTGCAGCGCAGAGTACTCGGTTCGCATGATCGGATTCTCACCAGGTTTTCCATATCTAGCCGGACTTCCGGAGGTACTCATCACGCCTCGACGAAAGACCCCGAGACTTCGTGTGCCAGCAGGATCTGTGGCGATCGGTGGTCGGCAAACGGGAATCTATTCATTGGAGACGCCAGGCGGCTGGCATATTGTCGGACGCACGCCGCTGGCAATGTTTCGTCCAGATCTTGAGCCACCCTGTTTTCTGAATGTGGGCGATCGAGTTCGCTTCATTCGAATCTCGCCTGAACGATTTCACGAATTGCAGGTCCTGCCGTGAATGTCGTTCGAGTTTTAAAAGCGGGGCTGTCTTCAACGATTCAGGATCTCGGGCGACCAGGATTTCGTCACTTCGGCGTTGCGGTTTGCGGAGCGATGGATCGGCTTTCGCACGAGCTTGCAAATCGGCTTGTCGGAAACTCGCCGACACTGGCAACGATTGAAATGACATTGCTCGGCGATGAATTGGAATGGTCACGCGATTCAGTCGTTTCGATTACCGGCGCGGATATGTCGCCGGTGATGATGCTGCTTGGATCGAATTGCGAATTGCCAGTGCCGTGCCAGACTGCCATTGTGATTGCCGCTGGAACCCGCTTGCGTTTCCATAACGCTCGCCGAGGCTGTCGCACATATGTTGCAGTCGCGGGAGGATTTGACGTGCCGGTGGTGATGAACAGCCGGGCCACCTATCTGAAAGCCGCGATCGGTGGTTTCCATGGACGGACTCTGAAAGCTGGTGATGAGTTGCCGGTCGCCTTTCCGACGTCCCAATGTTCAGATGACTATTCAGAATGCTTCGGCGAGCGGCAGAAAATGGATCGCCGGCCCATAGTAGAGCAGACATCTCAACGGCTCATGGACGATTGGAACAATCGTTTTACAATGGTAAAGCCGCTCGTGCGACTCGTATTGAACCGTACGTCAGAGTTTCCCAGCTGGTTTGTACGTCCAGTCGAGTTGCCGAATTCCCAGATTGCAACGCTGCGTGTTGTTCGAGGTTCGCACTTCGATTGTCTGACGCACGACAGCCAACATGATTTCATCACAAATGCATTTCAAGTTTCGCCGCAGTCTGATCGAATGGGATATCGACTTTCCGGTCCCTCCTTGGATTTGGCACAGCCGCTGGACCTGCTTTCAGCGGGTACTGCTCTCGGAACGATTCAATTGCCTCCGGACGGCAATCCAATTCTTCTGATGGCCGACAGTGCGCCGACTGGTGGATATCCCCGAATTGCTCACGTCATTTCTGCTGATCTGCCAAACGCCTCGCAGCTACGTCCCGGGCAGGAAGTGCGTTTTGAGGAAGTGTCGATCGAGCATGCTCAGCTTTTGTATCGACGGCAGAGAAATGATCTTCAAAAAGCGATTGTCATGAACAATCTGCTGAGAGTACAGCACAATCCAACGTGGGCGAACAGATCTGTCCCGCATGAGAATGAACAACGAACGGATTCGAACGATGCCACATCTTGACCTGAACTGCGACATTGGAGAAATCGACGGAGACGCCGGACGTCAATTGGATTCGGAATTGCTGCGATGGATCACGTCTGCCAATATTGCGTGCGGGGCCCATGCGGGCAGTGAAGAACGAATGCGACAGCTCGCGATCGAGTGCCGAGAAAACTGCGTCGCTTTCGGAGCTCATCCGGGATATCCGGATCGAGAAGGATTTGGCCGGCGAATTATCCCGATGTCGCTGCAGGAACTCCGTGATACGTTTTCCAGTCAAGTCGAACTGGCGATGCGAATCAGCCAACAGGAAGGTGTCGAACTTTTTCACGTGAAGCCGCACGGAGCCTTGTACAATCTGGCGGCGATTGATTTCGATGTAGCCACCGTGATCGCCAAATCGGTACGAGACGTTTCCGGCCAGCTGAGGCTGACAGGGTTGTCAGGCAGTCAGTTGATCATCGCAGGCAAGGCGGAGGGTCTGGCAACGTTCTCTGAAGCGTTCGCTGATCGCCAGTATCATGCCAACGGAACTTTGGTTTCTCGGCTGCACGCCGACGCTGTGATTCACAATCCAGACTTGATCGCAGACCGTGTTCTGCAAATGCTCCGCACGGGGGCCATCACAAGCCTGGAGGGCGAACAGGTTCCGCTTCACGTCGAGACAATCTGCATCCACGGCGACACAAGCGGGGCCATAGATATTGCACGGACGATCCGTCAACGACTTCAGGATGAGACCACAGAATTGTGACGCGACCAAATGACGTGCCAGTAGCTCACCGGAACGCAGATGAATCGCAACGCGAAACCTGCTGGGCGGATTCGAATTTTGTCGGGATTTCCGCGAGGTATTTTGTCTGCGATTCAGGCCCAGCGGGCCGACGCTGTGAAGGATTTTTCTGAGTGTTTTTTCATGCGATTCCGGGCCAAGGGCCCAGCGATTTACCTAGCCCGGGCCATCGGCCCGGGTCTGTTCGCACCAACGTTTCCTAAGGCCCAACGGGCCGGCGGTTTG
>JBGSVD010000277.1:0-6824 GCA_041753135.1 Planctomycetaceae bacterium
GACTTAAACTCACAGCGACCTCCGTGTTCGTTTGTGGTTCTTGAAGAACGCACATTCTGTGCGAAATCACAAGCCACACGAAGGTCACTTTGTTTGACTCAAACCCCACCCGCAATGCAACTTAAAAGCTGCACGATCTCCTTAGGCGCGAGGGCGCGGTGCAGTTCCAATGTTCTCGGCAGGTCGTCGGCAAAATGGTCGGGTGGCTGCATTGTCAAGTCCTTCATTTTGCCGACATACTACTCCCCGGGAGCGTTCGGTGCGATCCGAATCACTGGATTGAGCCGGAGTAACCAATGACACGATCGGACGTGGTGTCGCTAAGTTCGACTCCACGTTTCGCCAGAATGTCTACCATCGAGACGCGACCCGCGCCGGTACAACCAGTTTGCTCCCCACACGCTGAAGGATGACGCCATCTGGTGGATAAGGGTCGTAGCTGGCCTCGTCAATTGTCACTTTGTCCGACGGCTGCCACAGAAGTGACGAGTCTCCAAAGTCGTTGTTCCAAACGTATCGACTGTTGCATGTGAACATGTAGTAATCGCTGCCGAGCTTATCCTCAGTCCGAACAACACTGTACGGACCGTTGCCAGAGTGAATACGCAGAACCTTGCCCGCATCAATGTTGCCCGAAAGGCGAAGGACGAGTTCCCACTCGTAACTACCGTCCCGCTTGAAGGCTTTGTGGAACAGGCTAACGCCGGTCAGGTCAACGCTGGTTCGCCCGGTATTTTTTATGTCCACCCATTCCGCAGCGAGTAGGGTTTCGCTGATATTGGTCTTCGTGCGGTCCTTTCCGGCAGGATTGGGCTTAAGCTGGCTGGTTTGAATCATCTTCATCACACATCCTCAAAAAAGGTGAGTTTGCAGGCGGCCGGAATGACCCCCTCTAACCACACTACCAGCCACCCTTAACTCAAAACCGGCTTCCACCGGGAAATTTCGTCGGTTAAGATCGAACAGTAGCGAATAGTGGAGGACTGCAGTTTCGATGGCAGATACAGCGATCGATGAAGATGATGAAACGCTGAACCTGCGTATCCAATGCCAGGAACCAGAGGCATTGGTGCGTCTACTGGAACTATTCGGCCCGAAGGCCAAAGGATATCTGAAGAAGCACTACGGCAATGTGCTCTGCGATGCGGATATCACGGCGGCACTGACCAATGCCGTATCCCGTGCGTGGCAGTATGGGGACTCCTACGACCCGTCGCGGTCGCTCAAGTCCTGGTTCCTACGGATCGTTCAGACTCAAGCCCTCGATATCATCAAGGATAAGAAGGAGCATCGCGGTGTGGCATTCGATCTTGATCAACACGACCGGCCGGAAGTGTGTGACGAGCCGATCGACAAAAAGGCAAAGCAGCGCATTGATGCCTTGGAACGTTGCATCGAGAAACTAGAAGGCAATCAGCAGGCCATCATCCGGGCAGACCTTGCCACCGACGATGTCGCAAGCGCCGCCTGGCTGGCTGAAAGGTTGGGCACAACAGCGAATTCGATTTACGTCTCGTGGAATAAGGCGAGAGAGAACCTAAAGAAATGTGTTACCGGATATGAAAACCAAAATCGCAGCAAAGGAGCGACATCATGACCTCCGAAGCTGACCGTTTCTGGAATGACATCGCGCCGAAATACCGTGCAGTTCGTGGATTGTGCCCCATGACCCCCGAAGAGGCCGATGCCGAGTACGACGATGCCCCCGCGATCCCAATAGCGAAATCCGAAATCCAATCCATGATGGATGCTGCTATTTCCGGGCAGTCGCCCTCATGGAAACCTGAATCGCAAGACTGGACTCCCGATTCGGATTTGGAATCCGTCGAAGATGAGATGCTCGCCATGTACCGAGAAGAAGGAGAGACCGATCCGGTAACAGACGCCCTTGAAGATGAACTGCGAAAGAGGATGCTGAGCGATGAATCGACCGAAGAGCAAGATGGACTGGATGGCGGAGCAGCACCTCCAGGACAAGGCAGTCAGAACGGCGGATGAGCTTATCGCCCGGCTGCGAATGAGACCGCCCATAGATCCGCTGAAAGTCGCAGAAACGGAAAAGCGGCTTCTTCGAACCGGCGGTAGCAATCTGGGAAACCGATATGACGGCAAGCTGGAGTTCGTCCGGTCCAAAGGAGTGTTTCTACTCTTCTACAACACCAAGTACGACTTTGCCGTGCCGGAAGGCGAACACCATCCGCGCACACGATTTTCGATCAGCCACGAGCTTGGGCACTTCTTTATTGAGCATCACCATCAGAGCCTGCGAAATGGTGCGGTGCCGCATAGGTCCATCAACGAATTTCGCAGCCATCGCCAGATTGAGAGAGAAGCGGACGCGTTCGCCGCCAGCCTCCTGATGCCGACGCAATTTGCGAAGCCAATCATCAATGAACGTGAACTCTCGCTGGACAGGATCGAGGGAATTGCCAACCAGTTTGGTGTTTCCATGATCTCAGCCGCCATTCGCAGCGTGTGCCTGTCGGATTTCCCGTGCGCATTGGCGGGCATTCGGGACGGTCAGGTTGCCTGGATGTTCGCATCGGAATCCCTGCCGGAAGCCGGCATTTATCCCAATCGCGGATTCCTTCCTGTAAACGCGGAGCAGCCATGGGAAGACATGCAGGCCGGTAGTTTTGAGCAGACTGAGGCCGAGGGGCAAACTTCCGACTGGTTTCGTACGTTTGCCAAGGAGGAAATTGACGAGCTTTGCGTAACCGAGGAGTATCTTCCAATACCGGCGATGGACACACTTCTCACGCTGTTAACCATTGATGAAAATGAATTGACCGGTGACGACGACGGATACGAAGACGACGACTGATTTAGAGTTCTGCTTGGTGTTGCATTTTCAGCAGCCGGAGCACACCCGTCACCCTTGCCCGGCTGGTCGTTCTTTCCATATGGGGAAAGAAAACGGCCCGAAGGTTCCTCCTGAAACTTCGGGCCGTGGCATCAATGCGGTTCATGATTCGCTGTGCCTCAGGATTTCTTGGTCTCGGCCTTGGGTGGCTGAGTTGGCTCCTGCTGAGGTTTGCTGGGTTTGTGAGGGTGATGACTTCCGCCGTTGGCCATGATTCTGTCCTCCGAAAATAGTGAGATACTGAGCCGCCGGAATAGTCCACAATGGCTTATTCCGAAACGGACTTTACCGTTCGCACCATGAAACGCAAGAAGGAACCTGAAAAATCGATCTATACAGACGAATACGCGGCCGTTCTTCGGCTTTTAAAGGCGGCCCGGAAAAAATCTGGCGTCACGCAGGTCGATTTGGCGGAGCGCCTGGGGCAGACTCAGTCATTCGTGAGCAAAGTGGAACGCGGCGACCGGCGGTTGGATATTGTCCAACTGAGATCCATCCTGTTGGAGTTTGGCGTGACTCTGCCGGACTTTGTCCGGCAACTGGAAGCAGCGATTTCTGAACGTCGGTGACGCTGCCACACTTCAATGGCATTTCACGGCCTAAATAACAGCATGGTGGTTTGGGTAATCCGAGGCAGTATGCATTCCGGCAGGTTCCCATGCCGCAGCAAGTTTCCTGTATTCCCCTGACATCGGCAGGTGCGAATAATGCGGAACGTTACTTCTGATGGGAAAGGATGCCGCCATGCTTCGTTGCTCGATGTTCGTGCTGGTCACTAGCCTCTGCCTCGGCTGCGGCCCGGCGCTCGAAGTGAACCGTAGCGTTGCAGAAATTGGCCGCAAACCTCCAAAGCCCTCAACAGAGGAAGTTCGACCAAACGATGCGGCACCAACTCTGGTGCTTAGTTATCTGATCCCGGACGAAACCGAATACTACGACACAGCCCCCGGACAACAAGGGCAACCAGCAGATGGTACTTTCGCTGCCGGAACCAGAGTCGGTATCTTGAGGGAAGCCGGTCGATACGTGGTCGTGCGTACTGACAGCGGTATCGAGGCCTGTGTCGCCGCAGACGCCGTCAACCTGTCGAATATCACGGCTGCGGATGTATTTGGACTCGTCAAGGGTTGCAACCAGTTCGCTCTGGAATTGTATCAGCAATTACGTTCAGGCGATGAGAACCTGTTTTTCTCTCCGACCAGTATTTCGGTGGCCCTGGCGATGACCTATGCCGGGGCCGCCGGTGAAACGCAGGCCGAGATGGCCAGCACTCTGCATTTTGACATGCCCGATGCGCAGTTACATGAGAGCATGCTCGCTTTCCAGGGCTTCTGGGCGACACCCGACAAAGACACTGGTATCCGCCTGAATCTTGCCAACCGTCTATGGGGTCAGCGTGGCTTTCAATTCCTTCCGGAGTTCCTGGATGTGACTCGAAGCAACTACGGCGCTGAACTCGTTCAATTGAACTTCGCCGACAGCGAGAACTCCCGGCAAACGATCAACACCTGGGTCGAAGAGCAAACCGAAAAGAAGATTGTCGACGTGATCCCTGGCGGATTTCTTTCATCAGACACGCGGCTTGTCCTGACGAATGCCGTGTATTTTCACGGGAACTGGGCTGAGCAGTTCAAGAAAGAGAACACCAGAGACCAGGACTTCCAACTGACCACCACGGCCAAAGTTAAAGTCCCCATGATGCACCGCACGGGTAAGTGTCGCTACAGTGCCATCGATAATCTTCAGGTTCTTGAGTTGCCTTATGGTGACCGCAGTCTGTCGATGATTGTCCTGCTGCCGAAAGCAGTTGATGGTCTCGAGGCACTCGAAGCTCAATTGAATTTCGAGAATCTGCAACGGTGGATGCAAAGCGTGAAGCCGGACAATCGGCTCGAAATCTCTCTCCCGAGATTCAAAACCACCGCAAAGTTCGACATGAAACGTACCCTGCAGGCGATGGGCATGAAGTCGGCTTTCGAGGTCAACGGTGCAGACTTCTCCGGCATGACCGGTGACAGGACATTGTTCATCTCCGGTGTGGTTCATAAAGCCTTCGTCGATGTGAACGAGGAAGGCACTGAAGCGGCTGCTGCGACTGGTGTCGGTATGTCCGTGGTATCAATGCCGCCGATGTTTCGTGCTGACCATCCGTTTGTGTTCATGATTCGAGACAACCGCAACGGTGCGCTCTTGTTTGTTGGCAGAATCACGAATCCTGCAGTGGATCCGGGGAACAAGTAGCCGGCCAGCATCCCGAGAAAAGCCAAGCGTGGTTGTGTGACGAGTGGTCTGCTCCGCGTCCGTTTCGTTTCTGAATTTGGGGGAAGGGAGACCGTCACTTCGCCAACAAATTGGTCTTAGCACCAGATCTGCTGAAAGCAAAACAGCCTGAAGTTTCGTCTTGAAACTTCAGGCTGTGGGCATCGATGCGGTTCATGATTGCGGGGCCTCAGGATTTCTCGGTCTCAGCCTTGGGTGGCTGAGTTGGCTCCTGCTGCGGTTTGCTGGGTTTGTGAGGGTGATGACTTCCGCCGTTGGCCATTGTGTGCTCGTCCTTCCTGATAAAACATCGAATGATGACTATGCGTAACAGTAACGCATAGTCTGTAGACGCATAGTCTGCATTGATTCAAGCTCTCTGTCAATTGATTTTCGGGATTTCTTTGGCAGAAATGGGCAACAACCAGTGAAGGACATTCAGAAGTTATTCGGCGATCGAATGAAGGAGATCCGTTTGGAAAAAGGCGTCTCACAGGAGGCACTGGCGGCGGCGGCTGATCTGCATCGAACCTATGTCAGCAGCGTGGAACGTGGTGAACGCAACGTTTCCATCGTCAATATCGCTCGGCTGGCCGATGCGCTGAATGTGCCGATCCGCGAATTCTTCCCCGGCAAATAACCCTGTTCGGCATATTACCTGATCAGTGGTGGTCTTCCGGAGAGGGGACTGACACCAGTAGTTGTTGAGTCCTCTGGTGGTATTTTTTGAGGGTGTCACGGGAGGTCAGGAAGAAGATTGCCTCTACAAACACAAAAGCCAGATCTACCCAACTGAGTCGACACTGGGGTTCGATTTTGATGCGATGGCAGATCCAGGTGATGGCAGTCGCGACACACATGTTGCTGTAAAATTTGTAGTGAACATAATGAATTTCGATCAGCAAGCGATACGCATCGACCTTGCCGGGGAGCTGCGCGAAATCCAGATCGGGAGCGGCCAGGCCAGTTGCTGCATGAATAAGATCCACGCAGGCCCAGCGGATGGCGGTGACTGTCATGCCGACAGCCAGAGACGCCACGGTCAGGTACAGAAAGCCGCTGATTGTTGGTGCATCAGTTGGAGTTGCCGCAAACCACGCTCTCAAGGACGGTGAGAAGGAACTCAGCCCCCAGAGTGCAGTGGCTCCCGGAACAAGGTAGGCAATCATGACTCCAAAGTTGTTGCTGGTGACGTCTTTCACCGGGCGATGGTAACTCAGCTGAGGCCGAAGCGCAAGGTGCTTTGTTGCGGACGACGAACCCTGAATCCATGGCAAGTTGACTCCGGGGCGGTGCTTTTGGGCAGGTGTTGCGGGGAGTTTTCAGTGACTTGCGCTGCTGGATTCTGGGCGTGCGTCACTGTCACTGACTCAGTTGCTTTTGGGGTCGAGGCTTTGGAGTTCAGTGAGATGACAGGGTGAAGCGCCTATCGGGTTTCGAGATAACTCCGGGACCGAGCGCGGTGGTGGCGCAGGAGGAAAGTTGACCTGAGCCAGGTCAACCTACTGTAGGCGGACCTGGCTCAGGTCCGCCACGGCAGCCGCCACCAAACCAGTGGAGAGATAGCCGCCGTCGTGATTTCTCATTGTGTCACGGCGTCAAGGTCCGTTCGCCGCGCGGTGCGGGCTCTCTGCTGCTTTTCGTTCCGAAAAGGCTCCACCTTGACTTGCCGTGTTCGAAGGCCTTTCAGGCCGACGGCGGG
>JBGSVD010000278.1:0-51871 GCA_041753135.1 Planctomycetaceae bacterium
ATCGGACAAAAATCGCCCCGTTTTGGTGCCAGGAACGAAGCCGCACGTACCTTTCGGTGGTTGAACGGTGCGACGATCGACGCTTCGGAAAACGCAAAAAAACCGCCCAGCCACGAGGCGTGGTGCGCAATGCAGGCTAGATGGTGGATGAAGCCGAGAGTCCTTCGCCTGGCAATTGTGACGAACGGCAACAACAATCGTGCTGTGTTGGCGTTGAATTGAGGAATGCTCAGCGGTCGAGACGCCCGCGCTCCGGGAACGCGGAAATCTTGCCAGGCAATCGAATGGCCCCTTGGGCCGAAATCACTGCAATTCCTCGAATGAAAATGCTTCACAGCGTTGCCCGAAAGGGGCGACGCAGCAATGACTTCAGGCCGACTCAAATGTATCGGCCCTGTCGGGCCTGAACGGCAGCATTGTGTTCAACCACACGTTTTGAGTGCAGAGACCGTATCGACATGGAACCGGACTCCTTGCAGCCGGCATCTGCGAAAACCTCTCCATGACCGGTGCGCGAGAATGACGTCGCCAAAAGCAAGCACAAAAAAGCACCGGCAAGCTGACTGGAGTCGCTCGCCGGTGCATCGATTCGCCAACGGATTTCTCGACCTGATCAACGATTTGGGTTAGTACACTCCGACCGTTGTTGTCTTTGCAAACACGTGATACGGCCGAACGCTGCTGACTCCATCCCATGGGTACTTGTCATGCGGAAGTTCGCGTTCACCTTCGTCGCGTTCGAGGAATCCAGGGACGAACAGCTCTTTCGTCATTGTGTACAGTTTTACTCGACCAGTCGCGCCGTATTCAACGACCTTGTTGTGATCATCGAAGTCAACAACTTCGATGACAGCACGAGGCTGTGGCGCGAAATAGGTGATCTTGTAGTTGTCAGCCGGATCATGTGGCTTGCCACAAGCGAGTCCCATCAATGTGTTGCCATAGGTTGGCGTGATGTACACATTTGGGCCGAGCAGTTCTTCACGCGCAAATCGGTACCATTGCTGTGTGAATTCAGTTCCACCGCAAAAAAGGCCTTTGATGCCAGCTTCTTCGATGCTGCTGCCCTGATCCATCAGACGCAATGCCAGAGCCTCCAGCAGTTTGGGAGTCGTGAACATACACTGGATCTCATTGTTGGCTGACAGAATTGTCATTGCCTGATCAATACAGTGAGCGCTGTATTCTTTGGCTTCTTCAACCTTGCCCTTCTTCAGCAACTTCACGACCCAGCGAGGATCCAGGTCCACGCAGAAGGAAATACCACCTCGGAACTGCGCAAGATGCTCGATCGCAAGACGCAGTCGACGGGGCCCCGATGGACCCAGCATCAGCCAGTTTGCTCCCCTTGGGAAAGATTCATCGGGCAGTGTCGCACTGAACATTTCGTAGTCGATCCAATGGTCTTCCACGACCACTCGGCTTTTAGGAATGCCGGTGGTGCCACCAGTTTCGAAGACATAGATCGGTTTGTCCTGCAGTGGTTTGGGAACCCATCGCCTCATTGGTCCCCCGCGAAGCCATTCGTCTTCGAACAGCGGAAATTTCTTCAGGTCATCGAAACAGTTGACGTCCTTCAGAGGATCAAAGTCGAATGACTTCTTCTTTTCCAGCCAAAAGTCACAACCGGTATCATCACCGAAATGCCACTGAACCATTTCCCGAGTATGCTGGTCCAACAATTCCTTTTGATGCTGGTGCTTCTCTTCAACAGATGCCACTGCAAGTCCTCACATTCGACGGTGTGTAAAGAAATCGCCCGGGCCTATGAAGGCTCGTCGAGCAGGCAAGACTTTTCGTTCAAGCTACCGAGGCATCGTAGAATTCTGAACTCGGATTTCAAATCGAGCGGCCAAAGAGTGTCGAGGGATGAGAAAAAACGCGAACAACAGGTCAGTCTGTGCATTCTGACGTCGGTATTAGCCTTAGAAACTGTTTCTTTTTTGCCGATTGGTTGGTCAAGGGATCTTTAGCAGGCTACGGGGTGCTGACACTGTCGAGGATTCTCTTTGCGATTAGCCCCCGCGTTTGGGTATGCTGGGCTGCCAAATCTTTGACTTCGCCAATGACGCCGTGCTGACGAGACTACCAATGACCTATTTCCTCAGTCGCAGACTACTTTTCGCAGTGGCTGGTATCTCACTGACCTTTTTGCCACCGAACGTCCATGAAAACGCTCGCGGCCAGAGTGTCGACAATCAGGACGGAGCGGGAATCGTCTGGTTCATTGGGGCCGTCGCGCACAGGAGCGACGGGCAGCCCACGATCGACATGGGTGATGCTCATGGATTGACAGAAGGCACCGAAGTCGCCGTCTTTCGATCGAAAGATAACCACTTCTTACCGCTCGGGATTATTCAGATTGAAGAAAGCTTCGCGACCTGGTCCATCCCAGCGAAGAATCGAACCATCGAATTGCAGACGGGTGATCGAATCATTTACGTGAGAACTTTGAGCCAGATTGGCACGGGAGATTCCTTTCGTGACGCGTTCCTTCGCAAGCAACTGATTAAGACCGGAGAACGAAATTCGTATGGAACGGCTTTGGAACAATCAGAAGCCGCGACGCTGCAGCGGTACATCGCTCGCCATCCGAAATGGGTTAGAGACCACAAACATATCACAGGAACAATTCGATCACAGTCAGTCAGCGCGTACGACGTTGAAGATATGCAGCCACTGCTGAATCAGGTCATGAAGTTCCAGTACTACCAAAAACTTGGCGTTCCGCTGAAAAAGGCGATTGGAGCAGAATGGAGCCGCAGTCTTGAAGTGCTCACAGCCGCGCCCGAGTTTGTTTTTGGACAAAAAGCAAACAGCGATGAAATCTCCAGCAACGCAACTCCGTCTTCAGACGCCAGTGAAACGACCAATCTGCAGCCCGAGGGTGACGCCGAAACAAAGCGAATTGAAGCATTCCGTCGTCACGTCAATAAGCTACTTTTTGTGCGTGCTGCTGAAGAGCGAAATGTCGTGATGGCGATTTGCGTCACGATCGAAAAGGTTCAGCCAAAGAATGAACGTCAGTGGTTCAGCCTGCAGATTAAAGGCACCCAATTTCCTTCACTCGCTGAAGATGTCCAGTTCCTGAATGACCTGCAAACCATCATGCGTCGAGTACGCGAAGAGCTTTGATGACATCCGATCTGTCGGCTCTGCCATGCAGTGTTTGCAGCTCAAGTTCGGCAAACACTGCCGATCGGCATGGCGCACATGCAATATAGTTCAGATGCGCACTGTTCGCCGAAAGAGACTGGCCTCGGACCGGCCACGTTGACTGAGTTCTGACTGTTTGAGGTCTTTGAGCGGCGTTAAAACGTGTCGCTGCCTGATCACACTGGTTGAAAAGATTGTCGAATACAGGTGGCAGGTCATCCGAATGTCCGTCGGTCATCCTGAATCCGCTAAGCTGCAGCCATGTTGATGCGATTCCAAACGATACAACGCCGTGTTTTTCAGACTCTGCTGTCCGCCATTCTGATTCCTGTTCTATCAGGATGCCAGTATGACCGGTCTTTCATGCAGATGGACAGCAACTCCGGATCGCCATTCTTTGGATTCCAATGGGCCGTTGATTCGGGCAGTCGACCGTCGCAAAATCGGCTCGATGCAGTCGAAAATCTCCGGATCGACTACGAAACATCACCAGAAAAGGCTGTTGGTTTCGAGCGTCGCCGGAATTCGAATCTGGCCACCGCAGCCAACGTCCTAACTGTGTCGAATAGGCATTCGCGGTAATCCGAGCGGCAGAAAATGGATTACCGGTCCAGGCAGTCCATAGTAGCGCAGTTGTCTCAACCGCTAATGAACGATTGGGACAGTCGTTCCACAATGGTAATTCCTCGCCTGCTGCCCGCCTAAAGACAGAGTGGACCAGGACAGTTCGATCGCTTTATGGTTCGCCTTGCGATTATTCTTCACGCGGCAAGGAATGAGGCACCGACCAGCGGACGAGACGTCCGCGCTCCCGGAGCGCGGGCGTCCCGCCCGCTTTTTGCCAGACACTCTCTCCCATAGTTCATTTCTGACTGCACAAGGTATAACGGTTGAACATCGGCCTCAAATCGACCGTTTGAGCACAACGTGACGCATCCCGGAGTTGGGCTTTGCCTGGAGTTTCGCGGTCAATAGGCCAAGAATTTCGACTCTTCTCACGCAGTTTTTCGCTCCACGCGTGCAAATCCGGCGATTTTGACGCCTGAGTTTGTTTCTCGATGTTGCTCATTGGCCGTGTTGTCGATACCTTTTCCCGTTTCCCGCTTCGCTCTTGAGCGTTTCGCGGGGTTTTCTCTGCACGCAGCCGTACTTGATTGCGGTTTTTGCCTGTCGAATCCGGGGCAATGCTTCCCGGAAAGTGGTGACGGTCCCTCGAGCGTTTCGTTGGGATGGTGCAGAGTCCAGTTGCAAAGTATGGGAGTTTTCCAGGGAAATGGGTCGTTACACAGGTCCGAAGGGACGAATTAATCGCCGTCTGGGGATGAATGTTTACGAGAACTCCGGAGCTATCAAAGCTTCGGAACGCAAAGAGTATCCTCCAGGGATGCACAAGCGACGTAAGAAAGACACCATCTATGGTGCCGCTCTGACTGAAAAGCAGAAGATCAAGTATTACTACGGTCTTCGCGATCGCCAGTTGTTCCGTTATTTCGACATCGCAAAACGAACAGCAGGTAACACTGGATCGACCCTGTTGATCCTTTGCGAACGCCGACTCGACAACGTCGTACGTCGAGCAGGTTTTACTCTGACTCGTCCACAGGCACGCCAGGGTATCGTTCACCGCCATTTCCAGTTGAACGGCAAGACCGTCAACAAGCCAGGCATCATGGTTCGCCCAGGTGACGTGGTGACTCTTCGAAACCGTCCAAACATTCGCAAGATGTACAACACTGTTGGCGAATCCGCTCCTGCAGCAAGCGCAGAGTGGTTGTCAGTCGACAAGGCCGCGATGAAGTGCATCGTGACCACGTTGCCAACAATTGACGATGTGATGCTCAAGGTTGAAGTAGGCAAGGTCGTGGTATTCATGTCACGCTAATTCGCCTGGCGATTACGGCATCAGGTTAACCTGCTTGCTGGCAATCGAAACAGAATTGAATTCAGAAGGGCCGACGATTATTCGTCGGCCCTTTTCGTTTCAATCTCGGACTACAAGTCAGAAGTTTGGTGTCGAACGCAAGTGCGGGAAAGTTTTCCTTTGCAGCTTCAGAATCGACCGACTGATCCAATCGGTATTGCACGAACCAAATACCTGCCATTCCGCGAAAATGTTGCGATGAGGGCCTGCTGTCGCGGCTCGCCCTGCTCGATTTTGAGCTGAAAGATTAAAATTTTGGAAAACGTCGAAATCATTTGCGTCTGCGTGCGTTATTCCTGACACCGGCATCGAACTACCACTGACGGCATTCCTCTTTCAAAGTGCTGTCTTGATCGTCCGTACAGTTTTGAGTTCGACTTGGGTTATGCGATTGTCACCTTGCCTTTCGCTCATGTTGAAAATCTGAAACTTGTGGCGAGTTTCCAGCCGGGAAAAGGATTGCACGATCGAGTCTGGACCTGGTCATTTTTAATACAAAAGGATGTTCCGAATGAGTCTGCGTCGTTCGTCGACATGGATCACCTCGCTGGTGATGGTTGGCATTGCTTTTGTGGGATTCCGTTTTGCTTCCGGCCAGGACGGCAAGGCATTATCCCAGAAGTTCAAAGAGCTTGATAAAGATGGCAACAACGCCTTGGACTCAGATGAGCTACGAGACCAGGTGATCTTTGAAAAACTGGATGCCGATGCCGACGGAAGTGTGACGCTGGAAGAGGCCAGGAAGGCATTTGCATCCGGAGTGTTAACTCGCGAGGAAGTGGAAGGGAAAGCGGCACCCGCTCCGGTACCGGATCCGATCTCAACGAGCAAGGCTTCCGTTGAACGCAGCACTGCGAGTATTCGGCAGGGGGCAACCGTTCTCCGACCATCAGAACACGGCGTCGGTCGTTTTGTTCCGGATATCGTCTTTGCTGATATTTTCGGAAAGCAGAACTCATTGAAGGTGTCCGACAAAGAACAGTTTGTCGTTGTGGCAATGACAAGTACCAGTTGCCCGCTAAGTCGCAAGTACCTTCCGACACTTGCGGAACTGGTCAAACAATATTCTTCAAGTGGCGTTCGGTTTGTGGCGGTGAACTGCGTGCCGACGGACAAATCTGACGACATGATCGCAGCGGCAAAGATTCTCGGTGATGCCGTCTATGTGCACGACAGTGAAGAAGTTCTGTCGCAGCATGTCGGCGCGAAGACAACGACGGATGTTGTTGTTCTCGATCGAGCCCGGACTGTTGTGTACCACGGGGCTATCGACGATCAATACGGAATCGGCTACGCGCTCGATTCTCCGCGGCGACGATTTCTGGCACTCGCTCTGGATTCTCTGCTGGCAGGTACGCAACCCGAGATCGCTGCCACCGCCGCGCCAGGATGCGTTCTCGAGCATGATCGCGAAGTCGCAAAGGTTGATGTCACGTATCACAATCGCATTTCGAGAATTGTTCAGCAGAACTGCATTGAATGTCATCGAAGTGGGGGCGTTGGTCCTTTCTCGCTGGAAACCTACGCGGACGTCGTTGGCCATGCCCCCATGCTCCGTCAGGTTGTGGAACAGAAAACGATGCCTCCATGGTTCGCCGCCACGCCTGAAGGTCAGCACGGCAGTGTTTGGGCGAATGATCGGTCACTCTCTGAAAGTGATCTGAGTGACCTCGTCGCATGGTTAAAGAGTGACCGAGTCAAAGGCAATCCTCAGGAATCGCCGCTTCCGCGAACGTTCCCGATCGACTGGTCGCTTGGTACGCCCGACTATGTTGTGCAGATCCCAAGGCCGATCAGGATCAAGGCGACAGGAACCATGCCGTATCAATTCGAAACGGCCGAGACGACTCTGACGGAAGACAAGTGGATTCAGGGTTACGAGATCCTGCCGACCGATCGAAGTGTGGTTCACCATGTGCTTGTGAATGTTCACGAGAAAGGCACAAAAAACATTCGTGACCGAGAAGAAGGCATTGGCGGCTACTGGGCCGCGTATGTCCCAGGCAATGCAGGGCAGATTTATCCGAAAGGATTTGCTCGAAAATTGCCGGCAGGTGCAACCATCAGCTTCCAGATTCACTACACCCCGAGCGGTGAAGCCACTCAGGATCAGGTCAAACTGGGACTGTTTTTTGCAGACGGTGAACCGGAGTACGTCATTTCGACGATTCCGCTCGCCGATCCTGATCTGAATATTCCGCCGCATGCCGCAGAGCATGTCGAATCAATAACGCGGCCTGTGCCCGTTGATGTTCGTGTACTCGGATACATGGCTCATATGCATGTTCGCGGCAAAGCATTCCAGTATGAACTCCTGAAGGCAGACGGGACAACGGAGTCGTTGCTCAATATTCCGAACTATGATTTCAACTGGCAGTTGCGGTACGACTATCGTGATCCCAAAGTGCTGCCTGCCGGAAGTCGCGTCAAGGTCACTGCAGTCTTCGACAATAGTGAAGGGAATCCTGCGAATCCTGATCCGACCAAGACTGTGCACTGGGGGCCTCAGACGTTTGATGAAATGCTGATTGGCTACGTCGAAACGTATGCTCCTGTCGGTGAACAGTTGCCATCACTTCGCTCCGCAGGCGGTGGCACGATGTTTACGCTGCTCGATTCAGATGGAGATGACAAGCTTAGTCGCGAAGAAGCAAGGCGAGTGACCGATCGTGTCCCGGCATTGAAGGGCAATCCCGAACGGCTTGATGGCTTGTTCCAGCGTTTTGATGCGGATCAGGACGACAGACTGAGCCGGGAAGAGTTCGATCAACTGCGTCAGGAGTTTGGTGGTCGTCGCCAAAGACCGTAGTTCAATCAACATCACTTGCAAAGTTGACCACTTGCAAAGTTCATCACAGGCATTGAAATCATGACGCTTCAACGATCTTTTCTGGCATCCATCTTCGTCTGTTTCTGCACGACGATTCCGATTGGTCATTTTTCGTTGCAAGCGGAAGAACTGACTTCCAGAGAATGGACAGTCGACGGCGTCAAGAGGCAGGCATTGATTGCAGTCCCGAAAGACGCTTCTCAAAAGCCGACGCCGCTTGTCTTTGGATTTCACGGACACGGCGGCTCGATGAAAAATGCAGCCCGTTCGTTTCAGATTCAACAACATTGGAATGAAGCGATCGTTGTCTACATGCAGGGACTGAATACTCCAGGACAGTTGACAGACCCGGAAGGAAAAAAACCGGGCTGGCAAAAAGAAAAGGGTGACCTAAAAGACCGAGACCTGCATTTCTTTGACGAGGTTCTGAAATCACTGAAGAGTGAATACAACGTTGATGAAAAGCGAATCTATGCTACAGGGCATTCCAACGGCGGCGGCTTTACATATTTGCTTTGGGCAGAAAGGTCTGATGTTTTCGCAGCGATGGCGCCGTCGGGTTCTGCGGCATTGCGAATTCGAGGTACGCTGAAACCGAAGCCCATGCTGCACATCGCAGGAGACAACGATCCGCTGGTTAAGTATTCCTGGCAGACGATGATGATCGAATCCGTCAAGAAGACGAATGAATGCGGCGACGGGAAACCGTGGGAAGGGAAATGCACGTTGTTTCCGTCCAAGATTGGAACGCCAGTCGTTACGTACGTGACATCAGGTGGTCACAAATTCCCATCAGACGCGCCGCCCCTGATTGTGAAGTTCTTCAAGGAACACCAGAAGCCGTAGTTGTTTATTGCCAGTTCCAGCTCTACGAGATCATTCTGACCGTCCGGCCAGCGACGCAGGCACTTTCTGCTCGCGATTTCTGTTGAGCGACGCTGAAGAAGATTATTTGTAGCAGAATTCGTGAGAATTCTGATTTCGACACTCACTGTGGGAAGTCTCACGATTTCCGCCACCAAAAAACGGACTGTTTTCAGCTTTAAAAACACCTTGCAGCGTTGCCTGTTGCCCCTGCAAAAACATTTTGATCTGCGGACGAGGCTACATCGTTTCAGAGCTGAAAGCACTGCTCAACAGGTTGGCATTCTGCATCGCCCCAAAAGAGCTGTGACCTTCGTGCAAGAGACTCGAACGACAGGAACTCACGCTTGGCTCCCGGTAAGACTCCAACTTCCATCAAGGGAATCGCCATCGGCTATCTCGCGTTTCTATTCTTCGCGGGGTTTGGCGGCTGGGCCATAACTTCCATGGCACTACAAGTCTCCGCATGGAATCGGGCAAGAACCTGGGACGAGTGTCCGTGCCTGATCGACTCTGCGGATTTCAAGGTCGATTCTTCAGGAGATTCATATCTCAGGGCAAGCTATCGATACGAATACCGCGGTCAGCAGTACGCTGGTCAGAAAGTTTGGCTTCGTGACGAAACGGACGATGAAGGTGAATTCTGGGGCAATGCCTATCGCAGTCTGAAGTCTTATGCTGGCAGCGATCTAAGCTTCAGGTGCTTCGTGGATCCCGCGGCTCCATCAGTGTCGGTGCTCTACCGTAACCTGAGAGTCGAGCTGGTGATTGTGAAATCGATATTTGGATTCCTGTTCGGCGGCGTCGGCTGCGGGGGCATTCTGCTCCTGGCGAATGTGCAACAGAGCCATCGGCGACAAGTCGAAACTGCCATCCGAAACCCTGCCGAACCGTGGCGATGGGATAACTCGATCAAGGATGGCCGCATCAAGCCTTCCATGGAATGGATTGTCTGGACTCTCCTCGCCGTCTTCTGGAACACGGTGTCATTTCTTCCAGTTGTCGCAATTCTTCAACAGACGCACCACGACAGTCACCTGGACTACTTGATTCTGATATTTCCTGCCTTCGGAATTTTCGCGATGGCAACTGCCATGAAATTGATTCATCATCGGCTGAAATATGGAAAGCCCGAGATCACGATGCAGCCATGGCCCTTTCGATCGGGGCAGGAGCTCAGGGTTTGCATTGAATTCCCAAAAGCCTTTCCGCGATCCCGAGATCTGAAAGCGATACTGAAGGTCACTGAGGTTGTCATTACCGACGACAATCCGGAAACGCTCTTTGAGGCAACTTGCGTGTCTGCCAACACAGGTCGAACCGTCGAATTTATTTTGCCGACTCGAGGCGAGCTGCCACGTTCGAGCCAGGTGCTCGACACATCCGAACAGAAATCGGCCCGGTGGCAGCTCATAATTGTCGGCAGTGATAGTCGCTTTGATTTCCGCGCGGTCTACGTGCTCCCTGTCTTTGAATGATCGTTGTCGGGCCGACGTAGTCGACCAGGATACGAGTCCCCGTACATCGGCGTGGTGCAAAAAAGGCGGAGCCGTGAACGATGATGATTTGTACGTGCTGCTGCCTGTAATTGCCGAAATCGGTGGTCCGTCTTTTGTAGGCATCTTTGTGCTGGCAATCGTCGCACTTCTCAGCCATGTGCCCGGTGGACTTGGCATCCAGGAACTGGTTCTGGTGACGATGCATCCGCAAACATAGCGTTCATTGGTTGCGTCGCGCTGGCATTTCGGATTATCTACTACTTGCTTCCACTTCTTGCCGCCATCATCTGTGTCGGAGTTGCGACACTCCGGCAGCATCAGGACCGGGCGTCTGCGATTGCTGCCATCGGCATGCCGTGGACTCGGAGTATCGCCCCGCGAATGATGACTGGTGCCGTGTTCGTTTGCGGTTTGCCGTTGAAGACTTCCGGATCATTGCCGGTAGTTCACGGACGGCTTACGGCGACCCGCATCAAATTGAAAGCCAAAGTGAATGCCATTGGGCGTCGACTTACGGTTCCAACTGCGATTTTTGTACCATGAATCGTGCAGTCTGGAGCGTGGACGCCTTTTGATAAATTGTGACCAATTGCATGCGACTGCAAGCTCGCGCTAGCCGCTCGTCACCCATTGTCACGTTCGTGCCTGCATGGAATGAAATTAGCCAGCGTTCTATTTCGACACACTGCCATTTTTTATTCTTTCCGGCGAGTCGAAATCCATTTCATAAACGGCCTTGAACGATTCGATCAATCGCGAGGAGTTTTCGCACTGCTTCGGGTTTTTCTTTTTGCACTAAACGAGGAATAGAGACTGACAATTCGGCCGTTTCACGTTAAAAGAATAGGGAACGTTCTACAAGAAAAACGTCGTTGACTGTAACCTCTGGTAAACCTTGCCCTGCATTGACACGCTCAGATATTGGTTGCATTTTTTTTGTCAAAGGGTTTCCGAGGCTGTTCGAGGCTCGCCGTCGAGTGGCTGCCCGAAGGGCGATGGACTCACGGAGTTGTGGAGAATCATGAGATCCAGTCAATTGCAACAGTCGTCAGTTCAAACGGTCCACGCCAATTAGCTACTCGTCGAGGTTGACTCACGATGATAAACCGAATCACGTTTCTGCTTTCAATATCGGTATTTCTGTCTCAAATACTTGTCGTTGGGACAGCTGAAGCATGGCAGGCGGGCAAGGCTTCGGGACAAAAGCCGGTCAGTAAGATTCCTCGTGGCTCGGGCAAAATAGATGGGCCGCCGATTAAGCCTGTTGATCCGGCTCGCAGAGCTGATGTTCTGAAGTCTGCCGCCAAAATCGATGAGCTCATTGAGGCGAATTACAAGAAGCATTCCGTCACCCCTAACGCAAAAGCAAGTGATGCTGTCTTTTGTCGTCGTACATATCTGCACCTGGCAGGTCGCATTCCAACATTTGAAGAGGCACTTCAGTTCACGACTTCCAAAGACAATGAGAAGCGTTCAAAGCTTGTGGACCAGTTACTGAATTCTCATGGCCATGTCAGCCACATGTTCAACTACTGGGCCGACATTCTGAGACTGCAGGATCATCCGATTAACAATAATCAGATTGCCCAGCCGTACCACGAATGGATCAAGAAGTGCCTTGCAGAAAATATGCCGTACGATCAATGGGTCACACAGATGATCACAGCGGAAGGGCGCATCTGGAACAGCCCGGCAGTCGGTTACTCAACGCGTGATTCGGGGATGGAACTGGACCATATGGATCATACGGTTCAGGTTTTCCTTGGCACTCAAATTGGCTGTGCACAGTGCCATGATCACCCGTTTGACAGATGGACTCAAAAAGAGTTCTATCAGATGTCGGCCTTTCTCTACGGCACTCAGACTCGGGTTGGTGCAGGGGACAAAAATTTCTTTCCTGACGGAAATCCCGTTGAACGCATTCGGGCGGAAATGAGGGCCAAGGATCCCAACTTCAATACCAACGGTGTCTTCGGAAGAATAATGAATGCAAACATGTACGATGTTCGTGAGAGCCCGGGACGTCGTCTGAAATTGCCGCATGACTATCAGTATGACAACGGCAAGGCGAACGATACGGTAGCCGCAAAGCCGATCTTTGGTGACTCGGTCACCGTCGCAAAAGGCGAATCTCCGAAGGCGGTTTTTGCCAGGTGGCTAACATCTTCAGATAATCCACGGTTTGCGAAAAATATCGTGAATCGAATGTGGAAAAAAGCATTCGGCGTTGGCTTAATCGATCCCGTGAATGACATTCGCGATGAAAGCGTTTGCTCAAATCCCGAGCTGCTGGACTATCTGGCCTCGGAGCTGGTTCGCCTCAAATTTGATGTGCGAGAAATGCAGCGAATCATCTGCAATACGTCGGTTTGGAATCGTCAATCTCAGGTGCGTGAAGCGACCAGTGAAGATCTTTACTACTTTCCTGGCCCAACGCTGCGGCGAATGACAGCCGAGCAAATCTGGGATTCGCTTTTGACCATGGCGGTCTATGAGTTTGAGTCATTCACACGTCCTTCGACTCAGGGACTGGCTGAAACGATCAATCTGGACTTTAAAACAGCAACCGGTGAACAGGTAAAGAACGCGGCCGAAGCCTATGATCTGAAATACGGCCCGCAGGCTCAGCGAAAAATTACGCAGCAGAGAAACTCCTACAAGGGGCGAACGGTCCTGGCTCGAGCATCAGAATTGCCATTGCCTCTGCCTTCGGATCACTTTCTGCGTCAGTTCGGCCAGGGTGATCGAGAGTTGATTGAGGCATCAAATACCGATGGCAGTGTCAGTCAGATATTGACGATGTTTAACGGCGAGATCACTCACATGATGCTCGAAAGCGGATCTGTCATTTATGATGACGTCGTCGCGGCCAAGTCAGTGGACGATCGGATCGACATCATCTTTCTGAGCATTCTCTCTCGTCGCGCCACAAGCAGTGATGAAGACACTGCTCGTGCAGAAATCAAGGCCAGCGGAAATGCCGGATACGGAAATGTGATCTGGGCATTGATTAACACCAAAGAGTTCCTGTTTATTCAATAGTTGTCGAGCAACCAAATCGTGCTGCCCGCGGGTCGTACATTTCGAAACTTATGCATCCTGGAAGTTTAGTCGACGCGGTGAAGTCGGAGGCGTTGTCGGTTTCGTGCTCCTCCTGCAATGCTTGAGTGAATTTGACATCAGCGAGAAAACAATGCGATCTTTCCTTCGAAAAGCCAATGAACAAACTCGTCGCGACGTCCTGAGCACCATTGCCAGAACTGCATTGGGGGTCAGCGTTGTGCCCTTTGCCAATGAGCTGATGACTTCTGTCGCAGAGGGAGCTTCTCCGGCCGCCGCTGCTGGCAAGGCGGAGCATGTGATTTACCTGTTCATGAGCGGTGCGATGAGTCACATCGATACGTTTGACCCAAAGCCCGGGACCGAGGCTGGAGGGGAAACCACTGCAATCTCGACGGCTGTGCCAGGGTTGAGTCTTGGGAATCACCTTCCACTGCTGGCAAAGCAGATGAACCGTCTCGCAGTAATTCGCTCGATGACAACCGAAACCGGTGCTCACGAACAGGGCGTTTATCTGATGCGGACCAGTTTCAAAATGATCGGGAGTATCCGCCATCCTTTTTTAGGCTCGTGGTTGACACACGTCGCGGGAAAGGCGAACAAGGAGCTGCCGGGGTGCGTTGTGGTTGGTGCTGCCAACCGGCATCCTGGCCAGGGTTACCTTTCTGCCGAGACTGCTCCTGCGCCGGTCGCGGACCCAAAGGTTGGACTGCAGAATACGCAATCACCGAAGTATCTTAAGGAAGACGACTTCAAGACAAGACAACGGTTGATTTCAAAGTTCGACTCCGCATTTAAAGGCAAATACGAATCCACTGAAGTCGATGCCTATGTTGACTACTATCGAGAGGCCGTGCGTTTGCTGAAGAGTCCGGATCTTGTTGCGTTCGATATCAGCAAGGAGGATGAGAAAATCCAGACCGCATATGGCAACAATCGAATTGGACAGGGATGCCTTCTGGCTCGACGCCTTGTCGAAAAGAAAGTCCGTTTTGTCGAAGTCGAGTACGGCAGTTGGGATAATCACAACGATATTTACAGTGCCACAAATCTCATTGAAAAAACGGCTCAGCTTGATCAGGCCGTTTCAGCACTGCTGGATGATCTTCAGGCAAAGGGGCTGCTGGAAAAGACGCTCGTGGTTCTCGGGACTGAATTTGGAAGAACGCCAAAAATCAATCAGAATGCGGGACGCGATCATCACCCAGGTGCGTTCTCCTGCATGCTGGCCGGAGCGGGAATCAAAGGCGGTCAGATTATTGGTCGAACAGACTCCACCGGACGGGATGTCGAAGAAGGACACTGCTTCCCTCAGGATCTGAATGCCACGATCGCCTCTGCCTGCGGACTGCCTCTGGAAAAGGAATTTCTTTCAGGGTCGGGTCGCCCGTTTCGAATTGCCGATCAGGGAACTCCGCTGTCGTCTCTGTTGAAGTAACTCAAGTTGTATCGGCACCCCAGTCCGGGCGACGCATGTTGCTGACAAGAACGAGATATTCTTGCGATATTTTAAACGGTCGCGATGGAGATGTTTTTCGTTTAACCGCAATACCGTTCAAACAGTAGCGGAGCAGCGCGAGCTGCCCGGTGAGTGTCTGCAAAATGCAGGCTCACCGGACGGCTTGCGCCGATTCCGCTACTTTACAGGCCGTTCGTTGAACGGTATTGCGTTTAGCCGTTAGCCGCAGGCGTACGTTGGTGTCGGCATTCACGTACGCCTCCGGCTGACGGTTAAACAACTCAATCGTGACCGCGATTCGTATAAAGCCATTGAACTTGAAGCAGGATTTAGCAACGGGCAACGGAGTGCTGTCATGCACGACCGACGCAAAAATCAAAACACCTGAACAGGACGCAGCAGCACCAGCCAGTCGATTAATCCTGCGGCATCCTCGTACGGCAGCTCACATCGGGCCAGCAACACTCATCAAGGCACACTGATCAAGGCACACTGTCCCCGACAAATCTACTTCTCAAGGAGCGGCGACTGGCTCCACTGACGTGCCGGATGTGCCCTTGGCTTCTTCGTACTTTGCAAGTCCGGCCGAGAGTTGTTGAATCTGACGAGGGTTGGAAGCTAACTGCAGCGTCTTTTTCTGAAGGGCGATCGCTTCGTCTACGTTGCCCATCCGGAAATAGACACGAGCCATTGTTTCAATCGGCGAAATCTCTTCTTCGTGCGTCAATTCAACCGCACGCTTGATCGCCGAAAGGGCAAGCTCAAGATCAGCGCCTGGTTCTTCTGAGCCGGTCGCAAGCATCCAGGCCAGCTGATCCAATTCACGAGCGTCGTTATTTGAGGCTTCAATCAGAATTTTTGCCGATTTGTTAACATCATCCCACATACCGCCAACCAGCAAACAGCGGAAGCGAATCAACTGTAGCTCGGCGTTGGTCGGGAAACGTTTCAGCAATCCATCAACAAGAGAAACCGCGCTGGCGTAGTCTTCTGAATTTATGGCCTGGTCGATCTTCGGCCCGGTCTCATTCAATGCCTGACGCACTTGAGATTCTTCACGGGCAAGTTGCTTGGCTTTCTTTGAGTCCCATGTTCCGTCGACGATCTGCTTCAAGGGAACGTCAATCTCAATTGGGTGACCGATCCATTCGATGCTGCCGGATTTTCCAACAATAAACGCACAGGGAATACCATCACGTCCCGCAGCTTCTCGGTAGGCAGCTGTGGTCTTTCGATCATCATCGACGGCGATTCGATAGGTCAGAACTTCAGACCATGTCTTGCCGCTGCCAGAGGTTTGCTCCATAAATCCAGAGACGGTTTCCGCATCTTCATCGCTGACTCCGATGAACGTGACTTTGTCGCCGTACTCAGTCTGAAGAGATGCAATGTGCGGCATACTGGCGAGACAAGGTCCGCACCATGTGGCCCAGAACTCAACAACATAAACACTGTCTTTAGCGAAGGATGTCACAGGCTCACCACTGATCCACTTCGCAATCGCGATTGATGGTGCCGCACTGCCGATTACCAGGTCGCCCGATTCGTCCGCCATTTCTTGTGGTTCATCAAGCACCATTTCTGTGCCGTCGTCTTCAGCTTTCTCTGCGGCCGATTCAGCGGTCTGCGACTTCGGCGTGGAAGGAGTTCCCCCTTCGTTGCAGCCCGCCAGCAACCCAGTACCAATGAAGAGTACCGACAAAGATTTCGCGAGATTCAACTTGCACATTTAGGCGATTCCGAAATAGTCATAGAATGTGAATCAGGCAGATCTCTGACCCACCGAGCGTCGGTTTTGACAAACAGAAAAAGGTGCTGCCATCTGGATTCATTCCTTCCAAGATAGGCCACACAAACCAACGCTCCGACAAAGAATGTTAGCTATTTGCTGGAATTCAACCACTCACTGCGACCGAACTCCACAAAATCGGGGCTCAACCGTCATCCCAGGGGAAGGCAAAAATTCGACTTGGCAGGGTTGCAACTATTGCCCCGTTTGGCCTAACCGCCCAGAGCCCGTCGTTTTGTTCGTAAAACCAAGGTGAACGTTTTGAGCACTCAATGGCCCACTCGCTCACACTTCGAGCTTGTCTGTGCGTGATCGTGAGATCGATTGATAACGAATTTCCACTCAGAAAAGCACGTGCTTTTGGCGACCAGAAGCCAATACTCATTCGTAAGTCGCGATTTCGAACCTTTGCACGCGTTGGTCGCATGAGCCATTCGCCATGAGCAAAATAACCCATGACCCATGTCAGCCGTCGAACAACTCTCGCACTGCCGTGCCATCGCAGACTGGCATCGGTCGACCATCATTCAAGTGGTAGTTGATATGCTGCGCGTCGTAACCGAGCGCTTCGAAGACGGTGGCATGAATGTCGGCGGGCGTAACAGGACGCAGTCGAGGATACGAACCGGTCTTGTCGGATTCTCCAATCACCTGGCCGCCGCGGATTCCTCCGCCAGCCAGAACCATGGAATAGCATTGAGGCCAATGATCTCGTCCAGCCTCTTTGTTGATAATAGGAGTGCGCCCAAAATCTCCCATCCAGATCACCAGAGTTTCGTCGAGCAGGCCCCGTTCAGACAAGTCATCAAGCAACGCCACGTACGCCTTTTCCATGGGCGGTACGAGACGCGTCTTCATCTGGTTGAAATTATCTTTATGAGTATCCCATGTGATGCTCGGTCCGTTGACCGTCGTCACGAATCGGCTTCCCGCTTCCACCAATCGACGCGCCAGCAAATGAGACTGGCCCCAACTATGCCGACCGTAGCGTTCCCGAACCTGATCCGATTCACGTGTCAGATCAAACACTTCGCTGGCTGCGTTGGAACTGATCAGCCCCAGAGCTTTCGTGCGCTGTACGTCGATGTCGGCAGTGATTTCAGAGTCCGTCAGCACGCCCTGAGCATCAAGCGTCTGCAGCAGCGAAGTTCGGTTCGTCAGTCTCTCCTGACTAACCGCTGCGTCCAGCTGAAGGCCAGCAACCTTGAAGTCTTTCGCATTGGGATCGGAATTCAACACGAACGGATCGAAGCGACTTCCGAGACATCCGCCGAATTGTCCGGGAGTCAAATATTTAGTGCTGTCGCAGTGAGGAAATGGAGTGATCACATACGGCGGAACATTGGCCGAATAACCATCCTGCTGCGCCAACCATCCAGCAAGAGTTCCAAAGCTGGGCACATCGGCGCGACTGGGATTAATCAGCGTGCTGTCGATTCGATAAGGCTTGCCGACGATAGACCAATGCATCCCCGAATTGTGACCACCGTGTGTGTGATGCAGGGTGCGAACAATCGCCAGTTTATCCATCCGCTTCGCCACTTCAGGCAGAAGCTCTGAGATCTCAATTCCTGCGACATTGGTTTGAATGGGCTCAAACGTTCCTCGAATCTCCGAGGGTGCCTGCGGCTTCATGTCCCACAGATCAATATGACTTGGAGCGCCACAGTTGAAAATCATGATGACAGATTTTGCACGGCGCGGCTTTGTGGCCAATGATGGCGAAGTCGCCGGACTTCCACTCGCGCGTGCAAGACTTCCCAGAAATTGCGACAGCATTCCCAGACCTGCGGCCTTCATTCCTGCCGATGCCAGCCAGCGTCGGCGAGTGGCGAGTGGCGGCTTCGATTGCTGCGGAACCATGCCGAGGTGCGGCGAGCTGTCTCATTGTGTTCTCCAGGCAGGGCTTTGGCGGAGAGAATGCCAGGAAGTCATCCGGTGGGACTTTGAGGATAGAATGCTGATTACGAATCGTCGACAGCAATTCGACGATTTTCCGAAGGGATGCTGATTTCCAGCCGGCCCTGCATGACTGGTCATGCGTCCCTGAATTCGCTTCAGGCGAGCGACAGGTGAGAACATACCAGAGCAGCATGCGGTAAAGTTGCCTCAACGGTTTCTTAATGATCAGGACAATTGCTTTACAACGGAAAAGAGGCATTTATCCAGTCGCCTCTCCTCTGGTGCTTTTCCCGCGAAGTTCTCTGCTCGTTCCGCTGACAAGCAGGTGAAAAGTTCCACCGGGAAGCTATACTTTGCCGCTTCGCGTTCTGGCCCTTTAATTCACTTCCGATTTGATCTGAATTCCAATGTCTGAAAAATCCAATGTGTTCTGCGGTTGCATTCCAGCTTTGATGACCCCATGTTCCGCGGACGGAGTTCCAAACTTCTCCGCGCTTGTTGAAACCGGAAAAAGACTGATCGCTGCCGGAATGCGAGCTGTGGTCTATTGTGGATCTATGGGAGACTGGCCGCTGTTGAGTGACGCGCAGCGTCAGGAGGGTGTTCAAAAATTGACAGCAGCAGGTGTACCGGTTGTTGTTGGCACTGGAGCACAAAACCCGGCGATCGCCGCAGCACACGCCGCGCATGCTCGTAAAGTTGGTGCTGCCGGTTTGATGGTGATTCCGCGAGTGCTCTCACGTGGAACATCAGCGTCGGCTCAGCGTCACCATTTTGCCGGAGTCTTGAAGGCCGCCGATGGGTTGCCGGCAGTGATTTACAATAGTCCCTATTACGGATTTGAGACGAAGGCAGATTTGTTTTTCGACCTTCAGAAAGAATTTTCGAACCTCGTCGGCTTCAAGGAATTTGGCGGTGCAGACTCATTGAGCTATGCGGCCGAACATATCACCAATCGCGATTCGTCACTGACATTGATGGTGGGCGTTGACACTCAGGTCTATCATGGCTTTGTCCATTGCGGGGCCGCTGGTGCAATCACCGGTGTCGGCAATGCTCTACCAAAAGAAATCCTCCGTCTCGTCGAGCTTTGCGAAAAGGCGGCAGCAGGTTGTCCAGAGTCTCGACGTTTGGCTCAGGAATTGAATGAGGCTCTGATGGTGCTTTCCACTTATGACGAAGGACCAGACCTCGTTCTTTATTACAAGCATTTGATGGTGCTGGAAGGTCACTCGGAATACACCCATCACTTTAATTCGACCGACGCACTTAGCGAGAGCCAGAAACATTTCATCAATCAGCATTGGAAACTCTTCCGCACGTGGTGGAGCCAATGGCCTGGCGCGAAATAGTCGCTGATGGAATTTATTCGCCTGCTGTTATCGGACGAAGCCGATCAATGGCAGCACGCAGAACACAGTCGACAACGGAATTGACAGATCCATGAAACCGGGATTGAGCACAGGAGCCACTGGCGAATTACTATGGATTGTCGATGCCTCCATGGTGATTACACTCGGCGGGGACTCGCGAGCGACTGTTTTCTCCACGCCAAACATGATCCTTCTGATGGAACGTGCCGCGCGAGAGGCTTTGCGATCGTTTCTTGAGCCAGGTGAAGAATCCGTTGGCACTGATGTCAACATTCAGCATCTGGGTGGCGCGCCATTGGGGGCCACAGTCAGAGGTGCGGCGCGAGTCACAGGAATAGACGGCCGTCGCATCAGTTTCGAAGTCGAAGCCTGGGCTGGAGATCGTCTGATTGGTCGTGGCTCACATTCGCGAGCTGTTGTTCTTGTGAGTCGACTCATCGAGAACCTCGACAAGTTAAGCGGCGATGAAGGACGAGCGATGAATCTCACAGCAAACACAGGAGTCCTTCCAGTCTTTCAGACTCTGCTGGTGAGTGTCTCCTCGCGTATTGCAACGGTGACGCTGAATCGTCCGCGTTCACTGAATGCCGTAGACGTGCAGATGACCGGCGAGCTGGAGCAACTTGTCAGTTGGCTGCTGGGGCATCCGCATGAAGCGCGAGTGGTTCTGTTGACTGGAGCCGGAGACGCATTCTGTGCGGGCGATGATGTCAAGGAGTTACGCCATCTGGGACTGGATAGCGCCAGGACGCTCAGTCTTCGTCAGGCGGAATTGTATCTGGCATTTGAGCGACTGCCTCAACCCATCATCGCTTTGATCAACGGTGACGCTTTTGGCGGCGGATGTGTGGCCGCCTATTCAGCCGATCTTCGAATCGCCGTTCACAACGCGAGATTTGCGATGCCAGAGATCAGACTTGGCTGGCCCCCCGGTTACGGAATCGCGCAACTCACAGCGCTGGTTGGAAAATCACGCGCTCTGGAACTCTGCCTGATGGGCGAACCAATCTCAGCAGCCAAAGCCATGGAATGGGGCCTTGTCAGTGAAGTGGTTGCTCAAAGTGCGCTGATGAAGCGCGGGCTTCAGTTGGCAGAGAAGATGGTGCAGATGCCGTCGGCTGCTTTGCGAGAAACCAAGCGGCTGGTTCATCTTGATGAAGGCATTCAGCCGAAAGTCGCTCACCGTGCCGACACGGATGCCTACATTCGTTGCCTGGAACTGCCTGACGCTCGCGAAGGACTCGCGGCCTTCGCTGAAAAACGATCGCCCAGGTTTGATTGAAATCATACAAAGGCGAATGACGAATCATTCGCTGTCTTCGCGTCTGAGACGCGGCGGATCGCCGTGGTGCTTAGTGAATTGCCGCTGCGGCGCATTTAGAAGATTTGCGATTGATTTTCAGAGGACCGTCAACACGTCTGATTCGACCGCGTTTCAGAATTCACAGGACTGCGAATCCAGTGCAATGAAGAATGCGGAAGAAACAAGAGCCGTCTCGTCCTCGACGAGAAGCTCTTCTATTCAGAAGTCTCAGAATTCAAATCGAACGAACAAATCTCAGACGCTCTCCGTCGGCTGTCTTGACGACATCCAGGGTGCGTGTCGAAATGCGTTCAGCGGTATCGGCAGCAACCAGAAGGACGGAGTGTCCGCGGTGAGCAAAGACGACATCGCCCGTCTGCTCTGTGTCCGGGCGAAATTTCACATGCCCGTCTTTAACAGTGATCCGAACAGCGGTGCCGTCCGGCTGACTTCGTAGTTTGCGTTGCAGTCGTGAAAATGCGGTGGCTGTCACAGTAACCATAGGGTTCGCTCCAGGAAAAATAGTCGATCAGCTTAAAGTGAATCCAGAAGTGCCGACCGGCGTCCCGGACCCGGCAGTGTTGTTGAGGACGTTGATGACTCACGAGAACGCGCTTCGTTCACCGTAATCGTTCGGCCCCCTAACGACTGGCCGTTCATTCGGACGATAGCCTCTTCAGCATCGTCCATTCCAGGCATCTGCACGAACGCGAAACCTTTCGGCGTTCCAGTGCCTCGATCTGTCATCATTCGCACCGATGACACTCGCCCGTGACGTTCAAACGCTCGTTGGATTTCGCCTTCGGAGGTTTGAAACGACAGGTTACCTACAAAAATTGTGGTCATTCAGATTATCCAGGCCATAGGGCCAATTCGTGGCTGAGCCACGTACAAAAAGAGCGGGCTCGCAAGATGGTTCGCAGAGATCCATTCTCTGCGACGCGAACCGCAAAACACCGGCAACGACGTCTGAAAATCAGAAGGTCACTCGGCAAAAAGACAGCAAATGCGGAATGGATCAACCATTCACACGCATCGCATCCAAACTTTCAAAGCTACGAGACAATGAACCATTCGTTAAATGGTCTCGACAGTCATATCGATCAAGAAACGATTCTGCGTCCTGTCTGTTGTGTGCCGAAAGATGCGGCACAAGACAGCCCCGGAGATCAGCGGCAAGCCAAATATGGCTCATAAAAGAACAGGGGCAGCGATTGGGACAAGCATCCGAATCACGCAGTTCGCAGGGAGAAGAAAATCCCGCATGTGGTTATGATACGTTATATCGACACAGAATATCACCAGATTCTTCTCAAACTATTGTCACACTTCTGTCATCAGTCGTAAACAGTGTGTGACAATGATCTTGTAGCCGAAAATATCCTCAGCATTATTTTTTTTGCATCGACGATCGAGGTTCGACACAAATCAATTGGCTGCCACGGCCAAGCTTTTCACTGCATGGCATCCGTGCAATGTCGATCGAGCTCAATTCTTCAAGCAGGGCACTTGTGGCCGATCAAACTTGCCTGGGAAATAGGTTACTCCACCGTCCGCACGACGCGGAAGCCAAGGAACCTGGCATCGATCACCAGGGCAGTGCTGGTGCGATAGAAGATGCCGTCGCGGATCTGTTTGAAGAGATTGGGGTCGTTCTCGACAGGGCCCGTCGGATCGGTGACGTTATCGACGTCCGGCGCGGATTGTCCGGGGTAAGCTTCGACCCAATCCTGAATCCACTCGCGCACGTTGCCATGCAAATCGAACAGTCCCCAGGCATTCGGTGGCGTCGAGCCACACTTTTCGGCGTTAAACTCTAAAGCCTCGATCAGCACGACTCGAGACTGTGTGTTGGCAAAGGCCTCAAGAAACCGAGTGTTGACTTTGTCTCCGAACGGATCCTGCGTATTGGAACCGGCTCGGCAGGCATATTCCCATTCCGCACTTGTGGGCAAGCGGTATCCGTTGGCTCGGTCAACTAATCGCCATTCCTCAAAATCTCGGGAACGCGATCCTTCGGCTGGCATTGTCCAGACCTTGCCAGTGCGTTCATACGCTGGCGTCAACCCTTCCGTATGGCTGAGCCAGTTGCAAAAACGTACGGCATCATTCCAGTTCACATTCTGAACCGGATGATCGGGAGTTGGACTGCTGACAGGATCCGCTCCCCGCCAACGCACGGCTTTTTCATTTGCGTTGTAGGTCGGATCATCCATCATCTGCTGGAACTGACGGACAGTCACCTCGCGATCGCTCATCAGGATGGGGTGAGTCAACATCACGGTCTGGAGAGGAGCCGTCAGGAATTCCGGATCGGCAGCAATCTTGGCCATAAGACCATACCGACGCTGAAACGTCCCAGCCGGAATACGAACCATCGAGAGGCTATTCTTAGTGATTTGCCACTGATGACCATCGACCGGAGCATTCGACGCAGCGATGGACGGGATCTCAAGCCGCCATCGTCTAAGCAGCCATTCCGCCGCACTGTGAACAGCGGCATCGTTGGCATGCTGAAACCAGTTCGTCAGAATCGGCTGCCACGCCCGCTTTGCATCAATGGTGACTTCTTCAAGACGCACAGCACCAAGACCGGTCAGCAAACCCGATTGAAGCGCGGGATCGTTGAGTTGACCTGCGAAGTCAGCCAATTGTTGAGTGTCGCCCCGCCAGGCGGGCCACGCCAAAACAAAGTCAAGCCGCTCGATTCGATCGGGCCGTATCTGACACATCTCACTCGCGATCGAAGCGTCTCCTATGTGCAAAGCAACCACTGCCAGCCGTTGCTTTCCAACCCAGTCATTTTCCGATGAGCGACTCTCGGCGGCTCGGCGCAATGCGTTGACTGAGTCACTTTTCGATTGCCGAAGTGCTGCTGCCAGATTGTCCACTTCGGAAGGCGGAGCGTTTTGGATGGAATCGACAATGAAATCAACGTCAACCTTTCCGTATTTGGCCATCGCACAAGCCAGCGCGAGCTTCTGACTGTCGTGACTTTCGGCGAAGCGCGATTCAAGATTCGCGAGAACATGCTCACTCGGATACTGCCCAAGGTTAAGTACGGCCACTGGAACGGCCGCGCCATCGCTGCTGGCGACTGTGTCCACTGCCGTCCGCATTCGATCCATCAGATTGTTGAATCGAACGTTTCTGACCCATTGCGTCATTGCGATGCCAATGACCATTGTCGTGACGAGCCCAATTCCCCATCGCAAACCATGGACTCGACGAGCCTGGCGAAGCATTTCACGCTGAGGCAGCGTTTGTCGTTTCCGAACTGTCAGCAGCCGAATTTTCAACCATTCCCAGGCGGAAGGCAGGTTGCGGTTTTCTGGCTTGCGGTTCCACAATGCGAAACGCTCTGCCAGCAACAGCTCCGCTCGGCCGCGGCGAGTTTCACGTTGCTTCTGAGTCAACCAGTCGCGAAGGGAAGGCACGAGATAGTCGTGAGTGAGCTGGTAGAAGCGTGGCGGATTTGGGGTGGCGGGTGCTGGGTGGTGCGTGGCGCGATTTCCCGACACATTGTCTTCGCTCGCCACCCGCCACTGGTCACCCGCCACCTCTTCCAATTCCGTTGGCGTGATCAGTCGCAGTTCGCCGTCGAGGATTCTGAGCAGATCATCGAAATCTCGACGTCGATCCACGTATCCAGATGCAGCACATAATTCGTCGCTGGATTTCATGTGCCCCTTGATGTCGGTTCCGGAATCAGGCAATAGTGATTCCAGCACTCGCCGCGCGGCGACCTGATGCAGACGATGTTTGGGAAACGCGGTTGAAGAACTGAAAGCATCTTCAAGGAAGGCCACTCCGATTCCCGTCGCTCCACCGATTTCTTTGAGAGTCGTCGAGGTCCACGATTTGTCCTTCATCATTTCCGCGAACAGAGATAGACGGACAGACACGACTTTGCCTTCGTCAGCAAGTCCCTGCACTGCATTGTTCAGAAATGTTTTCTGATCCCTCGAAACCAGGCCGGCAGTTTCCGGAAGTTTCCCGAATGCACGGCCGAATGCCGCAAGAACGGACTTCGCATGGTCGACGCTGAACAGATCCACCAATGCAACGTTGCGACCTGGAACAGCGTCAACTTCCAGGTCCTGCAGGAAACGACTGACCGCCAGCCAGAAATCATCTCGCACCATTACAATGCACTGCACATGAGCTCCGTCGCAATGCCGGAGTGCCTTGACCAATTCGGAATTCTGGGCATCCTTGTTGGAATGCAGCCACTGCTCGAACTGATCCAGCACGATCAGCAGTTTTGGTCCAGTGGAATGGATGATCTCACGCCGCAGCGCGATCAATGTCTCGGTCAGTCCCAGTTCCTTCGACAGTTCCGGATATTCGTTGCGCAGCCGACGGAGCAACAGGTTTTCCGTTCCTTTATCTGTCGCTTCGACATAGATCGTCGTGACTTCGGGAGACAAGCAAGGAATCAAGCCTGCCTTCATCAGGGATGACTTGCCGCATCCAGACGGACCATAGATCAGGCCAATGGCGAATGTGGAGTCAGCATCTGTTTCTTCAATTCGCCGCTTCCAGAATCGAATGCTGTCCGGAAGGCCGTTTCGGTCTCGCGGGCCAGGCAGCAGTTCCAGGAAGAATTCGGCATCATGTCCATCAAAGGAAGAAAGTCCCCGTGGAACAACTTTGATCAGATCGCTGCCTGATCGCAAACCCGCGTCGCTTCCTTCAAGAGATCTGCTGCTTAGTATTGGAATGCTGGGATCTGAGCCGTTCAATCGCGATGATCCAACAGACGCTCTCAGTCGTTCGCCCGGAAGCGTACCCTGTTGCGACGACAACTCCTTCAGAAATTCTCGCAGATTCTCCGCCATATCATGCGCTGTGGCGTAGCGATCGCTGGCACGCTGCGACAAGGCTCTCAAGCAGATGCGTTCAAGTTCCCTCGGAATGTGTTCGTCATACTGTCGGAGCGGGCGAGGCGAGGTGGTGGCAATTCGCTGCAGCAGATCAGCCTGATTGGATGCTCGAAACGGCGGCCGACCAGTCAGCATTTCATACAACACAGCCCCCAGACTGAAGATGTCGCTGCGACCATCAATGCGATGCTCTTCACCACGAGCCTGCTCGGGACTCATATAGGCCGGTGTGCCGACGTACTTCGGTCCTTTGAGAGTGTTGTCGTCTCGTAAAGCTAAACCAAAATCGGTAAGCCACGCCTTGCCGTCAGTGTCAATCAGAATATTGCCAGGCTTCACATCACGGTGAATCAATCCCTTTCGATGAGCCGCCTGAAGAGCTTCGGCGATCGAAGCTGTCAGTGTTGCAGCGTCCGCGTAACTCAGACTGCCCCGCTTCAGTCGTGCCGACAAACTGCCGCCATCAATAAATCTGGACACGATGTAGCAGGCAACAGTGTCCGTACTTCCGAAGTCATAGACTGGCACGATGTGTGGATGATCAAGTCCAGCGACAAGCTGAGCTTCCGTCAGATAAGCCTTCGCCTTCTGTGAGTCCGCAACGATTGACTCATGCGGCGTCTTCACTGCAACGACGCGATTCAGCTGCTCATCATGGGCCTGGTAAACGACCCCGAACGCTCCCTGGCCAACGATCTTGTCGAGCCGATATCTTCCGAGATGCCGGGGCAGTAGCTGCGTAGTCTCCTGCGAAACTGATGACGACGTCCGTTCTGATGAGCCTGGATGATCTGGCGCAATGCCGATGTCAGCCTGCATGCGGACTGCGGACATGGACTGCCCGGCTTTCAGAATCTGCACGCTGGCATGCGACGAAGCCACCAGCTTTTCTGTCTCCGCGAATGCACGAAAGATTTCTGCTGAGTAGTCCGGGAAACGAGTTTCATATTCGGCGACGTTGGGTTCTTCGTCACGATTGAGTCGAGCTTCAAGTTCCACGGAGAGCAGTTCTCGAAACAGCGTCGTACGAATTTGCGGCACCACAGATGGCAGCAGTGATTCGATCGTCACCGGTTCCGCTTGTCGCAGCGCACGTTCGAATTCCATACACGCGGAATCGATCGCACGGAGTTGATCATCTGACAATTCATCGTATTGCTGCGATTCAGTCACGGTCGAGCTCCAACGCTTCCCACTGGCGGCGAATCATTGTCATGCGTCGCTGGACTGTGCGACGCGAACAATCAAGTTTCTCGGCAATTTCACTGTCCGTGAAACCTTCCAGCTTCAGGGCTGCGATTTCGCGAAGGTCGGGATCATCCAGGCAAGCAAACAGACGGTCGCAGGTTTCATTGAACTCCGCAGCAAACTCCGGAGTCGGTTCGCGCGAGGTCAGCGGTGTGTCACTTAATTCCGAATCGTAAAAGACCGAATCAGTCAGTGTTCTGCGAATGTCGCGTTTCTGTTGCTGATCAAATCGATGCCGATTGGAAACCTTTTGCGAAGTGATGACCAGCATCAGCCCCCACAAACTCTCGCGGTCGCGCATGTCTGGGAAGCGACCTTCCGACATTCCGGTACAGATGCTGCGGAACATGCTTAGTACGACATCTTCTTCGTCGTAAGTCCGGCGAGTATTCGATCGAATATTGTTGCGTGCAATCGCCACAAGCCGACTGGAAAAATGCTCCCAGACATTACGCGCGGCAACCTCGTCCGCATCGCGGAGTTGAGCAATCCAGGTAGAAATTGGATCTTCTTCAACCATGCAACCGCAAGTGCCCGGAAATGAATGAATGTAAGAACTGTGTCGCACGTCGAACTCCCTGAACGTTGAACTCAGGTCCGCTGGTGTTCGCCCCAGCGCCCAAAGCGGTTCCAATCAAGTTCGACAGAGTGCAGCTTACGCGAGATTCTTAAATTGATGGATGTAATTTTTGCACTAAAGGCAGGGCAAACGGAAGTCCTGGTGCATTAGTTGGAAAGAATCGTTGCGTTTTAGCAACATGACTTCCTGACATGCCCACCCTTCTAAGGCATTACCAGTAGACGAGTCAGCAATCGAAAGCTGCCATTTGTCACACGCAAAGCCCAGCTGTCCCAATTAGATCCTGTTTAACCGCAATGTCGTTCAAGTATTCATAACCACAGTCTGTGCAAAGGTTTCGTCAGGGGTTTGAGTTTTCTATGTTCGCGGCGACATTTGTTCCAGGGGGCATTTTGCGTTTGATGACTCGAGGGTTGATTCGGTTATGTCTCGCAGGAATTCTCGCAGCGCATCTCCCAGACAACGGCTTCAAGCCTGCCGCAAAACTTGTTTCAGCCTGAGGCTTACATTCGGGCAGTCGCGTTCTCAGAATCTGAAAGCAGCCCTTGAACGAAAGGCGATCGGAATCAAGATCATCGCTCTTCGCTGCTTCAAGCATCAACACCCGCGTCACGCGATGACTCGGCGACAGGGCATACATCTCCTGCGTCAAACCATCGCTCGTCTCACTGCGAAGATGTGTTGCCTTTTCTGCACGACAGGGATCGTGATGAGTCCTCTGTACATCAAATACTATCTCTTCCTCGTGCCGTTCGTGGGACTCCAAAATCAATTCCAGCGCCGGAAACTCTTCAGAATCCATAAGGTTCGTCATCAGTCGATGAACCTCCTGGTGCCTCAGTTCGCTGAGGGTCATCCAACGTGTACCCGAAGATCTGAACAACGATGCCGTAACGATCATTGGCTCGGTTCCAGCTGTTCTTGTAAACCTTCGCCAGGTAAGACCCGTCTGAAAAAATTTCGATCGGTTTGAGGACCAATGATTTACTTACTCGAAACAATGGTCTACGACTCAAATGCAGCGTGTTCCGCGTTTCTTAGCTGAAGGAGCCACGGTCATCTATCAACAGTGCATCGACCGGTATCGAATCCCACAGGTCCTTGACAAGCGTCCTTTCCGAATCTTTCCAGCGACCGAACACGAAAGCAAATGCAATGGTGTGCCACGTTCCACAAGGGTGACTTTTCGAAGTTGAGGCAACGGTCCTTTACCTTTGCGGATCTTTCGGCAAGCTTTGAAGACTTGTCGAATCGGTGGTTCGGTGAACAGTGCCATGCCGAGTTCAACCGAAATCATGATCTCATATGTCAGCTTGCACCGACGAACAGATTATTTGTTGGTGGCGCTCAGTGCGTTTGAGATGTGTTCCCGCGAGATGACCCTTTCCAGGACCGCCAGTCGGTCTCATTGGAATGCGCCATGTTTTCATCAGCCGGAATGCGCTATCACCCGGTTCATGCGGAATAAAACAGCAAAAAGCGGACGCCAGCGAGTTTCGGCGCAAGCCGTCCGGTGAGGTCGCATTTTGCAGGCCCACACCGCGCAGCTCGCGCTGCTCCGCTACTTTCTGAACGGTATTGCGGCGAAACAACGCAATCGTGATCGCGATTAGCAGGAACTTTTTCAAAGGCGGAGCGGTGCGTTGTCTAATGGCCCGATTGAACGTCGAATGGCCAATCCATAAACGAAGACATTGCGGCCCCTGACGTGCATGCGGGATCAAACGGAAGAATCGACTGGCGAGAGGGGATACTCAACCGAGAGCGATCATCGGAGACCTGATCAGACGATCGGCTTCATTCGATGGAGTTTCCGAATGCTGTCGATGGTCCGACCAATGGCCTGGAATTTTCTCCGCGAAATATGAATTCGGCAACCACGAGTGGCGATTCCCAGCAGCTCCGTCAGACCCTTCCGAAGTCCACGTGGCAAAGCTGCCACGCGTGCGCCTTTTCCATCAGTCAGCAGTTTCAACCATTCAGTCTCGATTTGTGATCCAGTGATTTCACGGCAGAGATCTCGCGACAAAACCTCGACGGCAGAACCAAATTCTGAAGACGCCAACTGCTTTGCAGAATGCACACCATACATCGACTGCATGAACCGCGTATGCAGGTTAGGAACCAGGTGCCAGCGATTCTGGGCGATTTTCCAGACAACAAACAACGTGAAAAGTGCCAGCAGTATCAGGGAGATTGTTCGCAACCAGGCGACAGGGCGCATGCCACGCGGCCGATCTCGCAGAGTTTCATTCAGGATGTTGGACTCCTGAACTTCGTCAATCACGTGATTCGCAGCCTTCAGCATCGTGGCCAACTCGGGCTCTGGCTTTGGCAGATCTTCGAGCGGCGGAAGCTGAGGTGGAATGGGTGGCAATTGGCCCGGAGGGACAGCCGGGCTTGGTGGAGTTGAGGGGTTCTGTTGATAGCCTGGAATGGTGACGCCGCTATTGTAAACCGTCAACCATTTCCGCCGACCGCGACACAGGAGATCAGACGTCTGAATTGCAAGCAGTGAATTATCACCGTGCCAGATCATTCCATCGGAAAAGAGGCTCTGATCCGCCGACAAAATCAGCACGCCTCTGTCTGGATTAGGGTCCAGTCCCGCCAGAACAACCGGCCTTCCGCTTGCTGATGCTGGGAGGCAGTTTGGCGGCAACGATGCAATGACAGTCCAGTCCAGAGAATCATCTTCTGGAGACGAAAGCCATCCAGATTTGTTCACAATGATCCGACGCAGACCAGCCGATAGCGGATGTTTAGAATTCAAAGCAGAAACGATAATGCAGTCGTCAAATCCCAGATACTGATCAATCGCACTCAGCACAGAAACAGGCCCTGGGGTGAAAAGACAGACCCCGGGAAGATTCAAGGCTTGTTCCGATGCCACCAGAACACATCCACCCTGAGCAACAAAGTGGCGGAGTCGAAGCCATTCAGCGCGATTGATCCGACTCAAGTCGCCAAACATTACGACGACGGATTCTGCAGGAGTTCGCAGCGTGATTTCCAGATCCAGCTGCGTCGTCAATCCTCGCTCTTCCAGCAACATGCGGAACCCATTGTAGCCGACATACCATTGCTGCTGGCCACTGGTCTCTCCAATACTGGAACTCTGAGCAAACAGGGATTGCCCCGATGCAAAGACTCCAAGGCCCAGTGCAATAAGCACAAGAAACCAACGAAGCGTGATCTGCAGAGGATGCACCAACGCTGGAGGCAGTACTCTCGCAGAACGCCCTGGCAATTCGGCGTTGCTGGCATTTTGCGAATCACGTTCCAACAGTTCCTGAGTCATGCGTCCGAGCTTGCTGGATTTGAAATGATGGCAAGACATGCTGCGGTTCAGGTCGGCACAAGACTTTTGACCGACACGCCGCGTGAAGCACTGTGAAGCACTAAGGAACAGTCCCGAATCAAGTGTTTTCAACCTGCCATTGATTCCACTTGCAGGTTAAATGCCTGCCCCACGGAAGTTCATTCGGAGAAGTTCCGAAGCTGTTCACTTCGTCAACAATGAAACAAACAATCAGGGATTCCTCAACTCATACCCATTTTAGAAATGGCTTCCTGAAGACCGGGGACATTCATTCCACCAGCGATGTCTGCCATTTCACGAGCAGCCGATTCTTTCGCTTTTTGGATCGCCTGGTTCATCGCAGAGGCAACAAGCTCCTCCATCATTTCGCGGTTCTTCGCTTCGACAACCCACTGATGAATTGAGACGGATGAAACTTGAAAGTCACCAGTCATACGGACAGAGACAGCATCGCCGCCGGCGGTGCCTTCTACCTGTATCAGGCTGATTCGTTCTTTGGCGGCCGCGACTTTGCCCTGAATATCTCCCGCCTGACTCATCAGACTTGCCATACTGGCGAGGTTTTTTAAACCACCGAACATGCTAATCTCCTTATAACTTCCGAAAGAACTCTATGTAGTCCAACTATTTTTTCAGATTCATAATGGCCTGCGGAAGATCTTTGTCGGCAAGCCCCTGGACTCCACGTCCTTCGCTTAGGCGATCTTGTACATCATACTCAATATCTTCAGAATCGATTTTCCAGAATTGTTCGATCTCTTCACGAGGCAACGGCTTAAGAGCACGCAGCAGTCGAAAGCCAACTCCTCTCGCGGGATCCGTGGTATACCACCATGGACTGAGGGGCAGGTTCGGATCGTATTCTTTCCAGGCTTCGTCATCAGAACCCAGTCGAGAAGACGAGCGACACTCCTCCGCTGGAAAAGCCCACGATCCACCTCGAACGACACGCGGATCCGGCTTGTCAGTTCGAATCCAGTCTGCAGACGCAGAAATAGGGCGTTCCGGCACTTCATAGTTCTTGTAGCCATCGATAACCCACTCGGCCACGTTGCCATGCATGTCGTAAAGCCCAAAGGAATTCGGCTTTTTCTGACGCACAATCTTTGATCCTGTCTCCATTGTGTTATCCGCAAACCAGCCATGTTCGCTTAGCTGAGCAGCGTCATCGCCAAACGAAAACGCCGTTGGCGATCCGGATCGGCATGCGTATTCCCATTCGGCTTCTGTTGGAAGGCGAAATTGTTGCTGAGTAACAGCCGACAAATATTTCGTGTACTGCTTCGCGGAATACTGAGTCATCGACACCGCTGGCTGCTTGGGGTCTGAACCGAATTCGAATGTAAAATCCGGCGCATACAATGGCGTCGGTGCGGTGACCGCGTCGATTCGATTTTCGTCATTCAGCGTACGAATTCTCTTAGATTCGAACTCTTTCAGAGAGCGATACAACTCCATGAAAAGCTTGTACTCGCTCCAGGTAACTTCAGTTTCTCCCATCCAGAATGGTTCGACGATTACTTTCCGCTGAGGCCCCTCGTCGTCTTTTCGACCTGACTCTGCTGCGGGACTTCCCATCAGATATTCGCCTCCGGGAATAGGAATCATCCGGAACTTCACATCGCTGGCGGGAATCGTAATCTCGTACGGGACCATCCATCCCTGATCCGTCTGAACCGCCGGCCCTTCCGCCGGTTTCTCCGCCGACAGACCGGGCATCTCTTCGGCCATCAAACAGACCTGAGTCATCCACAAACAGGCGAACACTATTGTCAGAGACCTCAGCATGAGATCAGAACTTTCTTTGAGAACGGACCCGAAAAATCAGGATCCTGGAACAATCCAATTCAGGGCTTCAACGACTAACTTCTTTGCACAATGCTGGGGCCAATAATGGAAAGCGGTTTCTTTAAGTGGAAAGTTAAAAGCCCAAAATGCAGAACAATAAAGCCTCGTGTTTATGACTTCGATCCTCAGGGACCTGGCGGGCGAGGCCTTGCTTTTGCTGGCTTCTTTTTTGGTCCCCCAGGACTAAACGTCCGCTGCACTTCTTCAAGTGAAGTCTTACCCTCAGCAACCAGTCGAATCGCATCCTTCTGAAGAGTCGTCTGACCGTCTGTTACCATTTGACGGCGAATCGCATCTGGTGCCGCCCCGGCAGCGATGACTTCTTTCATCGTGTCAGTTATTTCCAGCATTTCAAACGCGGCCACTCGACCGTGATACGGAACTCCGTCGCAGTCGGCACAGAGTTCTTCGACTGTTTGAGCCTTTGGATCATCTGGTGGCGGAGGCATTGGTGCCCTGTAAAGAACCGACGTCTCTGGCGGCAAACCGAGCTTCTTCAAAAGCATAGGATTGGGGCGGAACGCCTGCTTGCAGTCATCACACAACTTTCGAATCAATTTCTGAGACAAAACGCATCGCAGATTCTTGATCACATCATCGACGCCAACCCATTCAATGATTTTCTGAACGGCTTCAACTGGCGTATTGGCCCCGATCTCCATAATGAATGACAAACGATCGGCGTACTGAAAAATCGTTTGAGCATCCTGTGGTGACGCGAGCGGATTCAGAAAAAGCACATCAGCTTCGCGGCGAATAATGCGATCAAACGTCAGTTCCATGTCATGACCAGGCTCCGGCGTGAAATCCGTGACGTTGATCAGCTCTCGCCCGGCCATGTTGGAAAGGTTATAGACCGAGTACAGGTAAGGATCGACGCTGTGCAAGGCAACAATCGCAAGTGTCGTTGCCCCAGAATCGGGTGGGCCGCAGATTAATACGACCCCACTGCGTTCCGATGTGAAATGACGAATCTTCAACTTCAGTTGTTCAGGCAAGCCAACTTCCGTCGGTTTTTGTCGCACAACTTTCTTATTGTCGACTTTGATTCGGACACGTTCGGCGCCTCCTCCAGCGGGAACGGATTCCACCATCAGATGAAACGGCAACTTGTCGAATTCCGCTTTGATGCCACCAGACTGCGCGGTCTTCCGATCATTGGGATCAAGACCGGCCAGCAACTTCAACATCTGCACCATGGCCACGCCCTTTTGACCGGGCACGGCCGCCGCCGCATAGGGCATCCCGTCAATGACGAATCGAATCGACAGTCGGCCTTCGCGTGGCTCCATCAGCACGGTGTGAGCTCTGCGTGCGAGCGCGTCGGACATCATCTGCTTGACCGGGACAAGTGCCGCCTGCACCAACTTCGCGTTAGCCTTCAAATTGGCTTCACGTCCAAACAGCGGTCCCTGAAACAGCACCTGCTCCACATCTGGCTGCTCTTCCGCACCCTGTTGCTGCGGCGCCTTTTTCCCAGTGTCTGCTTTCTTGGGATCAGGTTTGGGTGGGCCAGCCATTGTGTCGAGTCCTCAGTGAATTCAAAAACTGTGTCTGATTAGGTGTAAACCGATTTTGATCCAATCGCCGACCATCGATCGCCACGATTCCACGGGCCATTCGTACACGATAGATCGCATTCCTGTCGAACTGTTCGTGTCGACTCCCCAAAACTACCATGATTTTGCTGCACCGCATTTTTGCGGGAAGTGCCTCGATGCTCCAGCGTCAAACGCCAAATTGCAGGTCCAGCAGCAGATTTCGGACGTCCTTAGCGTGCAATTCGTCACGTTCTATACGTTTCGTGGAGCAAATAAAGACAGGTCCGTCTTCCTCAATCCTGTTCGAATCCGGCAATCGGCCGTGGCTTCCCTTCACAATGGACGCATCCAGCCCGATCAAGTCCATGTAATAACGGAATCCCAGAATCTTTCGTGCCAGCCGTCGAGCGACTCGCACCTTTGGCCAGCGGATCGTTGGATCGACGAATAATTCCACGGGATCGTAACCCGGTTTTCGATGAATATCGACGGTCCGAGCGTAATCCGGAGCCAAGCGGTCATCCAGCCAGAAGTAGTACGTGAACCACGCATTTCGATGACTGACACACACCAAGTCACCGCTTCGTTCGTGGTCGATTCCAACAGCCTGCTGTTCAGTTCGATCGAGAACCCGTTCGACACCGTCGACTTTCTCCAGCAACTGCCTGACTGTTGTCAGATCAGAGCTGTTTTTCAGATAGATGTGTGCCACCTGATGATCGGCGACGGCGAAAGCTCGTGAGGCACCGCAGTCCAGAGTTTCCCAGCCGCAAGTTTCGCGGCGAACCGTTAACAAGCCCGCTTCTCTTAGAATTCGGTTGACAGGAATTGGCCGATCAACTTCGGTGATACCGTATTCCGAAAGCACAACCACATCGGCGTCGGCACTCTGAGCCACATCGATCAGCTTTCCGGCTTCATGATCCACTAACCGAATATCTTCGGCAATCCTGGGGTCATGCGGTCCCAGTCGCTGCAGGTTGTAGTCCAGATGCGGAAGATACACGAGCATCAACGAAGGTTGACATGTTCGAAAGACGTCAACGCTGGAATCCGCAATCCAGGCAGTGCTTTTGATGTCAGCTGTTGGCCCCCAGAAATTGAACAGCGGAAACTTACCAAGTCGCTGCTGAAGTTCGTCACGAAACTCAGACGGCTCGCTATAGATGTCAGGAATCTTGCGACCATCCGCAGGATACGATGGGCGCGGCGTCACCGACCACTTGACGTCTGCGTACATGTTGTACCACCAAAACATCTTGGCCGTTGTATGCTGTGGGTCCCGCAATCGAGCAGACTCATAAAGACGCTCGCCGGAAATCAGATGATTGGACTGCTTCCAGAACATCACTTCCGCCAAGTCGCGAAAGTACCAGCCGTTCCCGACAATTCCGTGTTGAGACGGCATCAAGCCTGTCAGCATTGTGGCTTGTACCGAACATGTGACGGCTGGCAGAACCGTCTGCATTGGACGGGCAAAACCTTTTTCAAGCAGCCTGTTGATATTCGGAGTATTCTGACCAATCATTTCGTGGGTCAGACCTACCACATTGATGACCATTAGTCGGCGGTGTTGGACATCGCTGGGCATGAATTCGTAGTTCTCTGGCGGTGGAAGTGTGTGAAACTCTTGCGTATGCTGACCGGAGTTCCAGGAAAATCAACACGCCCCACTGAAAGCGTTAATATGAAACACCGATTTTTCCCATGTCGGCTACTGCTCAGTCTGATTATGACGAGCACATTTGCGATAGAAACGCGCGCTCAGGAGAAGACTGCCGACCGCTGGGAAAAGGACATTGTTCAGATTGAAGCTCGAATTGCCGAGGGAAAATCTCCGCAAAAGTCTGTTGTTTTCGTGGGCAGCTCCAGTATTCGACTTTGGAAGCTTGAAAAATCACTGCCCAAACTGCAAGCCTCAAACCACGGTTTTGGAGGTTCCTACTTGTCAGACACGGTTCACTTTTTTGACAGAATCGTAGCGCCGGTTCATCCTTCAACGATTGTCGTTTACGCCGGCGACAACGATATCGCGGCGATGAAATCGCCGGAGACTGTTCATAAAGATTTTCTTGCGCTGGCAGCTCGCGTGGAAAAGGATCTGCCTGACTGTCGCAAGCTGATCTATATCGCGATCAAACCCAGCGTCAAACGCTGGGCGTTGGCCACAGAAATCCAGAAGGCAAATGCTCTGATCGCCGCGACGTGTGCGCAGAATCCGCGGCTGGAATTTGTGGATGTCTGGACGCCGATGCTCAAGGAAGACGGGATGCCAAACGCTGATTTGCTTTTGGAGGACGGACTGCACATGAACGAAAAGGGTTACCAAATCTGGACCGATGCTCTGCTGCCGCATTTGTCCGACATCGCGTCAAATTGAAGAATCTGACACACTGTGTAATTCGACTGATTTTCGGTTCCGCATGCATGCCAGAGAAGCCGACATCGGACGGCTGTTTCCATTGGAACCGCGATCTCTATGCAACCTGTGATTTCACGTATTCGACTTCTCGCCATCTATGCGGTGGTGCTGTTGCCGTTCATCGCCTATGGAGCCATTCACGCGCTGCAGTCAACGAACACATCGCCCATCGACTGGGTCGATTCTACTTTCATCGAACGAAAACATTACGATGAATTTGTGGAACTGTTCGGCCCAGGCCACATCGTTATTGCAAGCTGGCCCGAATGTTATTGGGAAGACGAACGACTGGACGTTCTAACCGACGGCCTGCGGGATTCCCAAACGTTTCGAGCAGCCGACGGAGCACCATTTTTTCATGAAGTGGTCTCAGGTCGCACGATGCTGCTTAATATGACGAAGCCAGCAGAAGTCTCGCCTGATTCCGCGTCCGCGTCACCTGCAGACATTGCAAACGAACAGCCAGCGACTCAATCAGACGAACGTCCGGGCGGACCAGGAAGAACGTCGTTGAACCTGCCGCTGGAACTGGCGATTCAGCGTCTGCAGGGAACGCTGATTGGCCCGGATGGAAAAACCACCTGCGTGATCGCCAGGCTCAACGACGCTGGACTGGATTCGAGAGCCCTCATCGTGCAGAACATTCGCAAGGCCATTCGAGTCTGTTGCGACGTTTCGGATGAAGACATTCATATGGCGGGACCTGTGATTGACGGACTGACCGTTGATGAGGCAAGTCAAAAGTCGCTGAAGAATTTCGCATTGCCTTCGTCAATTGTGATCTTCCTGATCTGCTGGATTTCTTTGCGCTCAATTATTTCGGGAGCGGTTGTGTTTCTGACCGCTTCGTTTTGCCAGGCATCTTTGCTGGCGGTGATTTATTTCACGGGCGAGCGACTCGGCGCGTTGTTGATCATTTTGCCGCCACTTGTTCAGGTGCTGACAGTTTCTGGTGGCATTCACCTGATGAACTATTATCTCAACGGACTCCGGCACTTGTCGCCACAGGATGCAGCGGTCGATGCCTTTCGGAAAGGCTGGCTTCCAACGGTGCTCTCTATGGGCACGACGGCCATGGGGACCGCATCGTTGATGGTCAGCGGCCTTCAGCCAATTCGACTGTTCGGCATCTACGGCACAATTGGAGTGCTGCTCACAAGTGCAACAGTTCTGACTGTGATTCCCTGTTCAATGATCTTGTTTGGAAGACGAAGCCACAAACGCTTTCAACCTGACTCAACGCACTCGCCACATCAATCGATGAACCAGATCGCGACTTCCACAGAATCAAATCTGTCTGTCGTTGAAAAAGATGTCTCTCGAGTCTGGATGAAGCTTGCTTCCTTCTTAACACATCAGAATTCCTTTGCCCTAACGGTCTTGTTGGGGATCATGGTGACAGGCGCAATCGGGCTTCCACGCTTGAAGACATCGATTCGTATTGAAACGCTGTTCGGCGATGAAAGTCGCGTGATGCAGGACTATCGCTGGATGGAATCTCATTTGGGTCCCCTTGTTCCGATCGAAGTGCTGCTGCAATTTGATGAGGAATGTCGCTTGAATGACCGCCTGAAAATGGATCTGCTCTGGCGGGTGAATGAGACATTGCTGAACAACTCGCATGTTCAATCCACAACATCTGCGTTGACCGTGTTTCCTCCGCTGCCGCCGATGTCATCGCTGCCGTCCAACATGCGAGCGGCAATGATCAACAAGGCCGTCGTGCTGGCAAAACCATCTTTCCGTAAGATGGGTGTCTTAAAAGAGAACCAGAACGGTGAAATCTGGCGCATCACAGGGCACGTCAGCGCGCTGGAACCATTGGACTATGGCGATATTCTGAAGAGCGTTCAGACAAATCTGGAAGCTGAAATACTGTCGAATCAGGATGCGCCGATTGGCGTGTCCGTTTTGACATCGGGCATCATGCCTCTGATTCACGAGATTCAGGGGCAACTTTTGAGCGACCTGTTCAATAGTCTGGTCGCTGCTTTGTTCGTGATCACGGTGACGATGACGATTGTGGAGGCCGGCATTTTGAGTGGCATCATCGCCATGGCCTGCAACGTTTTTCCAATCGTCGTGGCGTTCGGCTGGATGGGACTTCTGCAGCACCCGATGGATATCGGGGCTGTCATGACTGCCAGCGTGGCCCTTGGAATTGCGGTCGATGATACACTTCACTTTCTCGCGTTCTTTCGACGGTGTATCAATCAGCCGGGTGCTACTCGTTATTCTGCGGTGCTCTCCGCTTACCATCATTGTGGCCCGGCGATGATTCAGACGTCTCTCTCGTGTGGCATCGGACTGCTGGTTTTTGCGTTCAGCGATTTTGTGCCCACGAGTCGCTTCGCAATGTTGATGGCATTTCTTTTGTTTCTGGCTTTGCTCGGCGATCTGTTATTGCTTCCCGCACTGCTGTTGTCACCTGCCGGGAAGTTGTTTCAGCCAGAGGAACAAATGCAGGCAACGACCTGAGAGGATTCGCTTCAGGATTCCCACAGAAATAACGGCCGCTATTCTCGTCGCGCAGGGCACTCATTTCTCGGTCGGTGCTTACACCCGGCGAATGACTCTTTGCCAAAGTAGAACGATTGTCCCAATCGTTCACAAACAGTGGAGACAAGTGTTCTACGATGTGTTCTGATTTGATTTAGCGTCGTTTTTTCTCAACTGCCGCTCAGAGTCTACACCCCGTGCGTTTTCTCCAGCCACTCGAAAAGTTGGTTAGGTACGTCGATTCCACAAGTTCGTTCCAGGCCCCGCCAGCCAGGGACGGCATTGACTTCAATCAAAAGCGGTTGTCCGTGTTGGTCGTACATAATATCAACACCGGCAAACACACAGCCGGTCGCTTGAGCAGCCGCAACAGCAAGGTCAAGTTCTCTGGCCGTAGGCACATGGGGTAATCCCGTTCCCTGCTGAGAAATGTTTGCTCGGAAATCGCCAGCTTTCGGAATCCGCTTCATGGATCCAACCAATCGTCCATCCAGCATGAGAACTCGAATATCAAAACCTGGTCCATGGACGAATTTCTGCAGGTAGAGAACCGCGCCGAGGCGTTCCAGCATCCGAAAGGCTCTCATCGCAAGTTCTGGATCAGAAACTCGAATGATTCCGCGACCTTCAGCACCGAACAACGGCTTGACCACGACGTCGCTTCCCAGTTCTTCGAAGGCCTGCATCGCTGCTTCGACAGATTCACAAACCATCGTGGCTGGCACAGGCAGTTCGGCAAGGGCCAATCGTTGAGTCGTCAGATATTTATCCACGGCGCATTCAAGGGAACGTGGAGAATTGATGACTCGAACGCCGCGTGCTTCCAATCCGGCCAGCAGATCCATGCGAGCCACAACTTGTTCCAGAGATCCCGGAGGCATCGTTCGAACCAGTACCGCATCCAGACTGTTGAGGTCGTGATCGCCGCAACGCAATTGGACGCCCTGGTTGGAAACGCGTGAGGTGAACTCTTCAAATTGCAGCGGAAGCATGTCGTGCTTTCGCTGCTGGCCCCGGCGACAGAGCTCATTGACGTACCAGCTATCTTGATTTCCGAATACACCAATGCGCATGAATGGATCCTGCACCGCCGAATGAACCGTTGCAAATGACAGGCTCTATCCGCCTCACATCATTACCTTAGCGTTAATATTTTGATTCTGGCATTGTTGGTTCCGAATTGCCAGTCGCCGCAGGCCTGATAAAACAGTCGTCGAAATCGCATTCGGACCTCAACGATGACGCCTTGCCAGATTCTCAATACATAGGGTGTGACAGGTTGCCCTCAAGACAGGTTGCCCTCAAGCCTCACAGGCTTGAATCGCCAGCGAGTGGGCTATTCAGTGGGCCAGCAAGTGCGCCATTCAGTGTTCAAAGCCCACTCGCTGGCGCTTCGAGCTTGTACAAAATCACTGCCTATGAGCGATTTGAAAATCACGCAGAAGATCGATTGTCGTCAGCCAGAAACGCGCGACTTCCGTTCGCTGCGAACGAATCTCACAACGCCTGTCAGCAATGTAATGACGGTCAACGGAATAGCTACACCGAAAATCATGGTCGCAAATGACCGTTGAAGGTTGGGCGCTGTGGCTGCTATGAAAAGCGACGCGGTGTAAGCGAGGTAGTAGAACAGGAACATCACACCTTCCCAGCGAGCAATCACGTGACCCGTAAAGAACACTGGCATGCAGGCGATGGCAACCGCGACCATGACAGGAATATCCAACTGCAATGCCAGGACCGAGACTGGAATTCCCCCCGGAGAAGCGAGGCTTGATACGCCCAGCACGCCAAGGATATTAAAGATATTACTGCCCACAACGTTACCCACTGCAATGTCTCGTTCACCTCGAATGGCAGCGACGACGGAAGTGGCAACCTCAGGCATCGAAGTTCCTGCGGCAACGATCGTGAGCCCAATCACGAGTTCCGAAACGCCAAACTGTCGAGCGATCTGAACTGCCGAATGCACAAACCAATGTGATCCCAGCACCAGCAGGCCAAGACCGACGAGAAACAGAAAAAGATTGGCACCAACATTCCGTGCGTTATGAACCTTCGTTCCACTTCCGAACTCCGCCTCATATTCATTCTGAATTCCAGCCTGTTCTTTACGGCTGCTCAGAATCGCCCACAGCGTGTAGATGATTAGCCCCCCAGTCAGAAGCAGCCCGTCGATTCGCCCAATCGCACCATCGAACCCAAGCAACAGTACAAGACAAGAAAGCCCGACCATCAATGGAACGTCAATGCGGATCAGTTGCTGGGCAACCCGCAGGGGAATGATGACCGCAGACAGTCCCAGAATCAGCAAGACGTTGAGAATATTGCTGCCAACGACGTTACCAATGGCGACATCTGGCTGGCCGGACAGACTCGAATGCAGACAGACAACCAATTCTGGAGCACTGGTCCCAAAGGCGACGACCGTCAAGCCAACCACCAGCGGAGAAATCCCCATTGCGGCTGCAAGTCTTGATGAACCACGGACCATAAACTCAGCGCCTGCCGTCAGTACAGCAAGCCCAAGTATCAACATCAACACAACCATATCAATACAACCATTAAAGCGACTTTTGTGAACCAACGCCGTCAGACGCAACCGAACCGCATTGATCCCAACACCGTTCAACGAACCGCCTGTAAAGTAGCGGAATCGACGTTACCCGTCCGGTGAGCCAGCATTTTGCAGGCACTCACCGGGCTGCTCGCGCTGCACCGCTACTATTTGAACGGTATTGGCATTCATCCATATGGCAGGAGAAACAACACACGTACACACCGAAACAAAGTCTGGTGTGCAGTGAATGTTGTTCTATTGCAAGCTGTTTTATTGCCCCGACATCGATACTCCCTGCATGTCACTGAGTCGATCAAGTCGACGAGCGAAAGCAACGGCCGCTCGATCTGCCGTTTCCGCGGCGACAGCTTCAACAGAACTTCCTTTTCCTTCCACAGTCAGATCGCCCTTCCCTTCCAGCGCAATATGCATCCGACACTGCAGATCTTCGCCACCTCTGGGGCCATTGATGTCCGTAAAGGAAATCTCAATATTGCGAAGGTGAGTGCTGAAGCGATCGAGTGCAAACTGCAAACACCGCTCAACGTTCTCTCGCTGTTGCTGACTTAGTCCTACGTTTCGATCGATGATTCGAACATCCATGGCGTGACTTCCTCTTTGCTCAAAGTGGTATAGACTGATCGCGAGTCATCTCGCACCCAAATTTAGACGGTCACCAGCAATTGACAAATACAATTCGACGCGATGTTCTATCGGTTAAACCGAGGGTACGAGCGGCGGATTGCTGGTTGCGAGGATACAGGACGAATGGCTGCTTACCCTTCTGATTCTTATCTGCCATCCTGCGAGACACTCATGAAATTTGATCGCCGCATTGGCGTATTCGCGACACTGCTCATGATGATCGGGCCAGTCCAAAGCTCTGCCGATGAGTTTCGTGCTGTTCCACTGAAGGTCAGCTGCAGCGACGTGCAGCCGATGACCGGCATTGCACTCTGGACGACCAATGAAGCCGTTGATTCGGCTCCGATCCAGCTTGAGTATGCTTACATGACATACGGTCAGATTGTTCAGAATAAAGGCGAGTATGACTGGTCGCCGCTTGAGGCTTTGCTTGATGAGGTGGCATCGCGGCGGCATCAACTGATTCTGAGGTGGCATGACACCTACGTCGGTCAGAAGACTGGCGTTCCGGCGTATATCACACAGCTCCCACAGTACAAGATCACCACCGCGAAGAGCGAAAAGAAGCCGACCGAGTTCCCCGATTGGTCACATCCGGAGCTTCGTCGATTCGTCCTGGAATTCTTCGGACGGTTCTCCGAAAAGTATGATGACGATCCACGACTGGCTTTTGTCCAGGTCGGTTTCGGACTGTGGGCGGAATACCATATTTACGACGGACCGATGCGGATGGGGCAGACGTTTCCTTCGTTGGAGTATCAAGCGGAATTCGCTCAGCATCTTTCGACCTGCCTGAAAACCACCCCGTGGATGATCTCAGTCGATGCGGGCGACGCAGATCGTTCAGCGTTCGCTGTCGATGCAAAATTGCAGGATCTGACGTTCGGCCTGTTCGACGATTCGTTCAATCACGCGAACCACAAAAAGGAGAACGAGCCAAACTGGAATATTCTCGGTCGCGAACGCTGGAAAGCCTCACCCACCGGCGGCGAATTCAGCTTCTTCAAAAAAGTAGACCAATCCAGGGCGCTGGCACCAGACGGGCCGCATGGTATTCCCTTCGAAAAGCAGGCCGCTGATTTTCATGTCTCATTTATGATCGGAGATGATCAGCCTCGCTTTCAGAAGAACGATCGGATCCAGTCTGCGGGTACCTCATGTGGCTATCGCTTCCATGTCGAAGCCTTTGAAGCCTCCTCGACTCAATCACGCGTGATCATTCGCAATGATGGCATCGCGCCGATTTATTTCGATGCTCATCCAGCCGTCAATAAGGTGATGTCCTCCACTTCGCTCAAGGGACTGCTGCCCGGTGAGGAGCGGTTATTCGATATTTCCACTGGTGGCCCTAATCCACAGCTGTCGATTGAGTGCGCGAGACTGGTTCCCGGGCAACGAATCGGCTTCTCCGCCGATCTGAAGTGATACGCCCACGTCAATCAAGAGACGCATTCCGTTGTCCGCAAGGACAATGGACTTGTTTGCCTCTGACAACCTTGTGAAGATGATCAACGGAAACTCAGTTATTCTTTAAGCGGTCGCGATGCAGATGTTTTTTGTTTAACCGTTAGCCGGAGGCGTACGTTGGTGGCGGCATGCACGTACGCCTTCGGCTGACGGTTAAACACCTCAATCGTGACCGCGAGTAGTCTATTCTTCCAGGTGCGTTGTAGATCGTCTGACAGATTCGGATGCCAATGAACTCACGTCTCATCAGACTCCTGCTCGTTCCGTTCGTCTGCCTGTGTGTCTGCGTGAACGCAGGTTTCTGCATGGCAGACGATGAACGCGATTCAGAAACATCGACGGCACCTGCGATACTATCACCATCGCTACCAACGACAAGCATCCAAACGCAAGTGCCGTCAGAACATGACTGGCCTGGAATTCGAGGACCGCATTGGAACGGTCTCTCTGACGAAGTTGGGCTGGCCGATGCATGGCCGCCCGAAGGCCCGCCGGTTCTATGGACGCGAGAACTTGGGCAGGGATATTCTGCTTTCGTTGCGTGGTCGGATCGCATCGCCACTCATTATCAAAGCTTGAGTGGCCAGTACGTCATCTGTCTGGAGGCGAATACCGGACGGACGATTTGGGAGCATCGCTACGACTGGCCGTACGATCCGGCTGGCGTCTATCCGGGGCCGCGAGCGACTCCGATGTATCATGAAGGGCTGCTGTACTTTGCAAGCCCCGCCGGCCTGATCGGTTGCCTCGATGCTGAGACTGGTGCGCTGAAGTGGTCGGTGGAACTCGAACAGCAGTTTCAGTGCGAGATCACTGGTTTCGGCTATGCGTGTTCGCCAACTGTCATCGACGGGCTTGTGCTGTTGCCCGTCGGCGGCACCAACTCCAGCATGGTGGCTCTGGATGCAAAGACCGGTGAAGTACGATGGCAGTCGGGCAGCGCTGCTGGAAGCTACGCGCCGGCGTATCCGATCAGTTTTCGAGGTCGCCGGCTGGTGTTGGGATATCTCGAGAATTCACTTGTCTGTCATGACCGCAACACGGGCGAGCTGTTGTGGACACACGCGTTGTCGCAGGGCTACGATGAACATTCTTCATGGCCGATTTATGACGAACCGTTCCTCTGGATTTCCAGTCCATTTCAGGCCGGCGCAGAATTGCTGGAGCTGTTTGAACCGACAGACGAGCCCCTTGAATCAGTTTCTGCAGATCCCAAAGATGACGACATCCCATCAGAGAATACCACTACGACTTCTGCGATCAGCGTTCGTTCGCGCGGCAAACATCGGTTGATGTCGAACGACATTTTTTCCAGCGTGCTTGTTGACGGAGCAGTGTATGGCTTCGACGTTCGCGATCCTCAGGCGAAGACTCATCGATCGACTCGCGGACTCTTTCGATGCATTGATTTTCACACTGGTAAAGAACACTGGTCGATCGGGAATGAGCGACCGCGGAGACTGTCTGATTCGGTCCAAAACGATGAACCGTGGATCGGGCATTCCACGGTCATTGTCGCTGACGGCAAGCTCATTCTGTTCAATGATCTGGGCGAACTCATCCTTGCAAAAGTTTCAACGGAACGATTCGAGCAACTCGGACGTGTCTCGGTTCTTGGCGGCGAAATCGGATGGACTCAACCGGCCTTGTCCCATGGGCGATTGTTCGTTCGCAACCAAAGCCGCGCGGCGTGTGTGTTTCTGCGAGACCCTTCCGAACTTCAGCCCGCGGTTCGCGCGAAGACATTGAGCGTGGCCGATATTCCTCAGAAAGCCTACTTTGACTGGGCCAGTGTGATACTTGGTGTTGAACCCGAATACGCGTTCGATCTGCCGTCGAGACAATGGCTCATTCGATGGTTCCAGATCTGTCTCTTCGGCATCATCGGCGGTTGTCTTCCGCTGATCGCGATTGCCTCATTCCTGCCAGGTTTGCGAGGGGTTTCTCTGGAAACACGTGAGACCGTCTACTGGGCTCTGGTCTTTGTGATCGGTGCGGGTGGCACGACGTTGCTGAGTCCGTGGTTGCAGGATTTTACATTCACATGGCCGGTTGCTGTGTTTGCAACGTATCAGCCGCTGATGGATCGTTTGGTACTCAAGCGAAAAGAACTGACAGCTCGCGATCGATGGCGATCCGGAATTGCGTGCCTGATCTTCATCGCTGCGTGCTTAATCTATTTCTTCGTGTGTCGTCGATTGAGTCTTGTGTTCGAATGGGTATTTCTGGTCGGGTTTCCCGCCGCGATTCCATTTTCGATTCTTGGCAAACATCTTTCGACGTCGCGTCGAGTGGGGCTGGTCTGGAAGATTCTGTTCACCGGACTTGCGTTCACCGCTTTTTATTGGTCGGCCGTCGCTTTTCTGTTCCTCCGTGTGAGGTGACGACGCAGGACACGACGAGGCACGCTTCCAGGCATTCGGTCGTCAGCCGTCGCTGCGTCAGTCACAAATCCGTCAGCCATAAATAGGTGTCATCACTCGCCCGTCACAAATCTGAACCGGGCGATTCACCAGATCGAAGTAATGCTGATGCGGGTTAATGCCGAGCGCAGAGAAAATTGTTGCTGTGACATCCCATGGTCCGAAAGCTTCGGTGCGAGGATACGCTCCGCTGCTGTCCGATTCACCCACACAAGCGCCGCGCTGCACTCCGGCGCCAGCCATGGCAATTGAGTAAACCCAGCTCCAGTGTTTTCGGCCCGGCGTTGCGCCTGCGAAACGGGGCTCCAGTGCAACAAGCGGTGCGCGGCCAAATTCCCCCATGCAGATGACAAGCGTTTCGTCCAGCATTCCTTTTTCGTCAAGGTCCTCAATCAACGCAGAGAAGCCCTGATCGAAACGAGGCAATAAGTGGTGCTGGAGTCCTTCAAAAATATCGTTGTGATTGTCCCAGCCATAAAGATCAGTATTCGACGGATCAATATCCTGTCCACGATTGTTGTGCGACCAGATGACAGTCACCAGCGGAACGCCAGCCTGGGCAAGTCGACGTGCCAAGAGGCAAGCCTGGCCTGATCGATTGCGTCCGTAGCGATCACGTATTGCATCGGGCTCTTTAGATAAATCGAACGCTTCACGCGCGCCCTGACGTGCCAGCATCTCGAATGCATGAGAATACAAGGCATTCTTTTCGAGCCCCAGTTTTTGATTTTCCAGCAGCCGCATGTTGTTTTCCACGGACTGCAACAGGGACTGCCGTGATTGCATCCGAATGGATGGAAGATCATCGTGGGGCATCAACGATGGAACGGCGATCGCGTCCTTCGTGACATCACCCAGCGTCAAGGGGTCAAAGCCTTTTCCCAGGAAACCACCAAACTGACCTGGTGCGACGATCAACGGCACTTCGGCTGGTCCATTCAGATGAATGGCAGTCTGAGGAAAATCGGCACTCGGTCGCACGCGTTGCAGAATCGCGCCATGACACGGCAAGTCGTCCGGTGATGGAAGCGGATTGCCAGAACGACGGCGATGATATCGGCCGGTCATCGCCAGATAGAAGGCAGATCCGTGGTCAAGATCTTCATGAGCCATACTGCGAACGATGCAAAGCTTGTCCGCGATCCGGGAGATCTGCGGCATGTGTTCGCCGAATCTCACGCCAGGGATTGCCGTGTTGATCGAACGAAACGCTCCGCGAATTTCAAGCGGTGCGTCTGGCTTCGGGTCCCACATGTCGATCTGACTCTGACCGCCACTTGCGAAGACAACAATGACCGATTTTGCCTTGCCAAAGCCCGGGATTGATGATGCACTTGCGTCATCCGCCCGAGTCTTCGCGGGGACCAGGCCAGGCAGCGCCCAGTTTAATCCGGCAAGTCCGCCAATCCGCAACCATTCTCGACGCGAAGGCCGGGCAGTGCTCGAACGATCAGTGTTGTAGAATTGCAGCATGAAAACGCATCCTTTGGATGGCGTTGAGAATAGCAGCGAAGCCGACGCTCTGCTGCCTCAAAAACCAGAAAGTCGCGAGATTGCCGGATCACAGAGATGCTGTAGACTGCCCCCACTGTTCCATGAGTTTCGTTTGGGAGACGGACCGATGCGATTTCTGACACACCGCAACATTCTGCTGTTTCTTTCGTTGCTGTTGCTCGTGACGCTGCCGGCGTGGAGCGTCGCTCGATCAGAAGAATGGCCAAACTGGAACGGCCCCAAACACGATGGCGTTTCAGCGGAAACGGGATTCGCCAACACATGGCCCAAAGACGGATTACCGATCGAGTGGACTCGAGAAATCGGAACCGGCTTCAGTTCTATGTCAGTCGTTGACCAGCGTTTGTTTGCGATGGGGCATAAGGATGGCACCGAAACAGTTTGGTGTCTGAATAGTCAAACCGGTGATGTACTTTGGACGCATGAATACCCGAGTGAATTGATTCCCAATCTGCACGAAGGTGGTCCCTGTTCGACACCAACTGTCGACGGCGATCGGGTCTACACGCTGGGAAAGGAAGGGCAACTCTTTTGCCTGAACATCGACGATGGGAAAGTCATGTGGAAGAAGATGCTGCAGGAAGAACTGGGCGTCAAGCTTCCGGAATGGGGCTTCAGCAGTTCTGCACGAATCGTGGATCAACAATTGATCCTTGAGGCCGGACGCGTGGTCTCGTTCGACAAATCGACGGGCGACAAGTTGTGGCAGACGGAAACTCATGAAGCGGGATACGGGTCCGCTGCGATCTTTGAACACGATCAGCAGACATGCGTCGCCACACTGGATTGCGACGGATTAAGAATCATCAACGCGGCGGACGGCAGGGAAATTGCCTTTACCGAGTGGCCGTCGCCCTACAGAACGAATGCTACAACTCCAATTGTGATGAATGGTGAGATCTTCATTTCTACCGGCTACAACATTGGCTGTGGACTATTTCGACTGCAGGGTAACACGCTGGAGAACGTCTACAAAAATGCAGACATGCGAAATCATTTCAACAATTCGATCGCGTCGGATGACTGGCTGTTTGGATTCGACGGAAACTCTCATAACGGACGCAATGCCACTCTGAATTGCATCAACTTCAAAACTGGAACCGTGGCATGGAAGCAACGAGGACTCGGATGCGGCTCGCTGCTCATTGTGGACGGAAAACTGTTGATCCTTGCTGAAAATGGCACACTGGTGCTGGCGAAAGCAACGTCAGATTCATTTCAGGAACTAGCACGCTCACCATTTCTGGACGGCCGATGTTGGACAGCTCCAGCATTGGCAAACGGCCGAGTCTACGGTCGAAACGCAGATGGAAAACTTGTGTGCGTCGCCTTCCCAAAGTGAAGGCAGATGTGCCAGAAACGATCATGAATCACGCTGACACCTGCCGTGTGTTTGGGCTGTCAGGCAACGCTGTGAAGTATTTTCTTCCAGCAAAAAAACGGCTATGTGAAAGGCATTGTGAAAGCAAATGGATCATTCGTTTCAGCCACGAATGTGGTGACAGGTGGTAGCCACGGGCGTGAGCCAGTGGCAGTCAGTTTGGCTTTCCATTTGAAGCGGCACGGCGCGAGCCGTCCGGTTTTTGCAAGTTTTTTGAGTACCATCACCGGACAGCTTGCGCTGTTCCGCTAAAAATGACTGCCATTGGGCTGGCGCCCGTGGCTATCAACTGCCGTCCCGTTGGGACTGAATCGCAGTCGTAGTCCCAGACCGTGTTTCATTTCATTCAGCATTTTTTCCGCAAAAAAATGCTTCACAACGTTGGCTGTCAGGCTCCATCACCAGGCTGGCGTCTTCTTCATGTTCGCTGCATCGCACTTCTCAAAAATTGGAACTACGGTGTGGTCACGGACTGTAGACACCGCATCCGTGTTTGTAAGATTCGCCTGCGTCGATGCAACGGATCGTTCGCGATGCGTGGTGGAACTCATTTCCACGCTCATGTTGACGGCGATGAGACTTGACGGTTTCGATAAATCGAATCGACAGCCGCAAAACTGTGTTCGAATCGAGTGACTACTGCTTCGGAGGGCGTTTCCATGGTTCGGTTGTTGATCGTGTTATTTTTGCTGATCACTGGGTTTTCTTCGCATCTTGCGGCTGATGAAAAAGGACAAGTGTCGAAGGCACTGAAAAAGGATGTCATCGTCAGAGTGGAATTGGGCTATCTGCTCTCCGTTCCCAAAGATTACGACACAAAAGACTCCTGGCCAGTCGTACTGTTTCTGCATGGATCAGGAGAACGCGGAGACGACCTTGAGCTTGTGAAAATGCACGGGCCTCCCAAATTGATTAACGAAGGAAAGGACTTTCCGTTTATCGCTGTATCACCGCAATGTCCCAGGGATCATTCGTGGGATCCGTTCGCGCTGACCATTCTTCTCAACGAAGTCATGAAGGATTACAAGGTCGACGAGGATCGAATTTACGTGACTGGTCTCAGCATGGGAGGCTTCGGTGCATGGGAACTGGCGGCTTATGCGCCAGACCGATTTGCCGCGATCGCACCGATCTGTGGTGGTGGTGAATTGCGATGGGCAAAACGCATCAAGGATGTGCCGATCTGGGCGTTTCACGGGGCACAGGATAAAGGTGTTCCATTGGAACGATCTCAAGAGATGATCGATGCAATCACCAGGCATGGCGGGACACCGAAGTTGACCGTCTATCCGGATGCAGGGCACGATTCGTGGACGGAAACTTACAACAACCCCGAATTCTACGAGTGGCTTCTGGCGCAGAAACGCAAGCCTCAAGAGAAACGATGATTTCAGGAATGCAGACGAGATCCTGATTATGGCTTTTTCCAACTCGCTTGCAGAGCGAATCCGCCACTTGCTTGCTCGTCGACGTGGCGTCACGGAAAAGAAGATGTTTGGCGGCATCTGTTTCCTGCTTCACGGCAACTTGCTTGTCGGTGTCTGGAAGGAGTCGATGATCGCGAGAATCGGTAAGGATGCCTACGAGTCGGCTCTGCAGAAAGATCATGTTGCGGAATTCGACATCACCGAGCGAACGATGAAGGGCTGGGTGATGATTGATTCCGACGGCGTAGATTCTGAGGCTGATTTAACAACCTGGGTTGATTTGGCTCTCGCGTTTGTTCGAACGCTGCCGGCCAAATAGCGTACGCCGACAGGTCGCTTCTTTTCATCGATTTCTTCGCCTTCCCACCGAGCGTCAAGTATTCGAGCGACCAAGTCACGCAGGAACGTCAGGCGTCCTTTGTCGGGCATCAGTTATTCGGAAATTTGTGGGAGCATTTCTGTGGCTCCACCAGGTTCAAAGATTTCGAAGTCGGTGAATAAACGCATAATTTCTTCAGACGCCAACCTGTCACCATGCTCGTGTCAGCAGACTTCAGTGAGTGAACTCAACCTACTCCAGCCACTGCGTCATAGTCTTGCTCTGGGCACTCCCTTCGGCGCACTGGCAGGAGCAAGTCACCGGCGGCAGTCCTCGGACGCTAAACGTCTCTTCGGCCGCGAGGCAGACCAAAAGCGATTGGAAAGCTAGTGCTTCGTCAGACCCAAAAACGTAGGTTGGACATTCTTGTCCAACAATCCAGCGACGGGCAAGAATGCCCATCCCACCCTAAAACCAAGCCTTGACAGACCACTAGCCTGCATTGCGCACCACGCCTCGTGGCTGGGCGGTTTTTTTGCGTTTTCCGAAGCGTCGATCGTCGCACCGTTCAACCACCGAAAGGTACGTGCGGCTTCGTTCCTGGCACCAAAACGGGGCGATTTTTGTCCGAT
>JBGSVD010000279.1:0-14393 GCA_041753135.1 Planctomycetaceae bacterium
ACCGTTCAAAAAGTAGCGGCACGGCGCGAGCCGTCCGGTGAGTGCCTGCAGAATGCTGGCTCACCGGACGGCTTGCGCCGATTCCGCTACTTTACAGGCCGTTCGTTGAACGGTATTGCGGTTAAACACATCACATCGTGACCGAGATTAGTATAGCCTGGTAATCCATTTTCTGCCGCTCGCCTTAGTAAACATCAAGTTGACAGATTCAAGTACGCGGTGCCAGCAAGTGAGTTTTCGGATCACTCGGTCCAGCATCCTGCTGCTGCGAACGCTCGGTTCTTGTGTCGAACGCTCGTCCTATCGCCGCTGCCACAGTCCGCGATAAATAGGCAGACCCAGTTTTCTCTTCTTTCGTTCAAAGCTGGTGTGATAATCCATGTCATGGCCAGCATCGCGTTGATCGGGAGGCTGCAAAATTGCGAATTCGGGATGCACATCCATCAGACCGCGGACCATTTCGAAATAGTCAGCAACATCCGTCCAGTGATGCAGAAATCCGCCCGGACGCAGGATACGTGCCATCAAGCTGGTGAATTCCGTATTGAAGATACGTCGCTTGTGATGACGTGTTTTCCACCACGGATCTGGAAAATAAACGTGCGCTGCCTGCACGGTGCCGGGTGTAATCATCTCAGAAAGGACGACGCGGCCATCGCCACCAATGACGCGAGCGTTGGGAAGTTGTTGCTTCATCAACCGCGTGGCAGTTCGTCGGCCTTCTCGGTAGTCGATCTCCAGCCCAACGAAATTCGTTTCCGGAGTTGTCATGCTGGCATTGAAGAGAAACAGACCGCGTCCACAGCCAATGTCCAATTCCACCGGCTGGTCGTTTCCGAAGAACTCATTCCAGTTGATGAGTTTTCCAATATCGTCAACGGTCTGGAACCACGGCTTCAGCGGTACGATAGGAGCGGATTGCATAATAAGGCTCAGAAAAATCAGGCCGACTTGTTGACGGTGACACCCAACATCTGACCTTCAAACATCAATTCGCCATCCACAAATCCCTGGAAGTTAAATTGAGCCAGTCGCCGGGCCATGACTCGAGTCACTTTCGCAATCAGATCCAGACGCGACCCGGGATAGATTGGCTTGCGAAAACGAACTTCGTCCATTCCGCCAAAACCAAGATAATCACCGCCGATCAGGTCGTATTTGCGAGCGTAAAATCCACCCAGTTGTGCGGCAGCTTCGCATTGAATCACGCCGGGCATTAAAGGATATCCGGGCATGTGACCGCGAGCCCAGAATTCGTTGTCGGTGAGTTGCTTGTACCCAACAATCAAATGCTGAGACTGATCCACATGCACGATTGCCGTCAACTGCTCCATTTCGAACCGCTGAGGATTCACGAGCCGAATTTCCTCAAGCGTGAATAGCGGTTTATTGAAATCGAGTGACTTCAAGTCACAAATTGGTTCCGACGCCATCGAACACCTTCTCCAACACTCAGCCTAAATTATCGAAAACGCAGGCGCGGCGGCGGCCGGAAAGATTCAGGTCGCCGTGTCACTGCGGAATCAGGATCAAAAATGAAAGTCGGCGAATTCCAATCGGATCGCGTCGGTCTCGCAAGGCACTCAGGGATTTCCAGGCAACATTTTCCAACATCTTTGGCAGAACAGCGGATATTCTCACTCGAAAACGCATTGGGGACTGCACTTTCGATCTACGGTGGATTGTCGGGGCGTCTGCCAGGTTCAGGTTTCAGGTTCAGGTTTGATGTATCGGAACGGACGTTTGCCTCACAGCCAACCTTGTGTGCGTCGTTGCAGATGGGGGCTTTCGGAACAGTCTCGAACAGAGTCCCGAACACAGTCTCCGTTCTTTCGTTGAAGCGGAACGGCGCGAGCCGTCCAGTTTTTGCAAGGATCTGAGATTCATCACCGGACAGCTTGCGCTGTTCCGCAAAGGCGGGAAGTTATTTCGGGACTGTTCGTTGAAACCTGACCTCGCCTGCCTTCCACCTGCGGTTTTCAGGATTTCTCGATAGGCCATCCGGTTGAATCCCGATTCAGAAGGGCTTAACCTGCCTGTAAATCACGTGTTAAGATTTTTTGATGTCCGTGATTTCGTCAAATCTCCGTCGGTACTTTCCCACAAACTTCTCCAGAGCCGTCCCCGAAGTCCTCGGACCGGCAGGTGTTCAATGATTCTTAGCGGCAGCGAAATCAAGGCCCGCCTGGGCACCGATATCAGGATTGAGCCGTTCAACGAAGAGCAGTTGAACCCGAACAGCTACAATCTGCGTCTGCACGACGAATTGATGGTGTACGAAGAAATTGTGCTCGACATGAAGCGGCCTAACCGCCACCGACGCATCGTCATTCCGCCAGAAGGAATGATTCTGCAGCCCAACCAGATGTACCTCGGACGAACGATTGAGTTTACCGAAACCTACAATCTCGTGCCGATGCTTGAAGGACGCTCTTCTATTGGTCGTCTGGGAATGTTCGTCCATGTGACAGCCGGCTTTGGTGACGTCGGATTCTGCGGATACTGGACGCTGGAAATGATCGCGATTCAACCGATTCGCATTTACCCGGGTGTTCAGGTCTGCCAGGTTTTCTATCACACCGTTGAAGGTGCCATCACGGAGTACAGCAGCGGCAAGTACCAGAAGAACAAGGACATTCAGCCCAGCTTCCTGTATAAGGAACTGGGGCGTGAAGACCGACAGAAGACATTGGACTTTGACGAGATGAAGTAGCAGCAGCGTGACATTGTCGACACAACATTTCGAAAAACATTGCAGCCACTGTCGGCATGTCGTCACGTCTATCGTGATCGCGAACATTGTCATTCTATCGCTGAATTCTGCTGCATTCACAACTCGCGCTGATGAAACTCCGAATGTCAAAGTCAACGCTGAGTCGCTGCGTGGCGAATTCGTAGCTGCTGACAGCGAGGAAGAAGCTCAGGCTCAACTCGCGTACGAGCGGTTTCTGACGTTGCTTCGACGCCAACCGAAACAAGGCACGGCGTTCGATCGAGTGTTTGGTTTTCATGTCGAACGCGGGACTCTTGAAGACTTCATCGTCACTCTGCAAAAAGAATCCCAATCACTTCAAGCAGATAATGCTTCGAAGGAACAAGAGGGCGTTGCCTGGATGCTGCTTGGGCTGGTGGAAAATCAACGCGGGAATTCATCGGAAGCTGCTGACGCTTTTCGACAAGCAGAGACGGCACGACCGATCGATCCGTTTCCCAGTTGGTATCTTGGCCGATGTTTGACTCGCATCGGGCAGGCGAATGAAGCGGCAGATGCTCTCGAACGTGCGATTCAACGCAAGCCCGAGAAGTCAGATCTGCTTCAGATCTATCAGGAGCTCGGTCGGGCCTGGCGACGGTCGCAGCAACCCAGCAAGGCGGCCGACGTCTGGACGCGAATGGAGCTGCAGTTTCCCAACGATCTTCGGGTGAAAGAGCAGATCGCCAATTTGCTGTACGAAGAGGGCGATATTGAAACGGCACTGGTGCGATTCAGTGAACTTGCAAAACTGCACAGGGATCCCTATCAGGCCTCACAATACGCGATGCTGGCGGGCGAGCTGAAACTGCGACTTGGGAAAGATCAGGAGGCGTTGAGAGATTTCGAGGCTCAACTTCAGAATCTTGATCCGGAAAGTTGGCTTTTCCGCGATGCGCGTCGCCGAATCGAACAGGTCTTCCTTCGAACAGACGACCAGGCCGGACTGATTGCCTACTATGAACAATGGCTTCAGAAGTATCCGGAGGATCTCGATGCAATTTCCCGACTTGCTCGAACGCTTGCTTTGCGAGGTCGACTTCTGGACGCACGCGCTTGGTATACGAAAGCGATTGAACGAGCGCCGTCGAATGTGAAGCTTCGCAAGGCGTTGATAGAGCAGTTGATTCGCGAAGGGTTGTTTGATCAGGCGATCAGTCAATACGAGCAGCTTCATCGCTTTGACAACGGCAACCCGGATCATATCGAAGAATGGGGACTGCTTTATCTTCATCACAGCGACTTGTCGAAAGCTGAGCAGCAGAAGCAAGCCGCGAAAGTCTGGCGATTGTTGCTCGCAGATCGTGAAGACGATCCGGTGGCCGTTGTGCGTGTTGCCGGTTTGTTGCGACAAGCAGACCTGACAAGCGAAGCGCTGGAGCTGTTCCAGAAGGCAGTCTTATTGGCTCCAAAGGAGCCGCAATATCGCGAATACCTTGGAGAGTATCTGCATTCCATGAATCGACGAGACGAAGCTCTTGCAGCATGGAATTTGTTGGCCTCGGGCGAAGCACGTACGACCGAGAACCTCGTGCGACTTTCAGAGATCCTGCAGAAATTTGGCTACTTCGAACTCGCGCTGGATGCGATGCAGGCGGCGTGTGACTTGACGCCCGATTTCAATGGGCACATTCGTTTCGCTCGAATGCTTCGAGAGTTCGAAGTCGGTGGAACACTGCCGCGCGCGGAGGAGTCGCTGCGTCAATTGGACCAGGCCGAATTGCTCGCGGAGTCTGCTGATGATCGACAGGTTCTCGTCAATCAAAGAATTCTCAGCCTGATCGCCAGCGGTCTGCTCTCTCAGAAGACAGACGAACTCGCGAGAAAATTGACTGCGTCCGCCGATGCTGCTGCAGATGACAGTGCTGAGCAATGGGCAACGCTGGCCTTGTACTACCAGGCGGCGGACAAGTTGGCGGACTCTATCGAGGCCATCAACAAGTCACTGCAGCGGGATCCAGATTCAGTCAGCTCGTGGACCGTGGCAGCCTCACTTTTCGAAAAGGCCGGTCGCAATTCCGATGCTGCTGACGCTTACTGGCGCCTGACAAAAATTGATCGCCGATTTCTCACCGAGCATCTCAAAAAGACGGCGACTCTGGAACAGCAACTTGGGCGAAATCAGCAGGCTCAACAGGCAGGGCTTGAACTGATCGCCGCAGCTCCGGGAAATCCCGAACACCTGCAGTTTTATGCAGAACTGTGTTTTGCAATGGGACTGAAAGATGACGGTCTGAAAGCCCTGCGACGAGCCGTGCGGGCAAATTCTTCCGACGAAGCCGCAACTCTGACGCTGGCTCACGCGCTGGTGAATCAGAATGAAATGGCAGAGGCGATTGATCTGTATTGGCGGGCGTTTGAAGATGCTACGGATGCAGAGACTCAGGGGAATATCGTAAGGTCGCTGGCCGATTTGTATTTGCGAACGAACCGGTTTGATCAACTGATTCAAAGGCTCGAACTGCGAGCCAGAGAACTCTCGCGTGAACGAGAGTCGGTGATCTGTCTGGCAACGGCGTATCAGGTCGCCGGCGATGTCCGTTCTGCACGACAGCGACTCGACGGCTTGCTGACATCCGACAGTCGTGATGTTGTTCTGCTTGCAGAGCTTGCTCGCATGGCCGAACAGGATGGTGATCTTGACGCCGCGGCCGATTATCAGCGTCGGATCAATATGGCTTCGCCGTCCGATGATGGAAAAGTGAAGCTGGCCGGACTGCTGCTGAAGCTGGGCGATATCAGCGAGGCGGAAGCTCTCTGGATGCGACTGGCGGAAACCAACTCCGATCCCAGCGAAATCTATCAGTCAATCGACAGCCTCATCAGCATCGAGAGCGTCGATGCGGCTCGCCAGCTTTGCCAGCGAATTCTTGAGCGAGAACCCGACAACTGGGACGCGATGATTCGCCTGGGGATGATCGAATGGTCGTACGGCGACAGAAAAGTTGCGATCTCATTCTTTGACCGATTGTTGAAACTGAATCTTCCGCTTGACCAAAAGTCCTCTAGGTTAAAGCGGACGTCGCCGCAACAGAACACCGTGGCAACTCCTGCTTCGCAACATAATCCAGCAATGCGTCGAATGGAGTTCGCTCAGGATCTGATGGATTCACTGGCCGACACTCCGTATACATCGACATCAATGCCGATTGACTTCGGCGATTCAAGAATGGTCTGTCTGGCCGCGCTGCTGCTCGATGCACAGCAGGAAAATCGGGATGCGGAATTTCTGGCGACGTTGGAACGAAATGCTGAAACAAGTCTCACGCATTTTTGGGACGCCAATGCGCTGCACACGATGATTGCGTGGCAACGCGTTGATTTTGATGAAACGTATTTGACACAGAACTGGTTTGATTTGGTTGCCCGTTCCGCTGAAAGCGGTGACGCTGAAGTCATGGCGTTTTATCTGCAGTTGGTTGCCGAAATCTTGTCGGAACAATGGGAGGCGGAGGACGACTTAGAGTCTCGCGAGGGCTCCGCCACAATGCCCAGAATTTCTCCACAGCAGGCAGAACTGGCGATTCATTGCTATGAGATGATTGCCAAATCCAATTTCAACTGGCTGGAGCATTTCACTCCGGATTTTCTTGTTGCTCTCTGTAAAGATGTCGGTCGGACGGAGGCATTGACGCCAATGCTGAAGCGTCTTAGACAGAATACGAATCAACCAGACCAGCTTCGAGCAGCACTGGAACTCTCGCTGGAACTTGAGTCCATCACCGCTGAAGAAGCACTGCAGTTGCTGACTCAGATTGCAAACGCTGAGCGAACCAAATTCAGCGGAGTAAGAATGGCGGACAACTTTGCTCGGTATTCGAGCTCACTGTCGTCGATTGCGGATCTTGCAGACGATGCCAACGATTTCGCTGCAGTTTGTATGACCGTTGACTGGTGGCTGAAATTTCGTGTTGGCGATCAATCGGCAGTCAAGACATCGTCCGCAACCTCAACGGTCGCGGAGTCGGCTCGAGAGATTGCAGCAGATGTCGTCAACAGTGAGAATTCAACCGGTCTTGGTGTTCAGCGTTCTGGCCGCGGAAGTCGATTCAAAGCCGCGGAGTTCCTCGGAATCGAAAACTATTTCACACCAGGCGACGGAGACTTCATCTCTACGATTGGTTCAATGTGCTCGTCCCCCGAACGCCACAAGTTGCTTTCGGAATGGTGTGAAGAGCAAAGTCAGATTTCGTCCGTAGAGACACGCTTCTGGATGCATCTGCTTCAGGCCATGCTGTGTCAGCAAAACTCGGAACCGTCTGTTGCCATTATGCACGTGATTCACGCGGCTGAAGCGGCTCCGCAGGACGTTTCATTGCGGCTTGCCATTGTCATGCTGTGTGAAAAACGCGGACAACTGGCGGAAGCTCTGGAAGTACTGGAACAGATTCCTGACAGTGATCCGGTACTGCTGTCATGCTGCGAGATCAAGGCTCTGGATCTTGCCCTAAAGCTGAAGAACACGGATCGCGCAAAATCCGCGGCCCGGCGTCTTTACGGCATGAACGTGGATCAGGCGACGGAAGAGTACCTTGCCGCCAAACTTCAGCAGCTTGGATTAAAAGAACAGGCAGCTCAGGTAAAGTCACGAACGACGCGGGCAGCCGTCGTTTCGTCGCCCACGTCTTCGCCGCTCGATCTGCTGGATCTGTATGAAAAGCAGGGCAATCTTCAGGCTGCCGCTCAGGTTGCTCAACAATTGATTCGTCGGACGACCGGAGGCGGCACGCCGTGGCGCGGTGCCCGAGGGCCAACGCCCGAGCAGATCAAGGCTCGTGCTTACGATGTCCTCAAGCGATCGGGGGAACTCGACCTGATGATTGAACGCCAAAAGGCGCAATTGGAAAAGTCGCCGTACTCCAGGCTGTTACTGAGAACACTTCAGGAGTACCTGGAAGTCGCGGACCGCTCGGATGAAGCCACCGAAATTATGCGTCGCCTGATCGGTGACCAATCTGGCAGGTCTCCAGAATCGATGTTGATGATCGCGGAAGGACTAATAGAAACCGATCAGTTCCAGGAAGGCTGTGACAAGCTTTTGGAATTGTTGAAGAAACACCCGAAGTATTTTTGGGAAGAGTTTGGGGACCTGGATCTTCTGGCTGAACAGAATCGTCTGGCTGAGCTGGTGGACGCCATTCTCGAGTCCGAACAGGGGCGTTCACAAAGTTATGCGTCAACTAATGAACTCACCAGTATTCTGAAAATGCTGCTGACTGAAAAGTCACTTCAACCCAATGCGGCACAATTGCTGGAACATGTGCTGCAACTCTACCCAGGATACACGATGTATTTTCTTTGGTCGGTTCATGACCTTGACCCGTGGAAATCACCGGAACTCTATTCCGTGCTGTTGAAACTGTACCTTCCGCTGTCCGCTGAACAACTTACAAAGCCGCAGCTCGCGTGGCCGACTGAATATGAGTTTTTGGGGAACCGCTTTGGATTTATGGACGACAACATTGACTCGGGTGGCAACCTGGTGCCGTTGCATGATGCTCTGAAGCACAGTGATCAGCGTCGAAAAGAATTTGAACAAATCGTGACTCAAAGAAAGAGCGAACTTCCTGACTGGAAGGCTGCGAATGGTCTCCTGATCGTGTCGGCTCTGCACGGACAAATTGATATTCAACGAGTGGAACAACTGGTCGATGATATGATCGTCCAGGCGACGGAACCGATTCCACCCGCCGTGGCCAATAATCTGGCGGCGATGATGTCTGCGGCGTCAAAAGGTTTGAAACCGGCATCGCTTCGACTTTTGCAAAATAGTCTTGAAGACTGCCCGGAGGCCAAACGTGATTTGAGCAGTCCCGCAGCAGTCAGGTTGATGAATCTATATGTTGACTTAGATCAATTCGATGCCGGTCGTGAATTCGTTTTACACTATGATCCCAACGTTTTAACTCAATCACGTCTGGACGATTCGGAGCGACTTGGGCGACATCGACAAGCTATTGGTTCACGTCTGGCGGCCAGCGAGTTTCTGGTCAAGATGGATTGCCCATTGGATGCTTTGGCAGTTCTGGACTTGGTTTCTGAGTCGCAAGAAATCTGGTATTTCAGTCAGAACCAAACGCCAGCCTGGGGAGCTCGACCGGCCAGAGGCTCGTCTGCGTCGTTGTTTTCTGCTGAGCTGCGAACAGACGCTTTTCAGGCAATCACACCGCAAATCCTTGCCGCCGCGTTGCAGCGAGCAGGTGAATCAAAAACCGTTGGGGACATGATGCCATTCGATGTTCGCCTTTCCTTGACGCTCGGTGAGACCAGATTGCCGCTTCTGCAATGCGACGCTGTCAACTTACTTCGAACATCTTCTAAGAGAGCGAGCGATGTGACTGCAATGTCACGATTGTCACAACTGCTGACTGAGGCAATGCAACAGGAATCGCCCGATTCAACGTTGATCCTGCTGGGACTTTGTTTCGTGCTCAATAGTGGTGACGAACAATTGATTGCCAAAATCACACCCGGCATTGAATCCTATTTGCAGCGTCGGGGGCACGCTTCAAGAAGAGATCTGAAATCATCAACGCAGGTCCGACTTCAACATGCCGACATTGCTCTGGCCGTTTTGGCGTCGTCGTTGAAAGAAGACGCTGCGAAGTCACCCCTTGTAATCGCGATGTTCGACCGGGCAGAGGACTCTGCGCGCCAGGCGTCAGCGTCGTCCTACCTTGCCGCAGTGCTTTATGCAAAGGGCGAGTATCTTCGCAAGCGAGGCGATCTGACTGGTGCAGGGAACGCATGGAACGAAATGCTGGAGTCGATCATTGCAGGACCGGACTCAGTTCTTGATTCCATTCGAGCGACAAAGCCTGGAGGAGTCGACGCGGGTTCTACGATTGATCTCAGCAAAGAACTTCGCAAGACACTGCTCAAGCCACAGGTACCGTAGCTGATAGCCACTCATGCCCGTTCCAGGATCACTCCAATGCCATCTTGGTTCAATGCACGGCGTATCCTGCGGTCGCCAGAGTTTGAACTATCGCTTGTCCTTGCGTGCCAACAAGAATTCCATCATTGCATACAGCAAAACACCCATCAGCCCTCCCATCGCGGCACTGCGAAACTGCTGCAGCACATGGATTGAACGAGGCAGCATCTGAGGTGAAATGAAGTACTGTCCCAACGTCAGTCCCACAAGCACAAACGCCAACAAGGGAAGGACGCGAATCTTCGAAGAGCTCTGAGCGGCCGCATTCGGGATTTCACTGATTTCCGGCGCGCGATACGGATTCGACTCCGGATCGGTCTCATGTTCCGGCAGCTCGCGGGCCACTCGAACCTGAGACGCATTGTAGAGATTGTCACCACTCTTCAATTTCTTCTCCTCCATCCTTCGTTATCAGGGCCTGCATGACTCGAGGATCGATTCGAGTGTCAATGAAGCGAACTGAACCGTCTGCAAGGCAAACCTGCGATCCAGCGAAGTACCAGGACGAAGTCATGCTGCCCGACATTCCTTTGACTGGCCCAGGAGCGTTGACAGAAAACGCTGCATTCGAAGAATCGACGTCTCGAGGTTCAGTCCACACAATCTCTGTGCCACAAGCTTCCATCGCCAGAAACGTGTTGGATGTCCCGTCCTTGATTTCGGAGTATGGAGTTCCCGTGTTGGAACTAAATATTGCGCCGTCTGAATTTGGCACGATGTAAGCAGTCAGGAAACGCCAGTGTGAATCAAACTGCGACGGACGAGAAGGACATGCATACGGTGGAACCTTTGTGTTCTGCAGCAGAGCATTGGCGCTGCTGTTCCATGGCAGGTTCCGATTGTACTGCTCCGCAAGACTGGCGTGTTCCAAATATGGCAAGAGAGCTATTCTCCATGAAACAGGTGGCTGACCCAGTGCGGCCGCTGGAAACGAACCATGAACGTCATGGTAGTTATGCATCGCAAGACCAATTTGCTTAAGATTGTTTCTGCACTGAGTTCGACGAGATACGTCAGTGGGAGTTGTGCTTCCGGGAAGCGTGATCGTGATCAGCACCATAAGAATTAAGGCAATCACGATTCCTTCATGGATCCTCGCTTTCCCATGCGTTGATTGCCACCACATCCGAAACAGCGAATAACTACTGATGATGACCAGCAGCCCAGGCAAAACCATCATGTATCTGTAGGGTTCGAAAGTGACGGCTCCGTACAGAAAGTAGTTCCCGAAGGCGCAGAGCGAAATCGTCCCGACGATGACCCATGTTGTCGTCCGGAAGGAATTTGGCTTCGTCAATCTCGCCACGATCAGAGGCAAAATAAGCCCGAAAACCGCAATCGCGGCCAGACGAACAATGGTCCAGTGTTGATTGGTCCAAATCGGCGGCGGGAATTCGTACATGATTCGTATCCCTTCAGTGCTGATCTTCACCAGGCGGACCTGGGGCAGGTACGCCTACGTAGGTCGATCTGTCTCAGATCGACACTCTCGCAACGTCTACCGCAAAAACCTGTCGAATACACAACCAGTATCAACCCCAACGTCGCCCCTCAGCACCGGTGATTACTTCGAAACAACCTTCTCACCATGCCAGGCTTTCTCATGCGGACCTGGGACAGGTACGCCTTCGTAGGTCGATCTGTCCCAGATCGACCTCACTTCGGCGGAATCAACCTCACCGCCCTCAAATCAATCAACGCAAAAGGCGGCTTCTCCGGGGCAGTAATGATCAACTGCCCGCGGCCGCGATGCAGATCGATCGTTCCGGCCTGCCAGGTTTGATAATTGTCCCACGTGCCGCTGCCGGGGACTCGAGCCGTCAACATGCGATTGCCGGTCGAAAACTTGATCAAACTGCCAGCCGTGCTGTCATCGCAGGCAAAGTCAAATTCGACTGTCCAGTGTCCAGACTTTGGAACTTCAAACGTCCACTTCGCGTAGTCGTCCGTCGATGACCAAAATCCGAGGTTTCCGTATTGCTGTTCAAAGACCAGGTTCGGCCCGTAAACCTCCGCGGCCGATGCGGGCAGAGTAATCGTGCCGTCAGCATTCGCATTCACAAACTTCGGCGAGTTGCCATCGAAGCGTTTCCATGCCGAACCAGTCGACTGCACAAACGCCATGACGTTCGACAGATCCTCCGCTGTCATGTCCTTCTCCAATCCCTCCGGCATCAGTGATCGATTGGAACTCAGAAGCTCTTCGATGTTCGCTCGCGAGACGGTTGTCTCTTTTCCATCCGTGCCGATCAGAGTCAAACTGCCGCCGGTTTCTCCTTTCAGCATGCCTGAATAATGCAGTCCGTCGTTTGTTACGACCGTGTATTGCAGAAACTTACTTTCCACCGCTCGATTCGGATCCAGAATCGCGGTCAGCAACGCCTCCGTCGACCGATCCTTCAACGCCGCCAGATCAGCTCCGACTTCCTTGCCGATGTCCTGCAATCTGTGACACGCCGCACAGCGTTTTTCAAAGACCAGTTTTCCAGCTGCGGCCTGTTCGTCTTTTGAGATCTCAAATTTCAAAGTGGAAATCTGAGATTTGAAGTCGTCGACCACTGCGGAACGTGCCGTCAACGTTGACAGATCAAACAGCGTTTTTGCATTCGCTGCAATACTTCCATTACGATGATGAATCAACTGATCGCGCTGCGTGGCGTCGAGATCGACGACCGAAAAGTCATTGGCCTGAATGCGATCCAGAATCCATACGATCGAAGATTCGCGTTGCATCATTTTCGAAATGACAACTGCTCGAACAGCCGGCGCCAGGGATTTCCAACGCAATGACAACTGATCCAACCCGCGATCATCCAGGGCAGACCCGATCAGCTCCGCGACCGTGATCTGGAGCGGAAGAGGAGTCTGAGGAGTCAGGAATTCAGCAATCGCGAAGGGCTCGATTGCCAAAAACTGTTCGCTTCTCAAGGCAAGTCGCAAGGCAGCGGCTCGCCGTTCTGCGTCGGCTGATTCGTCACGAGCAATCCGCTCAGCGGTTTCGCGAATGGTCTTCATCGACAGTTCGAAGTCAGGTGTCATTTTCATCGCATCCAACGCGGGACCTCGCAGAGTTCGATCGAGGACATTTCCGATGGCTACGAGCCTACTGGCCGCGGCGCTTTCATCCACCGATTTTAAGAGCGTGTTCAGCGGTTGAACAATCGCTTCCGGACGGCCCAAAGCCACGGCTTGCTCAAGAAGCAATGCTACCAATTCTTCGTTGATGGCTCCACGAGACACGTCCATTGCTTCGGCGATGACGCCATCGAGATTCGTGGTGCTGAATCCCGGAGGAGTCGCGTACAACGAACTGAGCGCCGCATTTCTGATGTAAGGATCGTCGAAGTTGTCACGCAAGAGTCGACCAAGAACGCGATCCCCATCCTTTGGCTTCCATAACCTAAGTGAAAGACACATTGCGAGTTTAACTCCGGCATCGCTGTCACTGCTAAGCCGCCGCAATACATCGTCTTCGTTGTCACTGGCCGTCATCTCAGTTGAGATCATCTGGAGATTCAACGCAGCCTGACGAACTCTTGGATCTGCATCTTTCAGTAACGGCCCGAATGCGAAATCCAGGATCGCAGCCATCGGAATGGTACGCCGCTCACGAATTTCGGTCTCGATGATCGCTTGGTAGGTTGCTGCGATTTGTACTTTTACCGGCGAGGAAAGGTGAGTCAGATCGCGTTTCAGGTTGTGCACCATTAGCTTCCCAACCATTGATTCGTCGGCCCGGTGCACGAGAATCCTTTGCGCCGTATCCCGCCACCAGCCGTTCGGGCTTTCGAGACGTTTGACGAGGGCTGCGATCGGGATCTCGTTCCACGACTGATCAAAGTTGCCATCCCCACGCTCCGGCGAGCGGTTGGGCGTCAGCCCACCGTGTGCGTTTTGTTGTTAGTCTTGAGCTGCATCAGGCGCTGCATCAGGCGCGTCAACACGGAGGGCTGACGCCCTGCCGCTCGCCGAGTCTCCGCAGCATTCACTCGCCGGCACGATGCGATAAATCCGGCCGCGGTCGCTGCCAGCGTAGAGGTTCATCTTTCGCTGATACTCGGGCGGGATCCATTCCGGATGCTCAATCACCGCACGGTACATGTCGGCCACCCAGATGGCGCCGTCGGGACCAGTCCGAATCATTGTTGGACGGAACCAGTTGTCTGACGACGCCAGAAACTCCGACTGCTGCTCATCGGGTGCTCGTTCCCCTTTGAACCCGTAACCATCGCGAGTCATCACAAGACGCGAAACGAGATTGTGAACAGGCTCCGACGTGAACGCGTTCCCGTAGTATTGTTCGCCGAGATAATTGTCGCGATAAATCATCGTGCTGCACGCCGATGTGAAGCGATTGGCGTACGCAAAGTCATTGAACCGAGCCAGCGTGCGACTCGTGGGATAGACAGGGGCAGCGCCTGGAATCACCGAAACCTGCGCTGTGACCTGTGAGATCTTTGCATGCGGATTTCGGCGAACGTACTGATCTTCCAGCACGTACTGATAAATCGGGTTCGAGTTGTTGTTGCCGAACCAATTACCGAAGTCATCTCGTTCGCGACCGAATTGAGTCTGGCCGGAGACGGCGTCCAATTCGTTCGTATCCGGATTAATCCGAAGATCACGGCCCCGCAAACTCACCGGCGAGCGGTTGGGCGTCAGCCCTCCGTGTGCGTTTTTGTTTTCTGAATTTTGTGCTGCATC
>JBGSVD010000280.1:0-11134 GCA_041753135.1 Planctomycetaceae bacterium
TGACACTGACTCGCCGATACGCTCTTCTACTGACCATGGGGATGACCTTCTTTTTTCTGGTGCCTTCGGGAAAAACACCAGCTTCGAGGCATCCCCTCTTTTTTTGCTATACCAACTTCAAAGACTATAGCCAACTCGCCACGCAGGGGGCCCCCGATGGATGCCAGCTGATGAAGGCGGTGTTTCGCAGCTGGCCGGTCACTGCTGTCCACAATTGACTGATTGCCACCATCTGGCCTATTACCCTCAACTGACTCACTGGGTGATGGCCTGCCTTGCTGTCTCCAACCTGCCTTTGTTGGCGGTTTTCCGGCGGGGCTCTGAGCGTACGTTATGAGTGCAGTTCAGCTGGGCGACGCATCCTGAAGTGTGGGCACTTTCAGGGACGGCTCAGTCTCTTGTCATGAACGACGTTTGCTTGTGTTCTCAAAACTGCATTCGGCGACATGGACTGCGACGTCAATCAGATCGCTGAGTCATTCTCCGGCTAAGAGGCGCTTCGATCTGCATTCTGATCCTGCGGTCGATCGTCTGCGTGAATCGACTTCTTCCGAGATTTGCTGCAACCTCCGCGACGCGATCAGTTCCACTTCGTTTTGAATATTCAACAGGCGATTGGAACGTTCCAGATCGGCCGCAGTTCTGCTGAGAAGATGGGTCACCACCAGAGGCCCCGGCGGAATCACCTGCAGGCTATTTGATACAGCGAAAAACGCATCCTGCATCGCCAGCGCAGCACGTTGTTGTTCGTCGTACAGTTTCGCCTGATGGATCAGTTCAGCGAGTTTTTGCCGGTCGGCATCGGAAATGGTCGCTAAGTCATATTCCAGGAGTAGCGATGAGACAACGGCGAATTCACTCGATCCTGATGCGACTTCTTCGATCTGGCGTCGTGCCAGAACATCTGCTCGGGGATCGACGATCGATGTCGGCGGTTCGACGAAAGAATCCTCCGAGTCCTGCAGGGAATCGACCGTGACGACGTCATCCGGCCATTGAGATTCCGTAAGTGATTCATCGGACTCGTACTGTTGCTTCTTGTCAGCCGATTCAGCACCAGCGATGTGTGAAACAACGACTTCCATTGCTGTCTGCTCAATAGAATCTGAGCAACCAACGGAGAGAAGCAGAAACAGACTTGTCAGTGGAGTGTGTGTTTTCATGTCGGAGTACCTCTTCCTTTCGGGGACGTCTAAATGGGTTGAACAGGACTGCACCGCACGTGTATGCCAAAAGTCGTGCGGGTGTGCCCCACAACCGACTGACTGGGAAACGCAAACCGGGTATCAGCGCTGCGCGCGAAATGAGAAACTCCGGTTCGAATGCGACAGGAGTCTGGATTGCCCTCGCGCTCGTAGAGAATCGATACGATCCCCGGGGTTTTGAAACTGCAGTTATGCGGAGTCGTACAAACAGAGCAGAACTGATGAACTGGAATCTGAGGCTTAAAAAGTCCCCCCACTTATCCCCCCACTAATGCGCGAAATCTGCATCCGGGGAACGCATGGTCGAAGCGAGGTAAAAGAAGAAACCCCGGTTTTTCCGGGGTTTCAATGAGCATCAGTAACGCAAAAGGATACCTGTACGAACTACGGAACCGAAGGTTAATGGTTCGAGCCCATTCGAGTGCACTTAGAGCCACAAGTACTTACGTCAAATTCACTTTTGACAAAAGTGCCTTGTCAGAGATTATGTCAGAGATTGACGGCCCTCACGGTGGCCGTCTGCGAGTCATCCGGTCTGCTCCGGTTGCAACCCTCTTTCCGGAGACTCGCTCATGCATTATCACGTTCCAAAGCCGTTTTACCGCAAATCCCGTGATACCTGGTACGTCGAAGTCGACGGTCGCCAAATCAATCTGGGGAAAGATCGCGAATCCGCTTTTCAGCGATATCACGCGATCATGGCCACGCCACCGGAAGTCCGCCAGAATCATTCGGTCGGCGGAACAGACCTGAAACTGACAGAACTCTTTGATCAGTTCCTTGGCTGGGTTCAGCAACATCGGGCTCCAGATACGTTTGTCTGGTATCAGTATCGTCTCCAGCGATTTGCCGATCGATTCCCGGAGCTCACCGTGGGACAACTTCGCCCATTCCACGTGCAGGAATGGGTGGACAGTTTTCCTGATCACAGTCCGACCACGACTCGGAATTACATGCGGTGCGTCAAACGATGCATCAAATGGGCGCAAACACTGGGATATGTGGATGCGAATCCCATTCAGCATATCAGTATTCCGGCATCGCGTCCCAAAGACGTTTACGTTCCGCCAGATGCCTTTACTGCATTTCTGGCGGTGAATGTGGACCAGAATTTCCGTGACCTCTTGGAAGTCACCTACGAAACGGGCTGCCGGCCTCAGGAATCGCTCCGCATCGAAATTCGCCACATCGATTTAGCGAATCAACGCTGGGTGCTGCCCCGGTCGGAAGCGAAAGGAAAACAAGCGCCACGAGTGGTCTACCTGACGGAGAAGGCCGTGAAAATCACGCGCCGTTTAATTGGCGACCGGACGACCGGTCATCTGTTTCTGAACAGCCGCGGTAAACCGTGGACGACCAGTGCCGTCAATTGCGCCTTCCAGCGAGTTCAACATCGCATGGGAATGGCAGAAATGAAGACTCAGGGAATCACTGTTTCCGCTGACAAGATTGCGGAATTCATCCCGACACTCTCGAAGACACACCGTGTAGGAAAGAAGGTCGTCGCCAAAAACGAAGCAGAATTGCGGCATGAGGCCAAACGCAAACTGACTTACCAAATGGCTCAGGAATCCGCTCCAAAATACTCTCTGTATGCCCTGCGGCATTCGTGGGCGACGAACGCGCTGCAGCGAGGTGTCGATGCTTTGACGGTGGCCATTTTGATGGGACATAAAGATCCGAGCCAGCTGGCAAAGGTTTATCAGCATCTCAGTCACAATCCCAAGCATCTGCTGGAGCAGGCGAAAAAAGCAGCTTCGTAGTTGCCTCTTGAAAACCCCGCCGCAGCGAATTCCAACTGCGGCGGGGTTTTCTCTGCGCGTTCAGTTCGTGCGTCTTCGGCAAAATCATGGCCCCGGAACGAAAAAACCCCGCATCCCTGCGGGGCTGGAACAAGCCATGCGGCCTGCTCCGGTTGCATTCATCGGGGCCATGGCCCCGGCTATTTCCTGACCTGAATATGTTTCAGGGGCTTCGAATTTCGACGCGGCGACAGGACTTCACGGGGAAGCATGTCCCGGCCTTGTCGCCGGTTTTCCAGGAATGCCATCACATCCTGTTCCGCGATTCGGATCGCTCCTCGCCCCGGACCCACTCGAAAGTGAGTCAGCGCTTTTGAGTTCACAAGGCGATAAGTCTCGGGAAGTGACAGCCTCAGAAAGTGGGAGACCTCTTTGACTGTCATCAGTTTTTGATCGGTCGTCATGGGTTTTTCTTTCTGAAGTTTCAGGTGGAAGGTCGGTTTTCAGTTCCGGATGTTCGTGCCTTTGATCCCTGCTCGTGACTGGATTTCGGAGGTCGACCGCGTCGTCCTTTTTCTGTCGGCTCCGCATCACTGCGCAGCATGCTGCCAAAATTCAGGCGTGACAGCTCCTTCTTCATTTCCACCAGCACCTTCTGCACTTCACCCGCCATTCCCTGCATCTGGTCACTGACTTTTGTCAGTCGGTCACTCACATTGTCCAGCACTTCAATGTTTCCGAGTTCACTGCCCTGCTCAAGGATCTGCATCCTCAGCAGCAGCAGTTCCCGTTCGACTTCCACCACATATCTGGTCCCCACGGCGACAATCACGCTGGCCACCATGCGTTCCAGTAAGTCATTTTCCAGTGGTCTGCTCAAAACCTTTCTCCTTGTTTGGTGTCATGCCTGGTTTCAATCAGGCGATAAATTGCCCACTGAAAAATAACGACGATCCTCCCAGCGTCCTAAAAAATGGACCGATGAATGGCACGTACTTCTCCCGGAATTTGCTTCTCTCGCACTCTGCATTTCCGGATGGAACCGACAAATTCCAGTATGCCCGCGTGTGAATTCTCTCTCCTGATTTCCGACACCTTGCCTGACTCCACGTAAATCGATTCGGCTGAGTTTCACACCATAAGTCTCTGTGACCCCGGGATTTTTTTGGTGCCGTGCAGCATCGATCGCCGTCACTGCGAAAGTCACAGAACGCAATCAGACAAGAAAGTGTCTGCGCACAAGGTCTCGCCAGAGCCATATTCACGTGCCAATAAAGTCTGGTCAGCGCGACTTCTCCCACCGCCAGGACCGCCGCCGCGACGGCTCATGCCAGCTGCACGCTGGCAGCCGATCGCCGCTCCGCTGAACGCTCCGCCGTCCTGAACGGACGAAAGAGGACGGTGATTGCCGGGGCAATCACCTGCGGACCTGAACGTCCGCGATCGGGCTGGGCCGCCCGATCCAGGGGCAAGCCTGCCGGGGCAGGCTGTGCCCCCTGGGCCTCCGCTGGACGCTGCGGCCAGAGGCGGTTTCGGGGGGCGAAACCGCCACCAGAGAATGAAGAATTCGAGGCACTCGGAGCGGCACGCTCCCTTCGAGTGCTGAGTGCCGGACAACGTGCCGCGGAAAACTCCGCCAATTGCTGTCAAAAGCTGCATTCTTCACGCATGGCTGAACACAGGTGTCAGCCATCAGAATGTTCTCACACCCTGTCGCACACTTGCGCCGTGTGACGACCGGCACTCCGCCAATCCCTCGGTACGAGGAACCCGACCTTGTCGCTTCGCCTGACCTCGCGTGATTTTGAGATCCTGGATCATCTGTCGAGTGCTGTTCGGCTCTTCAGCCTGGATCAGATTGCGCGGACATGGTGGAGCGATTCGGCGGATCCACTGAAGCTTGCCGAAGACCGAATCCGACGACTGGCCCGCGCTGGTTGGCTCGAACGATATTCCGTTCTGGTTCGTCCGATGCCGGAAATTGTGGCTCCCGTGGCCTGCTGGCGCCCGGGACAATGCGCAGCGGATTTCGGACAAATTGCCTGGCGCGTCCAGTCCCGCTGGAAAAATGGACCACGCAAATGCCTTGTCGTGGTGGCCTCCAGCAGAGCCACGAAACTCCGAACAGGCAAACCGGCACGCAAAATTAAACAGTATTTTCAGCTGACCCATGACGTCGGAGTGGCCGAAACTTTTCTGCGGTTCAGAGAAACCCGCCCGACAGAAGCGACGCTCTGGAAGGGGGAAGGTATTATTTCCCCGCTCAGGCGTAAGAAAAAAGTTCCGGACGCCATCATTGCCGGGGATTGTATCTGGCCTCCGCGCCTGGTGGTTGAATTTGCCGGGTCATATTCACGCGAACGAATTCAGGTCTTCCACTGGTTTTGTGAAAAGGAACAGCTCGCTTACGAGCTTTGGTAATCTGAGGCGATGGCCAGACGACAGCGAATCAATACCACTCGTTTGCTCGACAGGGATTATGAAATCCTTGAACACTTAATGACGTACCGCGTCACAACTCGTGACGTGCTGCATCGTCAGTTCTTTTCAGATTCGGAAGTCAATGCCGTTTCGAAAGTCACGACGCGTCTGATCGAAAACGGGCATTTGGCCAAGCACGAATTCCTCGCGAACTCCGTTTATTTCACGCTGGGACTGCTTGGTGCCAAACTTTTCGGCGTGCCAGCGCGGTGCACGCTCCCGCTGGGAACCCAGAGTCTTTACACGCAATTTGGAATTCTTGGATACTGTTTTGGGGACAAGTCGCAGCGAACGCGCCTGCGAGTGGCCAAACTTCTGGAAAAACATCCGGCACTTCTCAAAAAGGGTGTTGATCCGTCGCAGTATGTCGTGGACGCTTCCACAACACCGTCGCTGCTGTCATTTGTGCGGGTCGATGGCGGTGGACCGAACGATCATGTGCTTCGAAAAATCGACGCTGACATCAAATGCCGCCTCGCAATTCCACTCTGCGCGTCACTGATGCAGTCCGGCAGATTTCAGATCGCCTGCGTCACGTTCACTGAAGAAAAACAAAAAGAACTCGAACGGAAAATCCCCGCTCAGAAATTCCCGTGTGCCGTCACGGTGGAAGTTGTTCCCATCCTTTGCGACCTGCTGGCGGTACTTCGTGCAATTCCTTAACGATGAACCGTCACCGTATCCCCGGAATATGCAGGACCCGGCTCCCACGGCTCCTGATGATGTTCACTCGCCGAATTATCCCACGACGTCCTTTGATTATCCCGCACGAACGGTTTACCGATTCAACTGGACGGATGCCCTTTGGCTCCTCTATTTGAAATTCGTGGTCTATACGTTTGCCATCGGGCAGATCTTTGTTTGGTTCCAAAGTGATCCACTACCATCAACTTTCAACGAAGGGTTGACGATCTCCGTCTTCCTTGGCTGCGGGCTGTTTGCCGTCTGCATCGCCCTCTATGGATCAGGTTTTGTCCCAAAGATTTATGCGGCTGTGACGGCGCTGATCGGAACATTTCTGTCCTTTGTGCTGGGCAGTTGGTTTTTTCAGGCGATGCTGACGCTTTGTTTTCTGTGGTTCTTCATCGATCGATTCGTTCTACACGTGATCGATGCACGTGGCACGATTCCCCGCACGCTGTCCGAACAGGGCACGATTCGAGAGACGCTCCGCAATCGGTGGCGGCTCCGGATGTGGCAACCCATTGGAATTCAACACACGCTTGTGCCGCTGGCCATCCTGTTCGTGTTCGCGTTGTATTTCCGCCATTCCATGGTGGATACCGCAAGACAGCCGGACGTGGAGGGGCCACTGACGATGATTCTTTTCTTTCTCGTCGCCCCGTTCGTGATTGATTTTTTCGCGCCAATCTGGGGCGGGAGATACCTTGGGCCCAATCAGATTCTCAGTGAGTTCGGAAAAGCCTGCACATCGTGGTTGCTGTATGACCGAATCAAGACGACAAATCCTGCCATCCATCGTTCGCCTGCAGGAAATCCTGCGACTCGCACTTTAATCGCACTCAGCGCGGCTGTCACAATTTTTCCGCTCGCAGTTCCCCGACATTTTTATCGACTGGAACTCGATCCGGAAGGATTAGAACGGCGCCGTCAAATCGAACGCGATGTCTACGAGTATGACCTGATCGATTCGGACCTGGATCCGGATCTGGCCAAAAAACTGCACAACGATCGTCTGCAGACAGAGAAAACACACTGGGACGAAATCTCGGCTGAGGAAGAGGACCGCAAAGAACGGGAGAGAACCCAGAAGCTCAACGACCGAATGAATCCTTACCTGAAGAGATTTCTTGGAGATGACGAGGAACTTCAGTTACTGACTTTGGCGCCACAGCAATCCCGGGAAGACAGACTTCGGGAGCTGCGGAAAGAAAGCGAAAGTCGCAGAAAACGAATCGATGATCTCACCCCGGATGCCCGACTTCATGTTCCGTCGCAGGGAATGAGTGGCACACAACTTAAGGCACTTCGAGAAATGCCGACCGGTGTTCGGTTTGTGATCAGCCTGATGCTTCCGCTAATAATGCCTGTGGCATTCACGTTCTTTTGCACATCAAGATTGTTCGCAGGATTCACGGCACGGGGATTTCCGCTTCCTTCGGACAAGCCGTTCTCATCGCAGAACTGGAACAAGATTACGGAAACCCTCCATACCTGCGACAACGGAAAATTCCGACACGATATTTTCTGGGGTGTGAACACTGCGGACAACGGTCCGGTCATTGTTCCCAGCAAAGTGCTGCGCGAGCATGTCCATTTTCTGGGCGACAGTGGTTCCGGAAAAACGTCACTGGGAATCAGTCCGCTGCTCGCTCAACTTATGCAGTTCGGCGATGCGTCCGTCGTCGTAATTGACCTCAAAGCCGATGATCAGACACTGTTCGAAGTCATGCGCGAAGGGGCTCGGATTAACAGCCGTCAGTCCGAGAATACTCAGCTTGATTCCGCAGACTGGTCGTATCCGTTTCGGTATTTCACGCCGGTGGATGGCCGTTCGTCCCATGGGTTTAATCCATTTTCCCAGCGCGCGTTCAAAAACCTGTCGGCCCTGCAGAAGACAGACCTGCTGACGACCGCCCTTGGTTTGCAGTACGGGACCGATTACGGACGCAAGTATTTCGGGGACTCCAATTTCAGTTTCCTGCAAGCCGCCCTCAAGCGTTCGCATCGAGTTCCCTCGTTCGCTGGCCTGCAGCATTTACTCAAGGACAAAGCGGCGCTCAACATTTCAAAGAAGACGATCGACGATGGCTCCAATGTCGTCACTTCCGTCGAACGACTGGCGACCATTGAGCCGCTTAACCGCTTTTCCGACGGTGGCGATCCTTCCAATCATCCGGCGGGCCTGATTGACCTCGCGGATTTGTTTGAAACGCCGCAAGCCGCGTTTTTCGCATTGCCCGCCGGCACGGGAAGCCTGATGAGCGCGGAAATGGCGCGGCTTGTTCTGTTCGGTCTGATGAATGCCGCACAGCGAGCCCCCAAGCCTCGCCGTCAGGTCTATGTCATCATGGATGAATTTCAACGGGCCGTGTCCGGCAATATCGAAGTGCTGCTGCAGATGGCCAGAAGTCACGACATTTCACTCATTCTGGCCAATCAGTGTCTCGATGACCTTCGCAGTCCCGGGGCCGACATCGCTTCAACCGTCATTAACAACACTCGCGTGAGGCAGATCTTTGGCGTGTCCACTCCCGATGATTTACGGGATCTGACCTTTGTGTCCGGGGAACGGCTCATTTTCCCGGAATCCAAAGGCGTTTCGGAAACCGCGGGAATCTTCGGGATGGTCCGATCCATCGTCACCACTTTAAAACCCACTCCGACTCCGAAATTGCGAGTCAATGATCTGATCGAAGCGTCCGATCATCCCAACCGATCCATATTTGCACTGAAACGCGGAGAAGGTCTGGCTCAGTTCCAGGGCTATCCGTTTATCATGGAATCCTGTTATCACATCACTCCGGACGAATATGAACGTCGCCGAAATCTGGAATGGCCGACGGCAATTGCCAGCACGATCTGGAAAAAGAAGACAGCCGCCACACGTCCGCCAGCAGACGAATCAGACAGGGATGACGAGGCGGTGGCCGAGATGACGCGCGACAGTCAGCTTGAACTGCGGTTCACAGAACTGCCCGACAAGGAAACTGCCCCGGATGCTGACGGGGACGACAATCGTTCCGAACCGAAACAGGCACACAGTCCGACAGCTCCGGAAGCATTGCCGTCGGATGCTGGCGACGCCGAACCGCCGTTTGTGATGCCCGAGGAAACTCCACAACAAATCGATGACATCATTTGGGATGACGATCGGCCGATCTCTGCGAATCCGAATCGACGTTCCGCCACGACGGACAGCTCGGCGGACGTTGATCCGCAGGCCCTGAAAGACATTCTCAAAGCTCTGGACGATTTCAATCTCTGACCTCCCTGTGTTGAAGGCACTCTTATGTCAACTCCCAATCCCTCGCAGCCGGGGAAACTGCCCCTGATCATCTTCGCCACGCTGTTGCTGCTGCTGACGACCGCCTACGTCGTCGTGACAAAAATAGAAAACAGCAATCAGGTGAGACTGGAAAAGGAACTCAAGTCTCAGAGAGACGCGGATCAGGAAGCCACGGATCTGATGACCTCGATCAGTCGGGAAGAAGAACTGACGCAGGCAAACAAAGTCATCAACACTCGTGGCTTATGGTCGGCACTTCAGGACGACGCACGAAATGCGATTTCAGTGCTGGATCAGTTGTCGGTGGTTCACAAACGCAACTTGCAAAATGAGGCTGAGTTGCTGGAGGCCGATGCTGCGGTGTTCGCGGCGAACCCCAATGAATACGTAGTCCTCTTTCGCGATTTCCAAAAGCAGCTGCAGGCGGGAACGACTGAGATTCAGAAATGGAACACGCAATTGAAGTCCATTGTGGATCAGACGACGAACATGCTGACACTTTCGCAGGTTGGCGGGAATCCACCAGCAGAACAGACGCAGTACATTAAAACGGCCCGGGGGGAAATTCGGGAGTTGCTGACAAAAATGGAAGCCTGCGATGCGTTTCTGAAAAAGCGAAAGGCTGAGTCGGCGGCATCATCCCCGATTGGCACGACATTGAAGACGCTTATTGCCGAAGTCAACCTCGACGCGGAGGTCGGTGCGGCGACGGCGCTGGAGGCCGAGCTGAAGAAGCTCCGGACTGAAGAATCGGAAAAGATCCGGCGCATTGTGCTGGAAACAGAGAAGGTCAAACTGGCTGCTGAGAAGCAGATGGCCGAGGACAAGCTGAAGTCGGAAACGGAACGACTTGAGCGTGAACAGAACGAACTCGCCGCAGCGCTGGCAGCGGAAAAGGCCGAGGCCGATATGAAGGCAAAAATTCTGGCAGAAGATCGTGCCCTGAATGCCGATATGGACAAAGTGGAAAAACTGCTTTATCAGTTTACCACCAAGACCAACAAGCAGCTGAAACCTGATGGGTACTTTGATCTGACTGCAGAGCCCACGGCCATCTCTCTGAAGGCCCTGTATGCGTACGGCGCACTCAAACCGGGCGAGGGCGGGAATTTCAAGCTGAAGAATGTCCTTGGGTTCATGGCAGAAAACGGAGATCGACCGCAGCCACCGATTGACGTGGCGGCCTTTGATCACAGCAATGCGATTCCCGTTCAGAATCTGCTGATCAAACACGGCGACGCCATGGTCCGGGCGGGACTGCTCGCTCCGTAAGAAACAAGCGTCGCCGCCATCGCCAGTCCAAGGCATTTTGTACGAGGGCTCTTGTATTTGACTGCCTGAGCCGACAGCAGACGATCTTATTAAACCCGATCGCAAAGATCGCAACCTTTTTGACACCGGTTGCGGAGTGGATTCATGCTGACCGCAGTTTATCGGATTTTTGCAGAATTTCGATGCTGTTTTTCGTCGGATAGCCGATTGTCGAAAACAGATTCCACAGGACCTCGAACGTAATACGCTCAGAGCCCCGCCGGAAAGCCGCCGACAAAGGCAGGTTTGGGAATGCAAGGCCGGCCATCACCCAGTGCGCCAGTTGAGGGCAGTACGACAATGCGTGGCCTTTCAGTCAGCAGCAGACAGCAGTGACCGGACAGCAAGTATGTCAGCCAGCCGACACCGCCTTCGTCGTCCGGCATCCATTGGGGCCCCCAGCGTGGCGAGCCCCAATGGATGCC
>JBGSVD010000281.1:0-7866 GCA_041753135.1 Planctomycetaceae bacterium
TTTGTTCGTGACGATTCTGTGCCAGTTGTTCTGTGCCCGAATTCGTCAACAGCTTTCGCCGAGTGAAGATGTTGTCAGTGGCGAACTGCTGACGACGGAGCAGGTCCGACGCGCCGCCAACGTGGTCGTGCAATCGATCAAACTTCCGCCACGCACTCGCGAACAACTCTACCGAGAAGAATCCCAACGCCAAAACTACCACGCTCGCCGCAATGCCCAGGCCAGCAAGTCCCACCAAAAAACGAGACGAAAACGACTGGTAGAACTCGGTATTAATCCCGACAAAATCAAATCCGTCCCACCAAAAAACACTCAATAACTCGCCCAACATGGCGCTGTCCAGATAGGTAGTTTCACAAAACTCGTTTAACCGTCAGCCGCAGGCGTACGCGAAACAATGACAACGAGTACGCCTGCGGCTGACTGTTAAACGCAATACCGATCAAATAGTAGCGGAGCAGCGCGAGCTGCCCGGTGAGTGCCTGCAAAATGCTGGCTCACCGGACGGCTTGCGCCGATTCCGCTTCTTTACAGGCCGTTCGTTGAACGGTATTACTGTTAAACGAACGGATTTAATGGTTGAACACAAATTCATTCGAATTCAAAAGAGCCCAGAAGAAGTCGGCCAGGTCGGCCTTTACGTCGGAGCTTGCTGATAACCGTTGCTGAATAGCATTTGATTCTTCGATCGTTGGCTGGCGACACAGGCAACGTTGGTACAACTTGTTCACAACACTCATGGGATCTGAGTTTTCCGCCAGCATCCGCTCAATGACCTGACCTTCGGCAATCTTGCCGGTCGTTGATTCGCCGTTCAGCAAATGAAGAGCCTGTGAAAGCGTTGGAGATGTTTTGACTTCACACGAACAAGCCGTCGCACGAGACGCGCGGCCGAAGGTTGTCAGAAAGTAGTTGGGCGTCTGACCGTCCGCAATTTCGACAGCTCGACTTCCAGCCGGAAGGCCTCGAAACTGTTCGCTGGTTTCAGTCACCTGATTCAGACAATCCAGCAGCACTTCCGCCCGCATGCGTCGAACACGACCGTGAGAAAAATGTCGCTCATCGAAACGATTGGAGTCATTCCGCGCGGTCGAGAGTTGGTACGTTCGCGATGTGCAGATGTCTCGCACAAGAGGCTTGATGTCGTACTGAGATTCTGACAATCGTCTGGCCAACGCATTCAGTAACGCAGGATTCGACGGTGGGTTGCTGACTCGCACATCATCCACGGCATCGACGATGCCCACGCCCAAAAAGTGAGCCCATGTGATGTTGGCAAGGTTCTTTGCGAAGGCCGGGTTTTGATCCGACGCCAGCCATTCGGCAAGCACTTCTCGATAATCCGTACCATTCGGAATCTCTGCGCGACCAGCTCCGAGAAATGTGGGAACCACTGGGCGATCATCGACAGGATGCGTCAGACTTCCCGAAGCCGCGTTAAAGATCATGATCTCGCGAGGATCCTGATCCTGCTTGTATCCCACCTGACTAAAGAACGCCGCGAAGCCATAGTAATCGTCCATGGTCCAGCGGTCGAACGGATGATTGTGACACTGTGCGCACTGGATTCGAGTTCCCAAAAACGCCTGCGCCATGTTCTCGGCGAGCAACTGAGGTGTGGTTTCGGTTTGATAGTAGCTGGTGGCTGGGTTTTCAAAGGTGCCACCGCTGGCGGGAATCAATTCCTGAACAATCTGATCGATCGTGATCCCGGAATGAACTCGGTCACGCAGCCAGCGATCGTACAGCAGAAGCCCTTTGGGACTGACTCCGTTTGCCGTGCGAATCTGCAGCATCTCGGCCCACTTCATCACCCAGATGTCGTTGAATTCAGGACGCTCCAGCAAACGATGAACCAGCGTCTCGCGTTTGTCGACCGCGTTGTCGGCAAGAAAACTTGTTCGTTCTTCGGACGACGGCAGCAACCCGGTGAGATCAAGATAAACGCGTCGCAGAAAGACTTCGTCCGAGCAAAGATCAGACGGCAGCAGATGCAAAGCGTTCCATCGCGCGGCGACGAGTTCATCGATGTAGTTGCTGGTTGGAAATTCCGGTGCAGAAAACGGAGTCCCCGGACGAACAATGATCGCGCTGCCTTCGGTAAATTGATCGAAGCGAGCCATAATGAAAGCCGTTCCGGGCCCATTGGAAGACACCATCCCGTCTTTCGTGACGCTTGCGGCCGCATCGTTGTTGCTGATAAAGACAGCTCGATCGGTCACGTCGCGATCAGAACCATCGCTGAAGGATGCCGTAACGATTACGGGCTGAGACTCGCCACGATTTGAAAAGACCACCTCTTCCGGGAAGACTCGAATGCCGGTCGGAACCGGAATTCCCGGTGGATCTGCCGGAGCACCGCTATTGAGCCACGCGATGAGTGTTGCATGTTCCGCAGTGTCTTCGACGATCAGCCCGCCGCCGGTGTGGTCCACGTTGCCGAGTGCTTTATTGATCAGCAGGCAGTTTTCTGGTGACGCAACGTTGGTCCGCCGTCCGGGGATTTCGCGAGTCAGACGGTAATGATCACCTGCCGGGTCGTAACCATAGAGGCTCAGGCGAAACCCATCTTTTCCAGACGCCGACCCGTGGCACTTGCCTGAGTTGCATCCGGCTTTCGTCAGCACCGCAAGCACGTCGGTTCGGAAGCTGAGTTTGGGAACCGCTTCATGATTTGAGACCGTCACAGCAACAGTCAGGTGCTGTTCGTGATAGGAAATGTTGAGTTGGGTGGTCCCATTTTTTACGGGACGAATTCGATTGTCTTCTGACTGATATGTTGCAATGTCAGAATCACTGACGACAATTTCCGCTTCCTGAGTGATGTCCTTTGTGCTTCCATCGGACCGCTTTGCGAGCACGATCAACTGCTGAGTGTCTCGACTGTCCGTGAGCGAAATTTCCGACGGATAGACGGACAGCTGAATGTCGGAGGTACCGTCTTCGGCCTTGATGACCGTTGGTATCAACAGACACGCCAGAGCGGCGAAGTGTGGACTAAGTTTCATGACCTAAGATCCTTCACGAGATACGCTTTATTCACGGTTATGAGTGTTGAGTGTTGAGTGGTGAGTGTTGAGTGTTGAGTGTTGAGTGTTGAGTGTTGAGTGTTGAGTGTGTTTACGGTTGCGAGTGATTCTCATGTGATAGCGGGCCAAAGGCCCAGCGATTTACCTCGTCCCTTGCCTGCACTTTTGACGTTGCCCATTTCGTTAGGGCTGGAAGCCCGGCACATCCTCTGCCGGTGGCGTCAGCCACCGGAACAAGGAAAGTACAGCACCTCAGGCCCGGAGGGCCGACACACTGGCGAATGTGTCGGCCCTCCGGGCCTCAGATTTCTTTACACTCGCATACCGGTGGCTCACGCCACCGGCATTGGATATGTCGGCCCTCCGGGCCTGAAATCTCGCACTTCAAAAGCCGATGGCCCGGGCTAGGCAAATGGATGGCCCTTTGGGCCGAAATCGCATTCCCTTGGCCCCAAATCACAACAGATTCCCGCATAAAAATCCTTCACAGCGTTGCCAATCAGTGGGGTGACGTCTTCCGCTCGGCTTCGCGTCGCAATCGCTCCAGACGACTGAGCGGCTGACCTTTGTCATCGGTAAACAACATGCCGGCGGCTTCGATTCGAAGAGTTCCGCCGCGACCAACTCGCCATGACACTTCCTGATCATTCATTCGTCCGGAAAGACGAACGATCAGATCGGGAAATTCGCCCACTGGGCAGGATGACTCGGGCTTCAATTCAAATTCAACGCTGCCGGACCTAGGATCGACTTTGACGTCGCTCGCCGTCACGCGATTCGGAAGACCTTCGAGCACCGCAGTCAGCGATTCCGGAAGAGCTCCGGAAACCTGCAGTGAACACTTCAGTTGACGTGGCGTTCCTTGTTCGGCGATCACAGTGCCGATCGATCCGGAAACCGGTGACGTCGCAATTGAAAGATCAACAATGTTTGACGCAACGGGCGTGGAGGCGACTCGTGTGCGTTGACTGCCTCGTCCGCTACCGGTTCGCATCATCTGCGCGCCAGCTGATTGTTCGGAGTCGGAGCTTGCAGAACTGTCGATCCCCGGTTTCGCCTCGGCACAGATTTGCCAGGTGCGTGGTTTCGCTTTATCCCAGGCTCGCAATGTGTAGACAATGCTGGATTCGCCCTTCGGAATTGTCACCTTCTCTGGTCCGTCAATCCAGGGCGGAAGAAACGGGAATGAGACATCCAGCGGACCATCGAATCCTTCCGCGCGAGTCGCCGTGATTTGTAGGTCAAGAGTTCCGTCGGGGGCCAGGCTTGTGACTGGTTGCTGCAGTGTGATGGAGTAAGGAACTTCTTCAATCACTGCGACAGCAAGACGATCTTCGTCCGCGGCATAAAACAGTTGATCGGCTGAAGCCGCGACCAGATCGACCACCTGTCGAAAATGTCCGATGACAGTGCCCGAACTTGACACGCCGGAAGCTTCCACATCAACCAAGCCACCCGCAATCGGCGCATCGGCAGCCGCTTCGATCACCATCGGCACCCAGTAGCGATCGCTCGGAACCAAGGTCGATGGCAACTGAACTCCTTCGGGAAGACCGCTCGCCACCATGTTGACATCGCCGGAAAATCCGGTTCGCTGACAGGCCAGAAACGTGAGAACTCGATTGCCGCGCGGAACTGCGATCGCCTGTCTTTCCTGCGAACGCCGATCAGGACGCGATAGGAACGTCGTCAACTGAGGCAAAAATGGCGAGAGTTCAATACGATAAAAATGGTCTTCGCCGCCGTTGCCGCGTTTGTCGGTGATTCGAACAACGTATTCGCCGGTCGCGGGAAATGTGACCGCCGTATGACTGTCGTGCGAAAGACCATCATCGCTGGAAGCCACCAGATCACCATTGAGACGATGGATTTCCAGCAGCGAATCAATCGAGCTTCCAAGACGACTCGCAAAAACTTCGACATTGATTTTTTGGCCAGCTTCCGCGCGAATGCGAAAGCAATCGACGTCGCCTGGGACCTGAAGAATTCCGTTCAACGCGATGGGAAGCTCGGCCACTGTTTCAGACAGCTCGCTCGCAGCATTATTGGGTTCCGCTTCATTCGAATTGCCGAACGGACTGATTCGAAACGGTAAGCCGGTCGGTGACTGATCTCCATCCTGATTTGCGTAGACTCGCTTTGTGCCGAATGCCAGATCCCGCAGCGAAACTTCCTGAGAGATCGCTCCCGTCGCATCGCCTCCGAAGGAAACCGTCAGCGTTGTTCCGGATTGTCCGCCCGGAGGAAAGACAAACGATGGATTTGGAAATGTGCCGATGTGCAAAGAGTAGCGGCTGGATTCATCGCCTTCGAAGTTGGTTTCATGCAACTGCACGATGTAGTCGCCATCTTCAGGAGCAATCAGCGACGTGATCGGATCCTGTCGTCCCTGGGCCGTGTCGTCGACAAACGCGAGCCATGATCCGTCGGGACCAAGCACGTTGAGGACGGTATCCAGCATCGAACCGCCGGTTCGAATGGCTTCCGCTTCGACGGATAATCGGTCCCCGCGTTTCAGAGTGACTCGAAAGCTGTCAACGTCTCCCGCTTCAATCGTTCCGACAAGTGTCGAATTCAATTCGACGGACTGAGCATCTTCAAACGCGTCATTGGATTCCGTTTCCGGGACGATTGGAAACGGCGAAATGCTGAAGACCAGCAGCTCGGAAATGCCTTCCGGTGAACGCAGTCGCAGTGAGTGTGTTCCGGTCGGACATTCTGCCGTTGCTGTCAGATGCAGGACAAGTTCGTTGTCGGATTTCGCATCGAGCCGATCGCAGGAGATTCCCGAACCATACAGCATGACGTCTGCTGTCGACTGCAGACCTGCGCCGACGATGGTTAACTCAAACGTCGTTCCCCGCTGCCCGGCGGCAGGGGAAAGACGTTCGACCGAAGGGGGCGCGGCCTGCAGGTTCACAGTCGCCAGCATTACAGTTGCCAGCGTTGTTGCTGTGGTCAGAATGATGTTGCGGATCATGATATGAGAAAACTCCGAGTCAACAGGCAGCCAGTTTTGTAGGTCCGGGTTCGATGAACAGTCCGCTCGCGTCTGGTTCATGACCACCGGCGAACAAGCTGTTGATTTGTTTAACCCGTGGCCGAACGGCCAGGTTTTCACACGGCCTGGCCTTTCGGCCACGGGTTAAACGTTGAATCAACATTCCTCCACTAAGCCAACAACCCTTCCGCAACTTTGCCGTTCATGACAATCGCCTGCGGCCGGTCGCCAGGCGACATCAGGTCCTTGCGAGCATCAATTCCCAGTTGGTGATAAATCGTGGTGGCATAGTCCTCCACCGACAACGGCTGATCCGCGACTTCTGCTGCCAGCGCGTCGGAGGCTCCGTAGATATTGCCGCGTTTGATTCCGCCGCCCGCCATAACGATGCTGAACACGCGAGGCCAGTGGTCTCGTCCGCCGCCCGCGTTGACTTTTGGCGTTCGACCGAATTCACTGGTGATCAGCACCAGCGTTGAATCCAGCAGGCCACGTTGATCAAGATCGGTGATCAGTCCGGCGAACGCCTTGTCGAGATCCGGAAGCTGAGTCGAGATGCCTCGATAGTGATACGAATGCGTGTCCCACGCGCCGTAAGTCACCGTCACAAAGCGAACGCCTGCTTCGACCAATCGTCGAGCCATCAGGAATCGAGCGCCGGCGGAAGGGCGAAGGATCGGACCCCAGGGTTTGAAGCCATACAGATCTTTCGTTTCGTCGGATTCGCCATTCAGACTGAACGCAGCCTTCGCTTCAGGAGAGTCCAGTAACTCGTAGGCACGCTGATAGAACGAGTCCATCGTTTTGACAGCGTCGTCCTGTCCTACTGAGCGGAAGTGATTATCGACCAGGTCTTTCCAGGACTTGCGAGATGCAAAGCGAGTGTCGTCGATGCCCTTGGGATAGTTCAGGTCTCGAACAGAAAAACCACTGCGAGCCGGATCGGCTCCTAAAGCAAATGGCCCGAAAGCGTTACTCAGATAACCGCTGCCCAGAAACTGGCTGCCGGCCGTCGGGACAACGACATAAGGCGGCATGGCTTTCTGAGGACCATGCTCATGAGCCACAACGCTGCCCATGCTTGGGTAAACGAGTGCCGGGCTTGGTCGATAGCCGGTAAACATGCTGTGTTCGCCGCGGCTGTGATCGACTTCCGTGTGCGTCATGCTGCGGACCACTGTTAGCTTGTCGGCGATTTTGGCGGTTTGTTCCATGTGAGAACTGAATCGCACGCCTGGAAGACTGGTCGGGATGCTGTCGAGTATGCCTCGATATTCAACCGGCGCGTCGGGCTTCGGATCGAAGCTGTCCATATGCGCGAAACCGCCCTGCAGATAAATATGGATGACGGACTTTGCTTTGGCTTCAACAACGCGTTCGGCGATTTCTTCGCTGGCGGTTTCTGCAGTTGCCGCCTGAAGTCGCAACATGTTGCCAACGGTCAGTCCTAATCCTCCGAGCCATCCCACATACAAAAACTCGCGTCGAGCAGGACGACGGAAATGAGAGGGATCGGAATTCCATGTGCCGGGTTGTGGTTTGTTCATTTGAGGCTCCTGATGTTTGAGGAAATAATTTTGAGATCGTCGGGTGAGACCAGCGAAGTGTCGGCCCACCATTGTTCAGTCTGTCGCGTGGTAAGCCGGCGTTCGCGATGCGAGCTGGTCCCATGCTACGATTTTTTTTACCCTCCCACTGGGGAGATCGTGCAGCTTTTAGGTTGGCGTATTCGCTGAGTTTATGGCATCACGTTTGAGTCTGTCGAGGCGGAGCAGGTTTTGGGCGAGGACGAGCAGGCCGGTTTCAGTGCGGGCACGGTCGATGCCTCGACCGTGA
>JBGSVD010000282.1:0-12886 GCA_041753135.1 Planctomycetaceae bacterium
CCTGCATGGCCGACAGGAACTTGGTTACGTTGATGAGTCATCATTTCTCGGCAAACAGGAAGGTCCACGGATTTTACTTTTGGGCGGTCGAGCCTGGCTGGTTAATTACATCGACTGGCAACGGAAGCAGGCGTTCGTTGAGCCGACCGAGCAAAAAGGACGCTCTCGATGGAAAGGAAGTGGGGCTGGCCTTGGATACAAGATGTCTCAGTCAATTTTGCGTCTGTTGACCTCTAACGATGACACGGAATTCTGGTCGAGTCGGGCCAAAGAACGCATCCATGAGAGTCGCATGGAATCACCTTGGCTTGAGCGGGACAACACCGTCGTAGTGGTAGGAACAGATGGCAAACTAACCTGGTGGAACTTTGCAGGAATTCGAGCCAACGCGACGTTCGCGAGCGAACTGTCTAAGCTCTTAGCATGCAGAGTTGACCATGACAGCTTCTCTCTTACTTTCGAGTCTTCGACTCAACTGACTGACATCCGGCGTGCCCTGAATGAGTTGCGGCAGAAACCCGCTGGAAGCATGTGGCCTTTTGTGGACGATCATGCGATCGAAGGCCTTAAATTCTCCGAATGCCTGCCATTGAAACTTACGCACGGAATGCTGGAAGCCAGGCTCCAGAACTCCGATGCGGTTCGCTACGTGCTGGCATTGGAACCACGCTACACAATCCAGGCGGAAGATTAAGGATGAAAAGTTGGCGGGGAATCGAAGCAACCGGCATCCGGGTCGAAATTGCACAAATCACTTTTCCAAAACGGTAGAGAGCATCATCATGGTTGCTGACTCCAGCGACAACGGGGGCCACACGGCGAATCAGCTTCAGCAGATCAAGGACTCCAACATCGTTTGAAAGCTCACTGAGCAGCAGCAATTCAGTATACTTGGGTATTTGATCAAGGCCCCGTGCTCTCTTGAACGGCGAGGGATTCGAGATGCTCGTCAATTCGATTGCGATATTTACCAACCAGCGACTTGATTGTTGGGGTACGAAGCAATTCCTGGACATCCTCCTTCTTCGCCGCTTTGAAACGCTCCATGAGGCTGATGAACTCGACCGTATATTCCGGAATCATTTTTGTGAGCGAGTTTCGCGCCGACTTGATCTCAGCGGGGCCCGGTCGCCATTTGCCACCAGCCTCAGCCAAAACATAGATCATTTTCATGAACTCGCGGCTACGATCTGAATCCAGTTTTGATCTGTCTTTCGGTGTGAGGTTGTAATCCAGAGTAAATCGATAATTGGCCCCATATTGGTGAAACTGCTCAAGACATCGTTGGATCGCCGTAGATCCCCCCCGACTGTTGTTGTTTGGATCAAGTCCGCGTTTCAGGATCGAGACAAGGACTGGTGTGGCATTTGGACTAACGAGGTACTCGATAATTTCTGCAACTGCGGGACTGCTGAGGCATGCTTTGACATGCTTTCAGTTCGAATAGAGCATAAACTCTCTTATCTCTCGACTGCGTCTCAAGTCACTTGCTTGCGCCAGTAGATGATCCAGCTTGAGTTGCTCTTGTTTCTGCTCTTCTCGTCGTTTCGCTCGCTCGGCAGCTTGTCGGCGTTGAAGTTGTTCTTCCTCAGCCTTTCTGATGGCTTCTTGCTTTTGCTTGACTTCGTGTTCGAGTCTTTTCTCTGCAATCGTCAATACGCCGGCAACAATCGAGTTCAAGCAATTCTCGATCCGTTGAGTCTTGGTATCTTTCCACTGCTTTCTGCAGCCAGATACCGAGTAGAGGTCCGCCTCTGGAACCGCAATAGTCAATATGCCGTTTGATACCCTTTTGTTCCCAAATTTTTTTCTTCCAAAATTTCTCGCGGGGACATGAGGGCTAACCCCGGTGCGAAACGTGGCGAAGGGGTGGGGGGCTGGGCAAAATTCGAACGCCAACCACTCAAGCCAAGTTCGACGAATCCAAATTCAAGGCCAAATGACTTGCGACGGGCCTCGACAACCCCTCGTAACGGTCCTCGAAGTTGGAAGGCAGATCAGTCGAGCATGCTCGAAGGCCTGGATTAACGGCCAACTTGGAGGTTGCAAGGGGCCAACTTCGCTTGCTGGTTTCCGGGACTGAATCGAGATGACGTCAGGGCAGGAAATGTGCACTACGTTCCAGGGCGACCACCATCCACTGCTTGAACGTGGCAGCTGGCTGAAGATCTGGTTCGAGAGACGATCAGTACTGTTAGACGGCTGCGACTGGCTCTGGTGCAAGACCGACTTGGACGACCGGGCTGGCGAATGCGACAGAATCGTCGCTTTTGGAGATTGCGGAGTACCGCTATCTGGCCAGCCGCCCAAGCATCCGGAAATTCCGGATCGCTCTGCCAAGCGCTGACAAACCGGCGCCACTGATGGAAACAGCAGTGTTTTCGATCTACGATCGTGAGCTTGGTATGGTTCGTACAGAATTGAGTCGCGCCCCTTGGATCAGGCACTCGAGTCATTGACACTCTTCCGCCAGAAACGACTTCCACGCTTCGTCAAACTTGCGGCACTCTCGCAAAACATCACCCGGGAACTTAGACATCAAATCGTCGACCACCTCTTTCACGTCCAACGTCAATTGCTTCTCAATGCGGTCGATGATGGCGAACTGCTTCCGCTTATCGTCCTCCATTCGCTGACTTGTGATCGTGCCGGCTTGTTTGACCTTGGCATCTTCGCGCTTGGCGGAGATTTCGAGGAACTTGATCGGCTCGCGGCGGGCATACAGATACCACTGCCACGCCCCCAGGCTGGGCGCCATCAAAGGCGTCACCGACGGCAAGGCCATATATCGATACGCGAAGTTGATGTCACGATCCAGATCGGTCGGCTGGGAATTCGTCAACAGAGCCAGTTGCTTCAACTCTTCCGCAAACTCCGCATCCTGGTTGTCCTCGTCTATCTCCGATTCTGAATCTGCGGAATCTGCCTCGCTCCAGCGATCCATCGCCACGGCCGATGGCCGCGCTGGCGTCTGTCCGTCCATTGGAGGGTACTTGTCCAACATTGCCTCCCAGGCCTCCTCACGAGCCTCTTGACGATTGAGACCAGCTGCCCGAAGTCGCTTCCGTTCCGCGTCGCGAAACTCGCTGGCGGCATTCCATCGCCCTTCTGCTCGAAGCCGCTGGTACTCTTTCAATTCGTGATCCTGCATGACTCTCTCCTGAAAAATGATTTGGAAACAAACGAACAAGTGCCGGCTTACCGACCTCACATTGGGCCATTCGCCTGATCGGCCATCAAACGCCGCACTGCGTCCGCCTTCTCAGCATCCGACAATGGCAGCAAAGCAATCATCAACAACGCCTTGGCGAAGCCCCCTTCGCTCGACTCCACCGCAACAGCGGGAGCGGCATCAGCAACGGCTTTCGACCGGCTTCGGCGGGGCTTTTTCGTTTCGCTGGTGCAACCAGTGGTGCAACGAGAATCCTCCGTCGCCGTAAGTCCTGACAGGTTCTCACTTAGAACTCGGTGGTCTCGGCATGGCATGCAAGAGGTCATCGGTTCGACCCCGTTATCCTCCACTTGTTTTAAGTTGTTGCCGTTCCTCGACTTAGAGGAAACCTTCTCCGGAAGTGCGGCTTCGAAATGTTGGTTGACTACATGTCGACTACATGTGTTTCGAGGAGCATTTCCGATGGCGAAGAGAATTCGTGTTCCAAAGTATTCGCTGCACAAGCCTTCCGGGCAGGCCTGTGTTCAGATGAATCGCAAGATGACATACTTGGGGAAATACGGTTCCCCGGAATCTCGGGTCCGCTACGAGCAGTTGCTCGCGGAGCTGCAGAAACGTGATGTTACGAAACCCGAAGCAGCCTCACTCTCCCTGAGCGCACTTTGCGTTATGTACGTGGGCTACTGTCGTGAGTACTACCGGAAGAACGGTAAGGAGACATCCGAAGTCGGTTGTGTTCAGCAGGCACTGAGACCTGTGGTTTCACTATACGGCAAGACGCTGGCAGCAAAGTTTTCTCCCCTGTGTCTGCGACACGTGCGAGATGAAATGATTCGCCTGGAGTGGGTTCGAACCTCAATCAATCGAAACATAATCCGGATCCGGAAAATGTTCAAATGGGCACTCTCTGTCGAAGCGTTAACTTCGCCTGATGTCCTTGCAATGCTCCGGGCCGTCGATGGTCTTCAGAAGAATCGATCTTCGGCAATCGAATCCAAGCCGGTGCGAGCTGTGAAGCGATCGTCCATTGAGGCCGTGGAGCCTCATATCAAGCCGATGTTGTGGGCAATGATCAACCTGCAATTGGTGACCGGAATGCGGCCGGGAGAGGTGCGACTTATGACCCTGAATGAGATCGATCGAACGGGTGATTTGTGGGAGTACCGACCAAACGATCACAAGCTGTTGCACAAAGACATAGATCGCGTGATCTATATCGGCAGTGAAGGACAAAGGATTCTCAGACCATATCTGAAAGCAGACCCAGCTCGACACCTGTTTGAAGCAAGATCGGGAAAGCCGTATACAAAGGATTCTTATTGTCGTGCGGTGACCAGAGCATGCACGCGCGCCGGTGTTGAAAAATGGTCCCCGAATCAGTTGCGGCACACAGCAGCAACGGACATACGCAAGCGTTTTGGGCTGGAAGCCAGCCGCGTAATCCTGGGGCATTCCTCAACTGACACCACGTTGGTCTACGCAGAGCGTGACCACGAGGCTGCAAAAGATGTTATCCGGCAGATGGGCTAACCGGTCAACGCGCATGTGAAGTTGTAGGCTGGAACGACATCCAGGCGAAACTTCGCACTGCGGCCTTCGGAACGAGCCTCCTGTTCAGGAGTTTCATCGGACTCTGATTCCGGAATCACCACATCGGCCGGCAGCTCCATCATTTCACGGAGTGCAATCTGTTCCTCGGGCCGAAAGTACGTCTCGATGAGAATCGTGGCCGCCCGCTGGCGGAATTCAGCGTCGAGACAAGCGGCACGAAAATCAGGATCGAGCCACTCACACGTCGTCACCGAACGATGAGTCAATGATTCACCGTACTTGTCCAGCGGAGTCCAAACACCCCATGACTTTAGATGATAAAACGGCATCCGGATATCGAGCTTCTGCTTCCACCGATGAGCCACAATGTGCTCGAACAACTTAAACTGACACACCAGTTCCGGCGACAACATCAAGACTTCCGGCAACTCCCCTCCCGCTCCGCAGCCTTCAGCACCGTCAGCAACAACAATGGTCTGTGAGGAGCTTCTTCAGGTGGAGCGAGCCTCCGCAGTCTGTTCAACCAACTTTCGAACGCCATAAAGCCGGATTCCTTTACGGGGTCTCAAGCACACGAACAAACTCACCAATGACGCGCAAGTCGGCAGTATTGTCTGCTGTTAGCTGGATTGGAGTCTTCTCCGGATTCAGCGGACGGAGTTCCACTGTCTCATGGCTCCAACCGTCTTCCGTAATGACTTTCGTAGATTGATATTTTTTCACTGTGTATCGGCCACCGTCTTCGGGATCGTGTTGCGTTTGACACTGAATCAATAGTAGTCGCCCATTTCGTGTCCCACCAGGACTTCCTTTAAACAGGCACCACGAACCCGAAGGGATTTTAGGCTCCATTGACTCGCCCACCACCTGCGCAACAAACATCCCTTCCGCCAGTTTCGCGTCTGAAACCATTATCCAGCCCGACTCCGATGGGACTCCATCCGGTCCCCAACCACCAGCCGCTGCCGTCAAGTCGTAAACAGGCACATGCGTTGTATAGCGTTCCTTAGGCTTAACGCGGTCCACAATCTTTGGCTTCCGACCACCCGACGTTTCCTGTGGTTCGGTGTTAGGCAACTCACCAGCAGGCGGAACGGGTGACGCCAACCAGACGTCCCCTTCCTTCGTGAAGCGAACGACAAAACCTGTTCCCGGAAGCCCTGCATTGGGACCAAACCAATTCCTCAACAGATCGCTTAGTTGGTTGGTTTTCTCACCATCCGGCGCCGCGACGTTGCACGCAACTTTGACGAACTTGAATTCCCATCGTGATCCATCGGGCAGACGCACAGCCGTGGGTCCGACGGGGCGACCAGGGCAGACCGTCTTCTCTGGAACAAACAGGATCGGCTTTCCGTTCGAATGCGAGACCTTTGCCTCGAAAGTAAAACCGCTGTCCGTCTCAGGATCTGTTTTCCATCGACGCACATACTGAGCCAGTCGCCAGTCGACGATTTCCGCAGTTAGCGATTCAAATGTGACAAGCAGGTTTGGATCGATAGTCGATTGAAACTGAAACTGATTTCCATCTCGTACAAACCATTTGTTTCCAGCTTGAAGATCGGTCCAGCGATCAATTGGCCATTTGTTCCACCACTTGGTCCATACGGGATCGTCGGCCAGGGCATGATCAACCGCGTGGCCATCTCCCTGAAGATCTTTTCGCAGCACTTCATGATTCTGGAGATATCTGCGGCACTCGCGTGCAAATTGATTCAACTCGACAGCGGTCGAAAAGGACTGCTGATCCAGCAACACTCGCAGAACGATCATCTTGTACGACTTCGTAAGAGCCGTCGTCTCTAGCATTTTCAGCCAATCACCACATTGCTCACAGACCTGCGCTTCTTTCTCGTTCAGGTCGCCCTCTGAACGACAAAACTCAAACCAGCTCCCATCGCGTGCGGCAATTGCACGAGGCAGGAATCCCTGATTAAACACTTCCAGAATCGTCGGCCTGCGCCCTAGTTCGTCACGCATCGCTCGATAGGCTTCGATGGCTTGCGATGGCCCGGTCGGGATGAACTGCCGAATCAGATCTTTGGCTTCGACCTCCACATCGACAAGGCAGCCGTCTGGAAGATCAGGTGTCTCGCCGTTCAACCACTTCTTGAGCGTCGTCCAGTTCGCGGCTGCTTTATGAAGCGACAGGATATGAATCAGTCGTTGAGCAAAGATGCGATGATTTCCCACGAAGTCGATGACCAGTAATCGCGACTTGCCCTCGCTGGCTCGCAAGCCTCGACCGAGCTGTTGCAGGAAGATCACCTTCGATTCAGTGGGCCGCAACATGATGACTCGATCAACAGCAGGGATGTCAAGCCCTTCGTTGAACATGTCAACAACACACAGGCACTGCAGCTTTCCGCGACGAAGCGATTCCAGTGATTCGGAATAACTGTCACTGCCACTTCCGGAAAAGACAGCCGCAGCCTGCAGCCCTTTGCCGCGAAGCCAGTCCAGGGTAAACAATGCGTGGCGGCGAGAGCAGCAAAAGACGATCGTGCGATCGGCTGGATGTTTCTCCATCGTTAGCCACAGGCGATCCATACGCTCGCTGCGGATGACGCGTTCTTCGAGCTCCTCCAATTCGAAGCGACCGTTTCGCCAGGGAATCTGTCCGAAGTCGACCGTATCCTTGATGCCGACATAGTGGAATGGAACGAGCGATTCTTCCGCAATCCCATCGCCGATCGAAGCATGATAAGCAAGATTGTCATCAAAGATTGAGGCGACATCGACACCGTCGGTTCGCTCGGGCGTGGCGGTCAGCCCGAGAATAAATCGGGCATCCAGTCTTGCCAGGACTCGCCGGTAACTCGGTGCATGCGCGTGGTGGACTTCGTCCATGACGACGAAGTCAAAGTGCTCCTCAGCCAGCCGATCGAGACCTGACGGCCGCGACAGTTTCTGAATCGACGCGATCACCAAATCGCCGTCCAATTCGCTGCTGGCACCGATGTACCATGACGTCTTTCCTTCGCCGAAAGCGTGGTCGAGAACCAGCGAGATCGCGGCCTCCACCTGAGCCAGAATATGGGCTCGATGAGCAATCACCAGAACTCGCGGTCGGCGTTGGAGTGCTTCGCCCAATTGTTTGGCATCGAACGCAGCCAGCCAAGTCTTTCCCATTCCCGTTGCGACAGCGACCAACGCTCGACTGTAGCCCGCGTCGCGAATCCTCATCAGCGAAGCAAGGGCTTCGATTTGCCACCGTCGAGGATCGTACGGGCCTTCCCGTTCATCGATTCTCTCCGCTTCAAAGTGCACCGATCGGAAGGACTTCGACTTTTTCGCATAATTCGTCAGGAGGTCTGAACTTAACTCGGAGGCGACATCCCACAACGACGAGAACTCCAGGCGAACCTTCTCATGGGCTTCGGGGGCCGCCTGGCGGTCGCTCAGCAGATTCCATTCGACTCCAGTCTGCAACGCGGGGCGTGACAGGTTGCTGCTTCCGACCACGATCAGGCCGGAACTTTCATCCGAAATCTGCCACGCCTTCGGATGAAATGAGGCCGGAGCCGATGGCAGCCGCGTAGTTTCAATCAGTTTTGCCTGCAATCGTGGCTCGTTGAATTCTTCGAGGGCCACATTAATCCAGCCCATCAGCCTCCACAGTGCTTTGGCGTCCGAGATGTAGAGGTAGTCACTGACGAGAATACGAACTCGACCGTCGTTACGAATTGCCTCGAACAACCGTTCTTCGATGACGTCGAGCCCGGAAAGCTGCACGAACGATACGAGCACGTCAACAAACTTTGCACCAGCCAGTCGCCATGAGAGCTCATCCCAGAGCGGCGAGTCCGGGTGTCCTGTCGCCAGCGTCAACCCCGGCTGCGTTGCCGACGGTGATTCTTTATCCGAAAGGTAGTTGCCCCTCCCCGGAATCACATGCCGAATCCCACCACGCGGATCAGGAACATCACCGTGATATCGAGGAATCACATGAATATGCAAATGCGGTACGGTCTGCCCTGCCGCTTCCCCTGCGTTGAATCCGACGTTGTAGCCATCTGGTTTAGGCTGAAGTCGCTCATCCAGAATCGACTTCACTTCGTTCACCAGTGACATCAAAGCCGATTGTTCTTCGCTTGTGGCCTCAAACCAACTGCATATGATCCTACGGGTCACGATGAGAGTATGCCCGGGACTCACCGGAAATCCGTCGGGCACAGCAAAAGCCAGCGCATTCGACGCGATCCAGAAGCTTTCAGGATGCTGGCGGAATACCGGAGTCATTGAATGGACTTTGTAAAGATGTTCTCCGAACGCGGTTACCGAGCACGCATACGCTCACCCTGTACAGGCGATCGTTGAACAGATTCATATTCTCCTGCCGAGCCTTTTCCGAAGATTGCACGGAAAACTCAAACGGTCGCTTCCGAATTCTAACTCTGCCGAAGTTGTCGCCTTCTACGGCGGCGTGGCATCCTTTCCGTCCCGGGATTGACCTCGTCCACTGCATCGACATCTTTGAGCGCCCTATTCGCTTCGTCAAGACCTGCACTTAAAAGTGTTTCGAAAAGGTTCAGGCCATCTGATCGTGTGTCTTCGAAGCGTTGCAGAGTCATCGCAATTTCGACCAAATACGGACCGACTTCGTAAGCATTGAATTCCCGTCTCCGAAGTTCTTCAAATCGCGTGTCAACCAAGCTTTGCGCAAACGCCAAAATCTCCAGTCGCAAATGTGGAAGAATATTCGTGAGCTGCTCAAGCAGATCCTCTGCCAACCCACCGTTGACCGCTTCAATTTTCTCCGTTAACTGTTGCAAGATAGCGGATGTCTGTTCATCAGCAGGCAAAGGTACTTCATCCCAGAATAGCCGTCGAATTGCATTCGTCGCATCCGTCTCGCCAAAGCTTACGACTTGCGCGATGATTCGTGAACAGTCTCTTGGTCTGTTAAGATCATCCCAAAGATTTGAAGCCGCGTGAGCGACTCCTACCAAGAAAGCAGGCGCCGGAGCTTTGCCAGTGTGGTTTCGCAAAAGATTGCTATCTAGAAGTGGCGAGGCCCACTCCGACGTCTCGTTCAACAAAGCGTAAAGGGTTGTCAGTTCACCAGCAGCTTGTTGTTCGAACTGGTCGGCCGAAACCGTGAGGCGGGCTAAGATAGCCTTGAGGAATTCGGCGTCGAGAAATCGCCCGAGCATTGCGAGCAGCCGACAACCAAATATCTCAGATGCAAGTTGGGGGAATTTTGCGAACAACTTCGCTATCAGTGCCTTGCCCCTTTCCTTCGAACAATACGGCGCTCGAACGAAGCGAAGCCGTTCGCAAAACATTCGCCAAGTTTTGTAAGAGACCTCTTTGTCGAGATGTGAGGAAAGTACCTCAATCCACCGATCACCTTGCGGAATGTTCTTGCTGAGAAGACTCTGAGTTAAAGCGATGAGCGTGTAGTAAGAATTATCCGTATCGACAATTACAGCCCCGCCAGCTGCCCAAAGAAAACTCTGCTCCGGTCTCCATTCCGTGCGGTCGTCGCCGACGACGACGGAACGGGTAGTGTCCCACGACTTGTTGAGCCAGGATTCCAATAGAGCCACAACATCTTCAGGTAGACCATCATCGTCGCATTTCGAACGCAACAGGTCGGACGCGCTTGAGCGAAACAACTCACTTTCGTCGCACTCATCGTTGATATCCATAAGCAGTGAAAATATGAGTGAGCGATCATCGCACTTTGAAAATCCTCGCAACGTATGGTTAATGTTCTCGGTCAGACCTTTCGCGACGAGCGTCCGAATGATCTCGGCGGCTCTCGTCGGATTGGTCTCCGCCAGTTTTGAAAGTTCCTCTGCTGCCGCTTCGCTTCCGCCTTGTTCCTCAAAACCGCCTTCCACGCGAGTCCACGCCCTGTCAATGGGCTTTGGTTTTGAGAATGCGTCTAAGAGTTGATCAATTTCGGCCGACTCCATCATTGCCTGAGTCATTGGTGGAATGGTCGTTACGAATCCACTATGCGGCCGCTCCCGCTCGCGGTTCCAGTTGGGCAGCTCCGCCTTGTCTTTCTCAATAAGTTTCTCGATCACTTCCGGGCGGCATTCTTTGGGAATTGCGATGAGCAAATGCAGACGAGACTCTCTGTCCCATTCCCGCTGTGAATCAAAGGGCTCGACATCTGACTTGTACTGGCTCCACTGAAGTATCTTCTCGATGAGCTGCTCTCTTTGGCTATCGGTTAGATGAGGATACAGGTCGCCGATCAGCTGTACTGACTGTGAGCCCTGTGTATCACCATCTTGTCCGACCGAAAATCGACGATCATCTCCCATGAGATACGCAAAAACGGCTTCGGTACAAGTTGCGACGATATTCCTCAACCCGTCAATAAATATGCGGTGCACCACCGCGTTTTCCGAATCCCAGTGGCTTCTGAACAGACTTAAAAATACCTCTGGTTGTTGCTTTGACACGATATCGACACAAGTTTGAATCGCCGTCAAGATCGGGGATTCACGCGGATGCTCTCGTTCATCTAACGACCAGCAGCTACCAACATAATGTGCCAATGCTGACCCCTCGTAGCCCTTGTGAAACTCTTCAGCTGTTGCTACGAGCCACGGCGTGATCTCGCTCAAGAAAACTACTGGTGCTGCTTTCGCAATTTCTTCTAGGTCATACCATCCATCACGTGATTCCAAGGGACTGTTGTGTCGGCTCTTCGATTCTGGTTGCTTATTTGTCTGCGTGGAAACAACGCGCGCGGCAAGTCTCGCAGCATCCTCCGGAGAATCGACCGACATTACTCCAACGATGCTCTCAACTTGAAAGCTGCGTCCACCGTTTTGCTTTATACGCATCGCGATATTCTCAATCAGTGATATGACCTCTGGCGTCCACTTACCGCAGTGCTCCATCACCCGCAACGTCATGTCATCAAATTCGCGGTGTTTTGCCCAGCTTCTTTTGACCAAGCTGAATGCGGTTTCCCAGTCAAATCGCCAAGCATTTATGAGGACAGAAAGCAATGGCCATTGCTCAATACTCGGTTGGCTCATGATGCTGGGCAGATGAGACTGCTTGAACGCCTGAAACCAAGCTGGGTTACTATTGATTCCACTAAGAATCTTCAGCCTGAGTTCATTATCGAGAAGCCAGTCTCCGATAATCGCGATCTCATGTTCTGTGGGATCGGGTTGCCGACATATGAAGTCGATGAGCAGAAACTTCACATGGGGCCGCGGTTCGTGGCTTCGGATCGCGTCCACCTCTATAGCATATTTCTCTTTGGCGTTGTCCCTCAAGAATGTTAGTACGGCCCAAATGGTCGGACGCTGGAAGATTGTGTCTTGATGTTTCAACACAAAATCAGAAAGCGATGCATTCGATTCGGCAAACAGCCGCGCCACCGCGTATTCCTGAATGGTTTGGTGAGAAAATCTCAGTCGATTGTTCTCACGCCCCAAAAGACCAGCAGAACACAACTTCGTAGCGATTACCTCATCCACTTTCAGTGAGGCCATTGGTGCCCAGATTGACTCCGTATTTACCAATTTCTCCGTGAGTTGGTTAACAAAAGCCATTTCGCCGGCTGAAGTTACCGTCGCGTTCCATAACTGCCCTAGCATCTCAAAGTACGTTTCAAATGTTCGTGCTGTAGAGTCGGTCTTGAGTCGCAGAAACATCGACAAGTGCTGCGGCGTGCGGAGCAGTTCTTGTAGCTTTGGTTGGATTTGACGGGGCTCAATTCCTGCTTTCTGCAGTTTTGCACTTGCTTGAGCCCATGTCGGCAGTTCAAGCAAATATGTTCGCGGATTCATTCGTCGGAATCGCGGGTCGTACGAAAAATCAAAGTTCCTGCAGGAACTGATAATGTGCACATTCTCCATTCTGCAGCATCTGCCAATAAAGACCAGCAGATCATTTAGTCTCCACGAAGTCAGATCCACTGTATTTGCCAACGCATCGAGTTGGTCCACCAACACGACAACGGGCTCTCGCGCAGATACTGTTTGAACCACGTCGTGGAAGGTCATTTCGCTACCCAACTCATCACGTGCCCATTCTTCTAGGCCTCAACCAAGCGAACTCGTTCGCTCGTGCAGTTGAGATTTTTGAAAAGGCCTGAGAATTCCCTGAGGAAATGCGTAGATTCGGTATCACAACAAATCGAAGCGCATGGCCACAAGGAGGATCTCAGGTGAAGAGAAATGT
>JBGSVD010000283.1:0-8700 GCA_041753135.1 Planctomycetaceae bacterium
AAACGCTCCGGAATCGGTTCAGCCGGTGCCGTGTCTGACGGTCCGCGCGGATCGGACAAAAATCGCCCCGTTTTGGTGCCAGGAACGAAGCCGCACGTACCTTTCGGTGGTTGAACGGTGCGACGATCGACGCTTCGGAAAGCGCAAAAAAACCGCCCAGCCACGAGGCGTGGTGCGCAATGCAGGCTAGTGCTTTGTCAAGATTTTACTTTCGGGCAGTGGACCTTCCCAAAAGTAATGCAGCCCCGGGATCGTTCGCAAGATTCACTACTTCCCACCCGAATTCTTCAACTTGACGGAGCACTTGTAATTGCGTGAACGGCCGGGGAGCTCCTGAGATTCAACGAAGGAACATTCCTGAAATAGTCTCCGTTCTTTGGTTAAAGCGGAAGGATGCCAGCCCTATGTCATTCACTTTGATTTTCAATTTGAAGCGGAACGGCACGAGCCGTCCGGTTATTACAAGAATTTTGAGATCCATCACTGGACGCTTCGCACTGTTCCGCTGACGCGGGAAGCATGCCGGATCGAGCGGACCGAGTTTCGGCAAAGTCTCAAGACGTCGGGACTCACGCCGTTCGGTTCAGCCGAGGACTACGTGCACTATCATTTCACAGATGACGAAGCACCGGCATTGAGTTTATTTCGAGACAATTTCATATCCAAAAGTTCATGTTCAAAAAGGGGCATCATGCAACGCAATCTGTCGGAAATACGTTCAAAGGACACTGTGGATACACATCAGAAGGCATTGATTGTAAATCTGGATCCGCGGCGGTACGGCACCTTCGCGGAAATTGGTGCAGGGCAGGAAGTTGTGCGTTGGTTCTTCCGTGTTGGTGGTGGAGCCGGAACCATTGCAAAAAGCATGTCGGCCTACGACATGAAAGTCAGCGATGCGATCTACGGTCGAGCTGGTCGCTACGTTTGTCGCGAACGGCTGGAGGCGATGTTGAACTATGAACATCAGCTGAATCTGGATCGTCTTCGCGATGCTCGAGGCGACAACAGTACCTTCTTCGCGTTTGCAGACACAGTCGCCGCTCGCGGATTTAAGGGCGGTTCAGACTGTCATGGCTGGATGGGAATCAAGTTTCAGGCTCATCCACGCGACGAAGACAGTCAGATTATTATCCATGTGCGAATGCTGGATAGTGAAGCCGCCCTGCAACAGGAAGCACTTGGGATCGTGGGTGTCAATCTGATCTATGGTGCATTCGCTCTCAATCATGAACCGGAGCTGCTTGTCGATTCGCTTCTGGATGGACTTTCCACATCTCGAATTGAGATCGATATGATCGAGTTCTCCGGAATTGCTTTCCGCAGGATCGACAATCGCCTGATGAGTCTGAAGCTTGTGGAACTTGGCTTGAGCGGTGCAGCGATGTTTGCGGCAAACGGTGAAGTTCTGCAACCCTCTGAGTTTCTCTACCGAAAGCCGATTCTCGTAGAACGCGGCAGCTTTCGACCAGTGTGCAACGTCAATCTCGACATGCTGCGATGTGCGCATGAAAAGTTCAGCAGCCTCCCTGATGTTCAGGGAAAAGAAGTGGCTCAGATCATGGAAATCACCATGCGAAATCTGAAAGCGGAAGGAGAAATTGACCGACGCGACTTTCTTGCTCGAGCCGACGTGATGGCCGCGTGCGGTATGACAGTGCTGATTTCCGATTACTTCGAATACTATCGCCTGGCCGCGTACCTGGCTCGATATACCAAGGAGCGCATCGCGATCACTCTCGGGGCAGGGAGTTTGAAGGAGCTATTCGACGAGAAGTACTATGCCACCCTGGATGGCGGAATTCTGGAATCCTTTGGTCGACTCTTTAAGAATGACCTGAAGATCTACTGTTATCCGTTAATGGATCCTGGGACCGGAGAACTGGTGACCTGCGATAACCTGGAGATCAAGCCAGAGTTGCAGAAACTTTATGGCTATCTGCACGATCGAGGGGGCATCAACAATCTCGATAACTTCTCTCCAGAATGCCTGAGCATCTTTTCGCGTGACGTGCTGAAAAAGATTGGCAGCCGTGATGCCGCCTGGGAAACAATGGTTCCCACTTCTGTCGCCAACGTCATTAAGGATCGCAAGTTCTTTGGTTTCTCGAGCTGATACCGAGATTCGAGTTTGATGTGACTGGAGTGATAAAATCCTTCCGGGGTGACAAAAAGATCTCATGGTTTGTGGCCCTGTTGTGCGCATCGCGGTCACGGTGGATTTGTTTCACCGCCAGCCGGAGGCGCATGGGGATACGGTCACCCACGTACGCCTCCGGCTGGCGGTGAAGCGAAAAACACCTCCGTCCGGACCGTTGAAAGAATATTTAACATCCACGGTAGTTTGAGGCGTTAGAAAAAGGCAGGCGAGACGCCCGCGCTCCCGTAGCGCGGGCGTCTCGCCCGCTGAACATGACTCAATTCACAAATGACAAAGCACTGTTGCTGAGAGTTGTCGAAGTTTTGCGCCGCAGTCCCTTCTCCGGGGACAATGGTGCCGAAAACCGCCGATTTTGTGCGGATCGTGAACGGCAAAAATGGCCGAATCGTCTGCCGGTTGGGTGCAGGATTTCGATCCAACCGGTCGGAATTGCCTGGAGATGCCGAAGTGGTGTTGACGCAATCTGCTGAATCCGCAGAATTCCGAAATCTCTCTCAAGCTGCGAACACTCTCCTCTCCAAATCCCGGTTCCCGGGCTTCGCTGCTTGAAAATGGCCGTCCGCGGCCACCACCTGAAATTTGCCCTTCCTTTCTCTCGGCAGGTGATCCTGTGAAGAAAACACTGACTTCGACTTTCGCAGCGGTGACATTCCTGGCATGCGCGTCCGTCGTTTATGCTCAGAATTCGTTCTATGGACAGTCTTTCCGTGCCATCGAACCGCAAATCTATCAGCCGGTGATGACAACCGCGTCTGTCTTCCAGTCTGGTGATTCCGGAGTTCCAATTCCTGCGGACCCCGGCAGCCGAGCATCTGGTGCGATGCCACTTCAATCGATTCCGTCGAACGGCAGCCAGGCAGTCACATCGCCCGATATGTCACTGCCGATCTATCAGGAAGATACGACGTGGAATGCGTTTTCACCGCCTGTCATTTCTGATCCTTTTCTTCAACAGAACTACGGAGCACAAGCATCACCGTATGCTCCCTACAACGCCTATCAGTCTCAGGGAATTCCGCAGCAGGGCGCTTTTGCCTATGGAGCCAATGGGGCTCAGCCTTATCGGTTCGGCTGGCAAAATCGCGTCGACGTTTCCTGGATGCCAGGTCGAGGAGTCACGAGCGGAGGCGGAACAACCGGCAAGCAGGAAATTTTTGGCGTCGACTATGAACTTGCTTATGGGACTCCGTTCATTCCAGGCTGGGTTTTGAACTGGACCAACCAATTTGCGTATCGTCACTGGGGTGGTCTGGGCGGAGCCAACCAATTCGCCACTGACTTCTATCGATTCGGACTCGACTTCGAACTGGAAACGCCTCAAGCGGGACCTTACAGTCTTAGCCTTGGCGTTACACCTTCGATCAATACAGACTTTCACTCCGACGTGTGGGATCAGGGATTTCAGCTGGATGGCCGAGGCATTCTGTTTATGCAACTTGATCAGTATTGGACGTTGGGTTTGGGAGCGCAGTATTGGGACCGTGTGAATGATCGAATCCTGCCATGGGTCGGGCTGATTTATCGCGACGATTACTGGGAATGGCAGTTGATGTATCCGGAAGCCCGCATCAGCGTCTTTCTTGGAAACGAAGCGTTATGGTCAAAGTGGGCGTACGTTCGAGCGGAGTACCACGTTGAAGCCTATGGCGTTGAAGTCAATCCGGGCGGGGCCAGTACTCAGGTGGAAATCGAAGACTATCGCGTGCTGGCTGGTTTGAAGATGGACGGCGGAATGTACAACTGGTTTATCGAAGGCGGCTGGGTATTCAACCGCAATGTTGAGTTCGCCAACAATACTCCAGGCTACGAAATCGGCAATGGATTCATTGGTCAGATTGGTTTCCGATTCTGATGTCTCCTGAAAAAGGGGACGTGATGTTTGTGTTTCTGTTTGGTGTCGCTGAGGATTCCTGATGACCGCTCCTGTTGCCGTGATTCTTGCTGCAGGCAAGAGTACTCGTATGAAGTCTGAAGTGCCAAAGGTGCTTCACCCGGTTTGCGGTCGCCTGATGATTGAATACGTGCTGGACGCAGCTCGTGCAGCTGGCGTCGAAAAGTTGATTGTGGTTGTTGGACACAAGGCTGACATGGTGCGTGCGGCCCTGTCGCACCACAGTGATGTTGTCTTTGCCGAACAGACAGAACAAAAAGGGACTGGTCATGCTGTGATGATGTGCGAATCACATCTTGCGGGGCATGATGGTTCCGTGCTGATTCTTGCAGGCGATACTCCGTTGCTTCAGGGAAGTTCGCTGAAGGCACTTCTGGACAGTCAATCCAGTCAGGGCGCGGCCTGTGTTATCGGAGCGGCTGACACAAAAAACAACGACGGACTTGGGCGAGTCGTTCGAAACGCCGCTGGTGAATTTCAATGCATTGTTGAACAAAAAGACGCGTCAGAAGATCAGAAGAAGATCACCGAAATCAATACGGGATGCTACGCCTTCAGTACGCCGTTGTTGCTGTCCGCATTGCGCAAAGTGAAGCCCAACAATAGCCAGTCGGAATACTATCTGACTGATTGTCCTCGTATTCTTATGGACGATGGACACAAAGTTGCAGCCACGTGCAGTCTGACAATCGAAGAGGCGCTTGGGGTGAATACTCGAGTTCAGCTGTCAGAAGTTCATGCCAGTATTCAGGCGAGAATCCTGACCGGTCTGATGCTTTCTGGTGTGACGATTGAAGATCCCTCGCAAACAACGATCAACTTCGGTGTCACGATTGGCCGTGACACGGTGATCAAGCCGTTCACCGTTGTGGAAAGCGATGTTGTCATTGGCGACAATTGCATTGTCGGCCCGTTCGCGTGGGTCCAGGGGCCGCTCACAATTCCGGACGGATCGCGTATCACAGCGCAGAATTAGTCTGCCTTCGATGACGCAAGTTTTGCCAGGTTCCACGTGCCGTCACGGGGGCTTTAGCAAGATCCACTTCGTGCTATCTTGATTTCCAATGTTGACGGCGACTCTCGCCGGACTGTTCCTCAGGTGATCGGCAAAAACAGATTTGCTGAAGCCATCTGAGTTGAGCATTGGATGCTTGCCAAATTTTAAGCGGGTGTAGTCGCGGATAATTGTCAAAGTAGGTCCTTTTCTGCCAGAAAGGACTTTCGCCGCAAGGCGAATCCCGTGCGCAAGTGGCTGCGGGAAATCGGCCCGTTTCGTTTGTCGACATGCACACAGGTCGCGGCAAGCCGCGAAGTCCTGCCCGGCAGGCAGAGGACCTACTGAAATCCGCGACTGCCCCCGTTCTAAGCTCTGAAGACACACTCGCTTGTCTTTGAGACGGATTTTCGGATACTGCGTAGACCCTAGGTGGGATTCGTTCGCCTGGCCAGTGCCCGAATTGGCTCTTCCCGAGCCTCGCGGCATTGTGAACCACGTGTATCGGCTCGAAGCGGGTCGCTCCATCCTGCCTGACAATTTCTGCATTTTCACCTTACCCGGGAATTTTGCAGATGCGTTCGCGCGTTGTGCTGCAAGTAAGATTGCGAATTACCCACTTGATTTAGAAGAGGTATGTCTTATGAAACGAATTCTGTTCCTGTCTTTGCTTGTGTCATTTGCGTCCACTGCAACGGCACAAATCAAGCCGCTACCACTACCAAAAATCCCGCCAATTACGGTTCCGACATGTCCGTCGCAATTTATCGGAGAAATTAACGGCACCTATTATTGGGTGACAGAGAATTGCCCGTCGGACGGAAACACGGGATTTTCCTCGTCTGTCACGATGTTTTCGGTGCCTTGCTGTAACACGATGACAAACACTTGCGATTGCGGCGTGTCTCCAATATTGCCTCCGGGAGATCCCGATTCTGGTACACAGTCTGATCCAGGAACTGGCGCCGATCCAGGAACTGGGACCAGTCCGGGAACAGGGACGAACGATCCTGGCATGCCTGGCGCTTCAACAGATAATCCCTACGCTGCAATGGTGATCCCTGTCGCCATCTTTCAACAGGCTGCGGGAAAAGGTCCGGCGTCTGTGAAGGTGAGTCTTAGCGATCTCTGCAAAATGCCCGAGGGAACAGAACAGGAAATCAATGCAAAGCTTGCGGCGATTATCGCAGCGGTCAAACAGCGGAACCGGCATCTGAACAAGTTACTTCAGTCTGCCGAATCAGGAAGCAGCGGGAATGTTGGCGGCCACAAGGGTACCAAAGAACGCATCAAGATCTGGCAAGTCTATAGCGACAAATTCGCCGCCTACCTGGAAGACACGAACGCAAATGGTGATAGCGCTAAGGATAAGATCAAGCGTTTTTGTGATGAATACATCCCAAACAATTTGGCTCACCAGGCGCGATGGTCAGTGGCCGTTGTAAAGCCTGCCAATGGTGCAGGAAAATTTGTTCCCGATATCCCTCAGAAAAACGCACCTCTGACCGCTGACCAGACGACATTTGCCGGAGCTGCCGGGATCTCCAGTTACGGCGGCGACGTGTATGCAGTGCGAGCAAAAGATCTCAAAACTGGCGCCGACAAAACGGTCTTCTTCAAAACCTTTACGTTCCAAAAACCGGCCACTGCGAATTCTCCTGCTGGAGTGTCGCATATCGGCATCCAGGTGAGCGATGCCGGAAGTCGTGGCGCGAAGCCGGCAAAATTTGTTGACCGACATCGTTTTGGCCACATCATTGAGACGCAAGGCACGAAGGAAGTCTTCCTTGTTTCCAGTTGGGATGATCTTGCGATCAAACAAGCTCCGTAATCCGGACCTGAAATCGCAATTTTCACTGGAACATCACCGACTTGAAATTAATCGCCACCTGCAAAAACAGGTGGCTCTTTTTTTGTCGAGAAGTTCGTTCAATGCGGTCGGTGAGGATCAGGGGGCAGCAAAACGAGGCGTCGCACTTCGGCAACAGCGGAAGCCAATTTCAGAATCGATCGTTCTGGCTTCCCATGCACTGCGGTAACGTACAGACTTGTCCCATTTGTTCTGGCTTCGATCATTAGGCCCCAGTTTCACAGGTCCGCCTCGCACGACTCGTTGGGCGTGTTTGTTGATGAAACGATCGGCCTCCGGACCGGGATCCATCGCTCCGGGATAATGATTGATCAGCGAATCTGTCCATTCTGCGACATTAGAATGCAGCCCGAACACTGGTAAAGACGCAAGCCTGTCCGTGTCCGGCAGGCCAACTTCGAGATACGGCCAGAATTCATCTTTCGAAGCGACGGGGGCATCGCCGCTTGGGTAGTCTGACTTCCCCAGATTGCTGGCCAGATACTCAAATTCATGTTCTTTGAGCAATCTCTTGCCCATCGATTCCGCGTAGGCAACAGCCGCATTCCACTGGACGCAGACTGCATAGTTGCCTCGGAGAAATTGGTAGTCGCTGCTCAAGACAATCACTCGCGAGAATTCATCGGCGGAAACTTCATGGGAATCGACAAGGAAGTCGTCAACATCGCGAGCATGCTGCGGTTTGTTGACAAGTTCATCCCCCATCTGGAAAGAGCCGCCCGGGACGCGAATCATTCCCGCAATCACCGATGCCTCTGACTGAATATTAATCGGCGGCATTTCCAGCACACCATCACTGGCGACTTCCCACCGCTCATGAGGATACGGTGCCTTCGTTGCGGCACTGGGGTCTTCAGGGACATAGCGATAAACTTCGTGAAAGCCAAACCCCGGAACGTGCGCGATCACGAGATACTCACCCGGAGATAAATTTTGCTCGGGTGTCGCAGTCGCAGGGATTCGAATGGCTGCCTCTGCAACGGGCTCACGCGTCCGTTTGTCCATAGGCAGAATTGTCCAATCGGCCGTTGCGGTTGGCGGTACGTTGTTCCCTGAGAGACCGAAGCGAAAACGTACCGGGTGAGCCAGCGGCGGTGCTTCGACAATTTCCACGACAGGGTCTGACTTAACAATCGTGATTTTTTCGGGACGCAACATCAAAAATATCAGAATAGTGATCAGGGGAACAATGGCCGCGACCAACACTGAAGACATAGGATTACGGCGCGCGAATCTCCAGATTCGTTCGGGTGCAGAAATTGGACGAGCAAGAATGGGGCGGCCTTCAACAAAGCGTTGAAGATCGGCCGCCATCTCTTCCGCCGATCCAAATCGACGAGCCGGGTCCTTTTCCATCGCCTTCAGGCAAATCGTTTCGATATCACTCGGAATCGTTTTCCGAATACTATGTGGCCGCGCAGGCTCGTCCGTCAGAATGCTGTAAATCAGTGTTCGAGAACTGGTAGATCCAAACGGACGTTTTCCGGTGATCATCTCGTAAAGGATGACACCCATGGCGTAGATATCACTGCGAGTCGACAGTGAGCGGGAATCACCCCGCGCCTGCTCGGGCGGCATGTAAAGCAATGTGCCAACTATTCGGCCGCTGTTCGTTACCGTAACGTCGGTCAGATCTTCGCTTCTGGCGAGTTGGCTATAGTCTTTGAAGTTGGTATAGCAAAAAAAGAGGGGATGCCTCGAAGCTGGTGTTTTTCCCGAAGGCACCAGAAAAAAGAAGGTCATCCCCATGGTCAGTAGAAGAGCGTATCGGCGAGTCAGTGTCA
>JBGSVD010000284.1:0-15674 GCA_041753135.1 Planctomycetaceae bacterium
TGTGCAGACAGACAATTGGGATTCTCCAGGAACTTGGGAGGTCCTGTCGTTTCCTCAGTGAGATTCCGGCTGGAGAACCGGGTTACCAACTCCAGGCTCTGGCGGCGCACTCGTCCGCCGGGGAGCGAACTTAACGAGTGAACATTGAGGTACCTCCAAGCGAAGGAAACGAAGTGCGATGGGATGGGCGACAGGAAGTCATAGCGTCTTGATAGTACCGCTGAAGCTGGCGAACAGCGCCCTGCTGGAGCCAGTGGAGGGAAGCGAGACGTCGGATCATGGACCCGTTTTTGAGAACCACGACAGATGCATCGAAATCTGACCATCGTGTCACCGAAACAGGAACGGATAGCCGTGTTGGGTACCGGAAGGTAGCGAACCCATGATCTGAAGAACCGTATGCTCTAATGCGAGCACGTACGGGTCTGTGGGAGCCTCGGGGCGGTAACGCCCCGAGGCCACCCGGTCCGAAGTAGCTTACCGCGACCTTGAATCTGTGGGAGGTCGTTTGCTAACAGATCGAGTAGAATCGCCTACAAGAGGCGGCGTCGCTGTCGCAAATGGAGCCATGGTCCTGATTTGCGTGAAACGTGCAGAATGAGCAAAGCCAAGCCAAAGCAGAAGCAGAATCGGGTGTCTAGTCCGGCAGCGACTGGTGGCGCGGGGACGTTTTTTGAACAGCATGCCAATGCATCCTTCCTGGCGTTGCTGTTGGTTCGTGGTATCCCTCCCATCTGCACCAATTGCCGAGTGGTTGAAGTTCACGTCCAGACCGAGCATCTAGGATGGAACACGGACGATTTCTTGGTTGTTGGCGAGACCGACTCGGGTCAACGGCGGCGGCTTGTTGGGCAAGTCAAGCGGTCGTTGTCTGTCAGCTATTCAGATAACGACTTCAAGGGGGCCATACTTGACGCTTGGTTGGACTTCAAATCGGGAGCGAACTTCGACAAAGGCACCGATCAGTTTGTCATCGTGACACTACTTGGGTCAAGCACTCTCATCCGCTTTTTCTCGGCTCTGTTGGATTGTGCGAGGTCATCCAAGGATGGAGTTGAATTTCAGCATCGGCTGATGACGCCGGGGTTTGTCCATTCGAAAGTTGTGGATTACTGCGATGAGGTGAAAAAGATTCTGGACGAGTCCGAGGGACGCCCGGTCACGCTCGAAGAGATTCGCGACTTTCTCACATTCATCTACTTGCTGAGTTGGGACCTGAATACAGGAACCGCCCAGACCGAAGCATGGGTCAAGACCCTTCTGGCCCATACTTCGAACCAGGAAGACCCAGTCACGTCAGCAACGGATTCTTGGAATGCACTGCTTCGGCTGGTCGGCTCGGGAACTCCGCAAGCAGCTTCCTATTTCCGGGACAATCTGCCTGCGGAGCTGCTGACGAAGCACACCCCGGTCACTGCGGCTGACGACGCGGCTATTCAAGCATTGCGCGACCAAACCGCCCTTCTCGTGACAGGGATCAGGACGGTCATCGGTGAATCCGCACACCTCCATCGATCGGAAGTCGTCGCTCGAATTCTCGACGATATCGAACTTTCACAAGTGGTAATGGTCACAGGAGAGGCGGGCGGTGGAAAATCGGGGGTAGCCAAGGGTGCCGTAGAAGAACTGATGGAAAGCAGTTGCGTGTTCGCATTCAGGGCTGAGCAATTCGCTGCAACACATTTTGATGCAACGTTTGCCGGAGTCCATCCTGGGTTGACTGCACGCAAACTACGATCGTTGTTAGCAACTCACGACCGGAAAACGATTCTGATCGAAAGTGTCGAACGACTTCTTGAGGCATCGTGTCGTGGCGCGTTCACCGATCTCATGACGATGGTCGCGAATGATCCCACTTGGCGTTTGATTCTCACCTGCCGAGATTACTCGTCCGACTTGGTTCGCACTTCATTTCTGGAATATGCGGGACTCCGACACTCGATTGTTACGGTCCCGCCATTGAGTGACGACGAACTTTCTCAGTTGCGGCAGCATTGTCCACACCTTTCTCGCCCCTTGGACAACCCGCCATTGTGTCTGCTTCTCAAGAATCCTTACTTCCTGGATATGGCGGCTCGGTTGTCATGGTCGGACGAGTCACCGCTTCCAGCGAATGAGCGGAGCCTTCGCAAGAAATTCTGGCGCGAAGTCATTCGTGATGATGGACATCCCGCCGACGGCATGCCGCGACGAAGGGAGCAAGCATTTGTCGAGGTTTCACTTCGCCGTGCCCGCGCACTTACTGCATTTGCCCGCTGCGATGATCTTGATGGGGCCGTGATCGATCGACTGCGAAACGACGCTCTGTTGCGATTGCCTCAAAATTCCGACAATCTCGCGGCCACTGCCCACGATGTTCTGGAGGACTGGGCATTGCTGGAGTGGATCGACGGACAATTTGAATTAGGAGGCCAAGAACTGCCCGCTATGTGTCCGGTCATGGGAACCTATCCGGCCATACGTCGTACATACAAGAAATGGCTGGCAGAACAGGTCGTCCTTGATCCGCCATCAGCAGACAAGATTCTGGACGAGGCCATCAGTCGAACCGGACTGCCTCAGTATTTTGTCGATGATACAATTGTTTCACTTCTACGCTCCAGTCGCGGATCAGAGTTGTTGGAACACCGTTGGCAGCAACTCGTAGCTGACGGTAACAAGCTTCTGCTTCGCGTAATGCATCTTCTCCGCGTTGGTTGCGTTCGGACCCCAGGTTGGGCAGGAGCGTCGCCAAATATCGCTTCCATCATGTGTATTCCCGATGGCGGAGCCTGGGCAGCACTGCTGAAGGTGATTCGTCATCATCTGAACCACTTCTCGGAACCTGAGTATGGGCAGTTGATCAGTTTTGTTGAGGACTGGAGCCGGGGAGTGTCATGGCAGACACCGTATCCTGATGGGGCAAACGATGCAGCCTCGATAGTGCTCGCAATGTTGCCCAAGGTTGACGACTATCGCTCAAAGGACCAGCGAGAACGCCTCTTGAAGATTCTCGTAAAACTGCCGCTTTCTGTCCGGGAGCCGTTTGTGTCGCTGATGCACAGTGAGCGGAATGACGACGAGTGGGGCCGCCTCGGTGAGGAACTTTGCGATCTCATTCTGACCGAGATGGATGGCATGCCGTCCTGTCGCGACTTGCCGGATGAATTCATTGCACTTGCACGGAAGAAGTTCTTGTTGTCGCACGCGGATTCGGGGGAGCGAGACTACTGGGGATCATCAATGGAGATGGAATCGCTTTTTGGCCTCAGGTCTTATGCTCATGACTTCTTTCCGGCGAGCGCGTTTCGTGGTCCATTCCTTTTCCTGCTTCGATCTCACCCAAAGAAAGGCGTTGCGTTTATCGTTGAATTGATGAATCACGCGGCGGAGTCATTCGCCCATCCTCGTTATCCGATGGAATACGTCGATGCACCTGTCGAAATGGACTTGCGTTTCTCGGATGGTACAACCAGAACTCAATGGGTGAATGATCGCCTCTGGAATCTCTACCGAGGAACTTCTGTCGGTCCTTACCTGCTGCAGTCGGCGTTGATGGCGCTCGAATACTGGTTACTTGAGTTACAGGAGTCAGTTCCCAGTGCCGTTGACGCTTTCTTGGTCCGACTTCTGCGTGACAGCAATTCGGCTGCAGTGACTTCCGTAGTCGCAAGTGTGGTCAGTTCAAGTCCCAAGCTGTGCCCCGAGGCTGGACTCGTGTTGTTGCGGTCTCCTGAATGCATCATTCTGGACAGAGCGCGAATGGTTCACGAATCCCAAGCTCCTGGACGCATGATGGCGTTCTTTCCGCAGCTCGATGCGACCAAGAAGGTCTATGACAATGAGCGAAAGCAGTCCGATGCGATGTTCCATCGATCGAAGGATCTGGAAGTAGCAGTTCTCAACCTTCAACTGGGAACTGCTACCGACCGTGTTCACGCGGTTCTTGACGAACACCGTTCATCATTGCCTGCTGCAGAAGATCAGAACGATGACGTTCGCTCGTGGAGGCTTGCGCTCGATCGTATGGACTTGCGGCGATACCGCCCGTCTGACCGAGCCGCCGAACCGGTGAGCAAGAAGTCGACCAATGAGAGTGCAAACGAGCAGCAACACGTCGCGTTGTTTATTGAGATGCAGCCGCCAGACCCCGACGTACAGGAGATGGTGGATCGCGCAAACGATGAGTTTTCAGAATTCAACCGAGATATCGGTCTGCTGATGTGGGGCCAAGGACTCTTCGAGCGGAACGAGAAGATGTCGGCGAATCCCGAGGAATGGAGAGAAAGGCTGGCGACGGCCCAACAGCTTTCGGGCAACATTGATGCGACACTTGGGGGAATCGACCAGACATCGAGTGCAAGAGCATACGTGGCAGCCATATGCATTCGGGATCATTGGATGGACCTCACGTCATCTGAGCAGGATTGGTGTATCACGATTACGTGTGATGTCATCGCCGCCAGGTGCGACGAAGCCAATCAAATGGCATGTTGCCAGCGATATTCACGGTCGGGAGATCGGCCAGCGGCGTTTATTGTGTCAGCACTCTGCTGCAAGCAGCTTTCCGAATCTCTTCGGCACCAAGTCATTCGATCACTCGCGCAGGCTTTGACACACGGTATTGACGAAGTTGCTGAGTACGCCGCGAGTGGAGCATCCTTGCACCTTTGGAGTGCTGATTCGCAGTTGGCAATTCGTTGCATCAACTCTCTGACGCGACAGGCGGTGCTGCTTCAGCGGCAATTCGACGCCGAGAAACGCAAGACGTATCAAGAACGTCGTCCAATAGAAGTGCTAAAGCGTGAGTCGGTCACATCGATTCGGCGCATGATTGAGGGTGTCGAAACGGTCGATGAACAATCGCACGCCCAGTTCAATACAAAAGGATGGATAGGAGCCCATACTCTGGTCCGTGTTCTACTGATCGCTAAAAGTGCTCCAACTGAACCAGTTGCGGTGCAACTTTTCCGACGAGCATCCGAAACCTTGCAGTATTGGTGGGGAGCAGATCGGAGGCGTCGCGGACGCGATTCCGACCGCTCGGACGACCGGCCCCATCAGATTGACCCTACGATCACCACACTCTTGGAGCGGTTTGTTCTTCTGGTCGCACCTGAAGATGCCCAGTCCGTGTTGGAACCAATCCTTGCGGAGGTGGAACAGAATCCACGCGAGGTCTCGGGGATTGTGCGCGGACTGACTTCGGCCGAAGACTCGCTGTTTCGCCCTGCCAACTTTTGGGCGATCTGGGATCAGTTTGCCTTACGAATTCAGAACTCAAGGCTGATTGAGAATATTGACACTTCTCGATACTACTCAGGCGACGAACTCATGTCGGCAATCTTTCTCGGCATTTGGTGGAAGGACGAGGTTCGACATTGGCGGAGCCTCGACGGTTATGTGGATCGAATCCATAAGCTGTTTCTTGCCCTACCTCCGTCGGCGGTCATCCTCGATGATTATGTTCGATTTCTGTATCACATCGGTGAACAGTCCCTGCCAGCTGCATTCGTGCATGTCGCCAGCCGTCTTCAAGCCGGTTCACCGATTCAAATGCTCTCAAAGGACAACGCTGTCTTTATGCTCGAATCTCTTCTTCGGCGATTTGTCTACGGACGACCTCTGGAAACGAAGCGGGAGAAGACCGTCCGAGAGGCTGTTCTCTTCGTCCTTGACAGGCTTGTGGAAGCTGGATCATCTGCAGCCTATCGAATGCGAGATGATTTCGTCACACCGATCAGTGGGGCGACTTGAAATTGTTTCCTGTCCGACGAGATCGCTCGCTTCAACTCACAGCGGTCATATCGACCGAGCGAAGTTCGTGCGGCTAAGTTCACGTGGTTAATGTCGTCATTTCGAGCGCGCGGCGGGATGGAATTCGAGCGAGCCCGGGGATCAGATTGATGCTACATCAGCGTGTCGGACCGACGCGCGAATGGCACTAGCTTAAGCGGAAACCATTCCATGACAAGAGTTTAGTGACGCTATCGAAGCAACGCATCGACCAGTGCAAGACGACGCAGTTTACCGGGTTGGCTACCCATCGTACCCAAGCCATTGATTGGGGCATGATAGCATCCATGAATGCGAGAAGAGAAAGCATCGTTAAGTGCGCTGTCTTCAACCAGTTAGGCTTAAGCTAGAGCCATTCGACCGACGCGCGCAAGACAGGCTCGGTTTCACTCTTCGATCGTGACCACTGACGCGGTGGAGAGGATTGGTTTGCCAGTCCGTTCGATGTGACTGGTGCGGGTCGAAAACGAAAGCGCATCTAACTCAGATCGGTTAGACCTGAGTCATCAACGGTATCGGAATATCTGAAGGCAAGACGGCAATCGACGAAATCAAGAACAGGAGAATTCCCGAAAAATCGGCACTTGGGATCTCTCCGGGAAAATTGTGAATGCGCTATTGAATTCCGAATCACAACGAGTACAATTATGAGATCGAGTCTCAATGTCAGTGAGATGACTGCATGATGCTTGGTGATTCGCAAATTGCAAGACGTGTAAATCACTCAAGTTTGCGGACAAAAATTGCTGAGGCCCAGCCAGCCAGTGACTTCGTCAGGTAGCCAGCCACACCCAGCACCGAGGTATTGATCGACAGCGTGTCGATCGGAATTTCCGTGACGCAAAAAGTGGAAACCTGAACAATGAGCCTGACGACTTCGAACCAATCCTCCAGCAAACGAGGGTTCACTTTGATTGAACTGCTGGTTGTGATCGCCATCATCGCGATTCTCATCGCCCTACTCTTGCCCGCCGTTCAGGCTGCTCGCGAGGCCGCTCGACGAACTCAATGCAAGAACAATCTCAAGCAGCTGGGCCTGGCACTGCACAACTACCACGATGTCTACAATGTCTTTCCTCCAGGGGGAACATATCAGGCGGCCATCGTTCAACCCGCTGGCTGGTCGGTTCAGGCTCGATTGCTGCCCTATATTGAGCAGGCGAATCTCACGAGCCTGATTGATTTCAGTCGCAGCTACGACGTGCAGCCCGCAGTGACTCAGATTCGTGTTTCGACTTTCATGTGCCCCAGTGAAGTCAATGACAAAGCGTTTCCCGACGGAGCATTGACTCACTGGCCGGTTAACTATGCTGCCAATTATGGCGAATGGTTCGTCTGGAATCCGACAAGCGGACAATTTGGTACCGGCGCGTTTGGTCCGAATGCGCGAACTGGCATGCGGGACTTCACTGATGGTACAAGCAACACGCTGGCCATGGCAGAAGTGAAAGCATTTCAGTATTACCTGCGCGACGTCGGTGCTGTTGCCAATCCCCCCGTGCCGAATGATCCTGCCACGATCAGCGGACTTGGCGGAACATTAAAAAATTCGGGGCATGCTGAATGGGTCGATAGTCGCACAAATCAGACAGGTTTCACAACGACATTCACTCCCAATACGAAAGTGCCACACAATGATGGCGGCACAATTCGGGACATTGACTGGGTCAATCAGCGTGAAGGTCGCAGTGCTACAGATTCCACGTATGGTGTTTTTACTGCCCGCAGTTTCCATACAGGGCTTGTTCAGGGCCTGTTGATGGACGGTTCGGTGCGAGCCTTTTCCGACAATATTGACCGAGGGCTCTGGCGCGGAGCTGGTACACGAAGCGGTGGCGAAGTACCGGGTGAGTTCTAGTTGCGGGTGGAACCGGATTCTGGATGCGGACTGCGGGAGAGTTGTTTATTACTGCACCCGACTGGAATTGAGGCGGGTTTGATGTTTAACCCGACTCAGCGAGGAGGCCAAAAATGGTGTGCGCGAAGCCTCCTTTGCGAGTCGGGCAAACGATTCATTTTGAGCTGCGTGAAGAATCGAGAGAGTTCATTGATCATGTCGAAAACGCTATGTGAAATGAAGAAGCAATTGAAGACAGATTTTTCGGAGTACAAGCTACTGGTTTGCAATGCCTCGCATGTCTGCACGAAGTGTGGTCGATCCTTCCGCGAATATCGCCAACTACGATTTTGATGAGCTTTCGCAAGGCAGTCACTATCTCCTGATCCGCCTTGCCGGAGAGACCTACACCCTGCGGAAAACGCAGTCAGGAAAGCTCATTCTGAATAAATGAGTTTCGATCAACGCTCGAATGGTCGTTGAATGTTGTGATGTTTCCACCGGGAATTTGTTTCGAGCTCTTCCCGGAGATGCCTCAGATTCTGCTACGACTTTCCTGCTCCCGATCGTTCCAAGAGCTCGCCAGATTGTTCCTTCTATGTTGCTGGACACGAATCGAACGGAGCCATCTCCGAGAAGTGACTGGACTCCGCCCGTGTGGTGGCTGCGGGACGTGATGGCGGTGAATGTGCGCCTTCCAGACGTTCGCGACGGCTGGTCAGATCGACGTCAGGGTAAGCCATGCCCGGTCCTCCGGGAGTTACCTTGTTAGGCGTCCATGCGGTCGTGAATCCCACGTGATGCACGGCCATTTCCGCCCATTCACTGTGTCCGTCGGTCTTTGGGAACGGCTGGTTCGCCGCTGGGACGCTGCGAAACGGCAGCAGGCCCGTCGACAGCGGCCGGCAGTTCGTGAGGAACGGGCGGCTGCCGCCCGGGAAGCTCGGGAACGCTAACGACGACCAAAGCCCGGCAACCGACTCACGCAACCTTGACACATTGCCAAGCTGCCGCACAACCGTTCGAAATGGTCCTAGCGCAGGATAACCACGGTCCATGGTTCTGATCACTTTCTCTGTTTCTGCCGAGTGGCCAGCGTTGCCCTCGTCCACAGTATAATCTCACGGCATTGCTGCCGACCGAGCGGTGTCAAAGCTGCGCCACATGAACCGCAACTCCATCATATGCAGCACAGCCTTGTGTGGTCGCTCAGGAACCAGAACGACATCGAGACCACCGAAGCTTAAGCAAGTGCCATTCGTCCGACACACCGGAGCGACTTCGATTTGATTCGCCAAGTCGGCGGTACTCCATCAAGTCGAATACAGATTGAAGTCTATTGAACGCGGCAGTGATCGCGACGTCGCCATGAAACCGCTCCCGCCCATGTCACTCTGGAGCGCGTGTCCTGAGTCAGATTTGTACCACCGATCGATGCGTCGATCCGATAGCCCGAACACTGCGACCAGATGTCCGATTCTGTTTCGGTGAGACCGACCGACGCGTCGAAGCACCCTGTCGTTCACTGCTCCGGTCACATCGACTGAGGGCACTCCGGGGTGTCGGACCGGAGTAACGAAGCGAATGCCGGTTCCCCGTGTCGGTCGTGACCTGGTTGGCGATACGTGATCATCAACACAACAGCGAAGGATCCTCACGGATTGGCCGAAAGCCGTCCCCGTGTCTTTAAAAACCTCGCTTCGCGGGGAGGGATCAACGTACGCGCCGACAATTTTCCGGATACGCACTTGAAATCCTCATGGCAGTCACTGACGCAACTTATGAGAATCGAGGATTGCAGTTAACGAATCTCCGGTGAAAGTTGGGCTGCGACAGCGTCAACGTGTGACTTTGAATTCTCCGCATTGATTGTCTGTACCACCGTTCGTCCTTCGAAAAAAAACAGAGGCTGTGATTCATAATGGAAGGAGTGCTGCCACAGCGTACTGTGAGCCTGTTAGGGTTCTTTGACGCCAAGAGATTTGATGCGTGAATTGAGCGTAGTGGGTTTGAGTCCGAGCACATTGGCGGCGCCGTTGGGGCCGTAGACTTTGCCGCCGCAGGCTTTGAGGGCGGCTCGGATGTTCTCGCCTTCGAGGGTTCGGAGTTCTTCGTCGGTCAGGATGCGTTGAGGTGTTGAAGACTCGGAACGCTCGGATTGCTGCTTCGACGACGTTGCCGGCAAATCGAATCGAAGGCGTCCGTCGGCGGCGACGATGCATGCTCGTTCCAGAGTATGCTGAAGTTCGCGAACGTTTCCGGGCCAGTCGTAGCGCTGGAGCTGCTGAATGTTGGCCAGTGTCAGTCGCGGACGCGGGCGGCCCAATTGTCTGGCAAACCGTGTCAGAAAATGCTCGGCCAGCAAGGGGATGTCTTCGACTCGCTTTCGCAAAGGCGGCAGTTCCATCGGAAACACGCTCAGGCGATAAAATAGATCCTGTCGAAAACGCCCCGCCTCCGATTCTGCTCGCAGGTTTCGATTGGTTGCGGCGATGATACGAACGTCGATCTTTCGAGTTCGTTCTTCGCCGATTCGTTCAATCTCGCCCTCCTGAAGAACTCGCAGCAGTTTGGCCTGCAGGTCCAGCGGGATCTCACCGATCTCGTCAAGGAACAACGTGCCGCCGTCGGCCAGTTCGAATCGACCGGCACGATCCCGCAGTGCTCCTGTGAATGCGCCTTTGGCGTGCCCGAAGAATTCGCTCTCGTAGAGTTCTCGAGGGATTGCCGCGCAGTTCACTTTGATCAATGGCTGATCGGCTCGACGGCTGTGGCGGTGTATCTCACGAGCGACGACTTCCTTCCCTGTGCCGCTTTCGCCGAGAATCAGCACCGCAGCATTCGTTGGCGCGACGAGTTCGATTTGATGAGTCACCGCCTGGAGCGCAGGAGCCTGTCCGAGCAAGTCGCCAAACACGGCCGCCTGCTGCACTTCTTCACGGAGGTATTCGTTTTCCTGTTCGAGCCGCTTTCTAAGTGATTCAATCTCTTCCATCGCGCGGGCATTAGCGATGGCGGCGGCCAAGTGATTGGCAATCATTCGCAGCCACTCGAAACAGGATTCGCTCGGTGGGTTCCGCGCGAAGAGTCCCAGCACGCCCAGCACTTCACCTCGATGCATCAGGGGATGGCCGACGAACGACGTGATTCGTTCGGCTGCGATCCAGTCCGGTTCAGCAACCCAGGTGTGATCCTGTTCCACGTTCGCAACTTCCAGTGACTGTCCTGTGGACGCGATCTTCCCGACCTTGCGCACGCCGATGGGGAAGCGACGAAAGGCACCGTTGACTTGCTGCCAGTTCTCCTCGCCGTTGTTCAGCGAACGGCCGGAACTCGCCACCAGGTGCAGGCATCGTTCTCGGTTCGAGCACTCATTCGCAAAGCGGCAACTCGAACAGTCGCCAGGCAGAGGCGGCTGCGTGATCCAGATGCGAACAAGAGCCACAGACGACGCTTCCGCCAATCGCTGGACGGCCAGCGGAAACAGCTCTGCGAATTGGTGGAGGGACGCGAGCTCGAGGAGGAGTTGCTTCGGGTTACCAACGATTCCGGAGTCGTTCAGCGAGTTTGTCATGCGGGCATTATGACGAGTTTTCGTGAATCATCAATGTAATTTCGTTGTTCAACGAAATTACGTTGTATTGTCCGCCCTGTTCAATTCGTCGCAAGTTGAATTTACAAATGGACTTGTGTTCGGTCGGTCGATTTGGCACGGAAAGTGATTTGTATGGAATCATCGCCTGCTGAATTTCTTGGCTGGCAAAAAGGTCCGACGAAAACTGTTCTCGAAAGGTATTGAACATGTCACGAATCTCTCAAATCGTCCCTGAATCAGCCACTGGAAAAGCCCGGGAGCTGCTCGATGCCGTGAAGAGCAAGCTGGGATTGGTCCCCAACATGACCCGAGCCATGGCGAATGCACCAGCGGCCCTGGACGGTTATCTGTCTCTTAGCGGTGCGTTGGGAAAAGGATCGCTGTCAGCAAAAGATCGCGAGCGGATCGCACTGGCAGTGGGTCAGGCGAACGGCTGTGATTACTGCCTTGCCGCACATTCGACCATTGGCAAGATGGTTGGACTTACGGCTGATCAGATTCTGGACAGCCGCCGTGGCACATCCGTCGATTCGAAGTCCGCCGCGATTGTTCAGTTTGCCGGGCAGGTGGTCGCGAAGCAAGGGCGAGTGACCGATGCGGATCTGGCTGATGCTCGCGTTGCAGGTCTGGATGATGCCGCAATCGCCGAAGTGGTCGCCAACGTCGCGCTGAATATCTTCACCAACTACTTCAATCACGTGGCCGAGACGGACATCGATTTCCCCAAAGCCGAACCGCTCGTCGATCATCATGACGTTTGTGCGACCATCCCCGGCTGCGATGAGACTCGCTAAGCGCCTGCTGTGCTTCGTTTGCTGAGCATCGCTTCATGCAAAAAACAACCTTTACCATTTGGGAGTGAATCCATGAATCTATTCCATAGTTCCGCTGTCGCGATGACTCTGACCACGGTCATCGCGTGTGGTGTGTCGGTCACAGCCGATGAGCCGCAGGCACCGACGACGAACGTGTTGCACCGCACAGTCAAGATCGACAACCTCGATATCTTCTACCGCGAGGCTGGTCCAAAGGATGCACCGGAGGTGCTGTTGCTGCACGGCTTTCCGACGTCATCCCACATGTTTCGGAATCTGATTCCGACGTTGGCGGAGAAGTACCACGTTGTCGCGCCGGATTACCCGGGCTTCGGCAATAGTTCGGCTCCTTCGGTCGATGAATTCGACTACACCTTCGACAACCTGGCGAACGTGATCGAGAAGTTCACCGAGAAGGTCGGACTGACAGAGTATTCGATCTATCTGATGGACTACGGTGCTCCGGTGGGCTTTCGTCTCGCCGTGAAACACCCGGAACGAGTTCGATCGCTGATCGCGCAGAACGGGAACGCCTATGACGAGGGGCTTGACAATGACTTCTGGAAACCCATCAAGGCATACTGGGCTGATCGAAGCAAGGAAAAGGGAGACGGACTGCGATCTCTGCTGACCGTGGACGCGACGAAGTGGCAATACACCTCCGGCGTCCGCAATGTGGAAACCATCAGTCCCGACACCTGGGGGCATGTACAACCGCTTCTGGATCGTCCCGGTAATCAGGAGATCCAGCTGGCTCTGTTCTTCAGCTACGGCAGCAATCCGCCGTTGTATCCGCAGTGGCAGGCTTATCTCCGCAAGCACCAGCCACCCACGCTGATCGTCTGGGGTAAGAACGACCCGATCTTTCCTGCGGCCGGTGCGTTTCCGTACAAGCGTGACCTGAAGAATCTGGAGTTTCATCTGCTCGATACCGGGCATTTTGCACTCGAAGAAGACGGAGCGGAAATCGCTGCACTGATCCGCGATTTCCTCGACAAGCAACCTGTCAGGTAGTCCTGGCAAGACCACTTGCAACGGCACCACAAAGAGCTGTCTGTGCTCACTGAATCGGATAACGCTGTGCCGAGTATGTTGCTCGGCACCTCACACTCAATAGTCCCTGAAGAACTCTGGAGAAAACAATGCAACGTCTTAACTCCGTCGACCCACAAGTCGCGACTGGCCGCACGAAAGAGCTGCTCGACACTGTGCAACAAGCCTTCGGCATGGTTCCAAACACTGCCAGGGTCATGGCGAACTCGCCCGCGGTGCTTGAGAGCTTTCTTGTCTTTAGCACAGCGATGAGCGGAGCCAAAATCGACAAGAAGCTGCACAACCAATTAAAGCTCACGACCAGCGAAACAAATTCCTGTAGTTACTGCACATCGATCCTGAGCGCGGTAGCGCCTTCGGCTGGACTCTCAGCGGAAGATATCCTTTCCGGTCGCACTGGTCAGTCCGAAGACCGCCACACGAAAGCCGCATTGGCGTTTGCCAATGATGTGCTGGAAAGTCGAGGCAAGGTCACTGAGAAGCAACTTGCTGCTGTGCGAGATGCAGGCTTTGGTGACGCCGAGATTGTAGAGATCGTTGCCAGCGTGGTGCTCGGCTGCTTCACGAACTTTCTCAACAACGTGGCCGATACGGATCTCGATATTCCGAAAGCCGAGCCCATCGAAGCTCATGCGACTTCGACGTGCGGCACGGAAGCTTGTGCCACCCATTAGTCGCGCGGACTTTCGATCGGATGCCTGAGCATTTTCGGGCATCCGGTCTTTCTCGATCTCTGTCAATTTCAAGAGCATTACCATGAACGTGATTCGACCGCCATTCACATTTGAGACCGCAACGGCCAAGGTCCGAGCGGCTGAAGATGCGTGGAACACTCGCGATCCGCAGCGAGTATCGCTGGCCTACTCCGAAGATTCCGAGTGGAGAAATCGAGACCGGTTTCTTCAGGGGCGAGATCAGATTCAAGCGTTCCTGACAGCGAAGTGGGAACGAGAACTTGACTACCGCCTGACCAAGTCATTGTGGAGTTTCACCGACAACCGGATCGCGGTTCGCTTTCAATACGAGTACCACGACGCCCACGGCCAATGGTTCCGGGCTTATGGCAATGAACTCTGGGAGTTTGACGATGAGGGGCTGATGAGACGTCGGGAGGCGAGCATCAACGAAGTCACGATCAACGTCGACGAACGCAAATTTCACTGGCCCGCTCCCGGTCCACGACCTGCCGACGACACGGGAATCCCCGGTATCAAATGACACCCACATGACATACACGATCGTCTGCGATGCCAATTTCATTCACCAGCAATTCAGGGAGTTCTTCCATGCGACAGTTTTCCAGTGACATCGCCTTTACTCCCGCCGTAAAGGAGATTCAGTCTGACAAAGGTTCTCGATCCAGCTATGCCCGCATGGAGGCGGGAGGAAGCTGGGAAACAGAAGTGACCCCGGAACTGGAAGCCTTCTTTGCAGATCTGGATATGTTCTATCTGGGGACGGCAAACGCTGAGGGTCAGCCTTACATCCAGTATCGAGGCGGCTCTCCGGGGTTCCTCAGAAAGGTCGATGAGAAGACTGTTGGCTTCGCCGACTTCGGCGGCAATCGCCAGTACATCACACTTGGCAATCTGTCAGAGAACCCGAGGGCATTCATTTTTCTGATGGACTATGTTCGCAGCCAACGCATTAAGCTTTGGGGCAAAGCCCGTGTAGTGGAAGACGATCCGGCGCTGTTCGACAGGCTGCGTGATTCGTCCTATCCGGGCAAGGTTGAACGAGTGATTCTGTTCGAGATCGAAGCGTGGGACGTCAACTGTCCTCAGCATATCCACAAGCGATTCCCGCAGAAGCAGGTTGCTCCGGTCATTGAGCAACTCCAATCTAAAATCAGGGAATTGGAGGCCAAGCTACGGGAACTCGAAAATATAGATTAGCGTGTGTCCTTTGTGCCTTTGACAGATATCTGTCACGCAATACCCAAATGTAGTTTTTCCCGGCGACAGCCCGCTCCGTCAAAGAAAAGCACGTGCATGGTGGTTCACGCAGTCTCAAATGCCTCGGCAGTTTTCTGCAGATGGGCTGATGTGTGAGCAATATCACAGTCCGGAACCTCCGAAGTGAGTATCCTTCGGTTCCGTCGCAGTCCGCGGGGGCTGATGTCTTCGCCGCAAACTGCCGGTTGTGAAATCCTGAACTGTGAACTGACTCACACTGCGAGCACTTCGGAGTTGTCGATGATGAGGATAGCGGAATGTGGGGTACGATAACCAATACTTCTGACAATAACAGGATGAAGAACGATGGCAAGGATGCAATCGGCTTTGGGAGTGATCTTGATTGCTGTGGTCTCACTGGCGGCAGGATGTGCTCATCATCGCGCGGCAAAAACTGGAGCTGCACAATCATGCGACAGTGGAGCATGCGCAGTACACGAATCACCGGAAAGAATCTCCAGAACCATCAGCACATCAGAGGGCCAAGCGTGGGACGCGCTGGACAACGATCACACGATGAACGCACCAACCGGGGCGGGATCACGTTACAGACAGCAAGAGACATACGGAACTGCTCCGGCAGCGTCCGGGGGATCAGGGAGTCGCTCTGCACCGGTCGGAGGTGGTTCCGGCTCACGCTAGAG
>JBGSVD010000285.1:0-2446 GCA_041753135.1 Planctomycetaceae bacterium
TGACCGGTTTTGCGTTAACCCGTCAGCCGCAGGCGTACGTGAAGGCTGCCACCACCGTACGCCTGCGGCTGACGGTTAAACGAAAACATCTCCGGCGGCACCGTTGAGAGTATAGGCGTGTGCCACTGGCTTTCAGTCCGAGTGGCGAAGCCTCTGGAGTGTTTTGCATGACGGAGGATGCGTCTTGTTGTATTCCGCGAATGTCTCTAAATTTCGGAAGACCACTTCAAGTCGTTGCGGGATCAGGAGTTCGGCTGACACGGTTCTGCCGGGACTCTGGCAAAGCATGGCATATTCTTTGGTGTTGGGCACGTTTGGGGACAGCAGTCTTAAGGCTGATTCTGAAACATCACGTTTGAAATCAGACTCTTGACGCAACTGTTTGGAGCACGGCGTGCAAGCGACGAAACCGCCCGGGCCATTCGCGTCTACAGTGCAAGGATTTGCGGTTGTCATGTAGGCTGTTTGTGTTGTTTCGAACGACTGAGTGACAGTGTTTAGGGTGCGGTGCATCGAATCGCGTCGGGCCTAAAGCCTTTGCTTGCTGATCAAATACGGAGACATGGATGTCACTGTTACTGAATGTTATTTTCGCTGGTCACGCAAGAAGCACTCACCACAAACTTGCGTTGGATGCTTTGAAGCACATGCAGGGGGTGAACGCTGCAGCGTGGACCGACATGATCATCTGGCAGCACGCGGCCTATCTTGAAGGGGCAAAGGCGCCAGATGACGACTTCAAAGACTTCAAGAACCATGTGCTTCATGTGAACGAAAACTTTTGGGGCGGTGCCATTGCCTCTGTGGATCATTGGTACGGGCAATTCGTAGACCACCTTCGTTCAGCGGAATGGAAGGAAGCGGCCTATGCTGCAGGGGTATTGAGCCATTACTACAGCGATCCGCAAATGCCATTTCACACAGCTCAGTCAGAAGCTGAAGGTGCTGTTCATCGTGCTGCGGAATGGAGTGTTACCAAGAGTTATGAAATTCTGCGTGAAATGATCGTTCACGAAATCGATGGCTACCCGGATGTGAAAGTGCCAGCGGGTGAATTGTGGCTGGAGGGAATGGTGAAGGCCGGAGCTCTGCTGGCAAATGCCTTCTATGAACTATTGATTGACCACTACAATCTGGAGGTCGGTGTAAAAAATCCGCCTGCCGGATTCGACCGCGTTGCTCAGGAGGCGATTGCAAAATGCCTTGCTCACGCAACCGTTGGGTTTGCGAGAATTCTGGATCGCGCGTTCGACGAGGCTGCTGTTGCTCCGCCTGAAGTGACGCTGACGACAAAGTCCATTCTCGCAACGATGAATGTTCCGATTCGCAAGATCATCAATGGACTGGCGGACTCCAGGGATCGGAAAGAGGTCGAAGCGATTTACCGTGAAGTTCAGGAAACCGGCAAGGCGATTGAATCGCTGCCTGAGAGTGAAAGACTGGTCCGACAGTTTCACGCGGCCGAAGTTCTTAAGGTTCCATTGCTGGTGTTGAATGCGGAGAAAGCCAGACCTGCCGGACAAAAATTCGGTCAACCGATTCCGTCGGAACGCAAAGCGTCGGCAATTCCAGCCCGCAGTGCAGTGACCAAGTCAACAACAGTGACCCAGTCCCCAACAATAACCACGTCAACAACGGTGGCATCTTCAGCAGCCGTGCTGGCTTTGTCATCGACTGCGTCCACGCAGGAGTCAACTCCCTTTGATGCTGTCTTAAAGGCAATTGGCAGACCTGCCGAATTCGCTTCGACGGAGTCTCCTGCAGTTGATTCTCGAACTGTCACGGTTCGACCCAAATCGCGAAAGTACTACCTTACAGCGGAGGCTCCGATTGTGGATGCCCCTTCGATCGGGCCAAAGACAGCAGCAAGATTTGAAGCCGTTGGAATTCAGTCTGTCGAGGACTTCATTGAAGCAGATCCTGAGCAGACAGCAAAGAAGCTTGCGACTCGTCACATTACTGTTGATGTCATTCGCGAATGGCAGGCGCAGTCGCGTTTGATGCTGAATATTCCAGGATTGCGTGGCCATGACGCTCAATTGCTGGTCGGGGCAAAGATCCTGGACCAGCCGTCGCTCATTGCGGCGAAAGCGGAAGACATTCTTGAATCGGTGACGGCGTTCGCATCAACATCACAAGGTCGGAGTGTTCTACGGGACAGCTCTGCTCCTGATCTCGCCGAGGTAAACGACTGGATCGAAGCGGCGAACAGTTCGATGGTTTCCGTCGGGTTGAAGGCTGGATAAAAGTACACAAGAGCCACATCGGGTCGAGTCGCGGATGATTGTCAAACTGGGAGGAGAGGCTGGGCAGTTGGAAAGTTGGCGTTGACAATGTGATTCTTGTCGAGGGAAGAATCGATTTTGGGGAGTGGTTTATTGCGAGTCTTGAGGAACGTCTTGCGGCTCTGGAAGCCGAGCAAAAAAAGTCACAGCTAGGGTAGTCG
>JBGSVD010000286.1:0-15033 GCA_041753135.1 Planctomycetaceae bacterium
TCAGCCGGAGGCGTGCGCGAATGCGGCCACCAACGTACGCCTCCGCCTGAAGGCGGGACAACAAGCGAACATTGAACGGTATTGCGGTTAAACAAAAACAGCTCCGTCGGCGCCATTTAAGGAATAGTGCCTTTACGTTTGGAAGCCAGAGTTGAATGTTCCTGCAGGAACCAATGGACAGCAAATTTTGATTGACAGACGTTAAACCTGGCGTGGAAGCAGGAACGCCAAACACGCTGGGCTTAGAGCGGCAATTCGATACGGCGATCAGGATCTACAACGCAACGATTGCCTGGATTGTTGTGAAAATCTGGTGTAGAGAGACGCCTGGAGATTTGACGGGAAGTAAAGACACCCCTATTCTAATTTGCAGTCAGTGCGCGAAATCGCGTCCCCGCCGAACGAATGCCTACCTCAAAAAACATGCCTTCAGCCCGTTTTACCAGCCTTTGGGAGCTATTTCCCGTTGGCGTGGTGGCATAATTCGGCTTAAAGATTGCCTCGTACTATTGTCATGTGAATCAGTGCGTTGAAGGAGCGACGCAGGAAATCGAATAAAACATATTCGATCTCGGAGTGCTTTCATGCGTGGTTTGTTGGGTGTTGCCATTTTACTGTTTGCTGCATCAGGTCTGCTCGCTGATGCGCCTGAAGTCTCGTTGTCTGAAGGCGATATGGCGCCATCCTTCGAAGCAATCACGGCTACCGGAACACTTTGGCGATCAGAAGAGCACGTCGGCAAAAAAATCGTGGTGGTCTATTTTTACCCAGCGGATTTCACCAACGGTTGTACTCATCAGGCCTGTTCGTTCAGAGATCGCATGAAGGAACTTGAAGAGGCTGACGTTGAAGTGGTTGGCGTTAGTGGGGATTCACTGCAAAATCATCAATTGTTTTCTCGCGTGCATTCGTTGAAGTTTGATCTGATTTCTGATGAAGACGGGAAGGTAGCTCAGGCCTTCGGCGTGCCTGTTCGAGAAGGCGACACGATCATGAGAATGGTTGATGGCGTCGAACAATCTCTGAAGAGAGGGGTTACCGCCAGTCGCTGGACGTTTATAATTGGGAAAGATGGGCGTATTATTCGGAAGAACACAACGGTTGACGCAGAGCAGGACTGCAGAAAAGTCCTGGAAACTGTTAGACGTTTGACCGCGGATGTCGAATAATCCGGCCAATATCAGACAGCCATTTTGCGAATCGGTTGTTTCCGATTCGCGGGTTGTCTTTGGAATGGGATTCTCTCAGTGTGTTGAGAGACTCTGGTTTTGACTTGTTTTCAGGGAGTTTCGAAGCATGAGGAAGTTAGTTGCATTTTGTATGATGGCTCTTGCCACTATTCAGTTTGCCAGCGCGTCTGACATCAAGTCTGGCCTGCAGGTTGACGAATATCCTGGAGCATTCAACGTTACTGACATTACGGGCCCTGCGGCTGGCGAGAAACTCTGCTATCGCTGTCAGTACGGCGCTCGCCCAGTCGTCAGTGTTTTCGTTCGCAAGATGGACGAAAACGCGACGAAGCTTGTCAAAGAACTGGATTCAATTGTCGCCAAGAATTCCTCAGACAAGAAAATGGCTGCTTTCGTAACCGTTTTGTCTGACGATCCAGATGCGCAGGAATCAGCACTGAAGAAGGCTGCTGAAGAACAGCAGATCAAGCACACTCCACTGACTGTGTTCGAAAATGCTGTTGGTCCTGCCAAGTACAAGATCAGCGAAAAAGCCAATGTCACCGTGATGATGTGGGTTGATTCCAACGTAAAGGTCAACTACGCCTTTGCTGAAGGTGAACTGACTGCAGACTCAATCTCACAGGTTGTTAAAGACACATCAAAGATTCTTAACTAGTTTTGCCTGTCGGCAAACATTTGAGAAGTCGCTCTAAAAGGCTGAATGACACCTGTGTCATTCAGCCTTTTTTTATTTGCAGGCTGGCATGAGAACTCCGAGAGACTGCAATATTGTTGCCGAATAGTTGTCCAGAATTGTCAGTGTGGCGAGGTCACTTCGGCTGTGATTTGGCGTTTAGCGAACCAAACTTTTACAGAGTAACGCCCTGAAAATACGTGTTCCTTCGTTGTCAACCGAAAAATCGGGCCTCTCAACCCGGAGGCGGCGGCAGTTGCAGGTTTCGGCATTCGATGCTTGACTCTTGCCGCCAACAAAATAGGCTGCACTCAATACCAACCGTTCAGAATCGGCAAAATCCCCTTTTGCCATCATGTACTGTTCTGAACAAATCCGTCCTTGCGTCGACACGACGTCGAACAAAATCCGCCCTCAGGAGTCACCTGCATGTCTATTGCTCGGGTATTCGCTCCCTCTATCGCGTACTGCCTTGCTACGGTTTTGGCATGTACCTCAGTCATGGCCGAAGTCGCCAGGCTTGAAATAAGCCCGCAGGGCGAAGGCGATATGATCGCGATTCGCAGCCGGGATGCTCGACAACAACTGATCGTATCAGCTGTCGATGCAAACGGCACACTTTCTGACGTCACACGAGATGTCACCTGGACGATTTCGGATCCGGCAGTGTTGGCAATCGATTCAACTGGTATGGCGGTCCCGGCGGCGGACGGTGACATCACAGTCACTGCAACACTGGGAGACAAATCAGTTTCGACCCATGTCATCGTTAGCGGCTTTGCTCACCCGTTGCCGATCAACTTTCGAAATCAGATTGTGCCAATCTTCACAAAGCTTGGCTGCAACGGTGGTGGTTGTCACGGGAAATCTGGTGGTCAGAACGGGTTCAAACTTTCTCTGCTGGGCTTTGTTGCAGAAGACGACTACGAGTTTCTTCGCAAAGAATCTCGTGGACGAAGAATTTTCCCGGCCGTTCCAGGTGAAAGTCTTTTGATCAAAAAAGCGATCGGCCGAAGCCCTCACGGTGGCGGCAAGCGAATGGATCAGGGCAGCTACGAATATAACCTGCTTGTTCAATGGATCGAGCAGGGCATGCCTTATGGGACTGACAATGATCCATCGGTGACCGGAATCAAATGCATCCCTGAAGCTCGCACAATGGAGCGAAAGACACAGCAGCAAATTTCCGTGATCGCAACTTACAGCGATGGCACGACAGAAGACGTGACTCGGATGGCTTTGTTCGAACCAAACGAAGCCGAGATGGCAGAAGTGTCCACGAAAGGCCTTGTCACCACCTTGGATCTAAGTGGCGAAGTCGCAATCATGGCTCGCTATCAGGGCCAGGTCGCGACGTTCCGAGCCACTGTCCCGCTGGGAGCCGATACGTCCAACATGCCGTCAGAAGTGAATTTTGTAGACGCGGCAGTTTTCGGAAAACTCAGACAGCTGGGCATCCCCGCTTCAGAAGTCTGTGATGACGCGACATTTCTGCGTCGTGTCTCACTGGACATTGCCGGTGCTTTGCCGACCGACGATGAAGTGCGTTCATTTCTGGCTGACACGTCCGCGGACAAGCGAGATAAGCTGATCGATCGGCTTCTGGACAGCACGGCTTATGCTGACCATTTTGCAAACAAATGGAATTTCGTCCTGCGAAATAAGAAGTCTGATGGAGACGATGGTCCGGGAACAATGTTGTTTCATCAATGGCTGTGGAACAAGACTTACGATAACACGCCATACGATCAGTTTGTGCGTGAGATTGTGACGGCTTCAGGTGATCCTCAGACGAATCCAGCGGTCGTCTGGTATCGCGATGTTGACAGCACTGAAGAGCAGGTTGAAGACACCGCTCAATTGTTCCTTGGGCTTCGGATTCAGTGTGCCCGTTGTCATCATCATCCATTCGAGAAATGGAGCCAGGATGATTATTACGGGATGGCCGCGTTCTACGGTCGCGTTGGCAAAAAGGTTATTCCGAACGCGGCAGGTGCAATGCGAGATCGCCGAGTGTTTCATAATGAAGGGATTGCGACGGCCAGCAATCCAAGATCTGGTAAGGCCTTGAAGCCAACCGGTCTCGGTACGCCGACTTATGATATTGCCGCTGACAGCGACCCACGTGTGAAACTGGCAGACTGGATGTCGGCTCCGAAGAATCCGTTTTTCGCACGGTCGCTGGTGAATCGCTATTGGAAGCATTTCTTCAGTCGTGGCATTGTTGAACCCGAAGACGATATGCGAGAAACGAATCCGCCCGCGAATCCAGAACTGCTGGACGCTCTGTCGGAACACTTCGTTCAATCGGGCTTTGACCTGAAGGACCTGATTCGAACGATTTGTCGATCGCGCACGTATCAGCTCAGCGCGATTCCGAACGAATTCAATGCCAGTGACAAGCAGAATTTTTCACGGTACTACCCGCGTCGTTTGAGTGCAGAAGTTTTGTATGACGCCTTCCATCTTGTGACTGATACGTCGGAAAACTTTGGTGGTATGCCGGCAGGGACCAAGGCGATGCAATTGGCAGATGCGTCCAACTCAACATACTTCCTTCAGGTGTTCGGTCAGCCTAAAGGTGATACCGCCTGCGAGTGTGAACGCAGTATGGATGCAAATCTTGCTCAGAGTCTGCATTTGCTGAATGGTCGCGAGATTCAGGACAAAATTGCTCGCGAAGGTGCCCGTACCGCACGACTGGCCACCGATGCGACTCGCCCGGATGAAGAGCGTGTTCGAGAACTGTACCGCTGGGTGTTTTCTCGAGAGCCAAACGAAGAAGAACTTCAGGTTGCAATTGCGTATCTGAAGAAGCATGCAGAAAACGTGCGTCGCGGTTACGAAGACGTCGTATGGGCATTGATCAATACGAAAGAGTTTCAGTTCAATCATTGATGACGTGAATAGATTCCCGTTGTTTGATCTGTAATTTGTGGTCTGTCATCTATAAGCACCAAACGTGGTTGACTGGACGACAGATCGAAGTTGCTCTGAACCGCCGGACAGACTGTCCGGCGGAGAATCCTCCCTCCCCAAAAATTCTCACCTCCCCACCCAGGACCTGCTTTATGACTGGGATCCGATCGTTTCTTGCAGCAGCTGTCATTGTTGCCGGTTCTATTGAGGCGTTTGCACAGCTGCCTCAAACTCGTATCACTTCTGTGTTTCCACCCGGTGGGCAGCAGGGGGCAACGGTTGATGTGACTGTTGGTGGCGGCACTGATCTTGATGAGCTTGATCAGATGGTTTTTAGCCATCCGGGAATCAGTGCCGTTCAGAAAAAAGATGCCAACGGAAATCCCGTCGCGAATACGTTTACTGTCAGTGTCTCCTCTGAGGTGACCGCGGGGCTTTACGACCTTCGTGTTCGTGGACTGTTTGGTCTTAGTAATCCTCGAATGTTCCGCGTCGACACACTTCCAGAGATTGCTGAAGTGGAGCCAAACAATGTGTTAGCTCAGGCAACACCAGTGACGATGGGAACCGTTGTCAACGGGCGAGCCAATGGTGGAACAGACGTCGACTTTTTCAAAGTCTCCGTCGAAGCGGGTCAGACTCTGGTGGTACGTTCTGAAACGGCTCGGATCGATTCACCGATGCAGCCCGTGATTCAACTTTTCAATTCTGCAGGACGAAGACTGTCAGAATCTCGAAGAGTTTTCTCCCAGGAAGCCAGCCTGGTCTACACGGCGGCAAAGGCCGAAGAACTTGTTGTGCGAGTTCAGGATTTGGTCTACGGCGGCGGCGATCAGTTTGTCTATCGGCTCGCCCTTGATTCTCGTCCGATCATTGACTGGATCAGCCCGGCCTTTGTCGTCGCCAATTCTCCAACGGTGGTCACAGCCTTTGGGCGTTATCTTCCCGATGGAAAATTGACCGATCGCAAATTGGCTGGCAGCGCGATTTTTCAACAACAAATGACAATCGCTCCTGCAAGCGGTCGAGCGCCAGTCGGGGCTCCGGCCACCGCTGCATTTTCCGATTCATTCTGGTGGAATGGAGTTGACGGAAATCTCATTCGCATCGGACAGAGTGCCGTTGCTCCGATTTCGGAAGCCGCAGAAACGCCCGAGCAGCCCGTCAGCGCGCCTTTTGAAGCAACAGGCTCCTTTGCCGAACGATCGGATGAAGATATTTTTCGATTCGACGCCAAAAAAGGGGAAGCGTATGTGATCGAAGTCTTTGCTCAGCGCATTGGTTCTATTGCAGATCCAATGCTGATGGTCGAACGAGTTGTCACAGCAGCCGATGGAACAATCACTTACCCTCGCCTGGCGACTGAAGATGATGATAAGCAGAACCCGGGTGGAGCAGATCTGCCAACACTGTGCGACGATCCATCTTTCCTTCTGAATGTGCCGGAAGATGGCACCTACCGGATTCGCTTGCGTGATCGTTATGGCGATGCTCGCGGTGATGCAAGATTGACCTATCGGCTTTCAGTTCGTGCTCCAAAACCGGACTTTAGTCTTGTGGTTTTCGACGCATTTCCATCCACAGACGGCAAGGCACCTGTGACTAGTGGAGCAGTAAGCCTTCGTAAAGGAAGCAGCTATGAACTGAATGTGTATGCCTATCGTCGTGACGGGCACAGTGGTGCGATTCAACTTTCGGCCGAAGATCTTCCTGCTGGAATCACCTGCCGCTCGACAACAATTGGACCGGGCCAGGTTTCGGCCAAGCTGGTTATCACGGCGGCGGCGGATTCGGTGGAGCAAGTGGCATCAATTCGAGTCGTCGGCAAAAGCGGCGATGGGGAATCAGTCATCCAGCAGGAAGCGAAAGTAGCGACGCTGGTGCATGATGCCATCAATGGCCTTCCTAGAAATGCACGATTGTCCGAATCACTTGTGGTTGGTGTAATGAAGGACGAACAACCGTTCTCGATCATCGTTGATCCTGTCGCCGCTGACTTCAGTCAGGACCAACAATTGTTGATTCCGGTTCGCATCGTAAAACGAGGTGGTTTTGACGCTAAGGTCGACCTGAGCTTTTATGGAATTCCCGGAGAAGTGGATGCACCGGCGGTCGCTATCGAACCTGGTAAAGACAGCGTTGTTGCCAGAATCTTCTTTAAGGAAAAAGCACCTGTCTCCACCAACACGATTCTTGTTCAGGGAACCTCGGCCGTACCGTACCGCCGTAATCCCTGGCAGGCAGATCGTGCGAAGGCCAGAGTGACAGAAGCCGAAGCAACCATTGTGACTCGGCAGGCTGCTGTCACAACGAACGACACCGCCCTGAAAGCGTCGCAGCAGTTCGTGGTAACGTTAACCGAACAAGTCAAAAAGATTGGCGGTGAGCTGGAGTCCTATGTTGCAGAGCAGAAAAAATTCCGCGACGAATTTTCGAAGGCAGTGGCCGAACAGAAAACTTCTATCGAAGCTCTGGTCAAAGTGCAGGCTCAGTCAGCCAACATTAAAACGGATGGTTCCAGCACGCCCGATCAGTTCAACGCAGCCGTTCAGGCGGTTAAGGAAGCATCCAGTGCGGCCGATGAGACCGCGAAGAAACTCGAAACCCTGACGAACGCCGCCGCTGACCTGGCCCGCCAGATTGGAACGGCCAAAGAGATGGAAACCGCAAAGTCAAAAGAGAAGGCTGCTGCAGAAGAGGAAGTTGTCAAGAAAACAAAGGAAGTTGAGACGGCTCAGGCTGCACTTCTAGCCGCTCAAAAAGAACTGGAAGCAGCAGCCGCAGCCAAGACGGCGGCTGACGCAGTCCTGAAGACTGCTGAAGAAGCTTCGAAGGCGAAGCCGGTCAATGTGCGAGTCATCTCGGACCCGCTGGTTATCACCATTCACCCGGCTCCTGCCAAGATCGCTGCAGCCGTTCCTGATGCCGGAGCGATCAAGCGAGGTGCAACGGCCCCAGTCAAGGTCACTGTCACTCGCAAAAATAATTTTGCGGGCGTGATGAAGCTGAGCCTTGTACTTCCTGATGGTGTTGTGGGCCTGACAGCAGAAGCAGTCGAAGTCGCCGCCGACCAGGCCGAAGGGACGTTGACAATTGTGGCCGCTGCGGATGCCCCAGTTGGTGATCTGGCAAATGTCGTCATTCGGGCAACGGGCGATATGAATGGTCGGAGCGCTGCGACAGATGTGCCTGTGGCGTTGAAAATTGTGGAATAGGCCACGTTGCAATCAGTAAGAAATTCCCGAGCCTGCTCGGTAGATGCTTGAATCAATTAACGAAAGCTGGCCATGAACCGTCGCCTGATAAATACATTGTTGTGTGCGTGTCTTACTGCACTCGCGGGATTTCCAGCATCACCGGCTGATGAACTCAAGCCGATTGCCTTCGAAGAACCTGCGTTGGGGCGTCCTGTTGAGTTTGAACGGGATGTTTATCCAATTCTGGAAGCGAACTGCATTGCGTGTCATAACGTGACAGTGTCCGAAGGTGACCTGATTCTTGAAAACCTCGAGGCCATTCTAAAGGGCGGTGGAAGCGGTCCTGCGGTTGTTCCGGAAAAACCGGATGAGAGTCTGATTTACAAACTGGCACGACGCAGCGACGAACCGGTGATGCCACCAACACCCAACGATCGTCAGGCCAAAATTCTGGAACCGAAGCAATTGGGGATTCTTCGTCAGTGGATTCTCGAAGGAGCCAAGGCTGGAGCAATCGCGACGAAGGCCATGAATTGGCAACCAATCAACCCGCGGCTTCAGGGAGTCTACTCGCTTGATATCGATAATCCGGGACGCTTCATTGCAGCAGGGCGCGGCAATCATGTGAGCATCTACGATTTGGCCAGAAAAGATTACATCGGATCGCTGATCGATCCTGAAATCGTGAATTCCGATACGGCCGGTCCCAGCGGTGTTGCTCACCTTGACTATGTCCATGCGATCGCGTTTCACCCGACTCAGCCGATGGTTGCGACCTCCGGCTATCGCAATGTGAAACTCTGGAAACGCGACGCGGAGAATGTCAGCAGTACGTGGACAATCCCCGCAGATGTTCAGGCGTGGACGAATTCAGCGGACGGAAACGAAGTTATCATGGCCGTCGCATCCAAAGGGATCGTTGTTGCCAATTCGACAACAGGTGCCGAAAGAGGTGTCGTCGCAACCGACGGTCAGGCAGTCAGTGCTCTGATGACGTTCCAGTCGGAACCTAAATGGATCATCGCATCTCTGGCTGATGCGCGTCTTTTGATTGTGAGAAGTGCCGACCTTCAAGTGGCCCACAAATCAGAGCCTCTGCCGGCAGGAATCATCGCTGTCAGCGGAGAACTTGCTGGAGGAAAACTGGCAGCGTTACTGGCCGATGGCAGTGTTCGGCTTCTGGCAGTTGCGGCCGATACGGGCGTGATGACTGTTGCTGCAGAAGTGAAGTCCGATGCTGGACCAGTTCAAAAGCTGACCGGTCACGGCGGAACTCTTCTGACGGTGGCCGCTGACCGTACTATTCAAAACTGGAAAGCTGATGACGCGACGCAGGTCAATCGATTCGATCTGCCTGCGGCTGTAATCCAACTTGACGTTAACGCCGCAACGGACCGTGCTGTTTTTGTTCTTGCCGATGGTCAGGCGTTGCTCTGGTCACCCAAGGACGCAAAGCAGATCGCAGCACTGACAGCCGACATGTCTGCTCAGGTTCAGCTCAAGAGATCTGAAAGAACAAAAGCAGTACTCGATTCGCGAGTTGCCGTGATCAAGGCTCGGATCGACGAAGCAGAGAAGGAAGTCGTTGCACAGAAGGAAGCGGAAACCAAGGCAAAGGCTGAAGTCGAAAAAAACACTCCTCTTCAGGCGGAAGCAAAAATAAAGTATGACGCAGCCATTGCTGCCACTGCGGCCGCGAAAACCGCGTTGGAAGGGAAAGCGGATGATGCGGCTCTGAAGACAGCCGTTACGGAAGCCGAAAAGGCCGAAACTGCGGCAAAAGATGTTTTCACAAAAGCCGACTCTGAGCTGAACACAGCAAAAAAATCGCTTGATTTCGCAACGGCTGCGATCGTTCGAGCGGAAACACGTGTTGGTGAGCGAAAGCAGGAACACGAAGCAGCTGTTGCCGAAGCCACTGCTGCCGCCGCCGATGTTGAACAACGCAAAGTGCCGGCTGCAGCAACCATCCCGGCCGCGTTTGCGGGGCTTGTTGTCGATGGCCGCTACATTGTGACAGCGGATGCGTCCGGGACTCTGAGAGTCTGGAACTCTCTCGATGGCGCAGCGATTGACGTACTTCCTGGCACAAAAGTCGGAGCCAACACAATCGCTCTCAGAACCAGCGGGATAACGGTGCTGCTGCAGACTGCTGACAATCGCCTTGTTGGCCGCTCCGCATTTCCAGAATGGCAATTGGCCGCTTCTTTAGGTGGCAAAGAAAGCGGAGGTGATTCCGTCTTCGTTGATCGCGTGCTTGCTCTCGCGTTTTCGCCAGACGGAACTCTGCTGGCGGCGGGTGGTGGCGAAGCATCGCGTTCCGGTCAGCTGACGCTTTGGAACGTTGCTGATGGAACTTTGGTTCATCAATTCGTGGATGCCCATAGCGACACGGTCTATGGAATCGATTTCTCTGCAGACGGCAAGCTGCTGGCTTCTGCGTCTGCTGACAAGTTCGTGAAAGTCTTTGACGTTGCAACAAAGCAATTTGTTCGATCGTTTGAAGGGCATACTCATCATGTGATGGACGTTTCGTGGAAGTCCGACCGAACTGCTCTGGCTAGTGCTGGCGCAGATAACGCCATCAAGATCTGGAATGCAGAGACCGGGGAACAGTCACGAACCATCGCCACGTATACTCGGCAAGTGACTGCACTTCAGTATGTCGGACTTCAGGACATGGTGGTCAGCAGCAGTGGTGACAAGCGTGTCTTCTTCCATAATCCCGCGAACGGCAGTGCTGCCCGAGAATTCAAAGGGAGCACTGATTACGTCTACCGAACGGCATCGAATGCTGATGGAACGCTGGTCGTTGCTGGAGGCGAGGATGGTACCGTTCGCGTCTGGAATGCTGCCGATGCTGCCGAAATCGTCAAGTTCGCGGCTGCTTCTCTGTGAGCTCGGCTGACAGACTTTAAACGCTGCCGACGGAGCTGTCTTTTGTTTCACCGCAATCCCGTTCAACGAACGGCCTGTTAAGTAGCGGACTCGGCGCAAGCCGTCCGGTGTGAGCCATCATTTTGCAGGCTCACACAGGGCAGCTCGCGCTGCTCCGCTACTTTTTGAACGGTAGTTCGTTTCACCGTTAGCCGTCAGCCGTAGGCGTACGTTGGTGGCGGCATCCGCGCACGCCTCCGGCTGACGGTGAAACAACTTGATCGTGACCGCAATTATCCCCGCCGGTGTTGCAAACGGATTCGCCAGAATTCAGGCTTCCGGGGAGTTCTTATGAATTCCGCTGCCCATGAATTCAACGACTGTGTGAGACTCTACGCCAGGACGGGGGATCAACCTGCGGCAGACGTGTCGGCGGCAGGAGCGTCGGCCGAATCCTGAATCAACCGCAAGCGCTGCCATCGGCCAGTGCTGTATCTCCACCACATGCAAATGCCTGTAAAGCTGATGTGAAACGTGCAGGTCAGCCACAACTTCAGCACCGTTGGGTGATCCGACTGAATAATCAAGGTGGCCGGCAACACCATGATCAGCCAGCTTGAAAGAAGTGTGATCAACATTGGATAAACGGTATCCCCCGCACCTCGCAATGCGGAGGAAAACACAACCGCCAGGGCATCGAACACGGAATAGATGGCGACATACTGCAACAGCGTCGCGGCCGTTCGAGCCAATGCCGTAACATCCGCGCCTTGCCCGGATGATTCATCAGCAAAAAGGAAAAACGGTCGCAGACAAGTTTCCGGAAAGAAGATCAGCAATAACGCAGTACCACCCGTCCAGAGAATACCGAGCACCACGGCATTGTTGGTTGTCCGTTTCGCCGCTGCGATTTTGGCCGCGCCGATGTGATGGCCGACAAGAGTCTGGATTGCCGTCCCAAAACCCAGCAGAGGAACAAAGATCAGCCCATTCACACTGAATGCCAGATTTGTTGCAGCAAGATCCTGGCTGCTGAGATTGCCGATGATCAACAGGAACACGGTAAAGCCGGAGTTGTCGACAAAATAATGCAGTCCACTGGGCACTCCGTACCGCAGGAATTTCCGCAACAACTCGAAATCCAGGGATCGCGATTGCAGCAGCGGCAAATTCTCTCGAGCCGCTTCTCGCAGTATCAGGATTGAGTAAACAACGACTTCTCCGCATCGAGCCATCAATGTTGCTAATGCCGCTCCGCGGATACCAAGTTCCGGAAATGGACCAACGCCATACACCAGCAAATAGTCCATACCGAAATTGAAGAACACACCGGCAAAGCTGATGCACATGACAACAGACGTTCTTCGGCGACCATTAAAAAAGCAGCTGAGCGCCGTTGATAACAACAGCACAGGACTTCCAACACAAAGCGTGTTGAAGTATTGAGCTTCAAGCTCTGCGATCTCCGGAGTATGTCCTGCCAGTGACAACAACGGACGTGATAGCGGCAGGCAGCCCAGCAGAAGAACTCCTGTGACCAACGAAAGCCAGATCGCCTGCCACAGCGAAGCCATCATGCGGTCCTTGCGGCCCGCTCCATCGTATTGGGAAATAAACGTGTTCGCGTAGAGAATAGTGCCAAGCGGGACACAAACGGCCGTCCAATGCAGCATCGACGCCGGAGTCACAGCCGCTAAAGCCGCTTCCGAGCATCCAGCCAGAACGACGCGATCTGCCGCGTTCATCAGCGAGTGCGAACCAGCACTCAGCATCAGAGGCACGGCGACTCGCAACAGTTCCGACATGCTGCCGACGTCGTCTGTTGAAGCCGGATTCGGTTCAGTATCGACCGACGACATAAGTTCCGCTAACCGATCGCTCAAAGCCCTTGAAGCACTCATCGAACCGCCGCGTGCAAACTCCGACCGATTCGTGCATTTCGCCTTGAGCGACAAGTACGTCAGAGGATTTCAGCAACGAACGTACCCGAGACACATCAAACGTAAATTCGTTCTCGATTTTCTGATGTTGTATCCGGCTTACATCCATTCTCGCAGGCCAAACGCTCTTCCGCCGATTTCTCAAGAGCCTTCCCGTACATTCGCTCGCCAGCCGCGGTTGGATAAATCGTGTTCACACAAGCCTGGCACAAAGTGTGGTCCGGCAATCCTACACAGGCCGCCAAAGATTCTACAGGAAGGTACCGCAGGCTTGTAGCGCCGATCGCGTCAGCCATTGCCTGTTCTTCAGCTTCAGTAATGACGTTGCCGCTCATGAATCCAGGAGCGAATAGTTCGCCCACGGTGGACATGTCGATCCCGTAAAAACACGGGGCGATGATTGGCGGACATGCGATGCGAACATGAATCTCTTTCGCTCGTCCCCGATCCTTCAGAAGTGAGAGCAATTCTTTCAACGTGGTTGCACGCACGATTGAATCGTCCACAAGCAGTATGCGCTTGCCTTCCATCACTTCGGGCAGCGGCGTGTACTTCATTCGCACTTTGTCGGCGCGGTTATTCCCTTCGATGAAGGTGCGTCCGATGTAGCGATTGCGAATCAATCCTTCCAGTGAAGGCACTTTCAGACTGAACGCCATGCTGTCTGCCGCCGCCTTTGCGGTATCCGGCACCGGCACCACGATAACATCGTCATCAATCGTCAATGTCTCGCGCTTTGCCAGTTCTTCACCCAGGCGTTTGCGAGAAAGGTAAACGCCAGCGTGATCAAATGTGCTTCCGGCATTGGCGAAATAAATCCATTCGAAGAAGCAATGCGCCTTTTTGGGGCTCTCAGCATACTTTTCGACGCTGACGGTCTCGCCATCGACAATTACCACATGCCCGGGCGGTACGTTTTTGACGCTTTCTTCAGAGAATCCCAGGTGAGTCAGTGCCACACTTTCACTGGCAGCCGCGAAAAGTGATCCTTCAACGGCATAGCACAAAGGACGCATGCCAAGCGGGTCTCGGGAAACAAACATCTGACCGCGGGCATTCAGAAACACAATATTCCATGAACCATCAAGTCGCTTCGCAAGCGTGCTTAAAAGTTCCACCGGAGTCACCGCGGCGTTCAGAGAAAGTTCATGCGAAATCAGATGATGCAGAACTTCTGTGTCTGTTTCACGAGTCAAATGGAAGTCTGTGGTCTTCAGAATCTCTTCGCGCAGTTCGATATAGTTTGCGAGCTGGCCGTTGAAGGCAAAGCTGAACCATTTTGACCTGGCGATATGCTGCCGCTCGAACGGTTGTGCATAGCTTGGGTCATCCTTGCCGCATGTGGCATAGCGAACATGCCCGATAGCAGCCTGGCCAGCATGTTCCGCCATCAGTTGCTTATACGGCGCTTCGTGATTCATGCGAAAGACTTCGGCCACTCCGCCGACGTCCTTGTGCGTTTGAATCAACTGCAGGCGAGCCGGATTGTAACTGGTAAGTCCGGCAGCCAATTGGCCGCGATTCTGCATATCAAGCAGCATCCCGGGAATCAGTCGCGACGTGCGGTTTCGCACGGCCATTGGCTCCTCGGTCGCAGGGTCGATAAACGACTTGTCTTTCCTGCGAAGCTTTGGAATCAGCGGGCTAAGGTCGCCAGAATTCAGATGGTACACGGCGGCTACGCCGCATTCGTGTTGCAGTTCGTCCATACCGACGAGTTCAATATTCCTGAAGGAGACCTGCTTTTGCAGGCCGAAACGGAATAACGTCGGCCCAAAGGAACCGCGTTCCCCGGCATGATATCCGTTCATGTCTCGCAAACCAAACGATCGGCGGCTGTCGTCTTAACATCGAGGCACTCGGCGAGGCACAATTCCTACCACAGGTGGAATTGCTTCACTTTCACTTTGAATGCTGGCAACAACTCATTTCGCGTCCGTTTGCTGCAACGATCCACTGTCGGTTGACCGCGAACGGATTTTGTGGAAAAGGCAGAACTTCTTGTTGGGGAATTTTTTGGACAAATTTTGCCGAACCGATCATCTGGTGGCGGATCTTTGTTATCAATCCGGCACATCGTGGCAGAAATCCGGAGAATTATGGGCACAAACAAACCGATTTTGCCGATTCTCCAATTCCCAAAGAAAATCGAGACACGAACGACCTGGAAACAGGCTTGCATCCCCGGGCAGACCTTTCTAAATTCCGCCCACTCACGGGAGACGCAGTTGTCG
>JBGSVD010000287.1:0-2129 GCA_041753135.1 Planctomycetaceae bacterium
GGCTGGGAATCTCACAGAAATTCTGGGATAAAATGCTGTCCGAAGGACTGCCTTACACAACCGTGGGTCACACGCGCTGGGTGACCGGGCAGGCTTTGATTGAGCATCTTTCAAGAAACGCAGAAAGGAAAACTTCATGAAACAAATTGAAAAACTTGACAGGAGATTGTTATGCCGAGACGGCCCGAAATTGGAAACGTCCAACTCTATCCGGATCGACCATTGCGTCGAACGGATCGAAATGGATACGTGCTTAAATTCTATTGCCCGATCCTGCGGAAACGCATTCGCCGCAACTGTGGCACGCGTGACCGCCGTGAAGCTCGAAAACTTCAGCGTGAATGTCAGGAACGGCTGCTCAATGGCGAGTACCTCACATCAGACGGTGCCATCACAGCATCGCATGTTGTGCAGAAAGCTATACGACCAGCAACGCCCAACAACGGTGACGGCGATTCAAGCGGACCATCGTGGCAGGAATGCTACGACCGGTACCTTGAACAGCGTCGTTTGCGAGTGCGGGCAGACTCACTGGTCGAGATTGTGTCACGGCTGGGTATCGCGGAACGAATCCTCGAAGCTCAGTCACGCGACGCCAATCGTCCGGAGGGCCTGCTGATGTCGGACGTAGCAACGCTCGACAGGCTCGAATACCTGCAGGAACGACTGCTGGACGGTGACGAATGTCGCTATGACACTCGTTCCCCCAACACAGTTAACAGCCTCATGGGAGCCGTGATGGCTTTCATTCGGTTCTGCAAGGGGCGTGGCTGGGTGGCGGACTTGCCTCCGGTGTCAAAATTGGAATCCGAAGAAGTGATGAAGGGAAGGCCCATTACGGAAGTCGAATTCCACAATATGCTGGATGCCGTTCCGGAGGTCGTGGGACAAGAATCAGCGGAATCGTGGTTGCTTGCCTTGAATATCCTCTGGGAGTCTGGGTTTCGAGTTGGTGACTTGATGGATTTTTCGTGGAATAACCCGCGACACATTCATCCGATATGGCCGACTCAAGCAGATCGATTGCCCACGATGGCAATTCCTTCATCCCAGAAGAACGGTCGCGTGCAGGAAATTCCGATGCTGCCCGGGCTTGAAGAGCTGCTCAGGAAGATTCCCGAGCAGCAACGCACAGGCTGGGTTGTGAATCCAGCGGCCATCGAGTTTGACTTTCACGGTGGATTCGATTCTTTCCGTCCGTGTGCTTCTGATCTCCGCAAGCTGGCTCCCCGCTGTTCCAACAGCGAAATTGCAAGAGCCTGCGGTGTTTCGGAAGCAGCAGTCAGAAAGTGGATGGAACAGTTCAGCATTTCGGGCAACCGTCCGAAACAGAACTGTCGGCCACTTTCGGAGTCGCAGATCGAACGACTTCGCAGCAACGCCGACCGTAAACCGACCGACAAACTGCGGCACGAGACGATTCGCATGACAAAGGAGCGTGTCAGTCGCGTTATCGGCCTGATTGGGAAGAAGGCCGATGTTGTGGTGCAGGTAGAAGACGCGAGAACTCAACATCGCGTCAAGTATGCGAGTGCTCACGACATTCGACGAGGATTGGCTCAACGGCTGATCAACGCTGGCGTGTCCGCTGAGACCCTTAAAGTGGTAATGCGACACAAGGACTTCGCCACCACTGAGAAGCACTATGGTGCAATGCGTTCTGCGCAAAGTGCAGGTGCAGAAATCATCGCCCGATTACGTCCCGCCGCAGATAACAGCGCATTTGTGGGGGGATTAGTGGGGGGAATCATCGAGTAGGGTGAGTCGGGGTGGCTAAACCGCGACTCAGCCCTCTCACAGAACCGTACGTACGGGGCCGTATACGGCTCATGTTTTACAGGACTCAGGTCACCTGAGGAAGGACTCCGGTCGGGACGGACGCCAAATCGAACAGGCCCAGTTCGCCTAACCAGCTATTGGGAATAGCCCAGCTGGCGAGATGGCTGACCGAGCTGCGCCACGAGCGCATTCGCATCGCCACGAATTCACCCCGATACCCCAGCTGCCGCAGGCGGCGGTGGAGACGACCGGGTTTCTTCCATAGCGACAGCTGCTTCGCTCGAAGACGGCGACGAATCCAGCCTGCCAGTTCACCAAACACCCCTTTGCAGTTGGCCATCCGAAAGTAG
>JBGSVD010000288.1:0-32165 GCA_041753135.1 Planctomycetaceae bacterium
GTTATTGTTTTGCCGACGTGAGAATCACGCCGACAAATGTTTGAGCTGTCCGACGACAACTCAGTCCGGCGTGAAGAACTATCACGTTCTCCATGCCCTTCTTCATCGTGTCCCTCCCGCATTGCCGTACAATCCGGGCGAAACACTTCCAAAGAGTGCTGGCTGATGAAACAGCCAGCAAAAACCAGGTGTAAAACCTGTGGTGAAAACCGTGACGTCAGATGCGACGGTTCGTGCAGCGGATAGACGCTGGTGGAAGAATTCCTGCCTGTCGTGAAACGGGCAGCCGGTCAGATCGTGTCTGACCGGCGAATTCATCTTCGCCAGAACCACCAGAATTTTCTGGCAGACCCGGGACCATGCCACCAGATCCAGATGTGCGCCAAGCGGGCGGCTCTCCGTGCATTCATCAGGTCACGATATCGAAGTGACGAGGTGAAGTTCCATCGACCATCTTTCTTGTACCGACGGGAAAATGTCACGCTGTACCATTCGTGACGACCAGTCATGCGATTGGCCCACACGTTGGCAATGACATCTCCACAACGGAATTCTCGTACCGGTTTTCGATCTAAATTCATAAGCGTTCCTCCAATTGTTCATGCATTCAACAGTCATCCTTTTTGCTGCTAAACGCGGTTGCTGTCAGCAGTCGTGCGAACCACGGCTGCGTCGAAGTGGGGTTGTCCGGAGACAACCCTAAAACCAATACTTAACCCAAGGCACAACCTTCTGTTCTCGCGGGCTTTCACCTGCGGGACGGAGATCTGTTTGCGAATCCGAAGATTCGACCATGCTGGTTACGTCCAGCGAATCGACAGGCTGCGTGTGTGGCACGTCAGTTCTGTCTGCGGTGACTCAGGTTCACTGCCCGTTGTTTTTCCTTGCTCCGGGGCCGGGAGCGATAAAACCCATGGCGTGGGAGTTTTTTCGTCGCGTTCCTGTTCTCCTCCTTCCCGGGGCTCGAATGAATCAGAGGCAGCAGTTCCGGTTGAGCCACCACGTGAACCGGAACTTGCTTCACTTCAGGAAGTGATTTCAGGACACTGACCGTGCGTTCTGCTTTGGCAGGCAACACAGTCAGGACAGTGATTTCAAAACGATGAGCCTTGATGAGTTGCCGAAAACCCGGCAACTTCTTGTGCAGCGAGATGTCGTCCTGCACAGACTGCACGGCACGGTCCCAGCGCCCATGATGACCGGCATCAATGCGTGCCAGACCGATCGACCCCTTGCCGGTCGGGTCGTAGTAATACGTGCCGGGCATCCCGGGCCGATGCAGCACTGAAAACTGCTGACTGAGTTCACTGGCCGTCAACCGATGTCGTGGTCTGTCTGACCGGCAGCAAAACAGCAGCAGTGCATACGCCCGCAATTTGGCTGTTTCCGACATTGGGCCAGAACGGGATTCATCGAGCCCGCAGCGCGTCGCACCGGCGGGCGTCAGAAACCAGTACCGACTTCCGGAATGCAATGCCGCTGAGGACAATAATCCCGCATCCCGACAATCACGCAACAACCGACGCAGGTGCCTGGGACTTTCATCGGCGAACCGTGGTAGCCGGGACAGTGCAGCAAACGTCGACAGCCGATACCGGGTGATGTGCCCCAGAATCGCTTCAACCGCGTCCTGATCGTCTTCTCGTTCGGCAGTGATCTTCATTTTCTTTGCACACATGGCATCACCACAATTCATAGGGAAGCGCGTTGGCTTCACAGTGCTCATGAAAACTCTGCACCTGAGGTTCGCTGTAACGTCCAGCGGACTCAATGACTCGAACCACACGTCCATCTTTGGAACGCAGAAATGCGTCCGGGTCTTTGACGCGGTGACCTGCCTTCGGCAAACCGTGTTCACCGACCCACAACGCCGCCAGTTGCGGCTTCTGCAATCGGTAGGCGGCATAAACTGACGCCAGTCGCAGGTCATGGTTGCGGTGATCGCGATGCGGCACACCATAGGCCGTGCTCCCAAGGAGATTGGCCGCCAATGACGACGCGACACACACCGTCATTGGCACTGCCGCTTTGTTCCAGCGAACTCGGCAGCTTTCCGCCAGTTGTTCGCAGTCCGGTTCAGACTCACCTGGTTGCCACGCGAATAGCGGACTCCGTACCGGCAGCAGCGGATGAGCGTTCACCCGATGAATCTCGATGAGCTTCGCCGCCTCGAGACATTCCAGTCGCCGTCGAGCACATCGTTGGTTTTCGCCGTTGGGCCACCAGAGTTCAGTGACCTGACGCAACGTCAACAGCCGAACACGCAGCGTCAACCCATCCAGCAATTCAAGATCGCGATGAGTCAGCGTCAAAGTCATGATTGTTTTCCCTTGTTGCGACGTTGTTTTTGTGACTCGAAATGTTCTTTGAGCCCACTGAGAAATCCTTCAATGGCATCCGGTGTCAGATTGGCGGATTGGCTCTCATTCGTTCCAATCAAGTCCTCTGTCATCGCCGGCCCACTGGCGACGCTCTTCACAGGCTTTGGTGTTGGCTTGTGATTGCCGGGCGGCAACATGCCGGGAAGCGAAGGCCATGGCATCGCACGACGTCGGCGATATTCACTCTCCGAAATGTGATAGTTCGATTCGATGGTCACCGGAAAACCGCCGTATTGAGCGTAGCCTTCGCCTCGACTCATTTTTAGAAAACTGCGAAACGGATGGTCGCTGGTCAGGAGCACATCGTTCATCGTGATGCGTGGTACGACACGTTCGCTTTCGGAATACGAATGCCGCACCGTGCCATCGGACATCGGGTCTGTCTTCCGTCCGTATTCAATGTCCACCGTTTCGCCGCTGCTCTTGATCAGGCGCTCACGGTCTTCGCTGCACGAGACCGAGAACCACTGCCGCAACCGGCAGTTGGCTTCGATCGGTGGAATCAAATTCACCGACGACTTTTTAAGATCCTCCACGCTCTGATTGGCGAGAATCACGCCCACACCCATACTGCGAGCCAGCTGCAGCATGTATTCCAGATTACTGGCGACCATTCGCTGGAATTCATCAATCACCAGATAGACCTGATGCTTGCGTTCGGTCTGTGTCGAAGCGGCCAGCAGGATGTAGTTGACCAGACGACCAATTTCCGGGGCTCCACTTGGCGACAACGTGGCCGACAGATGAAAGTACAGGAGCTGCGGTTCGAGGAACGGCCGTGTCAGATCTATGGCCTGCTCAACCACCTCAGCAGCATGGCCGCTGTCGTCAGTGACGTTGAGCGCGGCACAGTTGGCCAGTCGCTTGATGACTTCCTGGACATGGACGCCGGCTTTGCGGATTTCCGGATTCAGGTCCTGTTTTTTCGCGGTGGTGATCACCGTGCCAATACATTCCGCGAGTTCCTTGAATGTTCTGACGTGCGGAAACGCTTGAAGGGCGTAATACAACACTGCAGCGTTTGCGGAGCTGAAGTATCCCGCTCCGTAATCTGTACCGTACGTCAGGCCATTGGCCCCGCACAGAATATCCGTGCGCGTCAGCAGGTCGAAGTTTTCCCAGAACGACTGCGTCATAGGATTAAAGGCGAAGGTGGCACGATCGGCCTGATTCGAAAAGCATTTGACCGGAATCCTGATGCCGCGTTCTCGCTCCAGCCTTTCCGCAGCAGCGATCTGTGTGGCCAGGAGTTCCAGCGAGTCGGCCTTGAGATCAATCACAATCACACTGCAATCGCCCGACATCACCAGCTGTTCGATAATTGGACATAGAAACAACGACGTTTTTCCGGATCCGCTGTCACCGAGTCCATGGGCATGTTCAGTAAACACCTTGCGCGGAACCAGCATCGGCGTGCCGTCGGAAACGATTCGCCCCATGTAAATGCTGTCGCGTTCGATGAGATCCGGTGAAGATTGGATGTCGGCGATAATGGACTGCGTCGGATTGCCGCTCCGTGATTTCGCTGCTGCGACTGCCGCCTCGCAAAGCACGGGCGTGACCATGCCTGTCGTCAGAATGATGGGAATCAGGACGGGAAGTGCCGCCATGACTGCAAATGTGGTGAACCATGTCACAGCGCCGTGTTTGATGCGTTCAATTGGTCCGGCATCGGCAGCGTCCAGTTGTGCGTTGACGGTGGCATGATGCTCCGCACCCATGGCGAACACGCCTGGCAACGGAGAACCGTTCCAGCTGACGAGCGCGATTCCTGCCAGTTCCGCCGCAAGGAATAGAATCGATACACGATGAAATAAGGAGCCTGCCGGACTCTGCAGCAATCCCGGCAGATTTTGCGGGGCATACGAGTACCACGATTTCAGACTCACCAGCCACAGCTTCCAGCGGCCCACACGCAGTTCTTTCGGAGCAGGTGAACACAGCATGGCGATCGGAAGCGTACACGCCGCCAAAATCAGAATCTTCAAGCTGAACCAAAGTGCCGCCGCCACAACAATCGCTGTAAGTCCTGCCAGAATCAGCAGTGTATCCGCTGCAACAGCGCGGGCGGCGGCAGCCGGATCACGTCGCATCGGCCGTGTCGTAATCATGGCCACGCCGTGCCGACCGAACTGGTAAACCAGCAGGCCTGAGCCGAAAGCGATGGTCAACACCTGCAGTGCCCATGGCATGCGATGATTCAGACACACGACACCGACAGCCAGCAACACGAACGGATGATGAACGTGTTCAAGGCGCTGTTGGATCACGGCGATCAACAGGCCGGTCAGAATCACCGGAACTGCGATCAGCAGGTCGTACGGATCGAACCAGGCGAACCCCGGAACTCGATAAATCAGCAGCACCGCAGCGCCGATGATCACTGAAATACTCGACACCTGCAGCAGGATTCGCCAGGCATCTGCGGTTGATGCACCGGGAGCAAACTCAATGGAAGGTCGAGTGACCGGCAGACGATCAGTTTGCAGCGGATTTCCGACGGATTGATAGTAGACGTCACGCATGATTAGCACTTGCTCCAAGTGAAAGAAGTTGGGGAACAACAGAGAAATGAACCAGCAGCCCCGGCGGCCACAGGTGGTGTTTGAAAGATCGCCGGATTGCAGCGACTTTTTCCGTCGTGGCGGTGATAATCACCAGGCGAAACTGGCCCGCAGCCACCAGCGTCAGGAACTCTGGAACGCGGCAGCGTTCTGTCAGATCTTCTAAACACTTGCGGGCAACGTGACCCGCCGGTCCACCCAGATCCACACGCACCAGTTCCAGCACATTCGCTTCATCAAGGCAGTGCGGTGCCGCAGCGAATGACAACGGCAGCCACGGATAGCGACGTTTGACTTCCGCTACATTCAGTCGCAGATGCTGATGCGTGCCCAGAGTCGCGAATGCCAGCAGGGCGAATTCCTGCGGCAGCGACTGTGGTCCCAGTGGTTCAGCTCGATGGACTCCGATTCCAAAACTTCGGACCGCCAGTGCTCCCAGCACGAAATAGTTCATGGGATACAGCAGCGGGAGTTTCCGGAGCAGCCCTGCGTCGCACAGCCGGTTGGCAATCTTGCTCACCGCGTTTCGGGAAAGCCCCCGCAGCACAACGCGCCGGATGGCTTCCAGAGTGCTCAGTCGATACCGCGTGACATGTTCCAGAATCAACCGATCGCGGTCGTTCGGTCCACGGCGTTGTTTTTGTCGTTTCGAATTCATCGTCCATCACCAAAGTTGATAAGGAAGGTTGCGCGACACACAGTCCTGATGAAACGCCTTCACACGTGCGGTGTCGTACGCGCCCCCGAACTCGATGACCCAGATCACCTGTTCAGCGTCATCGACGATAAAAGCGTCCGGCAGCTTTTGGCCCTTGCGTGTATCAGCGAACAGATCCTCACTTTGCCACGCCGCCGCCCATTTCGGAGCGACCTGATGCAGTCGTAACCACACGGCGGCGACACTCAGATCATGCGTTGCCTGAGTCGGATGTTTCAGTTTGCCGCGTGCCGTTCCGCCGAAAGCCTGAGACGTCACTTTCGTCGCCAGCCACACCACACACTGCCGTGCCGGACGAATTCGCCAGCGTGCCTGACATTGATAGGAGATCTTGCCGAAGTCCGGTGCCGCATCGCCCGGTCTCCAAGTCACAAGAGGCGACTCGAATGCCGGAGCAGGTCGTGCCATGACGAAACTCCGCTGCAGCAAGTTGCGATCGGCCAGGCGTTTCAGACGTCGACGACTGTTGGCCAGTTCCCCGTTCCACCAGTGATCCACAATCTGTCTCTGGCTGAACAGTCGCACCTTCTGCACGAGCGCCTGCATAATGGCCCGATCGCGAGGAGTCAAATGGAGAGCATCGCTCATGAATCGGCTCCCGGTGCTTCAGTCACTTGGGGGCCGGCGCTCGAGGAATTGTTTCCACGACGGCGTGATTTCTTTTCCGGCTTCGGAGGAGCAGAGAAATCCGGCAGGTTCTCCAGATGACCACCTTGCGATGACGCATTTGGACCGGTCAGTCTCAGCGGCTCGGCAGCCACCGCTTCAATCACATCCACTCCTTCACCCGCGAGATTTGTGGACGTGAGTTGCAGGGCTCGCTCGCGAAGCGTTCTGGCGATTGCTATCTTGCCGTCGGCTTCATATTTTCTGGCGAGATCTTCCAGCTGGCTTTGCTGTTCGGCCTGAGCTTCCGCTCGCAGACTTTCGACGCGTGAACTGACGACGCCCGCAAGGATCGCGGTGAAGCGTTCCGCAAGGCGATCCAGAAAGGTGGAAAACAAACTGTTCATGACTGACTTCCGTTACCCGAGTACCTGAAAATGAACCGCAGACTTACCGCGGTCAGCACAGGGGGAACTGGACCAGAAAGGGGCCGTCAGAGTTCCATCAGAGACGTGTCAACTTTGATCAAGTCGCGATTTTTCTCAGCGAAATGTGACGTGCTCTTGCGCCGTTTATCGAAGCTCTTCTGACATGGTCAGGGGCAACCCAATCGGGACTGAATATGAGTCGAGAAACAAATGATTCGCCTGAGGCCTATTGGGTCTATCTCGACCAGTTTCTGATTGATCGATTGCGAATCAATAAAGGGCTTTCCCGAACAGAATTCCTTAAAGCGGTAGATATTTCGGCAAACACCCTCAAGGCTGCGTTCAGGGGCGAAGGAATTCGAGCTGCGACGGCCCTGGAGCTGGCGACGTTCTTTGGTTGCAGGGTCACGGATCTGTTGTCGTCAAAAGATCCACTGTACAAACCGCCTGCTTCAGCCATGACGCCCATGACCGGTGAATCAGAGTGGCAAACGGAGGGTTATCTTGAACACGGTCGTCTTGCATCAAACGGGCTGTACTACATCACGTGTCGGATGCAGCATCGCCACACATCCAACCGCCACGGGCGAGGAAAGTTTTACCTTCTTAGTGCCTTGGCGACAAAGTCACGAAATGCGTTGAGGGACAAACTTGCACGGCATGCGGATGTTTGCGCCCGTGTGGGTTCGCATCCCAATGTTGCATTCAACTTAACATCGACCCCGGTCACCGGCGATGCCGGATGGTGGGTCATCGATGACTGGGTCGGAGAACAGACACTTGCCAATCGACTCGAGACAGGAACATGGCCTGCTGCCGATCTGCCTCGATTGTTACTGGACGTCGCAACGGGGTTAAAGGCATTGCACGCAGCAGACGTCGTCTTCCGCGAACTGGCTCCGGCACGAGTGCTGATCAGCGATCAGGATGGCAGAGCAGTGCTTACCGATTTTGAGCTGGCGAAGTTGCTGGACGGCAGTCCGTCAGTTTCCAGTGAATGGCCGGAGGATCCATATCGCGCTCCGGAAGTTGACGGCGGAAGTGCGACAGTGCAGGCCGATCTCTACAGCTTCGGAAAACTGGCAATCGCCGCTGCGGCTGGTGAACTTGTTGACCATGACGCTGTTCCAGACGTTTTCAGTCAGGTCGGAATACCAAAGCGACTCGCCAAACTCCTGATCGATTGCACCGAACCAGTTCCAGCCAGGCGCCCTGCCGAACTGGCTCCGCTGCTGAAGGAGCTTACCGCATGGCAAAAGAAGGCCACCCGATGAATGCTGGTGATGATTCTGATTTCAGTCCCGCCTCACGTTTCAAGTTTCCAACCCGACCGAAGATCGGCGTGCATGTTCTGAGCGAGCACGTGTTCTGTCCACGAGCAGCGTTGATCGCGTCCGAATCCGGCGAGGATGCGGGCGATGAAGAACCCAACCTTGGACCGCGACTGGATTTGCTTATCGACTACAACGAGCATAAGTTCACCGAAGCCCTGCATCAGGCATGGGGCGAAATACGATTGTGGCTGACGCTCATCGCACCGGCCGTGTTTGCAGTCATGCTTGCTGTGTATTTTCAATCGGTATTAGCCGCTCTCGTTTTGAGTCTGCCAATCTTCATTCTGCTCGCGAAGTGCTGGGACACACTGACCCGTATTATCACGCTGGTCCGTGAACAGGCCAAATATCGAGCAGCTCCCGAAGTTGTCATCGATCCCGAACCGACCGAGATCAAACATCTCAGTTGGTGGTCGTTACGCAAGGCTGGATTCGACTGCAACAAACCGCCAGATCCATTGACCGACCCGGCCAGCAACCTCTCCGGCAAGCCATGGCGGCAGCTGCGAAAAGGCAGCATCGTCATACCAGTGATCCGAAGACATCGAGGCAGTGCAGATTGGGGACCGCAACACGAAGTTCGCATCGCGGCCTATTGCGACCTCATCGAAAAGTGCGAAGGGGCTGCGGCACCGTTTGGCGTCATCCTGTTTGCCGGCACCAGCGACTGCGTGATCATCCCCAACACTAACGCCCGGCACATGCTTTACGATCGAGCCCTCAAAGACGCCGTCAAGTTTCTGGAAATCCACGCCGCCGGGACTCACATTCCTGCAGCCCCAACCGACCGCCGCTGCACCGGCTGCCCGCACGGCAAGCCTCGCCAATTCCAGCGAGGAAAATCCGAGACCATTTCAAACGGCAACCCATTGCCAGCATACACCACCAACAGCGTCCGCTCCGACGGCCAACTCCGTGGCGCCTTCCACTGTGACTGCGGCGACCGCTTCAAATGGGTCCCACCCCATAAGGATGCCATCGGGCTTGGGATTGCAAGGGATGGTTGAAGTGCAGGTCGCCACGCCGTGTCAGATTTCCGCGTCGTCCGATGCCGACCATAGCGCATATGCGAAACGAGTTTTGGTGCGTCGGGGGCTGACCTTCTCATGCTGGCGATTGCAGTTTTGTGCGAAATTCGCGATGAGTTTGGTCCGTTTCCGAACGACAGTTACTCACTTATGTCGGTTAGTCGTCGGTTAGTCCTGAGTTAGCAAGGATGTCCGAGTATCTGCCTGCGAATTTGTCGAGTCAATTGGCTTTTTCCCATTCGCGGGCATGTTCACGAACGACGACTTGAGCGACAACAAAGTGACAACACATGCGGGACTCGTCGCCACATCATTCTTGGCGCCGGTCGATGCATGCCGACGGCAATCACTAGAGCCGGAAGGCCTGTCGGTCGGTCTCACGTCGGTTTCACCGACGCAACGTGGCGCATCCACTTGCAGCGGGCGACGTACTCGAGCTACGTATTGTTAATTCCATCAAATCCAACTCAGGTCATGGTGCTCCGGTGGTAATCGGGATTGCAACGTCGAAAGCTCGGTGTCGATCAGTTCCGCGCTCAGCGAAATCGTGTTTGTTTTCGGTTTGAGCGATTACATCTTGCAGATCCACTGACTCTCTCATCAAGTTCAAGTAGCGGGTATTGCTTCGAAATCAATCTCCCAAAATGTTTCTGAACAAGTCAATCTCATGATGAGACGTACCGGTCTTGCGCTTGAGTACTCAGGGTTGAGCCCTTTACGAGGGTGCGACATTGAACGCCGACTTGAACAGCCTACGGGGCGTCGGCTTCGAGATGCTTCGGGGTTGCCGTCGCAGCAAGACGTCTGATCCTGCAATTCAATTGGCACGAATTGATGCAACGAAAACGGCAAAGCAGAGTCTCATCCAGGCGTTATGGTTCCCGACAATGCGTCTCGTTTGGCGGGATCAGTAATCACCTCGACCACTTTCTGTGCGGCTTCTTTCTTGTCGGCGGATAAAAGCATCGCAACGCATTCCTCAGCGACATCGTCACGTAGTTTTCCGTCTTCAATTCGGGGAATTCCGAGGAGGACGGATTCCTCGTCCCCCAACGCAGCGCACTCTCGGCAAGCTGCCGCCAGCGCAGAGTCTCTTTCGGCATCGTTGGGGATCTGCAACGCCCCCAGAACCTGGTGCATCAAGCTTGGCGCAACAGGTTCACTCCGTTTACAACCGCCGGAGACCACAAGGACTGCCACCAACAAAACGAGTCTGAACAGAGAACGCATGGATACTTCTTCGCTTTCGCAATTCCAAAGATGAAAATCAATCAACGCTGCGCGGAATGTTGCTCGGCATGATTGTCAAATCGACAGTCTAACATTCTAATACACATTAGATTGTTGTTTCAACCGTCAAGCCGAGGTACATCCGATGCGACGTCGTGCTTTTACTTTGATCGAACTTCTCGTGGTGATTGCAATCATCACAATCCTGATTTCGCTGCTTTTGCCCGCAGTTCAACAGGCCCGCGAAGCCGCGCGGCGAACGCAGTGCAAGAACAACCTCAAACAACTTGGGCTGGCAATGCACAACTACGAGGGCACATACGGCATGTTCCCTCCGAATCTCGTTCCCGGCGGCAATTTTCGTTACAGCGCTGGCAACTGGGGCATCCTTGCGTATCTGAGCCCATTCATGGAGCAGTCCAATGTCTACAACTCGATGAATCTGAACGCTCCGACGTATGCCGCCACGTCGCCGTACAACATTGCCGATCCAGGCAACGCCATCGCCGCCGCGCTGATTGTTCCGGCGTTCCTGTGCCCAAGCGACAAAGCCCAGTCATTGGGCGGCGGGTATGGTGTCGCTTCGCTTGGTCCGTCGAACTACTGTGGCAATCAGGGGGATGGGATCTATACGAATGCGACGGGCGCTCCTGCCAACGGTTCGCCCTACAGTTCCAACGGCGTTACGTTCGCCAACTCCAATGTCCGAATCGCGATGATCACCGACGGCACCAGCAACACCGCCTGTATTGCCGAAAGCATTCTGGGCCAGCCATCTGCGGCCTCGCCGCGTTCGCCGCAAAAAGACTACGGCTACCTCACGACCTACCAAAGCTCGCTGGACGATGCGTCGTGTGCCGCACCAGTCGCGTGGAACATCGCGAATCCTCGGCAGTTTCTCTGGTATTCCGGCGAAATCCGTAATACGGCCTACAACCACTATTACACGCCAAATTCCAAAAACTTCGACTGCGTCACAAACGCCTACAACCTGGGATACACGGCGATTGGGTGGAAGGCCGCACGCAGCATGCACGTCGGTGGAGTTCAGGTGCTTCTTTGTGACGGTTCAGCAAGGTTCATCAGCGACAACATCGATTTGACCACATGGCGAGCGCTGGGGACTCGTGGTGGTGGCGAAATCATCTCTGAATTCTGAATGGTAAGGAACGATTTCATGATGATCGACGCAACCAAAGTCGCGGACATCACTCCGGAGCAGCTTCAGGCCTTTCACGACGACGGGTTCGTGGTCCTTCGCAATGTCTTTTCACCGAAGGAGATGAATTCGATTCGGCAGGAATGCGAACGACTGCTCGTCGATCACGCGGAGTTGATCGAACCAAATAATGTTCGCTGTCGCTTCATGCCGCACCACCAAAGTGGCGAACCGCTGTTTGAGGTGTTTGATCCGGTAAATGATCTGTCGGACTTGCTGCGTCAAATCTGCTTTGATCCGCGGTTGAAATCCGTGGTCGAAGCGATTTATGGAGAATCATCTGAATTGTTCAAGGAAAAGCTGATCTTCAAGATGCCCGGCGCGAAGGGCTACAGCTTGCATCAGGATATTCCACAGAACTGGCTAGACTGGCCGCGATCATTTCTCACAGTGCTGCTGGCGATTGACAGTTGCCACAAGGAAAACGGATGCACGGAGGTTTATCGCGGCTACCACGACCGCTTCCTTTCCTCAAATTCTGATGAATACATGTTGCCGGACGAATTTGTCTGCAAAAGTCGTCGTGAGTTTCTTGAACTGGAGCCAGGGGACGTGGCTATGTTTCACGGATTGACGCCGCATGGTTCAGCCCCCAATCGATCATCCGGTCCGCGACGAGCGTTCTACATCAGCTATAACGCTCAATCCGATGGCGGCGATCAACGACGGGCACACTACGAGACCTTCCGGACAATGTTGCAGCAACGCGTTTTGGCTGAAGATTCCGGCGCTCTGTATTTTCGTTAATCAGTATGTTGGAAACTCCGTTGAAATCGGCCAAAGACAACGCGAACCCTGCAACGGAATCGCCCGCTTACGGCTGGGTAATCGTCGTCATTGCTGCGCTGGCGATGGTGGCCACATTGCCAGGGCGAACCCACGGACTCGGGATGATCACCGAACGGCTGCTCAACGATCCCTCACTGCAGATGGATCGATTGTCCTTCAGCGAAATCAATCTCTGGGGCACGCTGTTCGGCGGATTATTCTGTCTGCCCTGTGGATGGTTGATCGACCGCTTTGGGCTTAGGATTTCGCTCACCATTACAGTGGCCGCACTGGCTGCCGTGGTGCTGTGGATGACGCGACTCAACGGAAGCAAAGAATTCGCCGTCGCAGTGTTGCTGACTCGCGGGTTCGGACAAAGTGCTTTGTCGGTGATCAGTATCACAATGGTTGGAAAATGGTTTTCGAAACGGACCAGCCTGGCGATGGCTGTCTATTCGTTGCTGCTGTCGCTGGGGTTTGCGTACGCCGCACAACTGGCAAAGCCGTGGGCTGATGCGGACTGGCGAGTGGTCTGGCAGGCGATTGGCTATTCGCTGGTCGCGTTCGTACCGATCTGCCTGATCTTCACACGCGATGCACGCTCGCAAACTATCGGTCCGCAAAGCGATCCGTCAACCGACATTGCTGACTGCTGCGGCGTCGAAGATCGCGACAATCAAAACAGTCTGACGTTGAGCGAAGCGCTCAGGACTCAATCGTTCTGGACATTCGCACTGGCGACATCGCTCGTCGGACTGATAGGCTCCGGGCTCTCGCTGTTCAATGAGTCCGTGCTGACGTCACAGGGATTTTCGAAGGACGTTTACTACAATTTGATTACGCTCTCCGGCACTGTTGGACTATTGACGAAGTTGCCAATCGGCTGGCTTGGGCTGCGTTGGCCGCTCAACCGGCTTCTGACGACAGGGCTGTTACTTCAGGCCCTTTGCATGGTCGCCTTGCCGTTTGTTCGATCGACCGCCGGGATTTCGCTGTACGGCGTCGGAATGGGAATCTCCGGGACAATCACAACGGTGTTGTTCTTTACGATCTGGAGCCATGCGTTCGGAAAGCGTCATCTGGGCCAAATTCAATCTGTCGCGCAGATGCTGACAGTGATTGCATCGGCGACAGGCCCCGTCGTATTTGCTCGCTGCCTGGCATCGTATGGAAGTTACGCACCTGCGTTCATGTTCCTTGCAGGCCTTTCAACGGCGTTCGCGATCTGGTCGTGGTACGTTCGTGTCCCAGGCACGTTGCACCTCATTAAGAATGATGTTCCATCAAACCCGGCGATGCCGGTTACTCAGGAGATTTGAAAATGTCCACCGTCGTGCCGCTATCTACTCCGCTTGAAGTGCGAAGTTCCAAAGATGCCCAACCCACTCCATCTGCGGGCACTCGCTTTCATCTGTCGCTGAATGTTTCGAATATCGAACGAATCGCCGCATTTCTGCAGCTTGTGCTTGGAGTTGCTCCGGCGAAGCAAAGGACTGACTACGCCAAATTTGAACTCGATTCACCGCCGCTGGTGTTGTCGCTTGAACCCAATCCGCCGCGTGAGGCAGGTTCGCTGAATCACGTGGGCTTTCGCTTCGCAAACACGAACGAACTGCTGAGTGCACAGCAAAGGATCGAAGCCGCCGGCATTTCCACTCAGCGCGAAGAAGGAGTTGAATGTTGCTACGCGAAGCAGACCAAGTTCTGGGTGCATGATCCTGATCACCGGCTGTGGGAGTTTTACGTTCTGGAAGGCGATCTGGATCACCGCGGTGGCGGTCAGAGTCTGGAACAAATGGTTGGTGAGACCGCATCGTGCAGCATCGAAGCGGCTCAAGTGCGTCACGTTCTCTGGGAGCATCGCATGGGCAGTGAGTTTTCCCTGCCTCCGGAACTCTGCGATGAAATTCGACTTCGAGGAACATTCAATGTGCTGACGACTCCGACTGAGATGCAACACATTGTCGCCCAGGTGTATCAGCATCTCAAACCGGGCGGACAAGTCGAATTGCATATGCTGACGACAGAAGTGCCGGTCACGAGAGAACTCGAACTCCCCGGCCCGGCCGCTTATGTAAAGCACGTTCCGGTCAGAACGGAACTGATGACTGCTTTGAGCACCGTAGGATTTACGGACATCCAGTTGACTACTTTTCGCTCCGGAGCCTGCTTTCATTCACACGGAATCCCTCTCCGCGAAACAAAGATCGTTGCGCGGAAGCCACTTGAAGAGTCACAAGCCTCAGCAAAGAAAACAATGCTCATCTATCGCGGTCCGTTCGCCGAAATCAAAGACGACCACGGCCACACCTGGCACCGCGGCGAACCTCAAGCCATTCCAACACCCCGCTGGCAAGAAGTCCAGAATGCCGGACTGGAGAGCATGTTCACAGAGATCCCCGATTTCACTGTGCCTAGCCAATGTGGAATGTAATTTGCGAGACTCTCGGTTCACTGAATCTTTGCCCAAATCAGATCAGCGATCCCGCGAATTGCAGCCGCATGACGATGCCGGTATGATCCTCTGACAGTCAGACGAATCTCATAATGTCCCTGCAGGACGGTAACCGATTGTGACACAGGATGTATTCAACGCCGCGTTTTGTGCGGAGCGCCTGAAGGCTCTCAGTGACCCTCATCGCCTGCGGATTGTTGACGCGCTGCGGTATGGTGAACTCACGGTAAGTGACATCGCTGAGTTTCTCGAGGCCGAGGTTGTGACGGTTTCGCATCATCTGAAAATCATGAAGTTCGCCGATCTGGTGGAAGTGCGGCGTGATGGCCGGTTCATGTATTACCGGCTGCACGAAGATCTGCTGTGCTCCGCTGGCAAAGGTTCGAAGTTTCTGGACCTTGGTTGCTGTCGGCTGGAAGTTCCCGAACGAAAATAGAAATCATTCCATTCAATGACCTGCGGGCTAGATCATTCTGCCGCACAAAAAGAGCAAAAGCATGAAACCTGTTTACATCATGGTTGGCGGTTTTCTGGGTGCCGGTAAGACGTCGACGATTTCTCGACTGGCGAAGCACTACATGAGTCTCGGGAAGAAAGTCGGCATCGTTACGAACGATCAGACGACAGACCTTGTGGATACTCAGAGCTTGCGGTCACAAGGTTTCGACGTGGGCGAAGTTGCGGGATCATGCTTCTGCTGCAATTTCAACGCTCTGACATCCACAGTCGAAAGTCTTGGCGAAGGCGAGCTGCCAGAAATCATCCTGGCGGAACCTGTCGGTAGCTGCACGGATCTCGTCGCCACCGTCATTCGTCCGCTGACACAAGTTTACGGCGTGCCGCTGGATATCGCTCCGTACGGTGTCATCCTGAAGCCCAGTCACGGGTTGAGGATTTTACGCGGCGACGGTGGCAGTGGGTTTTCTCCGAAGGCAAATTACATCTTTCGCAAGCAGATCGAAGAAGCGGACTTTGTAGTGATCAATCGCGTCGATGAATTGTCACCTGCGGATGTGAAGGAACTGCAGTTCCTGATTGAAACCGAATATCCAGGTCGCCCGGTTCTGCGATGTTCTGCCAAAACCGGTGAAGGCTTCACGGCTCTGCTTGAAACGCTGGAACAGCGTGGCCAGTTTGGTCGCCGAGTGATGGAAGTTGATTACGACATCTACGCGGAAGGCGAAGCCGAACTTGGATGGCTCAACAGTCAGGTTGTCATCGAATCGACTCAGGAATTTGAACTCGACGCATTCCTGATGGATTTGATTCAACGCCTTCATGCTCGTTTGCTGTCGACCAATGCGGAGGCGGCACATTTGAAGGTGATCGGTTTGTGCGATGGCAGCTACGCGGTCGCTAACCTCGTCAGTAATGCCACCGGGCCGGAACTTTCACTGGCATCGAATTCCGGAACGCATTCCGCCAATGTCGTGGTCAATGCTCGCGTGGCAACAGATCCGGCGGAGCTGGAATCGATCGTTCGTGAAGAACTTGCCACTGCTGCGGCTGCGTTTGGCGTTTCTCAGAAGGTTATTTCGCTGCAGAGCTTCCGCCCTGGCCGCCCGGTGCCTACACATCGCATTCTATAACAAAGAACATTCTTTACTGTGTGAGTTGTTATTGCCTGTTTGCATAAATGTCAGTCAATCCCTGATGTTAGTTCTGTCGAATTCCAGGATGTGCAGATTCAACAGCACTCCACGTCCGTTCGTCGGGCCGTGGAGTAGCTGTTGGAAATTGCATTGCGTCCGCCTTGCCATGAAAACTGGAGATACATTTAGTATTTACTACTTCGCAACGAACTGCATGAGTTCGACGGAATTGGTTTTCCCAGTCGACATGCTGGCTCCGCCGACAACGAGAATTCGACCGTCGTTCGTCGTCAGTTGACGGTGGAAGAATCGAGGCTCAGCCGCCTGACCAACGATCGTCCACTGTGCCCCGTCTTCTGATAGTGCTTGCACGGATCCGGACATTGTGGTCACGACAAGTCGATCGCCCAACGCGAAAGCCGACGTTCCAAAACCTTCCAATCCGTTGCCGTGCAATGCGGGAGCGTGCGACCATGCCTGAGTTGGCGGATCAAATGCTGCAACGCGTGTTGTTGGTCCGCCGTCTTCTTCCATGCCGCCCATGACGTACAGCTTTCCCTTGCAGGCCGCGAGGCTAACGGCACGACGTAGAAATGGTGGTTCAGGCAGAGCAGTCCATTTCAGTTCTGCCTGAGCCAAATCACAAACCCATGCGGTCTTATGCCAGGTTGTATTGTCAGGACCAGCCATGTTCCAGCCGCCCACAACGTAGAGTTTTCCATTCAGAACTGCAGCGTCGTGAGAAGATCGGCCTTCAGGCAACGGAGCAAGATCTGTCCACTTCCCTGATGCCGGGTCGAAGTGGGCAAAACTGTCCTGAGACCACAAACTTTGATCCTGATCATCCGTGTTCTTCGCCGTGAATCCGCCGACTCGGTACAACTTTCCTCCGTATTCAACCATCGCCAGGCCCGTGAGCTTCGGACCGCTCGGCAGAAGTTCCCATTCCGCGTTTGGTTTTATCAACGAGATTCGTCGGAACTCGTTTGACTGGCCGTTGTCGGAATAGTGATGAGCCGCGCCAAAGTGACCTCCATAAACATAGACGTCTGTGCCAAGAATCGCGGCTCCGAAACTGGTGATTCCGTGCGGCAATGCCGGAAGTGTATGCGTAACAGACTCGATCACAGGCAACGTCAACGGCAAGGTCAGAGTCGAATAGGTTCGAATCGAATCGTATTTTTCACCATTCAACTCACCGCTGGATTCATCGACCTGCTTTGTGCGGACCGAAAGAACTCCGTCAGCCTTTGGCGTACAAAACGCAATTCCACCTTCGTCCGTTGTAAGCGTTTCGTCAATGCCACAACCTGCGGCTTTGACTTCCATGCCGGCCGCTGGCGTGCCCTGAAGCGTCACCGTTAGAGCAAGCTTGTTCCCTTGCCATGCTGGAATGATTTCCAGCGGCAGGTGTTCGGCATCATCAACTGCCGACCATTTGCCTGGAAGTGGTGAAGTATGTTGTTTCGCGACGTACTTCAGCAGGAATGTTGCATCACCTCGACTAACCACACCGTATTCGTGAGACACCAGGATGGCACTGGCCTTGGGATCAATTGTTCCGGACAGGGACTCGTCGGTCAGCGTCAGCGACACTTCTGCCGTTTTCGATCCGCCACGATTGCCAGGAATCACGGCCCAGACCTTTGCAGCGGCGACGTTTTTAAGTAATTCGGGCTCTGGCGATTCCGCTGATTCGCTGAAATAGAGCTGAACTTTTTCGCCGTCCTGAACAACCCATACAAAGTGAGCGTGGGCAACTGAACTGCCGCAAAGGCTGAGTATTATTGCAGTTGTGGTCAAAATTCTATTCATTGGTGAGATTTCTTTTATTGTTCGGATTTGAGATTGAATGTAAACAGTTGATCCTGCGAGTCGGACACGTTGACCGCCAGAGTTGATCGTGAGTTGTAGATCGAAGGAATTGTATTGGCCGCCAGAGGTGACATGCCTGTTTCTTCGTGCTTCGCAGCAAACGCCGCTTCGTCGTCGATCGCAAACTCCTGGAATTCCGTCGCTTCAATTTCGACGCGATGACTGGCAATCACGGGACCATCGTCGGCGGTAAACCTGAATTCGCCGCCAACAATACTTGTGGACGCAGCCGGGCCACAAACTTCGCCGGTCGGTACAAACCGAATCACTCCTGCTAACAATGGCGAATCATCGAGCGTCACGGTTCCTGTAATTGGTACTCGGATCGGTCCATCAGATCCGCCGCAGCCAGCGAACAGAATCAAGAATCCTGCTGCCCCCGTAAGAACTGACAGCCAGTCCAATTGCTCGGCAATCGTTTGAGAGATTTTTCCCGGCAAGTCGCCGGATGTTGAATCAGAATTCACCGATCACCTCCCCACCGCCACGAGTTCCGGTTGCATCCAGAATCGTTTGACTGATGTTCTCACTCACAAAACGAACGGAGCCATCGACCAGTGTAAAGTGGGCTCCGCCGATATGTTCGCTGCGGAATCGCGACAGAACTGCCGAACCACCTTGTTTGGGATTGAACGGAGCCATCGTGGTGAAAGCAGTTGCCAATGGATACGGCGACGACCAATACGTAAATCCCCAGCGAACCTGGCCAGCACAAGGGCCGGAAGTAAAGAGGTAGTCTGGGATATTCCACGCAGCTTCGCCCGCCAGAACTGTATTGGACGTGCCGTCTGTGATGTCTCGCATGCTGGTCTTACCGGATGCTGGATTGACGATCGCTCCATTGTGCGGAGTTCCCGCCGCGTAGGATCCCCAGGGATTGCCGCTTCCCGTGCAGAATGCATACGTTCCGGGGGCTCGATCATTCGCGTCGCAACCGGAGATTGGAATTGCCCGTCGAAGCGGAGCAGTCGGACAAAGGTACGCCGGAATGAACTGCTTCACGGCAGCCATGTTGACCGGGTCACTATTCCCGAGCGAAAAATCGTACAAAGTGAACGTGTTCGCTTGGTCGAGATACGGCAGGATCGAGACGAATGCACTTGCTCTGGACAGCGTTCCGGTCCCACCGACTTCGGAATTCGGAAATACATTGTACGTGTCGTGATAATTGTGAACCGCCAGCCCAATCTGTTTCAGATTGTTCTTGCACTGCGTCCGCCGAGCTGCCTCTCTTGCCTGCTGCACGGCCGGCAAAAGCAACGACACTAAGATTGCAATGATCGCAATCACAACCAACAGTTCAATCAACGTAAACCCGCGAGTACGGGCATTCTTTCCAGCAAACATGTAGCCACTCCACTTACGTAACAAGAAACACCAATCGAAAACTGATCGATCGGAAGTTCTCATCCTGAGCGCGGCTGGCTACTCGATCGGGCAAATGGCCCCGACACACTGGCTGGCTGCGTCGACAGAATTTGAGAATCAATGACATGCGGCTACGCCCGCAATCTGTGAATTCAGGAGATTCAGAGTTTCCTTATGCCGAATCTTTCAATCGCTCCGGCTTGCAGAGCAGCTTCTTATTATTCGCGGCGCGCCCACACTTTGTGCAGACATGCGACGCATTGCAGACCAACAGCTTGTAGGCTGAAAAATCCGACTTCAGTTGCTTCTTCATCTCGCATAGCGTTTTTGACATTGTCAATCCACTTCACCATCTAACACATCCTTCGACATCTGCCCGAAGAGTCCTGTTTAAGCCGCAGTTAGAATTCGCCAATGACTTGCCCATCATTTCGAGCACCGACATTTCGCCAAACCTGCAAATCGATGTTTTCGCTGAGCGAACGGACTGATCCGTCCATCAAAAGTGAATTCACTATTCCCACATGGTAGCTCCGCGAAGTCACGGCAGCGTAAGTGGCGTCGGTCGCAGAGTCCCCTTCCTCTTCGGATGTGTAATCCACGTCGTAAGTTTTTCCGGCACTGACGAAGGGAACTTTGCGGTTGGGAGTGAACGTCGCGGTGAATCCATCCTGATGGACGCGTCCTTCGACCCATTCTGTGTGGGCATTGTCGGCGTCGAAATTGCTTCCGCCAAATCCCGCGACCTGCGAAGCATCAGCCGGAATTGCGGCGGGAGGACTGCCACCGGTCTTCAGGATGGGCTGAAAAGCTTTGACTTCGCTGAATGCCAGCGTACTACTCGTGCCATCGGTAAAATCCCGGAACATCAACCTGCTGTTAGGAAAAAATGCGCCGTTTCCACCGACCCCGTTGACGGGATTATAAACGAACCATGTCCCAAAGTTCGCGGCATAGTTCAGTGGATACTGCTGAAGATTGTCTGCACCGCTGGCGCGATCGTTGACTTCACTTGGACACATGTAGACAGGAATCCTCATCTTCACAACATTGGGCTGCACTTTGTATGTCCGGCTGAAATCAATAAGGTTTTGCAGATTCGCCTGTTCAATAAATGGCAGTAATCTGGCCTGTGGTCCCCATTCGCCAAATTCACTGCCATCAAGCGTCAGGCACATCGCCGGAGGCAGTGCGTTATAGACGTCATGATAGTTGTGAAGGGCGAGGCCAATTTGCTTGAGATTGTTCTTGCACTGGATCCGGCGCGCGGCTTCCCGCGCTTGCTGAACGGCTGGCAGCAGCAGGGCAATGAGAATAGCGATGATCGCAATCACGACCAGCAACTCAATGAGCGTAAAGCCTCGTACAACACTTCCGGACTTTTTCATGATTCACCTTTCTTCGAATTTGGGCAGAGCAAAACGTGGCCACTTTGACGGAGTGAAAAAAATGCATCCCGGCCAATTGCGTCTGCTGAGTTGGCAATTCGCATCTTCGAGCGTGGCTGGCATCTGCAAGCAGGTTGCAGGATTCAGGCTGGCTGGAGCAGAGACGCTGATATTGAGACTCAGTCGCAACATCATAGCGGAGGCGACGTTCGCGTCAACTGGCATGGCTTCGGAATCTCATTTCCTGAAATCACGGTGCAAGACATCGTCGACGAAGGAATAATCTGAATCCCATTTGTCGGTGAAGGTAAACGGAGTCGACGCCTGGCGTCAGATTGATGCTGGAGCCGTTTATCAGGTCCGTCCCGCTGTCGGCCTGCCAAGCCTGCTCCTCGTTTTAGTGATACCTCCTTCCAGAACCCAGAACAGGCAGACTTGCACTCCCGGACACTCTTCGTCCGCAATGCAGGAACGGATAGCTGCTTCTGGTCGCATCAAATACGCGGCTAATAATCTGATTTGCCTGGGTGCCAACTTTCATCAGATTGCGTAGTCGAAATGATTAGAAATGCCGTTCGATGAAGCTGCAAGGATGATCACGGCGTCGGCATGAAACAGTTCCCGTTCAAACCACTCATGGGCGTGTCCTGCGTCAGCAAGTCGTTCCCGGCGGCGCGGAGTTGTCGACAAAAACACTGAAGTCTTTGTCGCTGCGAAAACTGCAGAGGAGACGCACAACGAAGCCGGAAAGCTGTATGTGAAAATGCGTGCAGGCTGTGACGCTAATCGCAATTGGGCGTCTTCGTCGAACTGGGATCGACTCGGTTCGAAATCCTCAGGAGCTGGCGGTTGCACGTTGCGGGAGAGGTTGCCGTTTGGTTTTGGCAACGGCAACGCCTCGCATCCAAATCCAATGTTGGTCTCGGCGATCCCGCAGGTTTATCATTGCCCTCAGGTTTTCCAATGACGGCATGAGGTGCGAGTGCGTCCTCGCTCCTTGTTGTATTTGCCATTGGTACGTCAATTCACAAACCAGCCAATGACCCTGGTCAGCGCGTTTTCGATCGGTGGCAATTCCGGGGTGATGCGAAACCGGGCGGACAACTCCTGCCAGTCGTTGAGCCAGGTGCAGTGGTCCGGATAGCGGTCGTCGGGGTTGAGTGACAAACCACGCAGCACCAGTGCATCAAGTCGATCTCGAAGTGACCGGGGTAACTTTTTGCATCCCGGCGAAATCTTGCTCGGGGCGACCAAGGTATTGGCAGCGCGTGTGACGAACTCAGGTCGGCCGGCTTTGCCGCCGAGGCCGCCGTAGGGAAGTTGCTGTGTAAGCAGTTCGAACAATAACACCGACACGGAAAACTGATCGCTGGCCAGAGTTATCGGGGTTGTGCCAGTCTGAAATTCCGGGGCGGCGTAGCAGCGGTGGTGGCCGTCGCCTTCGGTGCGGCGGGTGGTCCAGTTCGACGTCCACGCACTTCCAAAGTCGATCAGTTGCAGGCGGCTGGGGTCCGTTGTGACGATGACGTTGGCGGGCTTGATATCGCCGTGATTGACCTGCAGACCACGTTGCAGGTGACGAACGGCATGGGCGAGCCCATTGACCAGTCGAACGGCCTGTAAGGGCTCCACAGGGGGCCTGAGTCGTTCACGAATATTCTGCAGATAGTCCGCCAGACTGATGCCTTCGGTCCATGTCAAAGCGACGTCAATCTGATGACGCTGTTCCTCCCACTCCACGACTCGTGGAAACGAGTCGGATTTGAGTCGGCTCAGCACGCTCAGAAGCTGCTCGGCGGCCTCGCCAGTGGGCAGTGATTGCACCAGGAAGAAGCTGCCACGCGGACCGGCCAAGCGGTCGAAGGCGAGGTACGATTCGCGGAACGGACTTCCGATTCGTTCGAGCAAAAAGTATTCTCTGCGACGGATGCGGCGGCGTTCAAGATATGGTCGAAGACGGCCTCGGACGTTTATCATCTGGTCACCATTTTCGGAATGTTCAGCGGGCTCAGGCATGTCGTATTGCTGGCTTCGTGCTCGCCACCGGAGATCTGCGATTCGCCAAGTGGAGTCGAAGGTGTATCGTTAATGCATACGGATACAAAACACTTGTTGTCAAAAACGAACTTAAGTCGTTGTGGGGCCTCAATGTTTGCGGCTGGCAATTTGGCTGGCAATGGGATAGATCTGTCAGCCAGTATGTCGGCCAGTATTTCGCGACCGTTTTTGCCGTCAGCTTCCCCGTGGCTGCCGAACGCAGCACGGGTTGTCACTCAGCCAGCAGCCCCTTCTTGACCATCAGCTCGCCGTACTTGTTGAGCAGCTCCTGGGCTCGCTCAATCGGCCTGGCGTTCGTGTAATTCCAATCGACATTTCCGCCGATGTAGTTGGGCAGTCCGCCTCGCGGGCGATCGTTGTCGGCACAGCCAAACCAGAGCAATGCTGTCATGCCGGTTTGGGTGTCTTCAAGAGCCTTCCTTGCCTTGATGATCGAGTACGATGCGGGTCCCTTCTTGTCGTCATTTCGATGCTTAAATCCAGGGCTGACGAAGGCCGCCAGCAGGCCCTTGATCTCATTCATATCACGTGTCAGCTGGCCGTCCAGCAGAGCTTCCTGAACGGCGTCCTGAATGCGTTTTGCGTCTTCCTTCATGCCTTCCATTTTGGCCTTGTCTTTCAGTTCGGCGACTCGTGCTTCGTCGGCCTGCAATTGCCTCTCTGACGCGATTTTTTGCAACACCTGTTTCGACTTCTCGTCGGCCAGCTGTCGTTCGGCCGCAGCGATCTGATCGGCCTGTTCTTTCTCCGCTTCGGCACGTGCTGTGGCTCGTATCGCGGCCAGCCGATCGACTTCGGCTTGTTTCGATTGTGTGCTGTGCTGCTGGAACGCTGCGGCAAGGCCAATGTTGCCGGGAGGTAAAGCGGACGTTTCCCGCTGAATGGATTCGAGCAGCAGCTTCTGGCGTTCGAATTCCGCGGCCTGCGTTTTGAGTTCCGCACCCAGGTCAGTCAGCCGTTTTGCGTGTTCGTCGGTGATCGCAAACGTGGTGGATTCCGCCCCGGCCTGAGTCAAGGGCTCCGTCAGCGGGGTCAACTCACTTTCCCAGTCTACGATTTGCTCGGCCTTCGGTCGCTGACGCTGCCAGATGTCAACCACCATCGGAAAGTGTTTGTTACTTCCAGCGATGCGATTACCCGCCTGACCATTCGACAAAGTCGCTTCGAGGGCTGCCCACTCGGTTTGCGTTTTCTTGAGCTTACCCAGGTCACGCACGGCGGCGTTCGCGATCGCAGCGTGTTTCGCTGCATCCGCTTTTCGAACGGCCAGTTCGGATTGCGTCAAATTACCCCGGTCGCTGATCCCGGTTTCCCCGCCCAACGCAGATTCCATTCGAGTGATTCGTTCAGTGAGATCGCTGGAATCCTTGCGGGCATCGTCGAATTTCTCCTGAATTTCGGTACGGCCCGATTTGTGGTCTTCTATGAGATCATCAAGACCCTTTTTCGCATTGATTACATCGTCGCGCACTGCCGTTGTGTTGGCACTGTTGATGGACATCAGCACGTATCCTCCGATGCCCAACACGGCCCAGGTAAAAACGGCCATGCGAATGGTCGGAGTGATCTTTTCTTTGAAGCGCAGCAACGATGGGGAATCCGAACTCATGACAATCATCTCCCGAGAAGTGATGAAAACAGAAAACGATACGCTATCGGAACAGTCTTCCGACCTGGTAACTCAGAAACGCCGTGGCCGTCAGCATGACGGGGGTCATCCACGACAGGGAATTGAACATCCGGGCGACACCCCATTCCGCAGCCAGCAGGAACAACGCCATAGAGATCGTCATGCAATGAGCGTAGTACTTCGGTGCGCCGAACCGATGACAGAGCGCATGATCCGCAGACGCTTGCCAGGTCGCAGCGATGGCGGTCACGGTTGTCAGTAACACAAACAACAAACCTCCCTGACCCAGCATCCAGCGCCACTGCAGCCAGAGTGCGACACCGCTGAGTCCGATCGCGGCTGCGATCAGCACAGGAGCAAGACTCTGATGGAATTGCTGCGTGCCGGCTTGTTCAATCGCCTGTCGTCGCTCCTGTTCCTTTCGGATTTCGACCGAACTCCAGCCGCTCAGTACATACGGACCAATGACGATGCCCGGATCCAGGTCGAGGATGGGTTCATCCCGCACATCAACCTGAGTCCAGTCTTCAACCGAGACATCTCGTTCGATAATCAGCTCCCGCACGATGTGCCCATCGATCACTTCGACGAACGGGTACAGCCATTCCGGAATTGATTCGACCAGTCGCACAATCTGAGGCGGCATGATGACCGTGCTGTTGCGAATACTCGTGCGGACGGCATTGATGAGTTCGTGCTGGTGCCGGGCAAACCGGATTTCATGCTTGATGCTGTGGGTCGAGGTGGTTCTGCGGTTACCGATGACTCGGCGAGCGAAGCCGCGGGCGCCGGCCTCATCGCTTGTCATTGTTTCGGTGATCGTGTCGGTGTGCTCCCCAGCTCCCTGAATCACGACGCGGCGGAAGAAGTGATATCGGCAACACTGCTTCGGGAGCCATTCCACAAGGCCGAACAGCTCCAGATCCACCATCCGCTGCAGCATTTCGAACAGTTGCCGTGAGAAATTGCCAGCTTCGTTTGTCAACGACGCATCCAGTTGCGTGACGTAGACGTCAGGGGACTTTGAGAGGATGTCGGCGCTCACGATATTCTTCGCCGGCATCCAGCCCGAAAATGCCTGGTCCGTCATCTCGTCCAATTTGGCTTTGAGGATCGCGTCACGAGCTTCCGCGTGGGTTTCACCTGCGCCTTGCCGGAACTCCAGATTAGCTCGGAAAACTTCGAACATGAGATTCTCGATATCGTTCCGGAATCCAGTCAGCTGTTTCAGACTGTTGACATAGGCACCGACGACGGTTTCGCGGTCAGAATTCTGAGCGAACGGAATTTCATGCCACGCCAGACGCTGGGAAATCGTTTGCGACAGTCGTCCCGGCAAGGCTTCGTCGGTCGGCTGGACTTGCAGTTCGCGTATGCGATTGCGTGGTGGACTGTGGCGGGCATCCGGCAACATCGGAAATCGCCGGTCTGCTCGCATGACTTCAAACGTTAAGGGATCGGCTTCTATTGATCTTTCAGACATGGTTCAATCTCCAGGATTCAATCGTCCACCGGCCTGTGACTTCACAGGTCGGTGCCGGGTATCGCCATGTAAACGCAGATCACCCGCGCATTCTGCGCCAGTGATCGCCAGAATTTGAATACTGGCCGCCGCAAGGCGGCCACTGGGGGGCCCGCACGGAGCGACAGCGCAGTGTGGGGGCGGAGCGTCCAGCGGAGCCTTTCGGATTGCATGCTGCCCCAGCAGCATCAATCCGGTGCTCACGCCAAGTGAGCACGGCGGGCGTCCAGCCCGCAAGCCGCACCGGCCCCAGCCGGTCGGCGCAGCCCGTTCAGGGCGGAGTTTGCTCAACGGCATTCAGCCGTTGAGCGGACGACCAGGAATACAGGGGCCCAGCGTTTTCGCAGGGGCGATCAAGGGGAACACGGACGCCGACTTTGCCGATCTGAAATCGGTGTCCGTGTGGCGGAGTGGGCGGGACCACTGCGGCGCCGGAGCGCATGCTCACAAAAGAAACTGGCCCCGCCAGGGGACCAGTCGAGAATGTTCGGTCGCTGACGGAACATTCGAGCAGGGCCCTTGGGACTCAGCCTGGACCGCGACGCGGTTCAGGACGCTTTGGACGCGGCGACGAAAAAGCTGAGTCAATTCATGGTGTTTTGGAATTGATGCCACATCGTCTGTGATCGCTGCCATAACCACTCTTATGTTCGTCTGCTTTGACTGTGGTGGCACCGCATTCGCCGGAGACGAGTGAAGAATGACGGTTTGTTCTGGTTGCTGCTCTTCTTATCACATCTGTCGTGCGGGTTTGTTTGTCTGGGGTGTTCCGCTCTTGCAGGCAAAGAATCCCGTACGATCGAACGGGGAAGAGTGGGCTTGTTTAGGCATTCCTGGCAACGTGAGCCGTTCCCCCACTGAAATCTAACGAACGTGGATGAATCTTGCCTGGCCGGAAACGAGGAAGCAATTCCTCCGAATGCTCTGCATTCACGAGGTTTTCAATTTTACTCGTTTCCGTTCCAACAATGGAATTCAATTGCGGCGAATTACGAATTCAGGCAGCCATTTTCACGCAACCATGCAGCCAACGCGCGTTCGACGATTTCCTGCTGACTGAAAAAGTCGGCGGCGGCGAGTTGGCGTTCCAGTGAGGCGCGTTTGAGGGCTCCGGCAATTTCCGGACGCAGTCGAACTGTGATGGGGATCAGGCCGACTGGTTGAAACGATGCCGATACGACCGTCGGTGGCTTTGCACCGTCTGACGATAAAGGTGCCGGCTTGGCTTCCTGCGTGACAAAAGCTCGCACGACCTCCGGATCAGCGTTGGGGACGGTATGGATTGCGTTGGTGAGTGTTCTTCTTTCTGCCATGATTGTTGACGAGGCTCCTTTGAGTTTACGGTTTTCGGTTCGCGACGGCAGTTGCACGTTCAGAGTGACTGACCGCCGCAATCTCAGGAAACAGTTCCCGAAACAACTGTTCAATCTCTTCGGCAGCTCCGCGTGCTGCGTAGCCCATGTTCCAGACGAACGTCGCCTGCCCCGGAGCATCTGCGTAAGCCTGCCGTAACGTGATCGGAGTTTCGGCGATTTTCAGCCCGAGCCCCGCAGCGGCTTCCCGCATGTCACGCGTCAGCCGGTATTCGCGGCCGACCATGCTGAGTACGGCAATCACTTCTGGTGGTCCTTTACGAATGGCCTGAGCCTGACGAACGAATGCCGTGTTCTTATTGAGAGCTCGGGCTTCGAACATGCTGGCCTTGCAGGGCAGAATGGCCAGATCCGCCCACATCAGAAGAGCTCGGCTGGTTTCAGTCTGACTGCCGGGCCCATCTGCGATGACAAAGTCGGCTTCCTGTGCCAGCGATGGAAGTTCGTCCAGAACGGCATCGGCGTTGGCAAGACACACGACCTGAATGTCGGGCAGTGCTTCCGCGATCCATTCGCTGGATGATTGTTGCGTATCACAGTCCGCAAGAATCACCGAACGTCCATGGCTTGCAAGCCAGCCAGCCAGATTGCCCGCAAGCGTCGACTTGCCGACTCCCCCTTTTGAATTGACCAATGAAATAATCATGCTGGCAATAAAGCACGATTGCCGGTCAGCTGGCAAGCTTTTTTTGCTGGATAATTCGGCGAGCGGCCAGTGTCAACTGGCCGGTACTTATTTGTCCTCGATCAAGAGGACACTGTACCGGTGGGCTGACACCCTCCGCTCGCCGGGGAATGTGTGACAAGCCAGCATGCCGGCCAGCACGATTGCAGAATTTTCTTGCGCAAAACGATGGAACCTGCGATGTTCTGCCTCAGGGAAATAGGGGGAAGCATTTGCTGGGTTCGAAGTTGGTGGAACAAGTCCATGAGACACTCGTGGAATACCGGACAATGAGACACATTCACGTGTGCGAAGTACCGTGAAACGAAACACGGTTTGCCGGACAATGAAACACGTTTTGGGGCTCAGTTACCGGACAACGAAACATCTTTTTCGGTCACAAGTACCTGAAACGATGGGCGAATTTCACCCCCCTAATTTGTTATTTAAATAGATAAACAACAACACAGGAAGGTTGTTGTTCAATGTGAAAAGTGCGTGAAAGAAAACTCATCAGTGAAAAAGGGGTATGGAACTTTGGAGGCACCCGCAAGCATCGCGAACAGGCCGGTGCCAGAGAGTTCCAGACCCCTTTTTCAAAACCAATCCGCCGTGGATGAACTCAATCTGGCCGAGTTTCCACTGGCAGCCATTTCCGACCGATTCCTTGACGGAACCAAAACCGTCGTGCTGGAAGACACGGTCTTTGATCGAGAACAGAACAAATACCTGCCCAGGCGGCTGACCCTGTCCGGATCCGACCGCTACGGCCTGCCCACCTCCAAAGATGACGACGTGCTCCTGGCCTGCATCCAGCTCAGCCGCCTGAATGACTTCGCCACCCGAGAAGTCTCCTTCAGTCGATATGAGATTCTGCGGCTGCTGGGTTGGGCGGATGAAAGTCGCAACTACGAACGCGTCGCCACATCGCTGCGTCGTTGGAAGGGCCTGTCGATCTTTTCCGATCGAGCGTTCTACGATCATGAACAGAAGAGTTGGGTCAATCGCGACTTTGGTGTCTTCGACAATCTGGTGATCTATCGGCGAGAAGTCATTCAGGGCAAAGCAGCTTCCGGCTGTTCACGGTTCGTCTGGAACGAAGTACTGTTCCGCAGCTTTCAGTCAGGATACCTGAAGCAGCTCGACTGGAACCTGTACTGTCGCCTGACAAGCCCGGTGGCGAAACGCCTCTATCGGTTTCTCGACAAACGCTTCTACCACAGCAGTCGTGTGGAAATTGATCTGCTGGAACTGGGACTCAGAAAAGTGCGACTGGCCGCCAATTACAACACGGCTCAGATGAAGCGAACATTATTGAAGGGCATCGAAGAACTGGAGCGAGTCTGGGATCTGAAACCTCGTTTGCCGGAAGATCGCTTTCGCAAGGACGGCATGGGCAAATGGGTGGTGGTCTTCGAACGCCGAGCGAAACGGAGCCGCGAGAGTATTTCACCCTCCGCGACATCAGTGATCACATCTGTGTCCGCGCCGTCAGTCCTGCAGCCAGCCATCAACCCACAGAATCTGGAACGCGAATTGGTGAAGAGGGGCATCGGTCCCGCCTCGGCTGAGGAACTGTCATTGTCTCAGCCATCGAATCGCATTCGCGAGATGCTGGAGCTTTACGACTGGTACAACAACCGAGGCCAGCCGCGCGGCCCCGGATTTCTGGTGCAATCGATCAGGAATCCCTCAGCGATCGCGTTACCACCGGGATTCGAAAGTTCCGTTCAGCGACTCGAACGCCAGCAGTCACGAGAAGCCCAAAAACAAGCAGAGAGCAACGTTCGAACGAAGCGGGAGCGATTGGCAATCCGACGACAAGATTCCCGACAGCGGGCATTTATGGCGTTTTGGGAGGCCATGTCGCCGAGCGAACAGGATGCCTTTGAAACGGAAGCTCTGGACGCCGCCGACACCATGAAGAAACGACTTTACCTCGAAGCCAGTGGCAAAGGCGGCAAGGCGTTTGAGGTCTACCGCCAGATGGTGCTGATGGATCAGTTTGAGCAGATTCACAGTCTGAGCGCTCCGGCCTGTGGCACGTAGAGTCCAGTCCAAGCCGTTTTTGTTCAATTTCAACAATTCATCCAGCGCCTGCGCAGACTGCACGATGTTTCGACGTCTCTCCATCGACACGGATTCGACATGACTGAGACGAACTCAACGAAGGAAATTGAGTCCATCACGAACAGGCTGTCGATCCGGCGGTCGCATAACCAGTTTAGCCTTTCAGTATTGGGGAGATCAGTCCGATGCGAACACAGCTCTTGTTTTCCGTTCTTGTGGGCATTGCCGTTTCCGGTTGTGGGAACTCCGAGCATTCTCATGTTCCTCGAAACACAGCCAACGCCGAGTCACCCGACGAATTTATTTCGGACGATGTTCCGTATTCTCTGATCGAAACGATGGATGATGGTTCTCAAGTGATTCAGTACTGCGTCGAAGTCATGCACCCGCAAACGGAAATAACAACGGACAGCAATGGACGCGACGTGGTTCATACGGTGATGGTGTCATCGATTGAGGAGCGAATCGCCACGCTTCCGCCTGGTGAAGACATTTCGGAGTTTCTTAGTCTGGATGCCGGAGGCAGAATTATTCGTCCCGAATCTTACACAAACTTCGATCAAGACGTTGAACCGGCGCCCGCGCCTCCTGCGCCTCCGGAGTCTTAAGAGACCGTCCTTAATCAGCGATTTGCAAGTCGCTTCTTCGAACGCAGTAAACCACGGACCGCAGTCAGTATGATTGCGGTCCGTCAATAAACCGTCTGCGACGTCAGCTGGAACGCGATATCAGTTGTGTGAGCTGGCAGAAGGGTGGTCAACGGGCCTTGAAATTTTCGGCTTGTCGCGAGAGGCCGGATTCTCCGATAATGCAGAAGTGAAAGTTTCACCAGAAGGAGTCGGGTCATGTCGTCGGGAAGTGTTGAAGAACGAATTATGCAACTCGAACAGAAGGTTCGTCAGCTGGAAAGCAATGCACGGCCGGAGACGAACGCACAGCCGTGGTGGGAATGCGTAGCGGGAGCGTTCAAGGACGATCAGGTTTACGCTGCAGCCATGAAACTTGGGGCGGAAATTCGCAAAGCCGATCAGCCTGAGGTAGCGGGCGAATGATCGTGCTGGACACCGACCATTTGAGCTGCCTTGAATGGGGCAGTGAGGAGTCCGCCAATTTGCGGTCTCGACTGGCGGAAGCATCAGATCGGAAGATTGTTGTTTCGATCGCCAGCTATGAGGAGCAGATGCGGGGCTGGATGGCATTGCTGGCAAGAACTTCGGATGTCAAAAAGCAGGTTGATGCGTATTCGCGACTCCGAAAGCATTTGCAACTTTACTGCTCTATTCCGCTCCTAGATTTCTCCGAGCTGGCGGCAGAAAGATTCATTGAACTTCGACGCCAGAAAATCCGCATCGGCACCATGGATCTAAAGATTGCAGCATCGTGTTTGTGCGAAAACGCACTGCTGTTGACTCGTAACACCATCGACTACTCAAGAATTCCGGGCCTCAGATTTGAAGACTGGACTCGGTAACGAGAGGTCATCAATGTCACAACTCGCGATTGAGACATGGTAGACCGCTATCTGGTGAGAAAGCGGTCCATCCCCGTCTATGCCGCTTTCTGCAGGATCGTCTGGGCCTTGAAGTCGTTGCTTTCCTGCAGGCTGGCTTGCTGGCTTTCAATCCAGTCGGCGGCTTCCTGAATCACCGCCTGCAATTCTTCGGCGTTCCTCACGAAGAAGCTGCTGGAATAGCCTTCACGATCGCTGGCCGCAGTTTTCCACGAGCGACTCAGCGTAAAGTCGAAGTATTCGAAGCCACTGGTGGCCTGCCGTTTCCAGATGGATGCGGCGATGGCTCCATGGCGACATGTTTTCACGGGCGCTGTTGCGGGTTTCTTTTTGATCTCATTCATATCTGACTCCTTTCATGGTTTTTCAATTCCTGACTACGTA
>JBGSVD010000289.1:0-2471 GCA_041753135.1 Planctomycetaceae bacterium
GGTGAGCCAGCATTTTGCAGGCACTCACCGGACGGCTCGCGCCGTGCCGCTACTTTTTGAACGGTATTGCGGTTAAACAGAAAACATCTCCGTCGGGACCGTTTCAAGTTTAAACTTCTTTCCTCGGATCTTTCGCATGATCCACGACAGACATCAACTGGCTGAAAACTGAGCACCGAAAACTCCATGCCAATCCTTGCAAAAGAACCCGATATGTTTCCCGAAACGTTGCTGGATCAACCGGCAGCGGGAGTCGACGAATCGTGGTTCGCGTTGTACACGCTGGCAAGGCATGAGAAGGAGTTGATGCGGAAACTGCGGCCGCTCAACATCGCTCATTATGGCCCGTTGGTGCAGCATCGTAAGCGTTCACCACAGGGACGCATTCGCACCAGCTTCATTCCGCTGTTCACGGGCTATGTCTTCATTCGAGGCGATGAAGTTGCACGGCATAATGCCGTATCGACCGGCTGTATCTCACGATGTCTTCCGGTGACAGAAACCGAGCAGCTGCTTGACGACTTGAAACGCATTCGCCTTGTGCTGGAAAAAGGCAACGACGTCCAGCCGGAACCGAAGCCCTTAATTGGCCGAGCCGCCATCGTCAAAACGGGCGCCATGAAGGGCCTCCGCGGCACGATCTCAAAAGTCCACTCCCAGCATCGTCTGACAGTCATCGTCAACTTCATGCAACAAGGCGCATCGGTGATCGTCGACGAAGCGGACGTTGAGTTGCTGTAGGCCGGTGGTTTTGAATTCTGCCCCCATCGAATCCGTCGGCCCGAATGCGTCCGTTGGATCTGAAAAGAAGCAAACTGAAGCGCACTCAATCGATTTACTCTGGGGTGTCGATGAAGCAAGTGAAGCAGTCGGCTTTTCTCAGATTACGTTGGTCTCGCCAGTCGCCTTGTTCTTCGCCATACGACAAACGCAAATCCCGTGGCGGCCAGGACGAGCGAGCTGCCAGGTTCTGGAACGGCTGTCGTTGTTCCATCAATGAACAACCCGCCCAATGTTGAATGATTCTGCAATCGCCATGTACCAGTTGTACCTTCTGCATTGTAACCATAAATACGAAACTCCACCGCACTTGTCAGTCCGCTGAAAGTTCCTCCAAGGCTGATCGTTTGATCCCGTTCGGTGTCGACATCAGGAATTGAAATCACTGATCCAGGAACGATACTGGAAAATCCATCGAGACTCGAGCGAATCTGAAATTCGCGAATACCTGTCGAAGATCTTCGTTCGCGAAAGCTCAGCGACGAAAGGCTCATTTGATAGTTGGCACTCGGTGCCAGTGAGAACGAATAGTAGTCGTTCGGATCGATCGACGCTGTAAGAGACCATCCTGAAGAATTGATTGAATTTTGGGTTGTATTAGAGCTCAGCCCAGATCCTCGGAACAATGTCCCTGCGGTGACGTGCGGATCAAGAATTGTGGCAAGATTGAAAGATTGATTCCCAGGCGAACCTGAAAAATCGTAGCGAATCAAATCAGCGGATAATGATTCGCAGCAAAGGACGGCAATGAGCGACGCGAAAGTAACGAGCACTTTCATACATGTTCCTCACGAGAAAATCTTTGCCAAAACGAGGCGCCATTGAAGTCCCAAATAGGCCTTTACATTCTCGACCAAGTGTCCACTGGATTACAACTCTTTGATTGTAGTGACTACGAATATCGTGTCTAGTAATACAGAGGTGGTTGGCTTCAGGGGATGCAGTGCGGAGCTTTTGCACGAATCTCTTGCCGCGGAGAACTTCCAGGCTTGCCGTGGCTTGTGTGAATCTGATCAATTCGCTCAATCACGCGTAAAAACGTTGCGCTTTCGGGCAGAAGTCCTTTCCGCCAGAAATGAACTACCAAACGCAGTTCCTTGTCCGCTGATTAGGGGACACACAAAATGATATTTCACCCGCGCGGAGCACCTCGTTTTTTCACCCTCCCTTTGGGAGGGTCGAGCGCAGCGAGGGGAGGGCTGAGCATGGCAATATCAGGCGTCTCAGGTGAACGCATTTACCACGCCCCTCCCCGAAAACTCGCTGTCGCTCGTTTTCGACCCTCCCAGAGGGAGGATGAAGTGAATGTTCTATTTCACCCTCCCAAAGGGAGGGCCGCACTGTTCGATTATTTCCTTCAACCCGCCCTGCCCGGCCGCGAATCGCGTCCGACCCTCCCAAACGAAGGATGAGCATGCCGTGAGAAGACTTAGCGGGACAGCGCCATGTTGGGGCGGATGTTCAGGCTTAACGCGACGCTGTGCCTGCGATTTTATCCGTGAAATCTGTGCTATCCGTGATCAAAAACACAATTGCATTTTGCCACTAAGAAGTCATCCCGGGTGTTTATACTCTAAACGGTCGCGATGGAGATGTTTTTCGTTTAACCGCAATACCGTTCAAAAAGTAGCGGCACGGCGCGAGCCGTCCGGTGAGTGCCTGCAAAATGCTGGCTCACCGGACGGCTTGCG
>JBGSVD010000290.1:0-4856 GCA_041753135.1 Planctomycetaceae bacterium
ATACGGGGTTGCCGTGTCCAGTTAGTCGCGTTTGGCCAAAACACCATCCATTTCCGAAATACCTCGGTGGAGCAGCCGATCAGACATTGAAGAAAATCCCTCGCAATCTTCACTATCAGTTTCACGCTTCGCTCGATAAATGGATGGGCGGGAAGTACGCCCGAGCACACACTGCGTCAGCGTTCAAGAATGTGGATCGGGCAGAAGTAATCAAGGACCTGACCAAGTTCTACAAGACGGCCGACGGTGGAGCCTACGCTAAATACTTGGATGATTTCTTGCAGGCTGTCAAAGAGTCAGGCTACTGATAAGAAAGATCATTGTTATGAATCCGAGAAAGAGGACGATATCGCCAAAAGCCGTCGTGGTACTTAAAGGATTTGACGCTGCTGACGGACTCGTTGCTGAAGAAAATATCAATCTTTTCGCCTACTACGAAGAACTTCACGACATCCTCGATGAAGATGTATCTTTACGTGTGGAGAAAGGGATTCGCCGCGTCGTAGGTCAAATATACAACCCCGATGGTGACATCGATCAAGAGTTTTTCAATGACTACGATGTCACGGGAAAAATCGTTCGGAGTCGCATTGTATTCGCAGACGGAACTGTTTCCGAGCGATAGAATAGTCTCGCTCCTGAGGGGGACCGCCGCGGGCCGCCGCCGATCAGTTGATTCGACTTGACTCCCACGAAGCTTGAATCTCGGAGGACATCATGACTCATGGTCTGGCAGCCCATGACAAATCGGACATCTGTGCCGATAGAGCAGTCGCCAGTGGAACCCGGCGATGCAGTTAAACGTAAACGACAGAGTGGAACAAGTAAGCCGCTGCACGGTAGCCCCAGTACCATGCACCGAGGCTTTTCAACGCGGCGAAACAGGAATGGACATTTTCAATGAAAACACTAAATCGCTCGACCCTACATTACCTCACATTATTTTTTCACCAGGCCCAGGGCTTTGAGAATTCGATATGAGCAATACTGTGCTACTCGTTGAAGATGTCATTAATGGTCCCATTGTCCACGTTGAGGACAGACGATTTCCTGGTATTGTAATTCAAGGTGATTCGCTCGCCAATTTAGTCGACTTGGCATCAGAAGTTGTGCGGCTGTTCGACGCGGGAGAAGCAGCTGAGGCACGGGAAACGGCAAACGAACTACACGGATTGCTCTTGGCGAGACTCAACATCTACACCGACGTTGTCACACGCATGGAAGAAAAGTAGTCGAATTTTAACAGCCTGCTTTCGCGATCGATTGTTCCACCCACTTCAGATTCTGGTTTCATTGCAGCTACTGACGAGCCAACAAATCTCTTGAGTGTCGGCATCAGACTTTTGTCGCGAAATCGTTCTGTCTTCGCAACAGGATGATATGTCACGGCACATTTCAGGGACGTGGACGATTTCGTTGGAGGAATCTCACGATGATTCAGATTTGTATGCGAGGCTTGTGCGTTTCCAGCATCCTGCTCGGCCTCTGGCTTGGCTTCGGCAGCAAGTCGTTCGATTCTGCTACTTCATCTGCCGTGGCCGAAGCGGTAGCAACACCAGCCACACTGAAATACAAGACCGTCGCGATCCGCGAGATCCAGCCAGCGGGTTACAAGGTTTTCGCCGACAATCCGCAAACGCCAGGACAAGCTGCGGGAGACTTTGGGGAGTTTGATCCGAACACTTGGCGGGTTCATCGCTTCCTGATGAGCAAGCCAAATGGCCTCAGGTAGGTCCTTTCTGCCGGAAAGGACTTCGCGACTTGTCGCGAGCATGTGTGCACGTGATTTCATGACGTCGGCCCCGATTTTGGCGTCACAGCGTCGCCCAAGGTTTGCCTTTCGGCCAAAGTCCTGCTCGGCAAGCAGGACCTACCTTGGCGTGGATTGAGTCGGTCGAACGCAACGACAGCGGTCAGGTCTGGCTGGAGTTTGAAGAACTCGGCATCGCCGACTGGGCGAGTCTGCAGAAGACGGGACCGTGTCCTTCTGACATCCTCGGCGAAGGCCGTCTGGTCACGGGCACGTTTGAGCATTCCTCGGGCGAAGTGCTGAACCTGTTCATTGCGGGGGAAGCGAATCCTATTGGTTCGACGGCCAATCATCCCTTCTGGAGTGAAGACCGTCAGGACTTCGTGCAGGCCGGATCACTCAACCCCGGCGAACACCTCCGCCTCGCCGACGGTCGCACCACGACGCTCGAATGAACCGAACCCATCGCCGAACAACTCCCCGTCTACAACCTCGAAGTCGACGGCGAGCATGTGTACTTCGTTGGTGAATCCGGCGTGTTGGTGCATAATGCAGGGGACAAGTACACATTTGATAAGCTGATGAACGCTGAAGAGGCAGCTCGGTACCGACGTTACTGGCAGGGGAATATGCCGAGGCAGGTTACACCGGGAATCAAGACCAATGTGCGATCTCAGCTGTCCACAGACGGAAAGTATACTGACCCAACAGTTGGGCACTACGACCGATTCGGGCGGTTACAAGGGCGAACTGATTTTTCGCCGCACCCCAGTACCGGCATGCCCCATCCGGATCCTCACTACCATTTACGAAACGAACTCTGGCCTCAAGTGGGGAAAGAGTGGTTCAAAGGTCATCTTCCGGGCTTCTTTGGCGTTGATCAATAAATGCCGAAATTCGAGGAATTCGAGATATGAAATGGCGAACTGAAGCATTGGAAGTGGATCCTTTGTTCGATTTTTCAAACTGCTCACGAATCATTAGTCTTCATTTGGATGAGAGCGAGGCTGACCGTGTTCATATGCATGTAGAATTTGCATACTCCAGCGATCGTCAGAAAGGTCGAATGAGGTTTCGGTTCATGTCAGTGTCCAGAGTTGAGATGAACTTTTCGGATGAGCTGATGTTTACTCCTGATTTCTTCGTTTCCTATGACGAAACCGTTCCAGAATACTGCGCGTTCGACGAATTGTCGCACTGTATTCGCTGGTTCTGCAAAGATATTCAGTTCATGGGATTTGAACCTGGGGATGTCGTGCTGATTTGAGCCAGAGTCTCGACCGAGCAATCCGATGTGACTCGGCTGTTGTGTCGGACGATTGATCTGGAGATGCCGAAGCCGGATGGCAGTATTGCGGAACTGTCGGTGATTCGTCCGTTGTGGTGGCTGCAGGGGACGGGAGCGGCGGTTGGTGGCTCGATCGATATCGGGCTGCATGAGATCGGGCTGTCGGGCGAGGCGACGGTTCTGGCGATTGGGCCGTGCGATGTGGATTCTCGAGAAACGCGGCCGGGGATGAGCATTGTGACCGGTACGATCCGGCATCGTAATGCGACGGTCTGGGATCTGACGTTCGATGGCCACACCGAGGAAACACTCGGAGTTACCGCCAATCATCCGCTCTACTCCGAAACTCGTCACGCCTGGATCCCCGCTGGAGACCTGCAGCTTGATGAAGTCGTCAGAACGCTCAACGGCCATTCCACGCTGACGGCAAGAACTCAGCGTCCGACTCGCGAAACCGTCTTCAACCTCGAAGTCCACCGAAGCCATGCGTATCATGTGTCCGGACTCGGGGTGCTGGCGCATAACAACAATATTCTGGAATGCTTTAGACGACCGATCAATTATCCCTCTCACAAGAAAGTTCCTATAGATTTGGATCACATTCTTGATCGGCACACGGCTGGTGGAAATACATTTCATCAAACGCTTCGAGCGGGTGCTCCAAAAGATATTTTCCCAAGCAATTGGTCAAAGGAAAGGATTGAATCAGCAATACGCGACGCGTACCGGAAGGCCGACAGAATCGTAGGTCGCAAAGTCTACAAAGACGGGCCGCTAGTCGGACAGGAGATCTTGACTTTAGAGGCCGATGTGAAAGGCCGTACCATTCAGATGTTCTTCAATAAGACTACAATGTCGATTGAGTCCGCATGGATGAAAGGGAACCTTGGGCCTTTTGGATACTAAGAATGCAAAATGATCCGGGCAATTGGAATACGTCAGAAATTGAGTGGTGGGCGTACGACGCGAATTCCGCCGAACCTGTTCAGGATTTTGATTTTCTACTCGCTTCCAGCCCATCGCTAACTGAATTTGAAACGTTTGTTCGTCTTTGTAGCGACCCAGAGTGCCCGAAATCTGCATACTTTTGCGGAGTGATTTATCTTGTCTTCGAACTGGCTGTAAAGAACGGCTATTTGGCTACTGAAGCATGGAGGCCACATTTTCAGCGCATGATTGATCTGACACAAAAGAATCCTTGCCAATGGATTAAAACTTGGCGTCAAAAAGTCACTGGCCTAATGTGTGATCCAAGTTCGATGAAAATGAGCGCATGGCATCAAGGTCGATTTTGCCAGCCTAACGATTGACGACAATAAATTGGGCGATAGGGCGACGCGATTGGGCCGTGCGATGTGGATTCTCGGGAAACGCGGCCGGGGATGAGCATCGTGACCGGCACGATCCGGCATCGCAATGCCACGGTCTGGGATCTGACGTTTGATGACCGCACCGAGGAAACACTCGGGGTCACCGCTAATCATCCGCTCTACTCCGAAACCCGCCACGCCTGGATCCCCGCCGGAGACCTGCAGCTTGATGAGGTCGTCAGAACGCTCAACGGCCAATCCACGCTGACGGCAAGATCACAGCGTCCGACTCGCGAAACCGTTTTCAATCTCGAAGTCCACAGAAGCCATGCGTATCATGTGTCGGGACTCGGTGTGCTGGCGCACAATACGGGGTTGCCGTGTCCAGTTAGTCGCGTTTGGCCAAAACACCATCCATTTCCGAAATACCTCGGTGGAGCAGCCGATCAGACATTGAAGAAAATCCCTCGCAATCTTCACTATCAGTTTCACGCTTCGCTCGATAAAT